>JAIQFI010000064.1 GCA_020073345.1 Terriglobia bacterium
CCCCTGGGATTTATCGCTTGGATGCCAATCCCAGTGAATCACTTTTGCCGCTGGGGCTCAGTTTTAACCGAACCCCAGCCTGGTCTTGGCCCCGGAGTCGGCGCTCAGCTTGCTTCCCAGCAGAGGCTTATCCTCCGCTCCGGCCGCTTGTAGTGTATCCGCAACAGCAGTTTTGCGCAACGGTGGAACGAAAAAAGAGCTTGATTATCTCAGCGCTTTCAGACATGGGCCATATCGGAAGCTAACCGAGTCTTCCAAAAACGCCCGTCCCCAATGCCACTCATAGAACGACGCCAGTGCGTCAAAGAGATTGCGCGTCTGGGAATCGTTCATCGGGATCTTTTCCGCTGCTTTCCCGTCTCGGTATGGTTAATCTCTTTGAGCATGTTCACTGTGTCAGTCAGTTGCGAGCAGCAATAGCGGCGCAGGATGTCCAGAACCTCAATCAACACGGTGTCTCGCAGTGAATAGTAGACTTGGTTTCCCGCTTTGCGATTAACCACGATCTTCTTGGCACGCAGAATCGAGAGGTGTTGCGACGCATTGGCTTGTTCAACTCCCAGTTTGTCGACTAGCTGGCCCGCTGACAGCTCGCCATGGCTGAGAGCTTCGACTATCGCGATTCGCGTCGGGTGAGCTAAGGCTTGAAAGATTTCAGCCTTGAAACGCCGCAGGGAGTCTGTCACGTCAAAGTCCACACGCAGTGTGCATGCCGAGAGAAAGGAGAGTTGTAATAGCCTCCGTCGCGGTCGATAGTCTCGTTTGGACCTGGTAGCGTTCCGTGCCCTCGCGCGAGTCTGCTCCTCGTATGGCGGCACCTGGTGAACCCCGGAGCAGCGAGAGCACCTCATCGTAATCGGCCATCGTCATCTCGTTGATTTCTACGGGATACTTGTTACCTACTGGGGTGCTCGTCATACCGTTTTTCGCGAAGCCGTCCCACGGCGAGTAGAATTCCTTGGAGCAAGGCTTGTGGCCGGGGTGGGCATCCCGGAATGTAAACGTCTACGGGCACGACCTTGTCAACACCTCCTAGAGAGGCATAGTTCTCGCCAAAGATCCCCCCACTGATGCCGCACGCGCCGACCGCGACGACTAACTTCGGTTCTGGCATGGCTCGATACGTCTTCAGTAGGGCAAGCTCCATATTCCGGGTCACAGGACCGGTCACCAGGAGCATGTCAGCGTGGCGAGGAGAGGCGACAAAGTGAATGCCGAAGCGCTCAATGTCGTAGATCGGATTGTTCAGGGCGACGATCTCTAACTCACATCCATTGCACGACCCTGCATCCACTTCGCGGATTGAGAGAGACCTCCCCAGAAGTTTCTGGATCGTCTCACGCGCTTTCGCTCCAACGCTCTCGACATCCGCGTCGGCATTCGCGCATCCGTGAGATACGGCGCTCAAGTTTCGATGAGTGCCATCCGCATTTAGCGTGTATTCCGCTGTGAGGACGAGGCTACCCCGGTTAGCAGTCGCCAGCTCGAATTCCTTCGTGATTCTCACCGCTTGATCGGGCGACGCTTCTGCGCACAATCCGCAAAAGACGCACAGACCATAGTCGACGGTAACTTTCCGCGAATCGTCCGTATTGCGCCAGGAGATCGCACCGGTCGGACACTCGTCAGCCGCGGGTCGCGCATCCTGCCACTTTTCGAAATCAAAACTCGGGCGGCCGCGAAAGTGATCGGAGACGCGAGCCGGCTTACTGGGATAGGTTGTCGTGACGATGCCGGTGCGAATCGTCTTCTGGAGAATCTTGAACATGTTTACCGGTCCGTTCCCGAGTAGGAAAGATTGAAACTCTTGTTGATGACGGGGAAGTCGGCAATGATGTTTCCCTGAACCGCCTCGACCAACGCCGGCCAGTTATTAAGCGAAGGATCTTTGATCTTGCAACGTTCCAGATGATTGTCGGAACCCGTGCGAATCCAATGGATAATCTCGCCGCGCCATCCCTCGACGGCGCTCAGCGCGCAGCGGTTCGGGGGAATTGGCGGAACGGGAACACGAAACTGTCCGCTCAGATTACGACTGGCAGCCTCTCGGATCATGCTTATCGATTCCTGTACTTCGTCGACACGCACCTGCAGGCGGTGCCACACGTCGCCGGCTTGATAAATTGGAACCTTGAATGAAAAGCTGGGATAGGCCGCATAAGGATGATCGCGCCGCACGTCCAAATCGATCCCCGAAGCGCGGCCGGCTACACCTACAATCCCCAAGTCCCGCGCGATTTCGGGCTTCAGTATCCCGGTGTGTTCCAGGCGATCGCGGGTCGACTCGGAGGAATTAATCAAGGCCACCAGATCTCGAAATTCCCGTGTGAACGCCTCGATTGCGACGCGCAAAAGTTCGATTTGCCAAGCGCCCCAAGCCCTTCGGACGCCTCCGATACAAACCATTCCTCTCAAGAGACGATTTCCAGCCAGCTGTTCATTGGCGGCAAGTAGCATCTCTTTCAGGCGGCTGGCATGCGCATTTGCGACCACGAATCCGACATCTGTGGCGATCGCGCCAATATCGGCAACGTGGTTACAGAGCCTCTCTAGCTCCAGGAGAATAGTGCGCATGATCAGCGCATCTGACGGAACTTCAATCTCAGCCGCTCGTTCGATGGCCTGACAGAAAGCAGTGCCATGAGAAAAGCTTGAATCGCCGGATATGCTCTCGGCCAGAAATACGGCCTTGTGAATTGGCAGTTTCTCAAAGAGCTTTTCGGTGCCTTTATGGGTGTAGAACATTCGAAGCTGCAGGTACAGGATTGGCTCGCCCGCGACGGCGAAGCTGAAATGGCCGGGTTCGATTGTCCCCGCATGGACCGGACCCACGGGAACCTGGAGCACGCCTTCTCCTAAAGCCGGCCTGTAGATGTGGCGCTCACCCTCGAATGGCGGCAACACCGTGTCAATCAGGAAGTCCTTGCGCAAGGGATGTACATCGGGCCAATTGTCATGCAAGGCTACCCTTCGGGGATTGGGGTGTCCGACAGCGGTCAGCCCAAACCAATCCTGGATCTCACGTTCCTGCCAGTTGACCGCCGGCAGCTCGGCCGAAAGTGATGGGAATCGGGGATCAGCGGCGGGAACTGGCGCTCTCACGATCAGGAATTGCGTATCGCCCCTCTGTTCGAACACGTAGTAGTTAAAGAACACGCCTTCTCGCGAACGCCTGTCTTCGGCGAACACCGAAACCAGCCTGGCTTGGAACTCGCCTCTCAGGTATTCCGTGATTGGCCGAATATCCGGATCGCCCATGAAGATATAGGCCTGATCTTCGTGTTCAGCATGCATCGATTGAATCTGCTTGCCAAACTTCTCTTGAATGGTCTCGAACAACGTAGACAGACTCATTGCGCACTCATAACGATACCCGCTGCGCCCTGGATTAAGCGGAACAGTGGGGCAGGTATCCAAAAGCCCATGACGATAATTACCGAAGCCAAACTCAGGACGGAGTATTTCTTCCACCGGCAGGTTTCCCCGTTGTGAAGCCCCGGGTCCGGTCCGAGAACAAGATTCGCGATGTGCACAAGAAACCCCGAGAAAATCGCTACCAGAAAGATCACGAAAAGAATGGATGAGAAAACGTAGCCTCCTCCGAAGGCTCCGCGCAGGATTGTGAATTCGCTCTGGAACAGGCTGAAGGGAGGCGACCCTGTAACCGCCAAAGTCCCCATGAGGAAGGCGGCTCCGCTCCAGGGCATGGAGTGGATCAGTCCACCCTTCGCCTTGCGGAACAGATCTGTGTTCAGGTGTTGCTGGATGTTACCTGCACAGAAGAACAGCAAGGGTTTGGTGATCGCGTGAAAGGTCATGTGCAGAAACATCCCCAGGACGCCGAGCGGCCCGCCGAAACCGAGTGCAAGCACCATGATCCCGCAGTGATCAATGCTCGAATACGCCAGCAGGCGCCGGAAGCTCCTCTGGACGAGAACGAACGGAACTGCGACTCCCATTGAAAGCAGCCCGAAAACTATCAAAAGCTGAGAGGCGAACTGGGGGCCCAGACTCTTCGAAGCCAGAATGTAGAACCGCACCAGTCCGTAGAGCGCACAGTTGAGGACCCCAGCCGCGAGCATCGCCGCCACTGGGACTGGCGCCTCACTGTAGGCGTCAGGCTTCCACGTGTGCATGGGCGCGATCCCCGCTTTAGTTCCGAAGCCGAGCAAAATCAGGATAAAAGCCAGCCGCATGGTGGGTTTGTCAAGCTGAGCGGCGTTCACGACCAGGACGGACCAGTTCAGGCCGGCAAGCGTGTCGGTCCCCATGATCTGATGAGCGGCGTAGTAAGTCAGAATCGTGCCGAATAGGGCCATGGAGAGGCCAACGCCTCCGATGATGGCGTACTTCCATGCAGCTTCGAGAGAAGTTTCGCGCCCGTAAAACGTGACCAGAAACACGGACGCCAACGTTGTTCCTTCGATGGCAACCCAGAGCACTCCGAGGTTGTTTGCGAGCGCGACCAGAAGCATGGCAAAAACAAACAGCGGAGTCAGAGAATAGTATTTCCGCAGTTTGTACGCCGCCATCTCGCCCAACACATCTTCCGCTTCGACGAAAACGGTGTTTTGCTCGTCGTGCCGGAAATAGCCGACAGCATAGATGGAGCATGCGAGTGCCACGAAAGCCGTTAGCAAGACGATCAACGAACTGAGAGCGTCCGCATAGAGGAATCCGTCCCAGTACGAAACCGGTCCGCTTCGCAGCACCTGCGCCACTAGCGCGGCTGCGAGGGCAAGCACCACGGCGAAGGTAGCCACATTCGTCGCCTCCATCGCAGGCCGCTTTCGCAAAAAGAAAGCCAGGGGGCCCGCCACCAGAGGGATAAGAAGAAGCCAGAGGAGAACCATGCCTAGCCGCGCAGCCTCCGTAGCTTACTGACGTCCATCGAGTCGAACGTCTCGCCGATCCGGTAGACGAGAATGCCCAGCACCATTACGGCGACCAGGACGTCGAAGAAAATGCCAATCTCAACCACCAAAGGCATCCCGTAGGTTAACGAGATGGCCGCCAGAAAGAGGCCATTCTCCATGGAGAGCAGCCCCAGGACCTGGGTCAAGGCTTTGCGGCGGTTCAACATCATAAAGAAGCCGATCAGAAACAGAGCGATCGCGATGGCCAGAGTGTTGTGTCCAAGCGCCGCTGAGGCGGACGTTTCTTCGGGGTGGTAAAAGGACTCAGCGACGATGTAGCCGACCAGCGTCAAACCGCCCGAGATGAGAACCGATAGGGGGACGTTGATGAGTGGCTCGATTTCCTGCTGGATACCGACTCTGGCCACGATGCGCTCCAGGAGAATTGGAAGCACCAACGTTTTCACGACGAAGGTCAGCGCCGCTGCTATGTAGATGTGATTCGAGTGATTGAAGAAGGCAATGGTTCCAGCTATTGCAGCCAGCAGAAAGGATTGCAGAGCAAACATACGAATGTTCGTAATCAGCCATCTCTGACCCACCATGGCGATTTGCAGCACCAAAACCAGCGCCGCCATCAGCGTGATCATTCTGTCGCCGAATTGTGGGTCATGAACAAATGACATGCGGACCTCAGAATAGGAATGTCGAAATCAGGGCAAGCGCTCCCAGGATGAACGCGACTGCAAGCAGTTCCGGAACCCGGAACAGGCGCAGTTTGGCGTTTGTCGTCTCGACCAGAACGATGCAACAAGCCAGCAGGAACAGTTTCAAAAGGTAAAAAACAAGACCCAGGCTGAGACCGGAAACCATCCAGCTGGAGCTCAATCCGAACGGGAAGAAAGTGTTGACCAGTAGAGTCATCAGGACCAGCTGCTTGATGGAGGCGCCCCATTCAATCAACGCCAGATACGGCCCCGAATACTCCAGGAGCATGGCTTCGTGAATCATCGTCAGCTCAAGGTGAGTGGCCGGATTATCGACAGGGATGCGGCCTGTTTCTGCGATCAGCACAATGAAGAGTCCCGAAAACGCGAGGATTTGCGACGGCGCTAAGAACCTCCAACTTTGGCTCACTGCGGATCTGGCCATCTCGCTTAGATTTGTAGAATTGGCGCTGAGGGCCACAGTGAAGATCGCAAGCATCATGGCCGGCTCCGCGATTGCTGAAATCGTCATTTCCCGGCTGCTGCCGAGGCCTCCGAACGAACTTCCCGTATCGAGCCCGCCCAGGGCCAGAAAAAAGCGTCCCAGCGCCAACAGATAGACCACCGCGAGAACACCACCGAAGAGGCTGAGTGGCGCGTCGGTAGCGGTCATGGGGATCATCAAACCGACAAGAGCGGCCGTCCCAAAAACGATGTAGGGCGTCGCCGAGAAAATCCACGACGCCGTATTCGGGATCACCATTCCTTTACGGAGCAATTTGAGGATGTCGCGGTAGGGCTGCACGATGTCAGGTCCGCGGCGCGTCTGGAGCCGGGCTTTCAGAGTTCTGATGATGCCGGTGATGAGAGGAGCAACCAGTAATAAGAGGATCAGTTGAATAACTGACTTGACAAGAACCTCAATCATGAGCGCACTCCAAACAGCAAGAGCACGACCAGTGTGATAAAGATGTAGGTCAAGTACGCGTGAATGCTGCCGGCCTGAATCGTTCGAAGGCGACCGGCGCGAGTGAGGATTCTGTCTTTGAGCGGGGTATACAGATGTGTTTCAAATGCGGGCTCGACGCCGCTTTCAAATCGGATGGAGGTTGGGTAGTAGGCCGAAACTTCGAACTCGGTCTGAATCTCGCGGCGTGGTTGATAGAACGCCGCAAAGATCATTCGTAGCGGTTTTGAGAAGGCTGTCGCCGTGTATTCGTTATCTTCCGTCAACCCCGGCAATCCACAATCCCAGGTCGGGCCGGAAACTGTGCGCCTGCGCCGCCGCCAAAAAGCCAACAAAAGCCCCGGCAGCAGAGTGAGCAAGACGAGGAGGCCCGCAAGTGCAGCCGGGGCTACCGTCCCGCCCTTGGGGGAGCCCGAAGAGAGTACAAGGCTGCCTGCGAGGACAAGACTGCCGCTCACTTTAGTGTTCACGAGTTGGACGACCAGCGGGTCCAAAATAGGTAGCCAGAGCGTCGCTCCAAGTCCAAGAGCGATGCACAGCGCGGCTAAGGCACCCATGCCTGCCAACATGGAGGGATGGGTCTCGTGTGCCTGGGTTGCCTGAGAGCTACGTGGCAATGCCAGGAAGCCAATTCCGAAGGCGCGCACAAAGCACGCGGCCGCCAGCGCTCCAGTCAGCGCCAGTAGCGAACCGGCAATCGGGAAGACGATTCGCGTCAAGCTCAGGGTGCTCCCAAAACCGCCCAACAGAGCTTGGTAACTCAGCCACTCACTCACAAAGCCGTTGAGAGGCGGAAGGCCCGATATCGAGATCGCCCCCACCAGAAAACACAGCGCCGTCAGCGGCATGCGGCGGATGAGTCCTCCCATGCGCTCCATATTACGCGTTTCCGTTGCGTGGACCACTGCGCCGGCGCTCAGGAAGAGCAAGGATTTGAAGACGGCGTGATTGAAAATGTGGAACAGACAAGCCGCCAGCGCAATAGCCGCGAGCACCGGGCGGTCATAAGACCGAAAGACCATGGCGCCGCCTAGTGTCATGAGGATGATACCGGCATTCTCGATCGTCGAATACGCCAGCATCCGTTTAAGATCGGGCTCGATCAGTGCATAGAGAACACCTAAAACCGCGGAGACCGTTCCGGCGGCGAGCACCACCAGGCCCCACCACAACGGCGGGATTCCCAGGAAGTCGAAAGCGATCCGCAGGATGCCGTAGATTCCGGTCTTGATGAGGATCGCCGACATCAGCGCCGATACATTGCTAGGAGCCGCGGGATGCGCCGCGGGGAGCCATACATGCACGGGGATCATGCCCGCTTTCACGCCAAAACCCAGAAAGAATAAAAGAAATAGTGAGCCGCGCTGCATGGTAGTCAGAGTTTGGCTCGCCAGATGGAAAGCTGAGAAATCGAAGCTTCCTGCCCATGTCCCTAAGAGAAGGAATGCCACGAGAAGGGCCCCGGTACCGGCGTGCGACATGATGAAGAACAGAATCCCCGCTCTTCGGGTTTCATCCTTTTCGTGGTCGAAGCTTACCAGGAAGTAGGCTGCAAGAGCCATCAATTCCCAAGCGATGAGAAATAGGACCGCATTGGCTGCAGTGAAGACAGCCGTCAAGCTGATGAGCAGCAAGGAATAGAAAAAGCAGAAGACTCCTACAGGCTTCTTGGAATCAAAGCTCTTCAGGTACCCGAACGAATAGATCGAGATTGCCAAGCCCACAACGGCCAGCGCGAGATTGAAGTAGCACGATAGCGGGTCCAGGCGGAATGTGTACGGAAGAAAAAAGGTCCCAGAAGGAATCGAAATGATGGTCTCATGCGCATCCCTGATCACCGCGAACGAAGCGACACCCTCCAGCACAGCGCCCAGAGCGGAAAATGCGCAGGCTACGATCCGGACCAAGTTCCGCTGCCTGGCACCTATCAACCCGACGAGTCCAGCAGCGGCGTACAGGGTCAAACCGCTTAGAAAAGCCTGGGATACGGGAATCTGATTCACGCCTCGCTCTCCCGATCACGCGGGGGGAACGAGGCGGGCAGTTCTTCATCGATCGTATTATCCATGAATACAGTCAAATTGAGAGCACACCGAGGTCCACAGGTGGGAAGTCCATCCAAGGAGTTGGCCGCCGGAGAGCTTGAGCGATTCGCTTTACGAGGCACTGGAGAGCATTGCTGCAAATATTGCAGAGACCGTTCACTGACGGGAGATCAAGAGAAGCAGCACGACCAGGGTGATGAAAATATACGCCAGATACGCATGAACGCTGCCGGCCTGAACGGCTCGCATCCTGGTGGAGAACCACAAGATGAGACCTTGCAGGGGCGCATATAGTCTTTTCTCGAAAGTAGGCTCAATCTCGCTCTCGAAATGGATTTCCTTCGGATAGTAGGGGGACACGTCGAATACTGCCTGAATTTCACGGCGCGGCTGGTACAGTGCCGAGAAGATCATCCGTAACGCTTTTGAGAATGCGGTCGCCGTGTATTCGTTATCGTCCGACAGTCCGGGCAACCCGCAGTCCCAGGTCGGCCCGTGTGTCCGCGCAAATCGCCTCGCGCCGCGCGAAACCAGAAATGCGGTCGGAACCAGAAGAATCAAGAGCCCGACGCCAATAATCGCGGTCGAGACGGTACCTCCGTGAGGAGTGCCCACCGATAAAACCAGACCGTTGCTGGTTATGAGATTGGTGCCGACTCTCAGGCCGAGCAATTGCTCGGTCATGGCATCAAACACTGGGAGGAACCACGTAGCTCCCAATCCGAGGACTGCGCACGCCATTGTCAGCCAGCCCATGCCGGCCAGCATCGAGCGGGGAACCTCATGCACGTGGCCAGATTCGGCGCCGCGGGGCAGAGCCAGGAAAGTGATGGCGAACGCCTTCACAAAGCAAGCCGCAGCGAGCGCTCCGGTCAACGCCAGCATCGACCCGGCGATCGGAAACAGGATGCGTGTCAGACCTCCGGTTGCGCCAAATCCCGCCAGGAGGCTTTGGTAGGTCAGCCATTCACTGACAAATCCGTTCAACGGGGGAAGACCTGAGATCGCGGCCGCTCCAATCAGGAAACAGAACGCCGTCACCGGCATCGGACGAATCAAACCGCCGAGCTTGTCCATGTTTCGTGTTCCGGTCGAATGGAGCACGGACCCGGCTCCCAGGAACAGGAGACACTTGAAGATCGCGTGATTCATCGTGTGAAACATCGCGGCGATCAGCGCTAATGCCGCGAGTTGTGGATGTCCCGTCACGCGAAAAATCAGAGCGGAGCCAAGGCCCATGAGGATGATGCCAATGTTCTCGATACTGTGGTACGCCAGTAGCCGCTTGAGATCATGCTCCATCAATGCGTATAAGACGCCGAGAACGGCGGAGGCGACTCCCAGGATGAGCACGAACACACCGGCCCAGGCGGGCAGAACCCCCAAGGCATCGAAGAAAATGCGAGCCATGCCGTAGATGCCGGTCTTGATCACAATTCCAGAGAGTAGAGCCGAGATGTTGCTCGGAGCGACTGGGTGAGCGGCGGGCAGCCAGATATGAAACGGAATGACGCCGGCCTTAATACTGAACCCCAGAAAGAACAGCACAAATGCTGCGGCCTGCTGACTGCTGGACAGCTGTGCCGCGGCTGCGTGGAAGCTCGAGAACTCTGCGCTGCCACTGGCCTGAGTCAAGAGAGCAAAGCCAAGAAGCAGGCATCCGGCGTCGATGTGAGCCATGATGATGTACAGCAGTCCAGCCCTTCTGGCCTCCGGGTCTTCGTGATAAAACGTCACCAACCCATAGGCTGCGAGCGCCATGACTTCCCACGCGATCAGGAACAGGAAAGCATTGGCGCTCGTGAAGACGATCGTCAAGCTGAGAAGCAAGAGATGGAACAGCAGGCCGAAGATACCGATGTTCCTCCGGCCCTCGAATTCTTTCAGATAGCTGAACGAGTAGATGGCGACCGCCGCCACAAGAATGGCCAGGGTCAGATCTAAGAAACCAGCCAAAGCATCGTAGGAGAAGCTGTACGCAAATAGCGGAACCCCGGAGGGGATCGACCATCGGACTGGCGTGCCCTGCAACAGGCCGAGAATTGCTGCGCAACCTTCCAGGACAGCGCCCGCCAATGCCGATCCACAACACAGATAGCGGGCCAACTTGGGTCTGCGCCAGCTAGCGAGAGAAGCGAAAGCGCCCACTGTGTAGGCCAAAAGACCAAGGGCAAAGGTCTCGCCAACGGGAAGCGAGTTCATGCCTCGTCGTTACCCCGAGACTTCCAGAACACGCTGGTTCTTGCGCTTTCGTCTGCCTCGATATCGTGGGTCAAGGGAAACGCAGCCTTTCGCCTGTGGAAAAACTCTACCACGGCAGACAGCAAGCTTGGTTCCATGGCTCTTTTAGGCAGGAAGGGATCGATTCCCGGGAATCTTTGAAAGCCTTGTTCTCAAGCCCAAAGTTGTTTCTGCAATTCTTGCAGGGCCTCGAACAAGACGAACTTCAAGCGGCGGGCGGTGGCGTATCGTCTTCGATGATTCCATAGCGGCGCAGTTTGTAGTGCAGAGCCCTGGGGCTGATTCCGAGAATGCGAGCTGCTCTTTCACGGTGCGATGTAACCTCGCTGAGCGTCTTTCGGATGATCATTTCCTCGACCTCCTCCAACGGCTGGCCGATAGGGATTTCGATCATGTGCCGCGAGGTCTTAGCGGGACGATACTCCGCGGGCAGATCTTCCGTGCCAACGATGGCATCACTAACGGTGACGGTTAGCCGCTCCATCAGGTTTCTGAGCTCCCGGACATTGCCAGGCCACGGAAGCGCCATCAGGAGCTCGCTCACTTCTCGAGAAAGGCGTTTCCGGGGCTTTTGGTATCTCGCGGCGAACTCCTGAAGAAACCGTTCCGCAAGCAGGGGTACATCTTCTCGCCGTTCGCGGAGTGGAGGGACCAAGATCGGCACCACGTTCAGGCGATAGAAGAGATCCTCCCGGAATCTTCCCGCAGCCACTTCGTCGCTAAGTATCTTGTTCGTGGCAGCCACCACCCGGAGATCCACCGAGATCAGCTTGGATCCCCCAAGCCGGCGGAGCTCTCTGGTCTCTATGACGCGCAGTAGTTCGATCTGCGTTTTAGAGTCCATTTCCCCGACTTCGTCGAGGAACAGCGTGCCCTTGTCCGACATCTCGATCTTCCCTTGGCGCGCTGTATCGGCGCCCGTGAACGCACCTTTTTCGAACCCGAAGAGCTCACTTTCGAGCAAGCTTTCAGGTATCGCACCGCAATTGAGCGAGATCAGGGGACCCTGACAACGGGGGCTCCGTTGATGGATGGCCCGCGCAATCAGTTCTTTGCCAACCCCGCTCTCCCCTTGGATCAGCACAGTTGCGCCGGTAGGAGCGACCATCTCGATGAACCGATAGATGCCGGCCATCTTCTCGGTCTTGCCAATCAGGCCGCCAAATTCGTCTTGTATCTTTACCGATTCCCGCAAGCGCGAATTGTCGTCGGCGAGTGCCTGTTTCTCCAGCACGCGATCGATCAGGATCGGAAGGCGCTCCTGGTTGACCGGCTTCTCGATGTAATCATAGGCTCCCTCCCGCATCGCTTCGACGGCGGTGTCTACCGTCCCGTAGGCGGTCATGACGATAACCTCGATCGAACGATCCACCGCCTTAATCTTACGGAGCAATGACAGCCCGTCAGTACCGGGCATCCTTAGGTCCGTAAGTACCACGCGATATTTGCCTGGCTGGAGCAGTTGAAGCGCTTCCTGAGCTGTCCCAGCCGACTCAACGCTGTGCCCAAACTTCGAGAGCAGTTTGGCAAGAGCGCTCCGAATGTTGGCTTCGTCATCAACTACCAGGATCCGCCCCTTCATGCGACGGGCTCCTTCGCTCCGCGAGTATCCCCCGGATCCGCCATAGGCAGACAAACCGTCACTACGGTTCCTATTCCGACCGAACTCTCTACGAGAATCTTGCCGCCGTGGTCAGTTACGATCCTGTCTGCAATTGCAAGTCCGAGGCCCGTCCCGTCGGAACGCGTCGTGAAGTATGGGTCGAACAACCGAGGCAGATTCTCCGGTGAAATGCCGACGCCCTGGTCGGCAAAGGCGAGACTAAGAAACTTGCGCTCATCGGACCAATCGATGCACGACGTGACGGTTATGACTCCCCCAGTGGGCATTGCTTGCATGGCGTTGATGAGGATGTTTAGACAGACCTGCTCAAGCTTCGTGGAGTCTCCCAATACTTCTGGATCACCGCTGATTAGATCAAGGACCAACGAGATGTTCTTTTCCTGAGCCTCCCGATGGACAAGCCGTGCCACCTGCGTCACCGCCTGATGCACGGCAACGCGAACCATGGCAAGTGGTTCGGACCGTGAGAGCTGAAGGAAGTTGGACGTAATTCGATTTAGCCGGCGTGTTTCAGCAGATAGAATCTCGAAGTATCCGTCGATGTCACTACCGGCGTCGCCACCAGCTGGGCAAATACCCGTGACTTCATCTCGAAGGAGTCGGAGATTCAGTTCGAGCGCGCTCAGAGGATTTCGAATCTCATGGGCCACGCCGGCAGCCAGGGTGCCCGCCGCAGCCAGCCGGTCCCGCTTTCGCAGTTCGCTTTCCATCGTGACCAAGTTCGACACATCCTTTACTAACACCACAATTCCCACCCGCTCGCCCGTTTCATCAACCTGCTCGGAAATGCTAGTACGAAGCACGATCTGTTGATTCCTCGAATTCACAAATACAGAATCCTGATCTTGCACATACTGACGGGCGTCCAGCGCCTTGCGGATCAACCCAACCAGTGGACGATACTTCTCAGGCAGCTCGTCGAGGTCCGGGTAAGGCGGGGCAGAGTCCATCTCCAGAATTTGACATGCGGCCCGATTGATGATCGTCACGCCGCCATCAGTGTCCAACGTGAGCACGCCACCGACCAGACTCTCCAGGATCGCCCTGGCCGTCGCCTGGACCTTGGTCAACTTTGCCTTTGTAGCGAAGTATGAGTACATCGTCACGGCTGCCACAGTTGCCGTGATGCCAAGGAGCGCGAAGATAATGAGCGCCAGAATCCAGTCGGCACCAACCTGCTTGAGTGCATCCACCTCAGAAGTGCGGCCTTGTGTGCGCGGAAAGTTGAGGATCAAGAGGATGATCAGGATGGCGGCTGCGATCGCCAAACCTACGAAGATGGCTCCGTATCGTTGGCCGAAAAGCCGCATCTCCTGCTGAGATCTGAGCATCGCTTCCGATCCGAGTGTAGCGCGCCAGCTGCGGATCTCCCTCGCGCCCGATGCCTCACGACGATGGAAGGACCATGGAACTGACCGCTGCCGGGCGGCCTTACGATCAACCCTGAATCGCGTGAGCCGATTCGAGTAGTTTCCGCGCCTCCAAATGATTAGGGAACATGGCGATCACTGCGCGGATCTCCAGGATTGCCTCGTCGACTTGCCGGTAATCCAAGAGTTTTCTGGCGAAGAGTAAGCGCGTGTCAGGGTCGGCGGGCACTGCTCCCGCCCGACGGCGCAGGCGCTCCAACTCGTCTTGAATTGTTCGCGCAGGATCGGCGTCGGATTTGGATGGGTCCGCCATAGAACTTCTATTTGGACGTTCGCTTGGTAGCCTGCGTCTCCGCGAGAATTCGACCGACGTCTTTGAGGGAATATGGCGGCTCGTCGGCGAGGAGAACCGCTGAGATCTGCTGAGGAGTCAGCTTCAAAACGTTTTGGAGGTGAAGGATAAACTTGGCCTTGTATTCGTGGTGTCCTCGGATGAAGTGCATGCCGTTCTTCTCCACTATCGAGATCCATCCGAAACCCTGCAATTCCCAGAGCTTTTCAGGGGTCACGTTCAGCCGCTCTGCGACGTTGTCGATTGGGATGTGTGCTGGCATTGCTTTCAGTACGTCCTCAGCACGACGACTGCCACCTCGGAACGCCAATCAGAGCTATGCGGTTGTCCATCTCCCGACGGCGCCAGTGTTGAACGCTGCAATACTTGCAGTACGTCCGAATTGCTCCACATATCCCCGTACCCAGCCCGTTGCGCCCGTGCGCGCCAGGCTGTATGCTCCCTAGTGCGAAAAACACGCCGACCAACGGTTGGTCGCCAGAAGGAGCCACTTGAAATGAGACCTGAAACCGATCAACAGCCGCGAGTCGGAGACATCGTAATGACTTGTGCCCACTCGCACGTTACGAACGCAGCATCGCGCCGAGGGCAGTTAATAAAGCTTCAAGGCGGACCCCGAGTGTTCGCCAATTTGGACGACCGGTTCTTCTCGGAGTGGTTATATTTCTGCGATGATTGCCACGCAAAAGTCCGCGCCGACGCGCGCGAAGTTGCGGGCCTGATTCATGGGCCGATGGAGTGGATTGGCGATCGAGAAGAAATGCTAGACGGCGCTCATGACGAACGACGAAAAGCACTTCCTGCTTCGTTCCATGGGTAATACCGGTTACTAACGGAACAATATTTCGGAGTTTGCGGTAGCCCGAGCAACAGCCAGCTCTCGGTCGCATGGGGCTGGAGCAAGGCGTAGGGACGGCACTTCGCCAAGTAACCTTGCAGTCACCAGCAGCGTTTTACAGTTACCAAAGTCGTAGCGCATGCGGGCGCTGTAACCCTGTTAAACCTCAAAACGGTGCCCGCGTTTTCAAACTTTCGCTAACCGCACATTCGCCGGAAGATGCGCAGAGGCTTCTCGCGTTGAAAACAGTTTTCCACATTTGACAGCGGCGAGCGACGATCTCTACGGCCCCGACAGGAAGCTGGCATTGAGGGAAACCGACTTCGACCTGCCGGAGTCGGCGAACTCTAGTCGGGAATTAGTTGCTTGAGTCCGGTATCGATTGCCCGTGCAAGGGCATCGAGACGCGGGCTCTGGCGGCCCCGTGCTTCGCGGGAGCAGTCGGGTGGAAACAGCAGGTTTCTGGCACCGCGTGAAAACTCAAGTTGAATGCCCTGTCCGAGCTTCCCCCGGTTGGCAAAAGTTCCTCGGTTCTGTACCGCGCAAGTGCGGGGGCGCTTCCATCGCCCGGACTTCGTGTGTCGCGGTGGCGGCGTTGACGGGCCCAAGCGACCATCGACCTGAACGGAACCATAGATTCAGGCGACGGTCCGAGGCACTAGTTTTGCGAACCTAGTCTCGGATTCGCAACCGATAATACGTCTTTATCAGGCGAACTTCCTTGAGCGCGGGTTCTGGTCACTTGGACGGTTTGCTTATCGGGACTTTCGCTACCGGACTCGCCCAAGCCTGTCCATAGCCGATCGGTTTCTATCCAGTTCCAATTCTTAGATACGACGGGAGCCGGGCGGAAGCCTCGAACAATAGAAAGGCCGGCGCACCCGTGTTAATGGGAAGCGAGCGCCGGCCTTTTCGTGATCTGGGATGGATCGGCACCGACTCTCCCCGACGCTTCCGCCGCGGCCGCCGCACCGAGAGTGAAGTCGAATCGGATCGAGGGGAGATTCGGTAACGGCGAGGATGGATCGTTCAGCCTGGTCTCCGTCACGAGCGATTCCGTGACTCCGAAAACGGTGTCGGAATCGATGTGATCGTCATTGCGGAGATACAGCGCCGTGACTAGTTCGCGATGCGCCGGAGCGCCGATCAGAAAGTGGATATGGGCCGGACGGTATCCGTGGCGGTGCTGCGCGCGAATCATATCACCCACAGGACCATCCATCGGAATCAGGTAACCGAGCGGGCGCACCGTGCGCAAATGGTATCGTCCTTGCGAATCGGCGTGAAACGTGCCGCGCATGTCCATTACCGAAGGGTCGTGCTTTTGCAGATCGTAGACGCCATGATCGTCCGACTGCCAGATCTGTACAGAGGCGTTTGGAATCCCCCGGCCGGACGAGTTTAAGACGCGTCCGTAGATGCAAATCTCAGGGCCTCCGGCCTCGGCCGCAATCGACTCACCCAGCTCTCGGAGAGGCGAGTCTTGACGATAGAACGGCCCCAGCAAACTGGTTTTTGTGCCGGCCTCGGTGGACCGCCGGTCATGCAGCGCGTTGACGAGGCTGCTGAGCCCCAGCGTGTCCGAGAGAAGAATAAACTCCTGCCGATAGGGTGTGCACGCCCTGTCCTACGGCGGTGAGAAATCTGATCCCGTCCAGCCATTCTGCGGCCGTGAGATCGACCTCCCGCGCAAAAGCATGCAGGTGACGCACCATAGCCGCCATGATCTGCCTGAGCCTGGGATCCGGCGTGGCGCCCATTTGTTCCAGAGCTGCATCCGTGATTGTGTTTTCGTCGATTGCTAACATGTCTTTTCCTTTTGACCGTGATCGACACGGCTGCTTTCCGTAGTTACCTTGTTTTTGCCGAAGCCAAAGCGGTCTTATCCCAAGCCAGTCCGTCTCGTTCGTTCCCCGCGACTGAGTACAGAGCACCAGGAGCGTTGCGAGTCTTCTGGAACTCCTCGAGCGTTTGGCCGCGCATGGCGGCGTAGATATGCAGATTCGAAACACCTACCACCGCGCCCAGCTTTTCCAACATGAAGAAGATGATGCCGTAGTGAATCATGGCGCGCCAGTCGCGCCGCCGGACGATATCGCGTTCCTCTGGAGTCAGCTTGGCGTCTTCAAATACCGCTTCCGGATCTGCCAGAAAGCGGCTCCGGTGAGCCGCGTTTGTCATCCCGTGGAGAAACTTGTTGAGACGGTACGCTTTCACGCTGGTTTTCAGAGTAAAGGGATAGGTGCCTTGCAGCTTTTCAATGCCGTCTAGCTGGTTCTGCATGTGGATCCGGTAGCTGCGACTGCTGTCCGCCATCGGCTCGATCGATTCGTTTTCATAGATCGCCGTCGCTAAGCCGGTCATCGTCGGCAGGTAGTAACTCTGGTGGATCTTCTTGATGTTTGCGGAAAGGGCGCCTCGCATGATCAGCCACACTATGACCTCCGCACCCTCCAGACCGCCCAGGCGAGCGTAATCGGCGTGGGTCAACTCGGTGAGCTTCACGGGATCTTTTTCGATCAGTTCCAAAAACTGCGCGTCCCAAGCGGTATTGTTGAATCCGGCTCTCTCTCCATGGACCTGGTGCGACAAGCCACCCGTGGCGACGATGACCACCGAGAGATCCTCCGGATAGCTTTCAATTGCGCGCCGCAGCGACTGCCCTAGCCGATAACAGCGTCGCGCCGTGGGTATAGGAAAGAGGAGGACGCCAACCTGCAAAGGCACAATGGCCCCAGGCCAAGCCGCGCCGGGCCCGCTAGATTGATGGGGCCACAACACGGACAAGGGCGAAAAGCAGCCGTGATCCAAAGGCTTGTCCTGGAAGAAGGACATGTCAAACTCGTCTGCCGCCAGGGCGAATCCGATATGCTGTGCCAAGTCCGCGTGTCCCTGGACGGGCGGAAGAGCCCGAGGACCGCCGCCTTCGTCCGCCACGGAATAGGAGTCGCCGATGCCGAGAGCAAAATGCGAGTAGTGGTCAAAGAAGAACGAAGTGACGTGGTCGTTGAAAATGAGGAACAGGACATCCGGCTTCTTTTCCGCGAGCCACTTGCGCACCGGTTGGTACGCCTCGAAAATCGGTGCCCACGCCGGATCGTCCTGTTTTTGCCGGTCCAGCGCAAACCCGATCGTCGGCGAGTGGGAAGTGGCCACAGCGCCCAGAATTCTAGCCATTAGTAAGGACTCCTATCCGCTTTACGGTTTAGTAAACTTCGCCGCGTCCACCGGGACATTTACTTTCACGTCGCTAATAATGGCTGTGAACCGGCCGTCTAGCCACAAGAACGAGTATTTGAACGGGAACTTGATTCCGTTCACGTCATGATAGTCGTCGAAGTCCTGCTGGATGGAGATGCGCCCCACAGGCGAAGGCGTCTGTCGCACATAACGCGCCAGCAGGTGAGTTTGCTTGTCGAAATAGAACGTGCCCAGCAAGCCGCCGGGTCCGCTGCCCTGGACGACGAAGACCGCGCTATCGTGAAGCGTGTCCTCCGGGCCGACGCGCCAATTGGGAAAGGCAGTCTTGATCTGGCCCGGAAAGGCAAGGACGGAGTCGAGCTTCGCGCCGGCCAAGTCGCTTCCGTTCAGCTCCCATATGCCGAGTAGCGACCGCGGCTGGCTGATCCAGCCGGTTTTTCCGTCGTAGGTCCAAGCGCTGATGCCGCGGTCCGGGTGATTCGGAAAGTTGATCCACATGCCGCGCCGGTCCGGCGCCTGGGCAAGAATCTGGAATACGCCACTGCCGCCCAAGCCGGCATAGCCTTCGCTGTGTCCGGTGGCGATGAAGCTCTTGAGGGCGCTCAGCTTCTGGGCTCCGCCCATAGCTTGGATGTACTGATCGAGAATTTGGGTCGCCGACGGGACTCCTTCGCCGGTCGCGACAATGTCCCGCTTCTCGTCGTTCGGTTCGCCGTAGAGCTTGTCGAGAGCGATGGACGTGGTGGGCAGGTCCAAGCCGTGATGGCAAGTCCAGCAGGTCACCTGCTGGGCACCGCTGAAATTCTGGCGGTTTACCGCGGCCACCATCTCCACCATCTTGCGGGCGGTTTTCTTTTGCGGGATCGTGTCGGTCACCCAATCGAATTTGTCGGTTCCCGCACCGGGGTGACAGTTCGAACAGTCATAGCCCACAGCAGCGGTCATGACACCCATGGCTCCCAGAAAATCGCTCGGAGTGAGTCCTTTGAGCGTGCTGGTGGTCACGTTCTTAAAGAACTCTCCGGCAGTGAGACCCTGGGCCGTAGCTGCCTTGGCCGCGGCAACTTGGGCCTGCGGCGATTGATTCTGCGCTTTCGCTGGGTGTACGAAGCCGATGCCTGTCAGGCATGCCGCGACAGCCAGGATCGCGGCTGTCGCCAATTCTCTGGGACGAAAGTTCATTTTACGCATGTCTCCTCTACTTTTCTTCTCGCTACACGAATTCCACCAGGCACCAACCGCACCCCTGACCGGGGGATCCCGCCATAGAGCTTCCGCCAACGGGCTGTTAACGGTGGGCGACCTCTTGTCCGTTTCCACTCGATTCCAGCTTTTGGTTCATCTGGAACGGCTGGCTCTTCACCACACCGATCACCAGCGTAGAGAACCGGTAATTGTCTTTTTCGGCTGAGTGCACGATGGCGCGCACCAGCGCCATATCGTAGTATTCGGTCCCACGGCCTAGCGCGTAGATCATGAGCTTCTCGGTGACCACTCGCACGAACTGTGGCGAGTACTTGACCAAGGCGTTGCGCAGATCGGCGATACCATTCAGCTTGGTGCCATCCACGAGCTGCCCGGAAGGATCAATCGCACTGCCGTCCTCCAGCAACCGCCACTGTCCGGTTCCGTCGAAGTTCTCCAGAGTCAATCCGATCGGGTCCATGATCTTGTGGCAACTCTTGCACGGCTCGTTCTCCCGGTGGATCTCCATCTGCTGGCGCATCGTCGGCTTCGTGCCCCCGTGGACGTTACCCTCCGCGCTGATCTTGATCACCACATTCGGAGGCGGGGCCGGAGGCTCCACACCCAGGAAGATCTGCAGCGTGTACTTGCCCCGGTGAACCGGCGAGGTCCGGTCAGGATTCGAGGATATCGTCAGGAAGGCGCCCTTACCCAGCAGCCCGCGGCGCATGTCGAATTCCGGCGGCAGGGTAACCCGACGGAAATTGCTCCCGTAGATACCTGGGATTCCATATTGCCTGGCAAGCCGTTCATTGAGGAAGGTATAGTTCGCGTCCAGAAGATCTGTCACGGGACGGTCTTCCTGAATCACACTCGTCACGAGCATCTCGACTTCCGTCCGCATGGCCTGCCGCAGAACGTCATCGAAATCCGGATATACGGAGGGCACCGGAGTCTGGGATTGCAGGGCGCGCAAGCTGAGCCACTGCCCGGCGAAATTGCTCACCAGTTGCTTCGACCGCGGATCCTTGAGCATGCGCCGGACCTGTTGTTCCAGGACGGCGCTCTCGTGCAGCTTATTCTGGCTGGCCAGCTTCAATAGCTCGTCGTCAGGAATACTGCTCCAGAGGAAGAAGGACAAGCGCGATGCCAACTCCAGATCGCTGATACGATAAATCTGGCCTGCGGCTAGACGGCTCGGCTCGGTTTCCCGCCGGAACACGAATTCCGGGTCGGCCAGGATCCGGCGCAACGTCATCTCAATGCCGCTGTCAAAACTCCCGTCATTCCGCCCACGCTGGTAAAAGCCCAGCAGGGTTTCAGTATCTTTTTCCGTCAGCGGACGGCGGAACGCCTTTCGGGCAAGGGTGTTGACGATTTGGCGCGCACAAGCTGTTTCCTGGGCCGCGTTGGCAGGCTTGCAGACGAAAATCTTGTGGCGGGCCGAGGTGTCGCTCGCTCCCTTCGCTTCGTACGGTCCATCGATCACAAACTTGCCGACGTGCGGGAAGAAACGGTACCCGGGGAGCCCTCCGGTTTCGATGGTGCTGCGCAGAAAGTGCTCATTCAGGTCGCTTCCCGGCGCATAGTTCGTCGCCAGGAACGTCACCACCACGGTGTGGCGGCCGGCCTTGGCCGGGAACTTGAAATCGAAGGTGCCGTCGCCGCGCTCGCGGTCGCGATCCCAATCGAACACATGCAGACGTTCGCCGTCCAGAACCACTTCCAGTTTCTCGTCGGGGATTTCTCCGAACGGGTTGGTGTTCCCCATGTTGCCTTTGCTGATGGGGGTGATCTTGATGCCGTAGTCGCCGTCGGCCGGGAACTCGTGCTGCACGATCAGGCCGCCACGCGTGCCGAAAGGCATTCCTTCGATGTGATAGTCCTGATCGGTATCTTCCGCGACGCGATAGGTGGTCTGCGTGGGGGTGCTCACGTCGCCGATTACCAGACGGCTGATCTTGCCCGCGGCCGAGACGTAGCCTTCGAGCAGCGTGGGGGAAATGCCCAGCGCGCCCGCGATGTTATCGAAGCCGCGGGTGGAATCGTCGGAAGGCAGAAACTTGCCCGCGTCGACCTCAATGTCAAGCAGGTCCCGAATCGCATTGGCATATTCCGCGCGGTTCATGCGATGCAGACCGGGAGGAGGGATATGGAGCTTCGCGGCATGGTCGAGTTCGCTCTCCGCGAACACGATGGCCGATTCGAGAAACTCCGGTTTCGGCCGCGGCATGCCCGAGGGCGGCATCATCCCGGCGCGAAGCTTGCGAACTACCTTCTCCCACTGTTCCGGGTCCTGTTCCACGTGGGCCGGGTCCAGGCCGTCCAAGGTGATGCGCAAGGCGGACTCAACGCCGCGAGTCTTGGCCGCTTGATTGTGGCAGCCATAGCAGTATTGAGTAAAGAAAGCCTTCTCCGTCGCGGCTGAAGTAACGCTGGTGGGTGGCATAGGTTTCTGGGCTTGGCCAGACATCCCTATTACGCTAAGTACGGTGGCCGCGCACCCTGCCAGGATTTTTGCTCGCATGATCTGGTTAATCCTCAAAAGTGTGCTTCAACGTTACACACCGCCATACACGTACGCAGCATTAGTGCGGCTTGAGACTGGACTTCATGGATCGCACTAGGTCCTCCAAGAACCGGGAGACTTTCTGATCTTCCAATTGCAACCCAATGATCGTCTCGCCAACCAGAAGAACGAGTGCGAACGGTGCAATTGGGACCGAATAATAGCGCGCTATCAAAATGACCAGAACGAAAACACCGACTGAAATCGGAATGTAATGTTTTAAGGGCATTGGAGACCTTCCTTCTTTGCTGAATGACACGATGTAACCACTCGCTCTTTTACACAAACCCGATCGCACGCCCACCCACGCCTACACCAAACCACAAGACCAAGGAAGCCACGGATACCATCCAGCCGAGCGGCCTCGACCGTTCCACTTCCTCTTTGTGCGTTACCCAACGGAATAAGGTGAACTGAAACAGAACGGCAGGAACCAACACTGCCATCTTGAACCTGAATCCCTCATTCACGTAGGACTTCATCGCCTCAGAAGTGAATAACAGAAATCCCGACGCAAGCATCACGACCAAGCCCCAGGTCATATAGGGGTCGAGATTCCTGGCCAGCAGGGCAGTGGATTGCTTCCGCATCGCCAGGCCTAGGAGGCGCAAGTCCAGGACGATCATCGCGCCGTACATGATCGTAAGCGCCAGGATGTGGATTGTTTCAACTAGCGGAAAAGCCCAGGTGGTACTTGAGATTGCCTGACCCACCCAGAGGTTGTCGGACCACTCGAAAAACGGCCGTAGAGATTCCCACATGGTCTAGAAGTTGTATCCTCCGATCATCGATTCACCTTGCGCTCGCTGGGCGCTAATTGATCTCCGCCTTCCGGACCATCAAGCAAGAATCGAGCCGTTTGGATGCAACTCTGCGAACGCGCGAATAGATTCGAGGCACGCTCATGCTTTGTCAATGTCTTACAGCGGTTTTGCAAGTCGGTAGCAGGCGCTATCTGGACTGCTGGGTAGCGTGGTGTTTGTGTGTTTCCACGCAGCCGCTGGGTGGCTGCGCACAGCTAATGAATTCTGTTCTTCAGTTCTGACATCGCGGAATGCTCACCGAATTCGAGAATTGCCGTTCGGAAATCAAAGACTTCGCCGAAGAGGCGCCATCGCCGCTTCGGTGGCAAGCAAAGTGCTGTTGCCGCATAGAGGAAATTTATGGCCGCTCATCTACCCACGCGGTTGCATCACAACGCCTACGTGACACGCGACATGGAAGCAACCCGGCACTTTTATGAAGACCTGATCGGCATGCCATTAGTCGCGACGTGGTGCGAATCCGATGAGTTATTCGGCAAGGAGAGGACGTACTGCCACTGCTTCTTCGGCTTGGCCGATGGAAGCGCGCTGGCGTTTTTCCAATTCGCCAACTCTGAGGATCAGGCGCTGTTCGGCCCAGCCATGCCCGCATCGCCCTTCCATCACATCGCGCTAAACGTGGATTCCGAAACGCAAGTTCTCGTGGAAGGACGCCTCAAGAAGGCCGGCTTGAGAGAGCCGAACTTCTACGTGCTCGAACACGGCTACTGCCGTTCCATTTACGCAATGGATCCCAACGGCATGATCCTGGAATTCACCGTCGATAACCCCGAAGCGGCTGCTGGGAGTGAACAGCGTCGTATCGCGGCTCACAACGACCTGAAGCGCTGGCTTGCGGGAGATCACCGTTCAAACAACACCTTCCGTGCCGCGACGCACCAGCCCGCGTAACTGTGATCCCAAAGAAGTTCGTGCTGCCCGCAAGCAGTGCCTTATCGAGAACTTCTGTGCGTGTCATCCTGGACGCTCATTCGCCTTTCTTCACAGACGGCTCGGCCCACTCTGGAGTCTCGCCGATTGTGCTCCCGCTGCAGGTTCAAGTACCGGTTAACCGGAAGAGTGTCTGGCCTGGGGACCCGTGGAAAGCTTCCGATAATGATGCTATGAAAGCGCTGCAGCGGGGTTTCGCGTAGACTGCGAGCGAACCCCTAGCACGAGGAGGTGCTGCAGCAATATGGAACAGTTTATTGGATGTGACGCACACAAGAAGTTTTCAGTCTTCGTCGCGGTAAACGAAAAAGGGCAGGCCGGCGAGGCGGTGCGGGTGGCGCACGATCGCCAGCTT
>JAIQFI010000016.1 GCA_020073345.1 Terriglobia bacterium
GCGCTCTGATGATGATCGAACCACCAGGTCAGGCGCGGATCGGTGGAGTACTTGAAGTCCACGATGGCGTTGACATCGCCGTCAAACAGGCTGGGCTCGAACAGCTGCGACGCTTTGTGCGCCAGTCCGGTGAACTCAAATTGCGCATCGGGATGGAACTTAGCTTCCAGGAACCGGCTGAAGAAGGCCGCGGACGCCGTGCCGTCGAAACAGTGGTCGTGATAGAGAATCCGCGCGCGCATTTAGCGATATCGTCCGGGAAAACTTGCTAGTGTCTCGCAAACGATGAGCGCAATGCAAGGGGCTACCCAAAACAGCCGGACTATAGGACCGATTTTCGACCGAAACTCAATGCAAAATTGCGTTCACCGCAGCCGGCGCCATCACGATTCCGTATCCGGCGTCCCGATCCACTCCCGGGGCGCGGATGTCCAGCGCCGTCGACGTCAGGGCGTTGAAGATCTGGGCGCCGGTAGCCGCCGGATTCGCCGACTTCACCAGTGCCGCCACTCCCGCCGCGTGAGGAGCGGCCGCCGAAGTACCGAAGAAGGGACTGAATCCCGGCGTCCGCGTGGACACGCCATCCGCCGCGGCGATGTCCGGCTTGACGAGGACTACGCCGCCGTTAGTTCCGAACAGAAGATTGCCGGGCGTGATCGGTGTCCCGTCCGCCTTATAGAATAGACGGCGCGGTCCATCCGAGCTGAAGGGCTCGGTCGGGTTCAATGCTCCACCGGGGAAGGGCTTTGTGAATCCCTTCGCGCTGTTCCAGGCTACCGCGGCGACGCCGAACGCCCGCCCCGGACACGACGAGTTAGTCAGCACGCAGCCGGCCGACGCGTTGTGACCGTGCGTCTGGCCCGCTGTCACCAATTGCAGCCGCTCTCCAAAGAACAGATCCACGTGCAACGCGCGAGGCAGCGCTCCCGCCTTGGCTGCGATGACAACCCGCGAGTTGGCCGGGAAACCACTGGCGCTGAATACTTCTTCGAATGGATCGGAGCCGGGGCCGTTTTGGGTCGTCGTCGAGCTTGCGACAACGGCCGTGCCAGCGGAATTCAGGATGAAGAGATCATAGTCGTTCGTCGAGTTCCCGAGCGGATCGGACCAAGACAGGTCAACGACTCCGGTGGTGGCCAACAGCCGGTTGAAGCTCTGCGCGCCAAAGGAGTGGAGTGTATAGCCTGGCAACAGCGCATTCGTGCCGCCATTTGCAAAGTCGCCTTCCCAAACCGAGGCCGTCCCGTTGGTGATGTTGCCGCTGTTCGCCGCGGAGGAAAAATACAGCGCGCCGGACTGCGTGACGTCGTTCACCGCCTGGGCGATCACGCCGTCCTGGAATACCCCCTCGTCGCTATAGGAGACATCATCCACGATGATGTCGCAATGGTAGGTATTACGCAGCAGCCGGATGTTGTCAGCAAAGCTTTCCGGGCTATTGAACGCCGACGCGAAGAACAATTGCACGCCGGGAGCCAGGTCGTACACGATTTCCATCATGGCCGACCCTTCGCTCGTGCCGGGACCATCGATAATGTCCGCGACGTTCAGTGCGTCATGTGGCAGATCGCCGGTTCCGATCAGGAGGGGAATCGCCTCCGCCGAATCGGACAGGACGCCCACTCTGATGCCGTTCCCCCGGACACCGCCGGCCTGGACCGTATTCGCTCCGTGGGTAACCAGTCCCTGCGTACTCGTAGCGCCGATGAAGAATGGCAGACCGATGTTTCGAAGGATCCTTGAAATGCGATTCTTCTGCGGTTCCGCGCGGCCTTGACCTTTTTGGGCGAGTCGCGGCCGGAGATAATCGGCCGCCGAAACACCGTTGTGTCGGGGAGGCAGCGCCGATTTGATGGAAGTGACATCCGCGCGGCCGGCCAGTGCTTCGATCGAGCCCAGCGGAACACGGGCCCGAATGGCTCCGAGAGCAGCGGAACTGTACACCACACGGCCGCCAGCTTGTTGGATAGCGTTCACCAGATCGGTGGAGACGGACGCTTTGATGCTGACCAGCACTCCGGATTGCGCGTCACCGCTGAGCGAGGAAGCGGCAGCACCAAAGTTCAGAATGCCGGCGGGCGCCACACCCCGGGAGGCGTTGATGGCGTAGACCAGCGAGGACGATAGCTTCTGCTGGAGCGGGGTTCGAGAGTCCTTCTCCTGCAACAGAACGGCCATTTGCCGAAGAGCGGAGTCACTGATATCTTGAGCGGCCGCCGGGCCGACCAGCGCCAGTCCTGCCAGTACAGCTGCGGCAAGAACGGGCTTATCGATTCTTCCGAGGTTCGAGATTCGTTTCATTTGAGGTCCTTTGGACGGAGGTCCCACTGTTCAGCGGATTAAATTTCGGTTGCCGCCCTGGGAGAATGCCCGGCGCAGAAAAAGCGCCAAACCACCGATTCCGCAGAGCAGCAGGGAGTTCGGTTCGGGCACCTCGCTAAAGCTGGAGTAGTAGAAGCCCTCCACCAGGAGTTCCAAGGGCATGCCGGCTCCTCCTCCAGGGTTCAACTCACTGACGGGAATGATCAGATGGGAGTGCCGCGCAACAATGATCTGGAAGAAGCTTGGAGCGTCGAAGGGTTGAGTGAGCCCCGGATCGCCGAGATAGTTCACGTCGAGTCCGTAACTGAGAGGGACGTTCACGGGATTGAACGCGTTCAGGTAAGCAGCCATGAACAGGCTGGCCGTCGGATCGTCCAGGCTGATTTGAAGGAATGGCCTGTCCCCGGTATCGAGGATGTCGAAGGCTTGGAAAGCACGCTGCGTGGGGGCACCGATCACACCGGGAAAATCCTTGACAACGCCCCAGACGCTCGAGATTCCATCCCTACTAATTCGTCCGAATTGGGTACCTGTCGGCGAGAAGGTAATCGCGCCACTATCGTAAATTATAGCGGCGGACGCGGATGCCCCGGACAAGAGCGCAACGGGCAAGGCGATCCTCAATAGTATGTTCAGTTTGGCAAAATGTCGCAGCATCAATCCTCCTCCGGACAGGACGCGCGAACGCGTTCAGGCTAGGGAGTATAGCGTTGATTGAGTAGAAGGGCAAGTCCCAGGAGGCAGGTTTAGTACTAAAGCTAACGATCTTTCAGGGTGTGTGGTACGACCCCCATTAAACTTGACTCAGGTCATAATTCTATAGAGATACCGTGCACTCCGATCGTCTACTGGAACATTTCCGGAATCCCCGCAACATCGGCCAGCTCCCGCTGCCGGCGATCACCGTGGACGTGACCAATCCGGCCTGCGGAGATCTACTGCGTTTGTCGGCGCGTTTCGAAGACGGGCGCGTGGCGGAGGCGCGTTTCCAGGTTCGTGGATGTACCGCATCGATCGCCGCAGGCTCCGTTCTTTCCGAGTGGATGATCGGCAAGACGCGACCGCAACTGCAAGAACTGACGGCGGAGATCATCGATCAGGCGCTAGGCGGGTTAGAACCGGCTTCGAAGCATGCGGCGGTGCTGTGCGTGGACGGCGCCAAAGCCATCGCTCGTAGTGCAGTATCCTGATCGTTACGTGACTCCTTTCGACTTTCGGCCCCGTACCCGTGTGGTGTTCGGCGCAGGCGAGTTTGCGCGACTGGGCGAGGTTGCCCGGGAACTGGGCGGGACACGCTGCCTGCTGGTGGCCGACCCCGGCATCGTCGAGGCCGGCTACGCCCCGGAAGCCATGCGCTCGCTCAAGGCGCGGCGAATGACCGTTCACGGATTCCATGAATTTCAGCCGAATCCCACTTCGGCCATGGCTGAAGCCGGCGGAGCTTATGCCTCGCCCCTCGGTATAGATCTGATCGTGGCAGTGGGCGGCGGAAGTTCGCTCGATTGCGCCAAGGCGATTAACTTTCTTCTAAGTAACGGTGGGAAGATGCGGGATTACTGGGGTTACGGTAAAGCCTCTCGTCCGATGCTGCCGATGATTGCGGTGCCCACTACGGCGGGCACCGGAAGCGAGGCGCAAACTTTCGCCACGCTGGTCGATTCGGAAACCGGCGCACGAATGTCGTGCGGTGACGGAAAAGGGTCGTTTCGGGTGACGATTCTGGATCCGAAGCTGACCACGTCACAGCCTGCGGCGCTGGCGGCCGCGACGGGATACGATGCACTGTCGCACGCGCTCGAGACGCTGGTGACTGCGCGGCAGACGGCGCTTTCGGAATGCTTCTCGAGGTCGGCCTGGCGCCTGGTCTCCTCCGGTTTCGAGCGCATATTGCGGAATCCCGAGGATCTGGAAGCACGGGGAGCGATGCTGCTGGGCGCGCACTTCGGCGGCCTGGCGATCGAGAACTCGAATCTGGGCGCGGCGCACGCCTGCGCGTATCCCCTTACGGACCAGTTCGGACTTTCGCACGGAGCGGCGGTCGCTACGGTGCTGGCCCAGGTGGTCGAATGGAATAGCGATTCCAGTGGTTCAAGCGCTGCACGCTACCGCGAGCTGTATCCCGGCGATCTGCCGTCCCGGCTGCGCGAGCTGGCGGAAATGGCCGGGCTGGCCGCGAGTCTGCGCGAGGCGGGGATTCCCGAAGAAGCGCTGCCGCGCCTGGCGGAAGAGGCCGCCACCCAGTGGACCGGGAAGTTCAACCCGCGGCCTTTCAACGCAGCTGCGGCCCTGGAAATCTACCAAGCGGCGTACTAAAGCCGCCTCCGAATGTTCTACAGAATTTCGGTCAGACCTGCGATTATAAGGGCAACGTGAGTTTCCCCGACCGTTTCGAGCTGCTCGAGCTGCTGCACGAAGGCGAGGTTCAAACCTTCCGCGCGCGCGAGCGAGTCACCGGCCTCGCGCTCGAAGCGCATTTGTTTGCATCTCCCGAACTGTTGGCCCAGCTGGACCATCTGAGCGAGCCGCAGCGGAGCCTGGTAATCGATCGGGGCAGCCACGAAGGAAAGCTCTACGCGGTCACCATGCCGCTGCCCGCCGGGTTCCGGGCATGGCTTGCCGCCGAGCCCCTGCCTGGCGGGCAAGCTCCCTTAGACTCCGCAGGCGCGTGGCGAATCCGGCCTTCGGGCCAGCCAGCGCCCGCCCCATCAGAGCCAGCGGCCGCTCCCGGCGATTTCACCCGCATGTTTCAGTTGCGCCAAGCGCCCGAACCGGTGGCAGCGCCGGCGTTGAAGGCCGCACCGTCTCCGGCTGCGTCGTTCCAGCCCGGAGAATTCACCCAAGCATTCCCTCGTGTGTTCGAGAGACCGGCGCCGGCTCCCAGCGCTGCTCCCACTAGCTCTCCAGCGCCCGGGCAGCCGGGAGAATTTACCAGAATGTTCCAGAAGCCGGCCGCGCCCCCGGCCACAACGCCGGCCGCGACGCCGCCCGCGGCTTTGACAGCTGAGACGCCGATACCCGAGACGTCCGGATCCGCTACGCCCGCCCGCCGTCGCGCGAGATTCATCGTCATCGCCGTCGTACTGCTCTCCGCGATCGCCGTGTTCGTATTGGTGAGAACGCTATACTGAAGCTTTGATGCGATTTTCAGTTGACGCGCACGCCATCGGCTGTCGCCTGACGGGAAACGAAGTTTACATCCGCAACCTCCTGCACGAGTTTGCACGTCTGGACGAAGGCAACGACCTGATCGCGTATATTTCGAAAGCGAGCGCGGAGGCGGAGCTGCCCGGCCGCATCCGGACGCGGCGCGTCTCGCAGAATCCTTATAAACGCCTGGGCGTGGATCTTACCAGGCATCTCCAGCGGGATCGTCCAGATCTGTTGCACGTGCAGTATACGGGCCCGGTATTCAGTGCGGCGCCGCTAGTGGTGAGCGTTCACGATGTCAGCTTTCTGGAGTATCCGCAATACTTCACCCGGTTTCGTTCTCTCCAGCTGCGGCTTACGGTGCAGCGGACGGTGAACCGTGCGGCCCGGGTGCTTACGCCGAGCGAGTTTTCGCGGCGCGCGATTCTGAGGCACTACGCCATCGCCGAAGAGAAGGTGGTGGTGGTGCCGAACGCCGTCGCCAGCCAGTTCCGGCCTATCGATCGCGACGTAGCGCGGGCGGCGATCCAGCGGAAATTCGGCTTCCGGCGGCCGTTCGTCCTCACCGTCGGCGATCTGCAGCCGCGCAAAAACCCGGTGGGGCTCCTGCATGCATTCGAGGATGTCCTACGGGCACAACCGAAGTTGCGCCACGATCTGGTGTTCGTCGGCAAAGAAACCTGGTACTCTCACGACCTGCATCGGGCGGTGAAGCGATCTCCGGTTCGAGACCGAGTACGGTTTGCGGGGTTTGTGGAGGACACCGACCTGGTCCAGTTTTACGGCGCCTGCGACCTGTTCGTGTTCCCGTCGTTCTATGAAGGCTTCGGTCTGCCCATCCTGGAAGCCATGGCCTGCGGGCGAGCCGTGGCCTGCTCGCGTCTGACTGCGATGCCCGAGGTTGCCAACGCGGCCGGCATTCTGTTCGACCCTGCCTCGAAGGAGGAAATCGCGCGGGCCATGCTGGATGTACTGCTGGATTCGGAACTGCGGGCGCGTCTGGAACGGCTCGGGCTGCACCGCGCGGCTGGATTTAGCTGGGAGAAGTCGGCCGCGCAGACGCTTGAGGTGTATTACGACGTGGCAGGCCGGCGCCGCCGGCGCAGTGCGGCTGTCGCGGCGCGGGCATCATGATTACGCGCAAAAGTGCGCGCAAAACGGAGCGCGGCGCGAGCGTCACGAGATCCGCTCTGCTCGCCTTGACAGCGTTTCTGGCGTCCGCTTCCGGAGAGATCCTGCATTACAGCATCAACTGGCCCAGTGGCCTGAGCATGGGAGAAGCCAGTCTGCGCTCGGACCGGACCGGCGAGGGCACCGCCTCCACGCCCGGCTGGGAATTTGAGCTGAACCTGGACGCCAGCGTGCCTGGCTTTACGATCCGCGATCAGTATCATTCAACGGCCAGCCTCGACCTTTGTTCCGGGCAGCTGGAGAAGAAAATTTCGCACGGCGCGCGAAACGGCGAAGAGCGCGTGACCTTCAACCCGGATAAGAACGTGGCCACGCGCGAGACCGTGCGCGGTAACACGACTGGAGGGAAGTCCGAGCTGAGCGTGCCCTCCTGCGCGCACGACGCCTTGACGCTGATCCAGTTCGTGCGCAAGGAACTGGCGCAGGGACGCCTGCCTCCTCCCCAAACGGCGATTCTGGGCGCCGCTTATCAGGTACGGCTCGAGTACCTGGGGAACACGGCAGTACACCTGGGAACTCAACAGGTGGATGCAGACCGGTTTCGGACTTCGATCAAAGGTCCCGCATCGGATCTCACCCTGGAGTTGTTCTTCGCGCGGGATGCGGTGCGCACACCGGTGATGGTGAAGATCCCCTTGCCGCTGGCGACTTTCACCGTAGAATTGATTCCCTGAAGCATGCGGGTAGCCTTCTTTTCCCCTTTGCCGCCAGCCAAAAGCGGCATCGCCGACTATTCGGCGGCGCTGCTGGAACACTTGAACGGATCGATCGAGGTAGAGACGTTCGCCGCGGAACCGGCGGTGTTTGAAGCGTCACAATACGACGTCTGTGTCTACCAACTGGGCAATAATCCGTATCACGGCTTCGTCTATGAGGCCGCAATGGAACACCCCGGAGTGGTGGTGATGCATGAGGCGAACCTGCACCACCTGATTGCGGATCTCACCATCAACCGCGACGATTGGGACGGCTACATCCGGGAGATCGGACGCAACCACGGGCCGGGAGCACTGGACTACGCCGTGCGTTATGTGCGGACCAGGCAGCGCGCGCCGGACTACAGCCTGGCGATGATACGGTCGGTTCTGGCTAACTCTCGCGGGGCGATCGTACACAGCGATACGGTCGGCGCGGAACTGCGCGCCCACGGCTTCGAGGGGCCCATGGCCCGCATTCTTCACGGGGCCTGGACAACTCCGGCGGATCGCATGAGCTATCGGACGCGCCTGGGCCCATTCATGGGATTAGAAGCGCGTACTCCCCTGATCGGCGTATTCGGATTTCTCAAGCCGTACAAGCGAATCGCCGAATCGCTGCGGGCGTTCCGGAGGCTGGTGCGCGCCGTGCCGGAGGCCCGCATGATTCTGGTGGGCGAGGCTCATCCGGACCTGCCGCTCCAGTCGTTGATCGCGTCGATGAACCTGCAAGAGCACGTACACCATTTGGATTTTGTCCCTATAGAGGATTTCAACGGCTACCTGGCCGCCTGCGACATCGTGCTGAACCTGCGGTATCCGACGGTGGGTGAAAGTTCGGGAACACTGCAGCGGGCGCTGGGGATGGGCAAGGCCGTGATCGTGTCCGACGTAGGGTCTTTCCGCGAGCTCCCGGATGACATTTGTCTGAAGGCTCCCGTCGATGCCACGGAAGAAGAGCACCTGTTCGAATATCTGAACCTGCTGGCAACCCGGCCCTCGGTCCGAACCGCGTTGGGTGAGCGGGCTCGGACATGGGCCGAGCAGGAGTGCAGCTGGGAAATGGCCGCCCGGCGATACGCCGAGTTTCTGGGGGCGGTGGTGGAAGGCCGCGAATGGCAGCAAGCCGCTAAGATCGCGGCGCCACAAGCCAACGGCGTGCCCGTTCCAGCGGATTACATTGCCTCTTGGGCTCCGGCCGCGAATGGATCGCGGTCTTATGTCGAGACGCATCGGACGCGCCTGGAGCGGACTCTCGCCTTGACGCCTTTGGGAGGTCCGAAGGACCGGATCTTGGAGATGGGCGCGTATCTCCAGATCACGCCCGCGCTCAAGACCCGCCTTGGGTATGGTGAAGTCCGGGGCTGTTACTACGGCCCGCGGGGTCAGACCGATCATCGTAGCGTCGCCTCGGAACACGGAGAAGACTTTTGCTGCGATGTGGATCTCTTTGATGCGGAGAAAGATGTTTTCCCGTACGAAGACGGGTATTTCTCGGCGGTGCTGTGCTGCGAGCTGATCGAGCACCTGTCTTCCGATCCGATGCACATGATGTGCGAGATCAACCGTGTCTTGAAGCCCGGGGGAACGCTGGTGTTGACCACTCCCAATATCGCTTCGGCCCGCGCGGTGTCGGCGATTCTGCAAGGGTTTCATCCCATGCTGTTTCCGGCCTACATTCGTCCCAACCGCGGGGGCGAGACCGAGGCGCGTCACAACCGCGAATACTCGGCGCGCGAGGTTAAGGATCTGCTGGAGAATTCCGGGTTCGAGGTCACAGCGCTCGACACCGGACCCTTTCGCGAAGGGCCCAAGCCTGAGCACGCATGGGTGGAACACCTGCTCGAAGGCTACATTCTGCCGAAGGAGCATCGTGGCGACGGGATTTACGCCGTGGGCCGCAAGTGTCGCGGCGTGCGCGACCGCTATCCGGCATGGTTGTATAGCTAAGGAGCCTAGCTAGATGGACGTCTTAGAGGCGGTGGCCGAAGGCGCTGCCATTCACCTCCGTTTCCGCCTGGACCGGCCCGGAGTCATCGGCTGGCAGCTCTACGATCCATCCACCGGCGCGTTCCTTCTGGAAGGCGAATGGTCGGAGGTGACCGGCCTCGATGCGGATCTGCGCATCCCTCTGCCGCCCCAGGAAGGCGCCTATCGCGTCCAGGTCGCGCCGGTGAAGGACCGAGCCCGGTTCATTGAGATCGCCGCGCGAGTGTGGGCAGGGAAGCTCGAGATCGGGGCGCCGCGTGTGCTGACGGCCGCGTCGGTGCGGCGTGCGCGGCTTCTGCGAGCCGTCCCCAAGGCGTTTCTTCTGCCCGTTTGCAGTGTCTGGCGCAATCGCAAGCTGATCGGGTCGATGGTCCGCCGCGACATCCTGGCCCGTTATCGGGGCAGTTTCGGCGGTACGGTGTGGACGTTCCTGAATCCGCTGCTGCTGATGGCGACCTATTTCTTCGTGTTCGGCGTCGTGCTCCGCACGCGCTTCGGAGCCGACACCACCCGGACGGGGTTCGTGCTCTATTTTCTGTCGGGGATGCTGCCGTGGCTGGCGTTTTCCGAAGCCGTGGGCCGCTCGCCGTACGTGATCCTGGAATACCGCAGCTTCGTCAAGAAGATCGTCTTTCCCCTGGAGACGCTTCCTGTAAACCTGGTGATTGCGGGCGCGGTCACGGAAGCTTTCGGCTTGCTGATTTTCTTGGGCGGGCTGCTAGCCGTGCGGGGGTCCGTGCCTGCCAGCGTGGTCTGGCTGCCGCTGCTGCTGATTCCCCAGATTCTGTTCACGGCGGGACTGTGCTGGATGCTGGCGGCGACCGGCGTCTATGTGCGCGATCTCGGGCAGGTTACCGGGTACCTGCTGACGCTGTGGTTTTTTCTGACGCCAATCTGTTATCCCGAATCGTCGCTGCCCCCCGGGGCTATCGGCGTGCTGCGCTTCAATCCGCTATTTGTCTTAGTCAAGGCGTATCGCGCGGTATTTCTGGAGAATCACGCGCCGACGCTGCGGGGCGTGTTCGGGTTATGGGCCGTGTCGGTCGCGATCGCTGTTATCGGATACGCCTGGTTCCACCTGCTGCGGAAGAGTTTCGCGGATGTAATCTAGCCTGACCTGGGCGGAGCGAGCAGTGCTAGAATTCTCAAACGACGGAGGCTCTTGAGCGAATGAGCGGTGCTGGAGCACGCGACACAACATTAAGGGCCATGCGCGAAGACTGGGACCAGCGCGCGCGGGAGAACGCCGAGTACTACATTCATACCGGGTCGAAGCAATGGGATGAGCGCGAGTTCTTCCGGTCGGGTGAGATCAACGTAGCCAACGAGATCATGACGGATATGGCCAGCATATGCGGCGGGAACCGGTCTCCTCTAGATCTCGACGCACTCGAAATAGGATGCGGAGTCGGCCGCATGACGAAAATGATGGCCCGGATCTTCCGCCATGTTACCGCGGTGGACGTAAGCGCGGAAATGATCCAACGGGCCAAGACCAATCTCAGCGGCCTGGACAATGTGAACGTGGTCCTTGGGGATGGCGCGACTCTTTCCGCATTGAAAGACGCCTCCTACGATTTCGCCTTTTCGTTTATTGTGTTTCAACACATCCCCACCGTCGAGGTTGTCGCGTCCTATTGCCGTGAAGTGTATCGAGTTCTTCGACCTGGCGCGCTGTTCAAGTTCCAGTTGCAGGGCGTCCAATGGAACCGCGATCGGCCGCCGGACACATGGCATGGGATATCGTTCTCCGAAGACGATTCGCGCCGGCTGTGTCAAGAAACTGGCTTTATCTTCGAGCGGAGCGACGGCGTAGGCTCGAACTTTTACTGGCTGTGGTTCAGAAAACCTGACTAGAACCGCGCGGTGCGGGCGGGATCTAATTCGCCACCGCGTAGTAGCCCTTGCGAGCCTGGACCTTGTAATCTTTGTTCGCCATCTTGAAGTCGAGCTTCCGGTAACTTCCGTCTTTTTTGGGATTCGTGGGTGTGTACGCGATCGCGTACTGAGAGCGCATCTCGTCCTGGATTTCCTTGAAGAGGTCGTCGAGGCTGTTCTTGCGATCCACTTTGAGCACTCGTCCGCCGGTTTCATCCGACATTTTCTTAAGGTCGCCTTCTCCGCTGCCGCCGAACCCAAATCCGCCATAAGCGCCGGGATCGGTGTAGTAAATGCTGTACACGACTGTGTCAGCCAGTTGGGCCTCGTGAATCGCTTGCTCACGGGTCTTGCGGCTCCCGGTGTCGACACCGTCGGTGATCACCACAATCACCTTGCGCCCCGCCTCGCTCCTGAGCCGCTCATTCGCGGCCAGGTACACCGCATCCCACAGAACCGTGCCGGCCTGGTTCTGCGCCGTCGGGACCGGACCCGGGTGCAGCCCGCCCACGGGAACGCTCAAGCGCAGCTCCTTCAGCCCGTCTTCCAGGAGCTTGGGGGAACTGGTCGAATCCTGCAACAGCTCGGAATCCTTGCCGAAGCTGATCAGGAACGCCAGGTCCTTGGGGCGGAGCACCGAGCGGAAGAACGCGCTCGCCGCCCGGCGCTCGCTATCGATGAGCCGCTCCTGGCTGCCGCTGACGTCCACCAGCAGGCCGATGGTGAGCGGGAGGTCGGTTTCGCGGGTGAAATACTTGATCTGCTGCTCCTTTGCGTCCTCGAACAAATGGAAGTCGCCTTTTTCCAGGCCACCGATCAGGGCGTTGTTCTTCCCGCGGACGGTGCACAGGACGTTAACCAGATCCACGTCGACCTTGATCACGTCGTCCTGGGCCATGAGGCCGAGCACCAGCACCATTGCCATGCCAGGCAGACACAAATAGAGGCGACTCATACTTATACTGTAAGACGCTCCCGGTAATATGGGGGTTTCGATGAAGAAAGCACTCCACCACCTGAAGGCTGCCGATCCGGTTCTCGGAACCATCATCGAGCGGGTAGGCCCCTACCGGATGCAATACCGGGACCCCAACTTCCACACCTTGGTCCGGTCCATCGTCTACCAGCAATTGAGCGGCAAGGCTGCGCTGACGATCTTCAATCGATTGATCGCGGCAGCCAAGGCGGACCCGCTGACGCCGGAAGCGGTCCTGCGGCTGCGGCCCGTCCGGATGCGGGCGCTGGGCCTTTCCCAGCAGAAGCTCGCCTACATCCGCGGCTTGGCTAGGATGACGCGGGACGGTCAGGTTCGCTTCGACCACGTGCACTCACTTGAGGATGCTGCGATCATCGAGCATTTCACCCAGGTCAAGGGCGTTGGTGTCTGGACGGCACAGATGTTCCTGATCTTCGCCCTGCGCCGTCTGGACGTGCTGCCGACCGGGGACCTGGGCGTGCGGGCGGCGATCAAGAAAGCCTACAATCTGCCGGAACTACCCTCGCCGGCGGAGATGGAAAAGATCGCGGCGGCCTGGCGGCCGTACTGTTCGGTGGCGTCCTGGTATCTGTGGCGAAGCCTGGACAATCAAGGCGCGATGTAGGGACCGCCCGCCCCACATGATATCTTTAAGAGTTGGGCTCCCCAGATGGGTTTCGATGAGCCCGCGAGGATTGTATGTCTGGACACTCAAAATGGGCGACTATCAAGCACAAGAAGGGCGCGCTTGACGCCAAACGCGGGAGAATCTTCACCCGCGTGATCAAGGAAATCATGATCGCTGCCCGTAACGGCGGCGATCCCGATATGAACCCGCGGCTCCGTACCGCGATCACCGCGGCCAAGGCCGTCAGTATGCCCGCCGACAACATCAAACGCGCCATCCTGCGCGGCACGGGCGAGCTCGAAGGCGGCCAGATCGACGAGATCATGTTCGAGGGTTACGGTCCCGGCGGCGCGGCGGTGCTGGTGATGGTGGCTACCGACAATCGCAACCGCACGGTCAGCGATATCCGCCACATCTTCTCGAAACAAGGCGGAAACCTGGGCGAGCAGGGCAGCGTCGCATGGATGTTCGAGCGCAAGAGTGAGATCGTGATTGAGGGCGATAAAGCCACCGAAGACCAGCTTATGACCCTGGTGCTGGACGCAGGCGCCGAGGACCTCCGCAACGACGGGGGCAACTGGGAAGTGATCTCCGCTCCGGAATCGCATGACAAGGTGCTTGAGGCGATTCAGAAAGCAGGCATCCCCACGGATTCCGCGGCCATTGGCATGGTGCCCAAGAATCTCATGAAGCTGGAGGGTAAGAACGCCAGCGGCATGCTCAGGTTGAGCGAGGCTTTGGAAGAGCACGACGATGTGCAGAACGTGTATTCCAACTTCGACATCGACGAAAAGGAGATGGAGGCCCTCGCGTCCTGATCGCACGCGGGCGTGCGGATTGGGAAACGGGCCGTCGAATCGTGCGTGTTCTGGGAATCGACTGCGGGACCGAGCGCACTGGCTGGGGCGTGATCGAAAGCGACGGCCGCAGTCATCGCGTTCTCGCGCATGGCGTGATCCGCACGGCGGTCAAAACGCCTCTGGAGCAGCGGCTGGCCGCGATCGCTCAAGGATTGCGAGCCGTTCTGCGGAGTCACCAACCCGACGCGGCTGCGGTGGAAGAAGTTTTCTATTCGCAGAACGTCAAAACCGCGCTGAAGCTGGCCCACGTGCGCGGCGTCGCCTTGCTGGCCATCGCCGAGGCCCAAATCTCCCTGGGCGAGTATTCTCCACTGGCGATCAAGGTCAGCGTGGTTGGATACGGCCGGGCCGAAAAACAGCAGGTGCAGATGATGGTCCGAACGCTCACGGGCCTCCAGGGAGTCATCGAAACAGAGGATGCCTCCGACGCACTGGCAGTCGCCATCTGCCACGCGACCACCAGGTCCCGGGCAGCGTTGGGGGTCGGCTCGTGAAGCGCTTGGTGCTGTTTGCGGTAATTACAGGGTTTGCCCTGGGAGCCGATTTGCCGCGCGTTTCCTACACCAAGATCTTTCCGGGATCCGAACCCGCATACATGGCCATCACCATGGACAAAGGCGGGGCCGTCACTTACAAGGAAGCCAAGGACGAAGAGCCCGAGACGTTCAAGCTGGAAGCGGACGCGGTACAGGCGATTTTCGATCTGGTGGACAAGCTCGACCATTTCAAACGCCCGCTCGAGAGCGGTCTGAAGGTCGCGAAAACCGGCGATAAGACGTTTCGCTGGGAAAATGGCGCGGAATCGAACGAGGCCAAGTTTAACTACTCTCTGGACGAAAACGCCAAAGTATTGCAGGACTGGTTCGAGCGCATCTCGGAGAGCGAGCGGGCGCTGATGGTGCTGCGGCGCGCGATCCGCTTCGACAAGTTGGGTGTCAATGATGCAGTGCTGCGCGTCGATACGGCTTTCTTTCAGAAACGTTTGGTGGGCCGCGAGCAGTTCGTGCCTCTGCTTGACCGGATCGCCAAGAACGAAAGTTTCGTTAACCTTGCTCGGGACCGGGCCGCCCGGCTGGCGGACGCGCTGCGTGCCGCTGGAAAGGCCGCTTTGGAATGAAACGTGCCGTTCTGGTCATCTTGTGCGCGTGGACAGCCCTGGCTCAGCAATCCGAGCCGTCCGTTCAAGAGCAGCAGGACCTGATGCGCGCCCTGGGCGAAAACACCAGCCCGGTGGACCTGATGCGCGCCCTGGAAGCGCACCTCGACAAGTATCCGAACACAACGCAGCGCGCCGACCTGGAGCGCAGCATCGCGAAGGCGGCCATCGAGAGCAACGATCTTCCCATGATCGCCAAATACGGTGAATCGGCGGTGGCCAGCTCGGCGGATGATTTTCTGCTTCTGGACCGGCTGGCCTACGCGTTTTTGATCCTGGGAGGCGACGAGAACGCCGCGAAGGCGTATAAGTACGCTCGCGCATTTGAAGATCTGGTAGACAAGATGCCGGTGGCCACCGGCAAAGACGCCGCGCGGCGGCAAGACGAGCAGGAGCGCGCCATCGGCCATGCCTTGATGTATCAGGCACGCGCCCGGACCATCCAGAAAGACCATGCGGACGCCCTCCGGCTGGCGGCCCGCGCGTTTTCGGCCTATCCCAGCGAGGAGACCGCTCGCGAATGGGCGGAAGTTCTGCTGAGCATGGACCGGCAAGCAGAAGCGATCGAGCACCTGGCCGAGGCGTTCGTCGTCCCGGATGCCAATGCCACCGATGAAAAACGTCAGGGTGACCGGCTGCTCCTGGGCGAGCTGTACGCCAAGCTGCACGGATCGGAGAAGGGTTTGGGCGATCTGGTGCTTTCGGTTTACGACCGGGTTTCGACGACAGTAGAGACGCGCCGTAAGAAACTGCTGGCGCTGGATCCGAATTCCGCTCTCGCGGATCCGATGGAGTTTACCGTTACTGGGCTGGACGGGAAGAAGCTCCTGTTGGAAAGCCTGAAAGGCAAGCTTCTGGTCATGGACTTTTGGGCCACCTGGTGTGTTCCGTGCCGGGTGCAGCATCCGTTGTATGAAACCCTTCGCCAGCGATTCGGCGCGCGCGGGGACGTTGTATTCCTGGAAATGAATGCCGACGAAGACCGCACCGTAGTGGAACCTTTCCTGACCGCCGAGAAGTGGGACAAGGCAGTCTATTTCGAAGACGGGCTAGCCCGGCTGCTGAACGTGATGAATATCCCCACCACGATCCTGATCGACAAGAGCGGCCGGATCGCCAGCCGGATGGACGGCTTCGATCCATCCACGTTTCTGGAGCTGATGATGGGCCGTATTCAGTCGATGCTCGGCGATTCCGCGCCGGCGGCCAAAACACAGTAGCTGCGAGATGAGTTTCGGCCGCGTCACCTGGATTGTTCTCGATAGTGTCGGTATCGGCGAAATGCCCGACGCCGCCCAGTACGGCGACCAGGGCAGCGACACGCTGGGGCACATCGCGCAGAGCCGCAAGCTGCACCTTGATAATCTCTGCCGGCTGGGGCTGGGGAACATCCGGCCCCTGAACCGTCTGCCGCCCGATGCGGCGCCGCAAGGGTCTTTTGGACGATGCTCACTGGCTTCGCCAGGCAAGGACACGACCACGGGCCACTGGGAAATGGCGGGGATTCACCTGGTGAAACCGTTTCCGGTTTACCCCAATGGTTTTCCACCCGAGGTGATGGAGGAATTCGAGCGCCGGATCGGGCGCGCCACGCTCGGCAACAAGGCCGCGTCGGGGACCGAGATCATCAAAGAATTGGGCGAGGAGCACATGCGCACGGGCTCGCCCATTGTGTACACTTCGGCCGATAGCGTATTCCAGGTGGCCGCGCACGAAGAGGTCATCACGCTGTACGAGCTTTACAAAATCTGTGAAACCGCTCGGGAGATCCTGCGCGGAAAACATGAAGTGGGGCGCGTCATCGCGCGGCCCTTTATCGGATCGCCTGGGTCTTTCACCCGCACGCCCAATCGCCATGACTACGCCGTTCCGCCGCCCAAGGGCATGCTGCTTGATCGCCTCCAGGAACGGGGCGTGGAGGTGTTCGCGGTGGGTAAGATTTTCGACGTGTTCCTGGGGCGGGGCATCCGGGATTACGAAAAAACCAAATCCAACGCCGACGGCATGGAAAAGACGCTCCAGGCGATGGACTCGCTCGCCCGCGGCATGATTTTCGTCAACTTAGTCGATTTCGACCAACTGTACGGGCATCGCAACGACGTGGAAGGCTACGCGCGGGCCCTGGAGGCCGTGGACGACTGGCTTCCTTCGCTCGAAGCCCGTCTGGGCCCGGATGACCTGCTGATCCTGACCGCCGACCATGGGTGCGATCCAACGACGGCCTCCACCGATCACAGCCGCGAGTACGTGCCGCTGCTGGTCTATGGAAAGCGCGCGAAGGCGGGAGTCGATCTCGGGACGCGGAAGACGCTATCCGACATCGGTCAGACGGTGGCGGAGAATTTCGGGACCCGGATCGTTACGGGCGAGAGCTTCCTGCCCCAGATTTCGAACTAGCGTCGGTCGCAGCGTTGTCTTTAGCGCTGGTGTCCACCGGCTGAGGCTTGTCTGGCAGGCACTTGCCCTTACAGACGGTTTCCGAGAACTTCTCGAAATTGCCCAGCCGCCCGGGGTCGGACACGGAAGGATGCCGGTAACTCACCGTCTCGACGATCGAACCATCCGGATTCGCGCGCCGCTGCAGAAGCTGCTCTTCTTTGACGCGCATGGTGGCAGAGCTGGTCCCGGGCGCGGCGGGTTCGTACAGGTCGACCTGGGTCGTCTGCGTGCCATCGGGGAGTTTGGTGGTGGTTGAATCGCTCTGAGTCGAGGGCTGTAACTGTCCGTTCATTCCCGGCTCGTAAGTGACCGTGGATTCCTTTGAAGTGTCGTTCATCTTGGAAGTGGTTTTCACGGAACGCAGCGCTTCCTGGAACCCGCCCGAGGCGCCGGGCCGGTAGACCGATTCGGTGGTACGTTGATTGTCGGCTGGACCATCCGTGACGGCTGACCGTTTCTCGACCGTTTCGAACGAGCCGTTCAAGGATGGCCGGGCGATCACTGTGTTCGCGGTGGTGGTCGAACCGTCCACGCGCGTTTCGATGGTCCGGCGCTCGGCCTCATTCAACCTGCCGTTCAAATCGCTGCGATAGGTTGTCTGGCGGACGGAAGAATTGCCGCCGGGCAGCTTGTTCTCCTCGATCATCACGCGCTCGGTCGAGGCGAGTTGGCCATCGCGGTTGAACCTTCGCAGGATCCGTTCGGTGACCTTGCCATTGGCGTCCTCGCGGACGACGTGTTCCACCGCCTGTTCCAAGGGAACCTGGCGGCCGTTGACCGATTGGAAGAGCTCTGTGCGCTCGCCATCGGTGGAGTTGAAGGATTGACCTGCCACGCGGTTGCCATTGAGGTCCTTGACGGACGTGCTGGTGGCGTTTTGCGCCGAGGCAAATGCCGCAATAAAAGCAAGGGAAAGAACAAGTTTCACATCTATAGGCTAAGCCGAAGCCTGAGTCGCGGCAATAAGGGGAACGCCTTAGGCGGCCCATTCCCTTACAATGAAAATAGAGTGAAGACCTTCTACATCGAGACCTTCGGGTGCCAGATGAATGCGCACGATTCGGAGAAGGTGATCGGCACGCTGATCAGCCAGGGTTACCACAAGGTGGAAACTCCCGAAGAAGCCGAGCTGGTCTTCTACAACACCTGCAGCATCCGCGATAAGGCCGAGCAGAAGGTGTTTCACCGGCTCCAGCAGTTCAAGAAAGAACATGGCAAGGGGAAAACGTTTGCGGTGCTGGGTTGTGTCGCCCAGCAGGAAGGCGAGCGGATCTTCGAAAAAGCGCCCCACGTAAGCCTGGTGTGCGGATCGGCCAGCTACAACCGGCTGCCGGAGATGCTGGTGCAGCTTGAAACCGGCAATCGCCGCGTCACCGGACTGAGTCTCGATACCCAAGACACCTTCGAAACGCCGGTGACTCGCAGGGACAACCCGCACCGGGCCTACATCACGATTATCGAGGGCTGCGACAAGTCGTGTGCCTATTGCGTGGTGCCGTTCACGCGCGGTCCGGAGCGCAGCCGCACCAGCGCGTCCGTCATTTCGGAATCCCTGGAGCTTGCCCGTGCGGGATACAGCGAGATCCAGTTGCTGGGACAGAACGTGAACAGTTACCGCGATCCGTCGCCCGCGGGTTGGGATTTCGCGACTCTGCTCGATAACGTGGGACGAGTGCCGGGAATCCGCCGCGTGCGATTCACTACGTCGCACCCGCGCGACTTCCGCAAGAGCATTGTCGATGCCATCGAGGGGAACACGGCTCTTTGCAATCATGTGCACCTGCCGGTGCAATCCGGATCGACTCGTGTCCTGGCGGCTATGGACCGTCTCTACACGCGCGAAGAGTACCTGGAGCGGATCCACTGGATGAAAGCGTCCCGTCGCCCGATCGCCATTACCACCGATATCATCGTCGGGTTCCCGGGCGAGACCGAGCAAGACCTCGAGGCCACCCTCGGGCTGCTCGACGAAGTGCAATACGATTCCCTGTTCGGCTTTAAGTACTCCCGGCGTCCGAATACCTCTGCGCTGCTGCTGGAGGACCAGATTGCCGAAGAAGAGAAGACCAGGCGGCTGGCGATGGTGCAGGAACACCAGCGTAACATCCAGATCCGCCGCAACGCCACGTATGTCGGATCGGTTGAGGAGTGCATGGTGGAAGGATTCAACCGGGCCACCCAGCAGTGGATCGGGCGGACGTCGCAGCATAAGACGCTGAACTTCCTGCGGCCCGGCTCGGATGCAGACTTGACGGGGCAGTACCTGGAGGTTCGGGTGACCCGGGCAGGTCCGAACTCTCTCGTGGGCGAAGCGGTTAACTGAGAACCAAAAGGAGGGACGCGAACATGGAAGTCGAGATGAAGATCCGGGGATTGATGATGGACCCCAGTACGAATCTCCCGATTGTCGTGCTCAAGGACGTCAATGGCGGCGCGGTCCTTCCCATCTGGGTGGGGATCTACGAGGCCAATGCCATCGCGCTCGAGATCGAGAAGATCCCCACGGCGCGGCCCATGACGCACGACCTGATCCGCAACCTGCTGTTTGGCCTGGAAACCGGAGTGAAGAAGGTGGTGGTCAGCGACCTCAAAGAAGACACCTACTACGCCGTGATCTGGCTGGAGCGGGACGGCAAGCTCATTTCTGTAGATTCCCGTCCCAGTGACGCGCTGGCGATCGCGCTGCGCCTGGATTGTCCGATCTTTGTGGAGGAGACGGTGCTGAAAACCTCGAAGACCGCAGCCGCCGTGGCCGAGGTCGGAAGCAACGAGGAAATCCGCAAATGGCTCGAGGGCCTCAATGATGAGGACCTCGGGCGTTACAAGATGTAATCGGCCGCGAAGCTACTGCTTCGCTTTCGGCGCGGCCTTAGCAGGACCCTTGGCGGGGCCTTTTGCTGGGCCCTTGCCCTTGGGCGCTCCCCTGGGATTCGTTCCGGTCCACCCGACGAGCTGCTTCAGCTCCATGTCCACTTCGAAGGTAACCATGAACGGATCCTTCTGGAATGCCGACGGCTGGCCTTCGAATTCCAACTCGGCCCCGGGTTCCATGGTGCCGGGAAGAGGTTCCTCGAAGGTGAGCTTCACGTCCGCGACGTCCGGTTTTTCCAGGGCCAGGGTCAACGTTTTGGGCTTGTTCTCCGGCGACATCGAGATCAGCTTGGCCTTGAACTTTTCAAAGCCCTTCTGTTTGCCCGGTTCGCCTGGCAGGAGCGCGCCTTTCATGGCGGCAAAGTAGGAATCCCCGTCCTTCTGCAGCGGCTCCCGGACGATATCGCGCCAGAACGCCAGGATCGGATTGGCGGCGTCCGCAGCGGCCTGCTTTTCCGCTGCTTCACGGACGAGATCGACCTTACTCTTGATCGTGAATCCATCCGGTGGGAACGGGTTGGTCTTGGCCATGGCCAGCAGGTTCTGGAGTCCCTCGTCGGAACCGTGGTAGGACGTGTAGGTCTTGGTGATGTATTCCAGCGCCTGTTTTTGGGCGGCTGCCGGCAGCGCGCCCGGACCGGCGTTGGCGGCCGCTCGTGCGAAGTGATACAGGGCAATGGGCTGCTTCTCGGGGTGCTGTTGATTCTGAGCCAGGATCGCGCCCGCCAGGCTATAAGAGGTGGACGCCTGCGTCGGGTCCTTCTTCAGATAAGCGGTGAGGTCCGTTTCCGCCCTGGGCTGATCCTTGCGCGCGGTGATGGTGAACAAGTACGCGTTGTGGGCGGCCGTCTTCATGGCCGGCTTGATGGCCGGCCAGTCCGCCTCCTTTATATCCATAGGCCGGTTTCCCGCCGCGAAAGCAGAGTCAAGGTTATCCAGGATGTACATTGAGATCCGGCCCGCGTTGTCCAGGTCGGCCGGCTGCGCTGGCATGAGGCCTTGAACCAGAGTCACGATCGCTCGCAGGGAGTAAAAGTGATTGGGGTGCGACTTGAGAATTTCAATGGCCTTGTCGAAGGCCTGCCGGTTCATGTTCGCCTGCTGGTAGACGAACAGATACTGTTCTTCGCGTTCGTCGACGAAATCGCTTTGGGCGAAGGCTTGCTTCCATTTGTCGAGCGCCGCTAAGCGGCCCTTGGCATCCGTTGCTTTGGTAAAAGCCTCGTACAGTGCGTATTCCTCGCGGCCGCCGTCTGCGCCCTTAAAGGCTTTTTGCGGCGCTTTGGTATCCTGCGCCTTGATCTGTTGTGTTCCCAGCTCCCAACCGAGAGCCAGTCCCAGCCCAACTGCCGTGATCGTCGTCAGCGTGCGATATTTGAATGTCACAGCATTCCTCCAGCGCAATCAAGTTTCGATAATTCCGTGCCGGTACTCTGCGGAGTATACCCAAAGCTGGTGTCCATAGGCAAGCCCGTCCCTACTGCTTACCCTTAGCTTGCGCTTTGGCCTTGCCGGTTGAAGACTTCGGAGGGTTCTTGCCGGTCCAACCTGCGATCTTATCCGGATCGGTCTCGAGCACCAGCATAAAGGGCTGCCTGGTGTAAGATTTCGCGACGCCTTCAAACTGGAGTGCCTCGCCTGCTTCCATCTTCCCCGGCAACGCTTGAGACAGTTCCAGGGTGACGTCGGGAACGTTGGGTTGCTCCAGAGCCAGCACGATCTGCTTGGGCTTGGTTTCGGGCGTCATCGACACGATCTTGGCCGTGAATTTCTGGACGCCGTTCGCTCCGCCCGGCAGCAGCACACCTTTCATGTTCATCTCGAAATAGGCTTCGCCGCCGTCCATGATCAGCGGATCCTTGATGGCCGACTGCCAGAGTCCCAGATCGGGGTGAGCGTCAGCGAACTCCTTCTCCTTGGCGGCTTTCACGATCGCCATATCCCGGCTGCTTTCGATGCTGAACCCTTCGGGTGGGAACGGACTGTTCTTGGCCAGAGCGAGCAGCTTCTCGAGTCCTTCATTGGAGCCGTGATACGCCGTGTAGGTCTTGGTCAGGTAGTCTTGAGCCTGCTTCCGAGCCGGGGCGGGCAGGCTGTTTGGGCCGTCGTAGCTGGCGGCGCGGGCGAACTGGTAGAGGCCTAGGGGCAGCTTTTCGGGATGATCCTGATTCTGCGCTAGGAGTTCACCGCCCAGCGTCAGCGAGGTCTGCGCCTGCGTGGGATCGAGCCGCAGGTACCTCTTCAGTTCGGTTTCGGCTTTGGGATGATCTTTGCGCTGCACGTACACCCAGGCCAATGTGGCCTGCGCGGCGTTCTTCATGGCCGGCTTGTAGGTGATCCACTCGCCGTCCTTGACCTCCATGGGCTTGTTCGAGGGGGCGAAAACCGCATCCAGATTGTCAAGAAGATACGTCGAGACGCGTTCGGCTGTCTCCAGATCTGAAGACTTCGGTGGAGGCGGAAGGGTATAGGCCAGCCGCTCGATCGCCGACAGTGAGTAGAAGTGATTGGGGCGGGTTTTCAGGATCTCGGCGGCCTTGTCGAAGGCCTGGCGGTTCATGTTCGTCTGCTGGTAGACAAACAGGTACTGCTCCTCGCGCTCCTGGCTGAAATCGCTGGCCGGAAAGGCCGCCTTCCACTTATCGAGCGCGTCTATTTTCCCCTTGAGGTCGGCCTTCTGATAAGCCTGGAAGAGGCCGTACTCTTCTTGACCCTTCCAGTCCCGCTTGGGTTCCTGTGCCGCCAAGCCCCAGCCCAAACTCAAGCCCAGACCGGCGGCGGCAATTAATGTGAGGATCGGATTCTTCATGTTACAACCATCCCTTTTCTGGTTACGACATCCCTTTACTTCAGGGTACACCCTACCCTTCCGTACCTTGCTGCAGCACTACCTGGATGTTAGACACCGGCTGCGGACTCAAGGTTTCGCGTGCGGCTCGTGTCGAGTGCCGCGCTTTCGCGTATCCTGAACTCTGGCCCATGCGTTGGCTCGATTTAGGGGTGATCGTGGCGTATCTGGTGGGGATCACCTGGTTTGGAGCGCGCTTTCGTGGATCGCAAAACTCGCTGAAGGACTATTTCCTGGGAGGCAGGCGAGCTCCCTGGTGGGCTATTTCGCTCTCTATTGTTTCCGCCGAGACCAGTACGCTCACCGTGATCGGCACGCCGTCCCTGTCGTTCAACGGAAACTTCGGATTTCTGCAACTGGTTCTTGGATATCTTCTGGCGCGGCTGGTGATCGCCACGCTGTTTCTGCCGGCCTATTTTCGCGGGGAAATGTACACTGCCTACGAACTGATGCGGATTCGCTTCGGGACCCGCATCCGCCGGCTCACCGCAGGGACGTTCTTGATCTTGCGGGCGTTGGCCGAAGGCGTGCGGGTGTTCGCGATCTCCATCGTCATTTCCGTGGTCCTGGGTACCGGCGAGATGGCGTCCATCGGGGCGATCCTGTGCCTTACTCTCCTTTACACGTATGAAGGGGGAATGACCGCGGTGATCTGGACGGACGTGGTGCAGATGACGCTGTACGTCGCTGGCGCTTTGGTCAGCCTGTTTCTGGTGCTGCGCGAAATCCCCGGCGGATGGGGTCATGTGGTGGCTGTCGCCGAGCCGCTCGGGAAACTCCAGGTGTTCGATTTCCGGATCGGCCCCGTCGCGGAGTTCTTCACGCGGACTTACAGTTTTTGGGCCGGGATCATCGGCGGATGTTTCCTCACCACAGCCAGCCATGGAACCGAGCAGCTTCTGGTCCAGCGCCTTCTTGCGGCAAAAGATGAGCGCCAGAGCCGGGCGGCGCTGCTTTCGAGCTGGGTGGTGATCTTCGTGCAGTTCACGCTATTTCTGATCGTCGGCGTGTGCCTGTTCACCCTGTACAAAGACCACGGGTGGACGGCTCCTGCGGTAACCGACAGCATCTATCCGCGCTTTATCTGGGAAAAGCTTCCTGCAGGCCTTTCAGGTCTGCTGATCGCCGCGATTCTGGCCGCGGCCATGTCCAACCTGAGTGCGGCGCTCAATTCCCTGGCATCGACCACTGTGATGGATTTTCTGCGCCCATTCGGGGGCGGGGAATCAGGCAACGAATCCCTGTGGCTGAAGCGCGCGCGGCTCGCAACCATAGCGTGGGGAGTGATTCTGGCGGGGGTGGCCCTGCTGGCTCGGAATTGGGGTGGCGTGCTGCAGGCCGGGCTCACGATCGCCTCGATCATTTACGGCTCGTTGCTGGGCGTGTTTCTGCTCGGATTGCTGACGCGCCGCGTGGGTGAGATCGCCGCGATGTGCGGCATGGTCGCCGGACTGGCGCTGATGCTGTACGTTCGCTTCGCCACGCCCATCGCCTTCACCTGGTATGTGGTGATCGGTACGGCGATGACGTTTGTCACCGGCTTGGTGATGTCTCTTTTCCTCAAGGAGAATCCCCGTGCAGCCGTCTAAACTTCATCAACCAGCTTTGCGGCGAGCCCTGGGTCCTTGGTCGACGGTTGCGATCATTATGGGCACAGTCATCGGGAGTGGAATTTTCCTGGTCCCCGCCGATATGGTCAAGGCCGTGGGATCGCCGGGCACGGTATTCGCGGTGTGGGTGTTTGGAGGAGTGCTGTCGCTGTTCGGCGCCTTAACCTACGCGGAATTGTCGGCGGCTCTGCCCGAAGCCGGCGGCGAATACGTGTACCTTACGGCTGCCTACGGGCCTTTTTTCGGCTTCCTCTACGCGTGGACGCAAACCTGGGTGGCAAAAAGCGCATCGATCGCGGCGCTCGCTACGGCTTTTTACTATTATCTGGCGGACTTTCTGCCCGGACTGCAGGCACCCTTGTATGTCGTGCCGTGGCCGATCGGGCCGGGCGGAGGGCCGCTCGAAATTCGATACGGGCAACTGTTGGCGATTTGCCTAATCCTGCTTTTGTCGGCCGTGAATTATCGAGGTGTCCAGGTTGGCGGTCACGTGCAGGTGGCAGTCACCGCATTGAAAGTTCTACTGATCGGCGGAGTGATCGCTGTCGGATTGTTTTCGCGGCAGGCCCACGTCCTCAATCTCTCCACTTCTACGACGCCCATACCAGGTGGTCCCGCCGGATTCTTTGTGGCGCTGGTCGCCGCTCTGTGGGCCTACGACGGATGGAATAACGCCGGAATGCTCGGGTCGGAAATCGAAAACCCGCAACGAACCTTTCCTCTGGCTCTGATTGGGGGCGTCACGGCCATTATCGGCGTGTATCTGCTTACCAATCTCGCGTATTTTTCGGTCTTAAACGCTGGGGAGGTTGCCGGCAGCGATCGTGTTGCCGCAGATATGATGCGGCGAGTCACCGGGCCTACTGGTTCCGCGGTGGTCAGCGTGGCAGCCATGATTTCTATCTTCGCGGCGTTGAACGGCTCGATTCTATCGGGATCCAGGGTCCCATATGCGATGGCCCGAGACGGATATTTCTTTCGGCATATTGGGCGCGTTCATCCTGCTTTTCGAACACCCTCGGCCAGCATTCTGCTGCTGGGAGTGTGGTCTTCTTTATTTGTCTTGAGCGGACACTACAGTGATTTGTACAATGCCGTGATATTTCCCAGCTGGATTCTCTATGGAATGACCGCTGCCGCAGTGATCGTTTTGCGCCGTAAGCAGCCCGATTTGGTACGCCCTTATCGCACCTGGGGGTATCCCTGGGTACCTCTGGCATTCGTCGGAGTGACGATCATGCTTCTCTATCAAACGTTAGTGTCCTCGCCGCGCGCGGCCGCGATCGGATTGGTCGTGATTGTTCTGGGAGTACCGGGCTTTTTTTACTGGAAAGGACGCCGGAAGGATTCGGCCGCGAGTTAAGTATGTTAAGTTTTCATAAAGGACCGGGGAATTTGTTGAAAGAAACGGAAACGATCCGTTACACTTTAGACATAAAAGATATGCGGAACAAGCGACGCTTTCCGTAGCGACTGACCGATCAGCTCCCTCCTAGGCCGTGGCGCCACAGAGTTCAGCCGGTCATCTAAACAACAGGGGTGGACAGGGGGTTTGGGTCCAGCCCGGGGAAATTTGGGGGAACTACATGGATGTGATTAAGATGCTGGCGGAATTACGCCAGGAACGTGACCAACTGGAAGAGGCCATTTTGACGCTCGAGCGTCTGGCGCGCGGCCGGGGGCGGCGGCGGGGCCGGCCACCAGCCTGGATGACGGAGCTGAAGCGCAGAGGGCGGCCTCCGGGCAGCAAGAACAAAACCAAAGAATCCGCCGCAGCGTAACCTCTCGCAGAAGGTTGGGCGGGTACAATTGTAGTCAATGCCCTCTCCATCCGCTGCGTCACGCGACAACGCGCCTGTGTGTGCATCCGGTTCTGACCGCCTGGCCGATCGCTTGATTGTTGCGCTCGACGTCGAAACAGCCGCGGAAGCGCGAGTACTCGTCAATGCGCTCGGCGGAGCGGCGTGCTTCTACAAAGTCGGCCTGGAATTATACGCCGCCGCCGGGATGGACTTCGTCCGCGAGCTGAAGGCCCAGGGTCATCGTGTATTCGTCGATCTGAAGCTATACGACATCGGAGAGACGGTGAAGCGGGCAGTAGCGCAGGTGGCCAAAGTCGACGCCGATTTTCTAACCGTGCATGGAAGCCGCGCCGTCATGGCTGCCGCGGTGGCGGGCCGCGGCGAATCCTCTCTGAAGCTGCTGGCGGTGACGGTACTCACCAGTTTCGACGACAACGATCTGCGCCAGATGGGGTATTCCTGCGACGTGGCGGCTCTGGTGGAGTTACGCGTCCGCAACGCCATGGAGACGAGCATGGACGGCGTGGTCTGCTCGCCCCTGGAAGTGGCGCGGGTGCGGACGATCGCCGGGGCACGCGCGACTCTGGTGACTCCCGGGGTACGTTCGGCGGGCGCAGCGGCGGGGGATCAAAAGCGCGTGGCAACACCCGCCGAGGCGATCGCCAACGGAGCGGATTACCTGGTGATCGGCCGCCAAGTCACGCGCTCCAGCGATCCGCGCGCGGAGTTCCTCAAGATCTGCGATGAAATCAGCGGTTAGCCGGCTGATTCTTTTTAGAGGAGACTGAACACCATCAGAAACACGTTCAGGCTGGTGTCAGGTGGCGCGAAGGGTCCCGTCGTCTCGAAGACATCGCCCAACGCTGTGCCGGTCACGTAGATGTTGCCTTTCGCATCCACATCAACGCCATAGGCGACCTGATACCCCGGTCCGGTGATGTGGCTGGAGTAGATTAGCGCCTTCAGCGGAGAGGCGGCCGGATCGATCACCGCCACGAATCCGTCGATGCTGTTGCCGGGATCGGATGCCGGCGCCAGCGCATTCACAACCGGAAGGTCGAGTGACAGCGTGTAACCGCAAAGATAGTATTTACCCGCCGCATCGATGCGCAGGTCGTAGGGGACGTCGCCGTCCGTTCCGCCGAAGTAAGTCGAATAAACCAGTGCCTTGGTGAAATCCTGCGCGCTGGGATCGAGGATGGTCAGAAACGCATCTCCGTTTCCGGCCGGTGTGCTCTGCAGCGCGTTGGGGGTGACGGGGAAATTATCGGACATCGTGAATCCAGTGACGCCCACATGGCCCGATGACTCCACCAGGATCTTGGTGGCTTGATCCTGGCCGGATCCGCCCAGGAATGTTGAGTACGTAAGGGTCATGGCGCTCAGGTCCAGCCCGGTCAGGAAAGCGTCTCCGCCGCCGGAATAAAACGGGCGGAAGGAGTTTGCCGTGGTGGGCCAGTCCCCCGATCGCGTGTAGCCCGCCACATACAACTTGCCGTCGGTGCCGACAGCGATCGACCGCGGAACATCCTGTCCGCTTCCCCCCAGATAGGTGCTCGCCACCAGACTCGCAATGCCGCTTTGCGACGGATCGATCTCGGCCAGGAATGCATCCGAGGTTCCACCCGGGAGAGTGGATTGATAGGCGTTGGGGGTGACCGGATAATCGTCGGACGTGGTCGTCCCGGTGAGGTAAATCTTCCCTCCCGCGACTGCGATTGCCGTGGGTATATCGGTCTTGGTTCCAGCGAAGAACGTGGAGTAGGTCAGGCCGTCCTTTCCAGGCAGCTTCGTGTCGATGACCGACACGAAACTTCGCCGCACGCCGCCGTTGCCGGTGAGATATCCGTTGGGCGTAACCGGGAAATTGGCGTCGTCCGTGTATCCCGCCAGATAAAAAACCCCGTTGTCGTCCACCGTCATGGCTTTCAGGTAATCCCCGAAATCGCCGGTGAAGAATCCCGAGTAGGTGATAATATCGTCACCCGTGGTCAGCGGATTCATTACCGTAGTAAAGGCCTGTTGGTTCGAGCTGAGAAAGAATCCGGTGTACGCCGTTCCTACAGTCGGGAAATCCGGTGAGTAGGAGTATCCGGCGATGTAGATCAGTCCATTCTTGTCGTGGCCGATGCCGATCGGCACCTCGGCGCTGGTTCCCGCCAGGTAACCAGTGAACAGGACAGTCGGATCGACGACCAGAGCTTGGCTCGCGTCGTACGAACCCAGCGTGATGCCGATGGAACCGTCCGCTTCGGTTACGTAGGAGGCCGGCACGCCCACGATTTCCCCCGACCTGCGGCGCTGATAAACCACGGGAGGATTCTGAGTCACCTGCCGGTCACCCAATCCCAGAATCACCTGTCCCAGAGAACCCAGGCGGATGCTGTCGGCCCCCTCGAAGCGCATGCGGATTTGCGACGGATCGGCGCCCGGAGCCAGCTCGAAATCGTACTCCAGGTTCTGGCCCTTCCCGTAATAGACAATGTCGATACCGGGATAAACGCCCGTCTGGCGCAAGCGGCTAAAGGCGTCCACGCTGCGGGAGTTCCGGCCGAAGTAGTTGGTCGGTGCAGCCGATTTGTCGAGCCCCTCAAATCGGGCGCTGCGATCGCGACCTTCCAGGGTCAACAGCAGTCCTCGGTCCCCGAGGTGGAAAAAGGTCCCGTCCTGGGTGAAACCGACGGCAAAACCCGGCCCGTGGGCGACCCATTTGTGAGCATCCAGAGCCTCGAAGCGCAAAGGAAGCTGCGCGTATACGTCGGATGACGGGGCGGCCAAGCCAGGAAAGGCGACGAAACACAGTCCCCCAGCCAAGCCTACAAGTGACAGACGCATGAAGGTAAGACGTACTCCCTGAACCGTTCGGTTCCCAATGATCCTGAGTAAGGTGATCCTGAGATATAGGATAAACCACTTCACCGCCCGCTGGGGCCGGTTCCAATCGAGGGCGCAAGTGGCTGAAAGAACGGGCTGCAGCGGTAGAATACCAACATGCTACGTCTGACTCTGGTTGGTGTTCTCGCGCTGGGAAGCGCCTATGGTGCTGCCTGCGACCGGGCCTGTTTGAAGACCACGCTGGATCAGTATCTGACCGCCGTGGTGCAGCATACTCCGGCGGCCGCCCCTCTTTCAGTCGGCTTCCGGCAAACGGAAAACGCGATGGTGCGGAGGCTGGGCACGGGGTTGTGGGAAAGCACGAAAGCTCTGGGCAAGCTTCAGCTCAGATATTTCGATGCGGAGAGCGGGCAGGCAGGCTATTTCGGAACGCTCGACGAGGCCAGCGGCCCTGCCATCGTCACCCTCCGCTTGAAGGTGGAGGATCGCAAGATCACTGAGGCTGAGTGGGTGTTGTCGAGAAAGGGCGACCCCGGCCTCGGTCCCCTGGGCGGCGGGCAGGCGAATGCCGCCTACAACGACGTGGACTATCTGCTCGCACACGCGCCCGGAGAGCGCGTGGCTCCGAAAGCAGGCCGGGTATCCCGCACGGACCTGATCGCGATCACCAACAGTTATTTCGACGGGCTGTCGGCGCACGACGGGAAGCTAATTCTCGCGTATCCCGGCTGCGTGCGGATCGAGAACGGCACGCTCACAACGCAGCGGGCGATACAGGGGGGCGGTCAGACCGACTGCACCTCGGAAGGAGCGATGGCCAACATTTTTGCGGTGACGGCGCGGCGCTATCCCATCGTCGACGAGGAAGCGGGCGTGGTGCTTGGTTTGGTGCTGTTCGAGCGAAAGCCGGGCGTCGCCATGCGGCGCAATCTTCTAGCCGAGTGGTTTTACGTCGAGCAGGGCAAGATCCGCTCTATATACGCGTCGATGTATTATCCCGAGCAGGAGGCGATGGCGCCGAACTGGCCGCCTTACGACGGCAATTGGCCGGTGGCGCCGCCAGCTAAATAGGACCTTAGCGATGCTAGACTCACTCATGTGAGTGAGAACCATCCAAACCGTCGGGAAGTTCTGCTGGGAATTGCCGCCGCGCCACTCATCGAGAGCGCTTTGGAGGCTCAGGCGGCAGCCTCGTCCATTTGTTTCCTCAGTACGGTCGAAATGGCCCGGCTGATCCGCACAAAGAAGCTGTCGGCACGCGAGGCGCTGGCCGCGCATCTGAAGCAGATCGAGCTGGTGAACCCGAAGGTCAATGCGATTGTGACGCTGGTAGCGGAAATGGCAGCTGAGGCCGCCGCGAAGGCCGATGAGATGCAGGCGCGCAAGCAGCCGTTGGGGTCACTGCACGGTCTGCCAGTCGCCCATAAGGACCTGCTGGAAACCCGTGGCATCCGTACGACCTTTGGATCGCCGCTCTACAAAGACTACATTCCCACCGAGGATGATCTAGTGGTGGAACGGATGGGGCGGGCGGGTGCGATCACCATTGGCAAGACCAACACACCGGAATTCGGCTCGGGGTCGCAGACCTTCAACACCGTCTTCGGGGCGACGCACAATCCCTACGACCTGACCAAGACCTGCGGCGGATCCTCGGGAGGCGCCGCCGTGGCGCTGGCTTGCGGCCTGGCGCCGGTTGCCAGCGGCTCGGATACTGGCGGCTCACTGCGCAATCCGGCCGCATTCTGTAACGTGGTTGGCTTCCGGCCTTCGATCGGCCGCGTACCAAACCCCAAGGCGGCGTTCGCGTGGTTCACGTTAAGCACGTCGGGATGCCTGGGGCGTTCGGTGGCCGACTTGGCCTTGGTGCTGAGCACGATCGCGGGGCCCGATTCCCGTGCGCCGCTGTCCATCAATGAACCGGGCGATCGCCTGGCTCGCCCGCTCGAGCGGAGCTTCAAAGGTGTGCGCGTGGCCTGGTTCAAGGATCTAGGCGGTGTTCCGTTTGACCCGCGCGTGCGTGCAGTAGCTGACGGGCATCGCAAGACATTTGAATCACTGGGATGTATCGTCGAGCAGGCGGAGCCGGACTTCGCCCCCGCCGAGATCGCCTTTCGCATGCTGCGTGCCTGGAATTCGGCGAATACGTATGGCGCGCGGCTGCATGAGCACCCGGACGCTTTCAAAGACACGCTCAGGGGTGAGATCGAGGAAGGGTTGCGCCTGACCGGCACAGACTTGGCGCGCGCTGAGACCGCCCACGGCCAGCTCTGGCGGCGCTTTCAGGCATTCCTCGAAAAGTACGAGTATTTCGTTCTGCCCACCACGCAGCTGCCGCCATTCGACGTGAACACGCCCTACCCGACGGAGATCGCGGGTGTGAAGTTCGACAACTACATTGACTGGATGAAGTCCTGCTGGTACATCTCGGCAACGGGCAATCCGGCGGCCTCGGTGCCGGGCGGCTTTACGCCCGAGGGACTTCCCATCGGCGTGCAAATCGTGGGACGCAACAAGGAAGACTTCAGCGTCCTTCAAATGGCGCACGCGTTCGAACAGGCGACTGGTTTCGGCAAAAAGCGCCCGCCGATTGCGTAGCTGACCCGCATTATTCGGGTGGCTCCTCCGGCAGGTCGTCGATACGATTCTCGAAGCGAGTGTACTGGCCCAGGAACCGCAGCGGCACTGTCCCGATGGGGCCGTTGCGCTGCTTGGCGATGATCAGGTCGGCCAGGCCCTTCACGCTCAGGTCGTCCTTCTTGTAGATTTCCTCGCGGTGGATGAAGCCGACCAGGTCGGCATCCTGTTCGATCGATCCGGAGTCGCGCAGATCGCTCAAGATCGGCTTATGGTCCCCGGGGCGCGTCTCCGAAGCTCGGCTCAATTGCGAGAGAACCAGGAAGGGCACTTCCAGGTCCTTGGCCATCAGTTTCAGACCACGCGAGATGGCCGATACTTCCTGGTTGCGGTTTTCGATGCGGCCCATGCTGCCCATCAACTGGAGATAGTCGATGATCACGAGGCTCAAGCCGTGCGTGTTCTTCATCCGCCGCAGCTTGGAGTGCACATCCATGAGGTTGACGCCGGCCGAGTCGTCGAGAAACAAGGGCGATTCGGTAATTTGCGCCAGCGCGAAATGCAGTTTGCGGCGCTCTTCCTCATTGAGATAGCCGGCGCGAAACTTGTGCTGGTCGACGCGGGCGCCCGCGCACAGCAAGCGCGTGAGGAGGCTGGCCGACGACATTTCGAGCGAGAAGACCGCCACCGGCTTCTGCATCTGGGGATGCGTCGCCACATGCTGGGCGATATTCAGCGCCAGAGCCGTCTTGCCCATGGAGGGGCGTGCGGCGAGGATGATCAGCTCACCGGCGTGCAGGCCGCCCGTCATCTCATCGAACTTGGCGAAGCCGGTGCTGAGGCCGCGTACGCGCTGGCTGGGATCGAGAAACGCGTTGGCCCCGCCCGGGAAACGCTCCACGATGCTGGCAGGTGACGAAAGCTGCTCATTGGCGCCGGCTTCACCCAGCTTCAGCAGCCCTTCTTCGGCCGATGCCAGGATCTTGTCGGGTTCCTCTTCGCCCATCAGGCAACGGTCGATGATCCTCTGCGAGCTGAAGATCAGCTTCCGCAGCACGGCCTTATCGCGGACGATGCGGACGTAGCTGTCGAGGTTGGTGATTTCCGGCAGACCGTCGTCGAGCGAGACCAGGTACGACATGCCGTCCACCGACTCGAGCTGGCCCTGCTTCATCAGCTCTTCGGCTAGCGTGACGCGGTCGATCCGCTCGCCGCGGCCGTACAGATCCCTCATCCGGCCGTAGATTCGGCGGTGTTTCTCGAGGCTGAAATCTTCGGGCGATAGGGAGCCGGCCACCTGGAGGTAGACCGCATCGTTGAGCAGGATAGAGCCGAGCACGAGCCGCTCGGTGTCTACGCTTGCGGGCAGACCTTTCTCGAATGTGAGATCCGCAATGGCCATGGTCACATGTTCAACGACGTCTCTTACCTTAACCGGTTCGTCACAGTCGGCTGAAGTTTTTTTTGGCCGTTCACCCTCTCGCACTTACGACGAGGAAAAACCTGTGGAAGAACCCGCTGGAACGGTGCACGCCAACCTGTTGAGAGGAAAGCCGCGGCGGAGTGATTTCCACACACTCTTCCTAAACCATTTTAGCGCAGTTTTGTTTTGGTCGAACTGGCCGGATTACTTCTTTGATCCGGCGTCCGGAACGATGGTGGCGGTTAAGATCCGGTCCAGCCTGGGGAAGGCCTTATCCAGGTATGCTTTGCCCTGGGCTGTGATCAATCCCTGGTCGGGTTGTTCGCCGTAACCGGAATAGATCTTGTCAACCACGTCCATGCCCTTGGTAACCTCACCGAAAGGAGCAAAGCGATCGGCATTGAGCCGGGAATTGTCTCCGTAGTTGATGAAAAGTTGCGTGGATCGGCTGTTGCGCGCGGATGTCTGGGCAAAGGTCACCATGCCGCGCGTGTTCGATTCCTTCACCGGGTCGTCCTGGATGTTCGCGTTAGCCAGGACTCGGGAAACCTCGGGCCGGGCGCTGATCCCGAATTGAGCCATGAACCCGGGAATGACGCGAAAGAATGCCGCATCCGTGTAGAAGCCGGCGCGAATAAGGTTATAGAAGTGATCCGCCCCGTGGGGAGCCCAGGCGCGAGTGACCTTGATGGTGAAAGGACCCTTGGTGGTTTCGACCTGCACCACAAAGGTCGCCGGGGCCGTGGCCGTCATGGTCGAGGGATCGAGCAAATTCGGTTGCCCGGCTGGAGCCTTGGCGGCGGCCTTGGGAGCATCGGTTTGCGCCACCGCAGCGACGCACAGGGTCAAAGCAAGAAGCGTAGTTTTCATAGATCGAATTGTATTCTATCGCGAAGTGGGCGCCTGAAGCTACCGCGCGCAACCTCTCAGATTCCGAACCACTCTGTCACCGTCTTCACCCACTCGATAAAAGCGATCTTTTTCCCCTGGCGGTTGTGCCACCAGCCGCCGGCTGTAAAGCTGCTGTCCGGTGCGGCGACCACGATGAATTGCAGATCGGGCGCCGCGGAACGGTAGATCCTTCCCGCGCGGCGCGTATGGTAGTCGCTGGTAACCAGCAAAACTTTGTGCGCGTTGAGCTGGTGCAGGCGCGGAATTGCCTCAAGCGCTTCTTCTTGCGTGGATTTAGCGTCGTTTTCAAAATGCAGGAAGTAGGACTCGGGATACCCGGCCTTCACAGCGAAGGGAATCTCGAGATCGCACTCATGGTAGCCGTATAATCCCGAAGGCCCGCTGACCAGCACCTTGGAAACATAGCCTCGCCGGGCGAGTTGGGCGGCGGCGAGAATTCGATTTCCTTCTCCATCGCCCGCCAGGACGAGAGCGATGTCGGCCTTTTGAGGAGCTTCCGCGTTGACCAGATACGAACCCAGCCCAGCCAGTACCGCCTCGTGGAAAATGAGCCCAAGTACAACGACAGCCGCCAGTATCAGCGCCAGAATGCGGAGAGCGCGCTTCACTAGTTCTCTTTTGGGGGGCTACTGCTCGTCGGACCCGCGCTGGTCCAAGCGGCCGACGGATTTAAGCCGCTGGAACATTCTTTCGACTTCCTCTTCCTCCTCGGGCCGGAGCAGGGGACGGTGGATGGCGGGTGAAGGCTGACGCTGGGGAGCCGCCGCGGGTTCCTTCGTCTTTTGAGGATCGGGTGTTCTTCCAAGTTCAGGGGTTTTACTAAGCTCTCCCCAGGCTTGCAAATAGGGAACCCCATCGAGGAGCGCGCTACGCGAGTAACGGCGCAGATGACGCAGCAAGCTGGTGGAAGAATCCACATCCCCGGCATACAGCAGGAGCACGCGGCGATCATTCGCTAAGGTTAGAGTAACGGCCAGTGGGGCGATCCAGCCAGTCTGGTCCAGCCTGCGGATGTCCCGCCACAAAATGACCCGCCGGCCGAGCTGGAGGTGTGTCTCATGAATTTCGATTCCGGGTTGCCACAGCAGCGCAATCAGCGCAAGCGAAGTAGCACCGAATAGCGCGGCTGCGATCCAGGTGGAAGGCCAGCGCAGACCGGTCCAGGCGGAAAAGAGGGTCCCGCAGAACGCCAGGACCGCGAACAGAATGTAGCGGCGTGAAGGTCGGTAGTTGGCAACCGGACGGCTCACTCCTTCAGGTTACCACTTCGCTTGCTAATCGGTGGTCGGGAATGTCTTCGAGATGTGGTCGTGCCAGGTGAGGTTTTCTTCGTCGACCAGGGCCCAAACCAGGCCGAGGCCGGCGGAAAGCAGGCTCAGCAAGTTGGCCACCTGTCGAATCCCGCGCTGCTCGCGGTCCGGGCGCCGTCCGTCGAAATCCACCAGGCGCAGTCCGGCGAACCGCATTCCTGGGGAATCGCCGTTGGCCAGACACCAAAGCGCGCGATAGAACAGCGCGATCACCGCGGTGACTCCAATGAAGAAGGATAAGGCCTGGCGATCCAACTCCACTTGGCCACCGGACAGAAAGAAGATCCCGAGAAAGACTCCGACTGCGATCAGAATCAGGCTGGCGTCCACGGCCGTGGCGACAAGCCGGTGGGTGGGAGCCGCCACGGGTGCATCGCAGCCGATGGCCTCTCCGGGCTGGATTCGGACTTCGGGCGCCGAATCGTGGAATCCGAGCGTCTGTTGGAAATCGGAACGGTGACGCTGAGAGCGCGCCCCTGCGGCAGGGCGGGGGGATGGGCGCCGCTGGGTTGCGGTACGAGCCGTGTCGCGCTGGTAGGGGTGCAGCGGCGTCAGCGTCGGAATGGGGATGACTTTGTTCCCGCCCGAACCTTCGCGGAAACCGTCGCGAAAGAGCGACGGCTGATAACTGGGTGTCTCTAGCGGCTGCGCGGGCGCCGGGTTCCCTCCGGGGAAAGGCTGCAGAGCGGGAGCTGTCGCGGCCGAGGATGGCGCCGGCATGGCTGTAACGGGCCGCATCGGAACGGCCGCAGGCGATTCCCCTTTGAGACGCCACCCACAATGGACACAACGCTCCTCGGCCTGCTGATTCACGGCACGGCAGTGAGGGCAATGCGTCATTCTTGTCAGGCAGCGTACTTGGACGCTCGGCGACCTTTTTTATCTTGACTGTTCCGGCAGCGCTCTGCTACGGTGGCGCTTGAGGGCTTTTATCCTTCGTAACATAAACGGACGTGTTTGTCACGGACTTTATGTGCTGGTGGCGGCTGGCCTACTTTTTTCTAGCACTAAGTTAATCGGTCAAACCTACCGCCCTACTTTACCCCCGCCCGCGGTCCCAGTCCAGCCCGGACCCGACCCGAACATGGCCGTTCGACCGCCCCGGCCCGGCGCTCCTGGCCCGGGCGAAGTAGCGAAGGCGTCGGCTGATCAGCAGGAATCCGATGGGAAGATCCTGCATCTTCGCGGAAATGCCCGAGTGGAAACGGCCGACGACCTGCTCACCGCCGACGAGATCGATTACGACGAAACGACGCACCAGGCGGAAGCTCGCGGCCACGTTCACCTGGAAAGCTTCTCCCACGGTCAGAAGATGAATTGCGACCGCGCGGAGTACAACACCGAGACGCGCACCGGAAAGTTCTACAACGTCAGCGGGACTTCGGCCGCCCGGGTCGAGGCGCGGCGCGGCCTCCTGACCACTCAGAATCCGTTTTACTTCAGCGGCGAATGGGCCGAAAAGTCCGAGGATCGTTACATCCTGCACAACGGATTCCTGACGGACTGCCTGATTCCTGCCCCCTGGTGGCGTCTCAAAGGGCCAACCTTCGATATCATCCCGGGCGATCGCGCGGTTTCCCGGTCTTCCTGGTTCTATGTGAAAGAAGTTCCCATCTTCTACACCCCGTACTTCTACAAATCGTTAGAGAAGCAGCCGCGCCGCAGCGGTTTTCTGCTGCCCAATATCGGCAATAGCTCCTTGCGGGGAAAGACTGTTGGTGTCGGCTACTTCTGGGCGATCAATCGCAGCTATGACCTCACCTACCGCGGTCTGCTGTATTCCCAGACCGGGTTCGGACATCAGGCCGACTTTCGGGGTGTCGTGAATGAACGCACCAGCTTCGATGCTTCCCTGTACGGCATCACGAGCACCAGTGCGAACTCCAACGCGCCCAGCGGATTAGTGGTATCGGTCGAAGGAAAGTCCGAATTGGGTAAGGGATGGCAGGCGCGCGGCGACCTGCGCTACCTGTCCTCCTTTCTTTTCCGGCAGCAGTTTACGCAGTCCTTCGACGAGGCCGTCTCTTCGGAGACGCATTCGGTAGGGTACGTGACCCGGCACTGGTCCGATTTCGGATTTAGCCTGGTGGCCGAGCGCAACGCGAATTTTCAAAGCACGGCTCCCAACGATGAAATCGTTCTTCGCAAGCTGCCGGAAGTGCAATTCATTACGCGCGAGCACGCGATCAGGAAGTTGCCGGTATGGGTTTCGCTCGACAGCAGTTATGGTTTGGAGCATCGCACTCAGCCTTTATTCCAGACTCGCCAGTTCGTGCAACGCGTGAATTTCGAGCCGCGCATCATGAGCGCCGTGCACTGGAACGGATTCGACTTGGCGCCGAGCTTCGGCATTCATGAAATCGCCTACGACTCCAACATCACGACCACTCATGTGACCGGCGAAAATGTCGAGCATTTCGCCCGGGACGTCATGCTGGATATATCCGCGCCGCCTCTGTCGCGCATCTTTGATGCTCCCAAGTGGATGGGCCGCGGAAAAGGCGCCAAAGTCAAACACGTCATCGAGCCCCGGGTCACCTACCGCTATGTCACCGGCATCGAGGATTTCAACCAGGTGATTCGCTTCGACGATACCGACATTCTGTCCAATACGCACGAGGTCGAGTTCTCGCTGACCAATCGCCTGCTGGCGAAAGATAGCAACGGTAATGTATCCGAAGTGCTGAGCTGGCAGCTTTGGTACAAGCGCTATCTGGATCCAAGCTTCGGCGGCGCGGTGATCCCGGGTCAGGCCAACGTGCTCATGAGCGCGGTAGATCTGACAGGGATCCCGTTTGTGGACGGGTTGCGGCGCCAGTCGCCGGTGGTGAGCGTGCTGCGGTACCAGTCGAATATGAATGTGGAGTGGCGCGCCGACTACGATCCAGTCCGGAAGGGAATCATTGACAGCGGCATCAATGTTGACCGGCGGGTCAAGCAAGTGTACGTTTCGCTGGGCGACTACCTGCTGAAGAGCAATCCCGTGATCGGGGCTCCCGGCTCCAACCAGTTGCGTGGGCAGATTACCTACGGCGGGGATAACCGGCGCGGCTGGAACTACGGGTTCAGCGCGTTTTACGATTACCGTCTGGGCGTGATGCAATTCGCGCAGAGCCAGGTTACCTACAACACGGATTGCTGCGGCATCAGCGTACAATACCGGCGATTCTCGTTCGGTGAGCGCAACGAGAACCAGTTCCGCGTGGCCTTTGCGATCTCCAACATCGGCAGCGTGGGAACCTTGCGCAAACAGGACCGGATTTTCTAGTTGTGAAAACAGATCGAGATGCCGCTCCGCGCCTAACTGCGGTTACCTCTTCGGGATAATGTTCGCTCTGATGCTATCCGCGAGCTTGCTTCGCAGGTCGTCTGCGTCTTTCCAGACGACATGCCCCAGGTGACGCGTGTCAAACGTAAGATGCTTCACGTAGTCTTCCCGACAACATGAGATCACTTCTAACCCGAGGCCGCTTGCGAAACCCGCCTCGTAGTAGACACTCTGTCGGTTACCCGTGAAATCTGCTACTACAAAACGGGATTGACGAATTCCCGAAAAGATCCTATCTACAACGGCTTTGTTTGTCGGATCTTCCTTCACCCGATACGGTTTGAAATTGCAGTCATCTCGGATCGCGCTTTCAAAGCCCCGAACAAAAACGCTGTCGAGGCTGTCGTCAAACCACATGGCTACAAAGCAGAGCTTGGGATCACCGTCGGAATTGAGTGTAGGTTCGATCGCTTGCCAGCCCTTTATGGAGGGCTCGTAGATTCCCTGAGGGTGTAGTTTCTTAAGTAATCCTTCGTCTTCCAGATGTTCTATGTACCTTTGAAGCTCGTCTTTACTTCGGCAATCAGCCAGGGGATAAATGTCATCTGCGATGACTCGAACACCTTTGCCCGGCAATTCCACCTGCTTGGCGATACAGCTTAAGACTCGCTCAGCTCGTTGAGCGATACTCAGATTCTGATGCGGGGCTGCCATTTCCTCAAGATTGTCTGTGTCAAACAGGAGTGGTGAACCAGCGTCCGATGCTTGACTTGCAGCTGCTGACAAATAAGGCTTGAGCGCCTTCGGAATCACTCGGTTCAACGCGAGGTTGCGGCTGAGACGGTAGCTTCCGCAACGCCTACAACGCAAAGAAATCTGGCCATGGTCTGCCGCCAAAGACGATTCCACTTCGGGGTTATCCGCCTCACATAATGGGCAAAAAGCTTCAACACTCATTTCACCTTCTCCAACGGTGACATTAACTTAGCGTCTGCCTTCGCGCCCCCTACCGTCGCCGAACGCACTTTGATCGATGCGGCGCCGTTCATGGCGTCATCGTATCATCTGACGGTAACCAGGAAAGAAGCCGATGCCACGTCGCAATCGTTGCTGCTCCGCGATGCGCCGTCAAGCCCGTCAATGGATCGCGTGGCCTTTGCGATCTCCAACATCGGCAGCGTGGGAACCTTGCGCAAACAGGACCGGATCTTCTAGGATGGCCTAGTCGTTCTTGGTCGTGGTGCTGGCCGGCTTGGATTCGGTTTTGGTTTCAGACGGCTTGGATTCCGTCGATTTGGATTCGCCCGATTCAGACCCCTTGGAGTCCGTTGACTTGGAATCAGCCTTGGTCTTAGACGAGTCCCCTTCCGAATCCTTCTTCGGAGAAGAGGATCCGCCCTTAGCGTAGTCGGTTGCATACCAACCGCTGCCTTTGAGGCTGAACCCGGACAGAGATATCAGCCGCTCCACCGTTCCCCCGCAGCCCTCGTGCACGGTCAGCGGGGCGTCGGCAAACTTCTGAATCACTTCAAACTTGTTGCCACACTTCGAGCATAGGTATTCGTACAGCGGCATAAACTTGCGGCGCCTTAGGGAACGATCGTTTTCAGCGTATCGTAGCCGTGCTTCAGGATCTCATCCTCCGCCGGCTTGGTTGGCGCAACCGGCGCAACATTGCCCGGATTAGCAGGGTCGTCATCGTTCTCCACGACGGCTGTGCTCTCGGCTTGCAGCACGTTGGGGGTTACGTGTACGTCCTGGATCGCCTTCCCGCTGGGAGTGTAAAATTTGGCTACCGAAAGAATCACAGCACCACCGTCATCCATGGTGATGGCTTTGCGGATCGCGGCGTCTCCGTAGGTCGGCTCGCCAACCAGCTGAGCGCGCTTGGAATCAAGCAGGGCACCCGCGGCTACTTCCGCGGCTCCCGCCGTGCCGCGATTCACCAGCACCACCAGCGGCAGCTTGGTGATGGCCTTGGAGGCCGCAGCCGCGTGATCCTGGCGCGGGGATTTTTGCCCCTGCGAGTACGTGATCAGACCTCTATCCATGAACAAATTCGCCAGCGTAATGCCTTCGTCCACCGGCCCGAGCGCGCAATAGCGGAGGTCGAGCATCAGACGTTTGGCGCCTTGCTTTTCCAAATCCGTAACTTTCTGGGCGATGTCCTTCGCGCGGCCCGCCTGCAACGTCGAAGCCGTGATCAGACCGATGGGATCCGGGCCTTGATCGGTGACCAGCTTCCCGCTCACCTGCGGATATACCAGCGGGGCCCGCACCAGCTTCATCTTTTGCGGATCCGCCTGGCGTGGCGTAAGCACACTCATCTCGATCGAAGAACCCGTCTCGCCTTGCAGCAGGATCTCGGCGAAAGCCAGAGGCATATCGCGCGTCGCGATATTGTTGATGGATTCGATGACGTCGCCGGTCGAAAGGCCCGCTTTCGCGGCGGCCGAACCCGGGAGAGCGTCCACAACCGTCAAATATCCCAGGCGTCGCGCCAGGGTCAATCCGACGTCTGCTTTGCCGGTGCCTTTTTCTTTCTGGTACTGCTTGTATTGATCCGCATTGAGATAGCTGGCGAAGGGGTCGAGCGCCTCCAGCATCCCGTTGATGGCCCCGACGGTGACGGCCTTCATGTCGGGTTCCTCGACGTAGTCCTGTTTGATGTGCGACAAAACGTCGGTGTAAACCCCTAGCTGCGTGTAGGGCTGGTCTCCGGCGGGAGCGCCCCGGCCTCGCACGGCCCCGAACAACAACAGCACTACCAGGCACGTGGAGGATGCGACCACAGCGAACTTAAATCGACCGTTCATAGGCGAAGGCCTCTCATGTATGAGGATAGCAGGTCGGAATTGTCGACAGCAGGACCGATGGTACTAGGCGGTCCAGTGAATCAGGAAACCCGGCGCCTACGCCCCAGAATCAGGCCGCCCAAAGCCAGGCCAACCAACCCGAGCGTGGCGGGTTCGGGAACCAGAAAGCCACGAATTTCGCCCCCAGGTCTGAAGGTGGTGTGAATGTTTAGATAGGCTTTCCCGTCCGCCATACCCGCGGCGAGCGCAGCTTCGGCGCCCGCTGCGGTGCCGCCGTTGGCAGTGACAAATGCCCCATTATAGGTCGAGGCCAAGGTCAAGTCGAAGATGTGGTCGTAGGTTCCGGACGTTACTCCGATCGGGAACCCAACAAAAAATGGCGTTTGCGTTGCCACCCCCGCGGTGCCAGTGAGCGGGTCCGCCGTGCAGCAATGAATATGCGAGGCGGTCGTGGTTCCGACCAGACCGGAGAAAGTCACGTTTACCTCCAACGTGTTCGCCACATCATCAATGGTCACGAGGGCGAATCCAGTGGCTGGAGATGCGTTGGATGGGGATTCGCTAGCGCCATCCAAGTACGCAAGGTAGGTAATTGGGCTTGCCGTTAAACTCGCCGCCAACAGAGTGCCTACAAAGAGTAGATTTCGAAGTTTCATTCACATCCTCCGAGGGGCTCAGTATATCACTACAAAAGTACTGCCGATTAAGTATTTTTCCACAGGAAGTACCAGGGGTACTCTGGACACTAAGTAGCTTATAGATCAATGGTGTACGCCTGAAGATCCGATTTTCGAATCCGCCGTCCGCGCCCTCCATCTATTAGCTGGTTCAACAGAGAAAGGAGGCTAGGGCCGGATGGCCCTACTATCTATGACAATCGGGTTCTTAAGCGCGTCCCTGATCGCGGCAGCGGCGGGAGGCGTTTTGCTGATCCTGCTGTCGTCAATTTATAGCGTCGGTCCCACAGAGGTGGGGCTGGTTCGCAAACGGTTTGGTGCAAGACTGCCGGGCGACAGCCCGATCGCAACCAAGGGCGAGGCCGGATACCAGGCGGATATGCTGATGCCTGGTCTGCGGTTCAAGCTGTGCCTGGTGTATGCGGTCACCAAACACCCGTGGGTGCAGGTTCCGGCCGGGCAGATCGGCGTCGTTATTTCGCAGGTGGGGGAAGCATTGCCGATCGGCGCGAAATCGGCCGTGTACAAACCGGAGTTTGGAAACTTCGCCGACGTCCGGACGTTCATGGCTAAAGGCGGACAGAAAGGCGTCCAGCGGCCGGTGCTCTCGCCGGGAACACTGGCGCCGATCCATCCGGTGGCCTTCCTGGTGATCACGCGGGCGGAGGTATTCGGCGTTTCCATCTCGGCGGATCTGCGCGCGCTGGCCCGGTCGAAAGGCCGGCTTACGCACGAAGCGTTCGGGCTGAGCGCCAACCAGCTGGAGGTGACGCGTATTTCTCCGCGTCCTACCGAAGGCGGCAAAGTAGTCGACATGGTCGGCATCGTCACGACCCTCGAAGGGCAGCCGCTGCCGGCCGGTGACATCGCCAGCCGTTTGGGCGGATTCGACGACATCGCGGCGCTCGAAACCGCCGCCACAGACGAAACCATCGCTTCAGACACAAGTGACGCCCGGCTGATCGAGACAATCCTGGGCAGCCAGAACAATCGTCATAATGCCTACCAGGATTTTCAGAAATTCCTGGATCTGGGCGGCCGGATCGGATTGCAGCACGATCCGCTGCTGTACGGGGCGTACAACCTGAATCCGTTCCTGGTGCGCGTGGAGGAAGTGCCCATGCTGGTCATCGAGCAGAGCCAGGTCGCCGTAGTGAAGGCGTACGTCGGCCTTCCGACGCAGGATACGTCGGGCAAGGACTTCAAGTTCGGAAGTCTGGTGCGTCCGGGCCATCGTGGAATCTGGCAGGACCCGCTGCGCACCGGCAAGTACCCGATTAATCCGCGCTGCTATCAGGCCGTGATCGTGCCGACGTTCATCATCACCTTGAACTGGGCCGACGCCGTATCGCAGGCTCATAACCTGGACGCGCAGCTCAGCCAGATCGAAGCCAAGAGCAGTGAAGGCTTCCAGTTCGCCATCGACCTGCAAGTCCAGATTCATATTCCGGACACACAGGCGCCGTACGTGATTTCGATGGTGGGCAGTGTTCCGAACCTGGTGAACGAAGTGTTGCAGGCGGCGGTGGGCAACCATTTCCGCAACAAGCTGCAGAGCATGCCTGCCGTCCGGTTCATCGGGAGCCGAGAGGAAGTGCAACAAGGAGCCTTCGAGTACGTCAAGACCGAGCTGGCCAAGTATCGGGTGGAAACCCGCGGCGTGTACATCCAAGCGGTGGTGCTGCCGCAGCAACTGGTGCAGGTCCTGACCCAGCGCGAAATCGCGAATCAGGAGATCGCGACGTACCAGATGCAGAAGGCCGCGCAGGACCAGCGCATCGAGACCGAGAAGGCAAAGGGCACTGCCGACATGCAGGCCGATCTGGCGAAGTCGCAGGTGGGTGTGAACATTCAGACCAATCGAACGGCTTCGCGCAAGATGGAAGCCGAAGGCGAGGCGACTTATATCGAGCAGACCGGTACGGCGCAAGGCGCTCAGGTTCGGTCGGTCGGTTTGGCTCGCGCGGAAGCTTACGAGCGGCAGGTGAAGGCTCTCGGCGAAAGCGCCACGGCTTTCGTCAACTCAGTGGAGGCGCTGTCGAAGAGCAACGTTCCCTTCATGCCCAGCACTCTGGTGATGGGAGCCAACGGAGGCGGGGCGCTAGACGGTCTGATGGCGCTGATGATGCGTCAGATGGGTAGCGGAAACGGTAGCCAGAAGCCGCTGGCGCCGTAAGAAGCTCGAGCTGTAAACACGGGGGCGGGCGATTAACGTCGCCTGCCCCAGTTGTCAGGGACTCGCTCCCTGCGATATCCTGGAGATTCGAATGGCAAACACAGTTTCAGCGCTAAAGCGCGTACGCATCGCCGAACGCCGGACGGCCGTCAACCGGACTCGCAAGACTCGTTTGAGGCATCAGATCCGGGCAATGCGCCGGCTTTTGGAGTCGAAGGACACCAAGGGCGCCACCGCGCTGGTACCCAAGACTTTTTCGGTGATCGACCGGGCCGCCAAGTGGGGCATCATCAAGAAGAACACGGCGGCACGCTACAAGAGCCGGCTGACGATCCGGCTTCGCAAGATCGCGGCAGCTTAAACGTTCGTTTTAGCGCGTCGTTAAAGCGAAAACCATCTCTTCCATCAAAATGCGGTCGTCGGGACGCGCGTCCCGAAGTCCGCGATCCGTCTCGAACACTTTCTCTACAGCCAGCTCCAGGCGTTCTTTCGAAAATGCCTCCATGGTCTGCTCGATCTGACGGGCTCGTTCGGGCCACATGCGGGCGCCCAGCTTATTGAAATGTGCCTGAATCTGCCCCGCGCCGCGCAAGCCTGCTTCGCGAGCCGCTAAGGCTGTCCGGAACTGTGTCGCGAGGAAGGTCAGGGCCAGCGGCATGTATTCGCCCGAGCGCGAGAGTGTATCCAGAATTTCCAGAGCCCGAGTCCTGTCACCCCTTCCAAGAGCTGCGACCAGGACGAAGATCGTGCTCGACTGCGCATCCGGTACCAGGGCAGCAATGTCGCCGGCGGCAATCTTGCGCGCGGTCCCGGCGAACAGCCGAAGCTTTTCGATTTCCATGGCGAGGCGCGAGGCATCGCCGCCAGTGGCTTCCAGCAGCAGCGCCAATTCCGCCAGACCGAGCTGGATACCCGCGTCTTTCGCCAGCCTCTGAGCCAGGAAACGCGCGGCCTCCGGCGCATAGGGACGGAACTCGACCTTGGCTGGGATGGCCGAGAAGAAGGCTTCCACGCGCTCGATCCGAGGCTTATCTTCCCCTTCGAATTCGTACCGGGCGCAATCGATCACCAGGACCACGCCGGGCGTCGGCTCGCGCAGATACGCAGCAAGACCGGCTTGCCCGGTTTCTACATCGTCGGTGCCTTCACCAGCAGTGCGGCCGCGAGGCACCGCGGCCTCGGCTCCCCCGAGCCAGATCAAGCGGCGCGAGGCGAACAGGGAGAGCGCCCGGGCGTCGTCCAGTGCGGCGGCTAGCGGAGTCCGATCGAGATCGTGGCGGGTGAATCCATTCTCCCGTTCTTCGGGAGACAGAACGGCGTCCAGCAGCGCGCGGCGGCATCGCGACCGCTCATACGCTTCCGGACCGAGGAACAAATAGGCGGGCTCGGGACCGCTCTTTGCGAGTCTCGCCAGAAACTGTTCGGGACTCATCAGAAGTTCTCGAGAACGGCGCTGACAATGGACCGGGCGACTTGCTGGCCAGCGCGCTTCAGGGCCGGGTCGCTTTCTTCGAAGTATTGAGTGGCGTTCGGGCTGATCTGATACGTTGCGGTCACGTCGAAAGTAGGCCGGGAAAAGAGCACTTTGCCCGTGGCACGCTCGATCAGGTTCACCGACAGCGTGACGTGCAGTTCGGCGAAGGCAGCGCGGCCGGTTGCGGGATCGAAAATGGTGGGATAGAAAGAATAGTTGACCACCGTGCCGCGCAGCACCGCGTCCGCAGTATTGGGGTCGGACACTACTCGATAGCGAGTGCGCGTGATGAACTCGCGGGAAATCACCTCTGGAAGCTGGTCGGTCAGCTTGTATCGCGTGGTCAGATTATTGAAGGCCGGGACGCAAACGGTGTGGATGGTTTTCGGCAGAAGATTGTCGGTTGCCGCGAACCGGTACCCGCACGACACCAAAACGATCGAAAGCAGAGCTGTGGCGAATCTGGCCACGTAGTTCACAGCGTTTCCCTGGCCACCGCGACGGCGTTCTCCGCCGCCAGGCGCAGGTTATCCGACGCCAGCCAGAACCAGGACGCGCGCGGCTGGTTGTGATCGACCGCGATGGCGCCCACGCTCAGCCCGCTCTGCCCGGCCATGCCGACGTTCGACGGAGGTTCGTCCGTGCGGACATCCAGGCCCGATTCCGAGAGGAGCTTGGCCAGCACGTCCGCGCCCGGGTTCTCCTCAAACTCGATCCAGGCGGACATACTGTGTCCGTGAAAGACTGGCGCCTGAATTACTCGTAGCGAGGGCATCGGAACGCCGGGCCAGGAGGTGAGCAGCGAGGCGAGATGCTTCTCCACCCGCTGCTCGATACTTTCCAGCGGTTCCAGGGCTTCCTGGCCGTAACGCGCGAGCATATTGAACGCCAACTGCGTGTCGAATACATCCATCTTCAGTTTCTGGAAGGACAGCACGCCCACGGTCTGCTGCTGCAGTTCATCGAGTCCACGCTGGCCGCGTTCGCTGGCCGGCTCGAACACGTGCACCACGGACCGCCGGATGGGCGCGGCTTTGGAGACACGGCCCAGTAGCATTGCCAGCGCGATTGCGGCTGGGTGCGCGATGACCTGTATCGGCGACGCTATTCCCTCCGGCCGCCACAGTGCGGGGTCGGCCGAAGGCGCGCGCAAACGAGCTTCGGGTTGCTCCTCGAGCCCGCCCGCCAGATCAATCAGCCGCGGACCTCCCGCCGGATTCACCTTGAGAGCTCTGCGGCTCGAGGCCGGGGAGCCGGCCAAGAACGCGACCGTGGCGCCCGCCAGACTTTCAGCCGAAAGCGGCGCCATGACGATCGGTTCATCGTCCTCGGCAGCCAGCTTGGCGGTCCCATCGGCAGCCGCGGAGATCAGTTGCACGCGCGGGGCAGGCTTGCTTTGGTCCAGCACCTCGCGGATTTCCTTGGCCAGCAGCGTGTCGCCGCCAACCAGCGCGATCAGGGGACGCTCGGTCAGACTAGCCAACTTGATGCTCCGGCCGATTGTCAGGTTGGGGATGCCCTGGACGCAGGCGCCGCCGTATGATGCCTCCGGCGCGGATCACGATCCCGCTCAGGACGTAGCACATCGACATTCCCAGCAACATGGGTTGCGAAAGATCCCAGATCAGGTAGATCAGGATGCTCAGCGCCACGAACGTCAGGGGCGATCGCGGTCGCATCAGGTTCAGATCCTTGAAGCTGGGGTAGCGCCAGGTGCTGACCATCAGGAAGGAAAGCAGTCCGAGTAACGCAAGCCACGCAGTCGAGAAAACCCACCAGCCCAGCGGGCCGCCGTCGACGAAAGCGTAGACTACGCTTGCCACCATAGCGGCCGCGGCGGGGATCGGCATTCCCACGAAATACTTGCGGCCGGCCCGGCCTGGATTCTTGGGCATGGGATTGACCTGGACGTTGAAGCGGGCCAAGCGTAGCGCTCCACACAGAAGAAACAGAAACGCCAAAAAATATCCGGCTCGATGCAGGTGATCGATGGTGAGCGGAGCGGGCGGCGCGGTGGCGAACTCGACGCCCCAGGCATAGGCCAGCACGGCCGGGGCTATCCCGAAACTAATGACGTCGGCCAGCGAATCCATTTCGCGGCCGAAATCGCTGACGGTCTTGGTGAGGCGTGCGATCCGGCCGTCCAGGCCATCGAGAAATACGGCCACTCCAATAGCGATCGCCGCGGCGCGAAAGTGCCCGGCCGATCCGGCTTGCGCGGTCACCTGTGCATTTAAAAGCGCCCCGCGGAACGCTTCCATGATCGCGTAAAAACCGAGGAACACGTTGCCCGCCGTGAACAGCGTGGGCAAGGCGTAGGCGGCGCGTCGGGGGCTTCGGTCGGGCGAGCGGGGATCGATCAGCCGTTCCTGGAATCGCAATCGTTTCATACCGCCTCCGTCACAACGTTCTCCGCGGTTTCACGAATGCGGGCGATGATGCTTGAGCCCGCGCTTACACGGTCGCCGGCGTGAACCGTGATCTCCCATTCGGGACCTAGAAATACATCGACTCGCGACCCGAACTTGATGAGGCCAATGCGCTCGCCGGCCTCCAGAATATCCCCTGGCTTTTTGTAACAGATGATCCGGCGCGCAATCAAGCCGGCGATCTGCTTGAACATTACGGTTGTGTGAACGCCGCCTACGACGCCCTCCACCGTAAGGATGCTTTGCTCGTTGGCGTCGCTGGCTTCCTCTTTGTTGGCGGCCAGAAACTGGCCTTTTTTGTAGCTGACGCAAGTAACCTTGCCGGGAATCGGCGTGCGGTTCACGTGTACGTCAAAGACGTTTAGAAAAATGCTGACACGGCTGGCGCCGGAAGCCACTGGCCGGATGGCGATGACCTTGCCGTCCGCCGGCGACACGGCCACCGGGCCGGGAGGCACCTGCCGTTCCGGGTCGCGGAAAAAGTTCAAACAGAATGCTGCCAGAATGTAGAAGGGCAGGGCGTAGGTCCATCCCAGCAGGTACGTCGCGATGGCTGCGCCGACCAGCAAACCGCCCGCGTAGTAGAAGCCGTACGACAACATCCACCACCATTGTCGCATTGAGCCTTGGGAGCGGGCGACAATGGGTAGAACCCTCAGCAAGTGGCCCTCTTACTCAATACCAACCAAATTTCGAAATCCTTCGGTGTGGAGCCGTTGTTTCGCAACGTGTCCCTCAGCATTCAAGAGGGCGACCGGCTGGGACTCATTGGTCCGAACGGCTCTGGCAAGTCCACGTTGCTGCAAATCCTCGCGAAGCGCCTGGAGGCGGATTCCGGCGATTTGGTGATTCGTAGCGGCACCCGGCTGGTCTACGTTCCTCAGGATTCTCAGTTCGACCCTGGCGAGTCCGTCCGCGGCGTGATGCGGCGGGCCATGCGCTCCGCGGGTTTACCGGAATCGGAATGGCAGGCTCGCGAGGCGGAAACCTTGGGTCGCGCGGGCTTCCAGAACTTCGATGCCGAAGCGGCGACGCTTTCCGGAGGCTGGCGCAAGCGGCTCTCCATCGCCGAAGCTCTGGTACAGAAACCGGAAATCGTCCTGCTCGACGAACCTACGAACCACCTGGACCTGGCGGGTATCGAATGGCTGGAAAAATCCCTGCAGGGCGCGCCTTTCGCGTGCGTCATCATCAGCCACGATCGCTACTTCCTCGAAAATGTGCCCACTAGAATGGCTGAGCTGAACCGTACTTATCCCGATGGGATGTTTTATGTCCCCGGCAATTACAGCGCCTTTCTGGAACAGAAAGCCGAGTTCCTGCACGCACAAGCCAAGCGCCAAAGCGCACTGGAGAACCGGGTGCGCACGGAAATGGAGTGGCTGCGGCGCGGCCCCAAGGCGCGTGCCACCAAGGCCAAAGCGCGTATCGATAACGCCGGAGAGCTGATCGCTGAATTGTCCGATCTCAGGTCCAGAAGTCAGACCGCCAACGCCGGCATCGATTTCGAAGCAACCGGCCGCAAAACTAAGCGCCTGATCCATCTGGAAAACGTTGGATTTGGATTCGAAGGCAGGGCGCTGTTCGAAAATCTTGACTTCACGATCACGTCCGGAATGCGCGTCGGACTGGTGGGCGCGAATGGCAGCGGCAAGACCACTCTCCTTCAACTGCTGCGCGGTGATATCGCGCCGCTGCAAGGTCAGATTGAGCGCGCAGGGAATCTGCGGATCGTCTACTTCGATCAGCGCCGCCAGATCAATCCGGAGCTGACTCTGCGGCGGGCGCTCGCGCCGGATGGCGATTCGGTGATCTATCGCGACCGCGTGATTCACGTCGCTTCCTGGGCCGCCCGGTTCTTGTTTGCAAGCGAGCAACTGGATCAACCCGTCAGCAAGCTATCGGGAGGCGAGCGGGCGCGCGTGCTGATCGCGAACCTGATGCTCGAGCCCGCCGACCTGCTGCTTCTCGACGAGCCCACCAACGATCTGGACATCCCCACGCTCGAGATCCTGGAGGAGAGCCTGCTCGAATTCGAGGGCGCGCTGGTGCTAGTGACTCACGACCGCTATTTGCTGGATCGGGTTTCGACTGTTGTTCTCGGCCTGGATGGAAATGGGAAGGCCGAACGCTTCGCCGATTACTCGCAGTGGGCGGCGGAGCAGGGCGCGCGTAAACCGCCAAAACCAAAAGCACCTGCAAAACAGACGCCCGCGGCGGAACCTCAGAAAAAGAAATTGTCTTACCTGGAAGGCCGCGAGTACGAATCGATCGAGAAGAGGATTTCCGCCATGGAGGAGGCCATCCAAGCCAAGCGCGTGTCGTTAGAGGAGGCTGCGCTCAAAGAGCCCCTGCTTCTCGAACAGATGTATCGTGAGCTGGAAGCCTCGCAACAGGAGGTCGACTTGCTGTACGCCAGATGGGCGGAGCTGGAAGAAAAGGTCCGCTAGTTTCGCAGGGGATAGAATTGAACAGATGAACCAAGCCAAGCCCGAAAACCAGATCGACTATATCGAACTGCCCGCGTCCGATATCGAGAAAACCAAGACGTTCTACCGCTCGGTTTTTGGCTGGAAGTTTGAAGACTACGGTCCCGAATACACCAGCTTTCATGACGGTCGCATAGGCGGTGGTTTTACCAAGGAAACGCCGGCTCCGGGCCGGGGCGTGTTGCTGGTGATTTATTCGTCCGATTTGGCTGCGGTTCAGCAGAAAATCAAGGCCGCCGGCGGAGGGATCGTCAAAGATGTTTTTTCGTTCCCCGGGGGGCGAAGGTTTCACTTCGCGGATCCGAACGGCAATGAACTCGCGGTCTGGAGCGAGTAGACTAGCTGCCGAAACCTTTCGGGGCCGAATCCGTCTATAGTGTTGATATATGCAAGATGAACAGGGCACCCCCGCTGCGAGTGTGCCCGCGACCTCGTCGCCAGCCCGCACCACGCTGTATTGGCTGCGCGATCTGTCCGTCAGCGTGGTCATCGCGATTATCGTCATTCTGTTCCTCTATCAGCCCGTAAAGGTGGAGGGCACCAGCATGACGCCCGCGCTGGTCAACGACGAGCGGATTTTCATCAACAAGTTTGTCTATCGCTTCGGCCTCTCCGATATCGTCCGCGGCGACACCATCGTGTTCTGGGCGCCCGAGGATCCCTCGAAGTCTTACATCAAGCGCGTAGTCGGTCTCCCCGGCGACGCCGTCGAAATTGTAGACGGCACGGTGATCCTTAACGGCCAGCGCCTGGAGGAGCCCTACATCCGCGACGAGTACCGCGACCGCGTGTCCATGACTCGCCGCGTGGTCGAAGACGGGCACTACTTTGTTCTGGGTGATCACCGCAATTCCTCGAATGACAGCCGCAGCTGGGGCACGGTTCCGCGCGACGCCATCTACGGCAAGGCTGTGTTCGTGTATTGGCCGCTGGAGCGATTAGGCCTTTTGCGCTAACTCGGCTATCGCTTACCGCCGCCCGATCAGCCACATCGCCAGGCTCAGGACCGCGCTCACCACCAGACACGTGACAATCGGAAAGTAGAACACGCCGTTCTTTCCGCGAACCACGATGTCGCCGGGCAGGCGTCCTAGCTTGATCGGCAGCCGGTCGCCCAGTGTCATCAGCACGCCGGCCGCTATCAGAATGAGCCCGAGGATGATGAACGTGCGCCCCACGTCTTGATCATATTCGATAATAGGTGCGGAGCCCTCATATGATCACGGAAGCCGCGCCGCGCCCGACTCTGCCTCCCTCGCCTTCGCTCAAAGCCGAAGAGGGGATGGAGGACGAATTTAATCCGCGCCTGTCCGCCGAGGCTCGTTTCGACGAAGCCGCCGGGCGCCTGCGTCTCGATGACGGCATGCGCAAGGTGCTGCGCTCTCCCTCACGCGAAATCATTGTTCACATTCCGGTGCTGCTTGACGATGGCCGGCTGGAGGTATTCACCGGCTATCGGGTGCAACATTCCATTGCGCGCGGTCCGGCCAAAGGCGGCATCCGCTACGCGCCCGACGTGACGCTGGACGAGGTCCGCGCCCTGGCCGCCTGGATGACCTGGAAATGCGCGGTCACCAACGTCCCGTTCGGCGGTTCCAAGGGCGGCGTTATTTGCGATCCGTCGATTCTTTCGCCCGTCGAGCTGGAGCGCATCACGCGCCGCTACACGGCGGAGCTGTTCGAATTCATTGGTCCGGAAATCGACGTCCCGGCTCCCGACGTCAATACGAATGACCAGACCATGGCGTGGATCATGGATACCTACTCCATGCACGCGGGCCATACGGCGACGGCCGTGGTGACCGGCAAACCCATCGATCTCGGAGGCTCGCGCGGCCGCACCGAAGCTACGGGGCGCGGATGCATGATCGTCGTCGACCAGGCTCTGAAGCGCTTCGGCCTGGAGCGTTCTTCGACCCGCGTCGTGATTCAAGGATTCGGCAACGTGGGCGGCATGGCTGCCAAACTGATGGCCCGAGCCGGGTTCAAGATCATTTGCATCGTGGAATTCGACGGCGCCGTCTACAATCCGAAAGGCCTCGATATTCCCGCACTCATGAAACACCGGAAAGAAACTGGTTCCATCACCGATTTTCCCGGCGGCGAGAACATGGACCGTGAGGAGGCGTTGTTCCTGGAAACCGATGTCCTGCTGCCCGCGGCCCGCGAGAACGTCATCACCTCGCAGAACGCTCCGAAGCTGCGGACGAAGATCCTGTGCGAAGGAGCCAACGGCCCCAGCACGCATTTCGCAGATCCCATCCTGGCGGAGAAGGGAATCTTCGTGATCCCGGACATTCTGGCCAATGCCGGCGGCGTCACGGTCTCCTATTTCGAATGGGTGCAGGACCGCCAGGGTTACTTCTGGAACGAGCAAATGGTCAATGATCGCCTTGAGGAGATCATGGTGAATAGCTTCAACGACGTCGTCGCCTACGCCGAGAAACACGGCGTCCACAATCGCACTGCCGCGTACATGCTGGCCCTAGACCGCGTGGCCTTCGCCATCAAGCTGCGCGGCATCTACGCGTAATAATAGAGAGAAAATCGGTAGGAGGACTGCTTCATGAAAATCGCCGTCATCGGCGCGACCGGTAACGCCGGATCGCGCATCGTCACCGAGCTGGTGAACCGAGGGCACCAGGTTACCGGAATCGCGCGCCATCCCGAGAAGATGCAGGCAGGCGCGGGTTTGACGCTCCACAAGGGCGATGTGAAGGACGAAGCTGGCTTGGCCAAGCTGCTCGCCGGCCATGACGCGGCCGTCCACAGCGTCCGGTTCCTGGATACCGATGCGCGTTCCGCAGTTGGCGCGGCCAAGAAATCCGGTGTCAAGCGATTCCTGGTCGTCGGCGGCGCGGGCAGTCTCGAAGTCGCGCCTGGATCCGCCCTGGTCGACACCCCCAACTTCCCGCCCGCCTACAAAGCGGAGGCCTCCGGAGGGCGCGACTTCCTCAATACGCTGAAAGCCGAACGCGAATTGGACTGGACCTTCCTCTCGCCCTCCGTATTCTTCAGCCCCGGCGAGCGTACCGGAAAATTTCGCCTCGGTAAAGATCAGGTGCTCACCGGCGCCGACGGGCAGAGCAAAATCTCCATGGAAGACTACGCCATCGCCCTGGTTGACGAGATCGAACACCCTCAGCATCGCCGCCAGCGCTTCACCGTTGGCTATTAGGTCCAGGGGTGCGATGATGGAGATATACCTGGAGAAGGGATTATGTATCTTTCCGACGAATTCCGGCTGAAAGTCGGCCTGGCCGAAATGCTCAAAGGCGGGGTCATTATGGACGTGACCAACGTCGAGCAGGCCAAGATCGCCGAAAGTGCGGGCGCCTCCGCCGTCATGGCGCTGGAGCGCGTTCCGTCCGACATTCGCAAAGAGGGCGGCGTCTCGCGCATGGCCTCCATCCGCATCATCCGCGAGATCATGGACACGGTTTCCATCCCGGTGATGGCCAAGGCGCGCATCGGCCACTTCACGGAGGCTCGGGTCCTCGAAGCGCTGGGCGTCGATTATATCGACGAGAGCGAAGTGCTCACGCCAGCCGACGAAGAGCACCACATCGACAAGAAGAACTTCAAGGTTCCGTTCGTGTGCGGAGCGCGTAATCTGGGTGAAGCGCTGCGCCGCATCGCCGAAGGCGCCGCGATGATCCGCACCAAAGGTGAGGCGGGCTCCGGGAATATCGTCGAGGCGGTTCGCCACATCCGGACCATCGTCAAGGAAATGAAGCACCTCACGATCCTCGGCAAGGAAGAGCTGGTGCACGAGGCCAAGAATCTGGGCGCGCCGCTCGAGCTGGTGGAATGGGTCGCCGCCAACGGAAAACTGCCCGTGCCGAACTTCTCCGCAGGCGGTATCGCGACGCCGGCCGACGCAGCGCTGGTCATGCAGCTCGGAGCCGAAGCGGTGTTCGTGGGCAGCGGTATTTTTAAATCCGAGGATCCCGACTCCCGCGCACGCGCCATCGTCAAGGCCGCGACCTACTACAACGATCCGGTGAAGCTCCTCGAAGCCAGCGAAGAGCTGGGCGAAGCTATGCGCGGCCTGGACGTTTCCAAGCTCCCCGAAAGCGAACTCCTCCAGACTCGCGGCTGGTGAGCCGCTTGCGCGGCGGCCAATGCGCCTCCGGCGCAGAAGCTGAGTGATGACACCGTGAAGACAGTCGGCATCCTCGCCCTTCAGGGCGATTTTGACGCTCACCGCAAAGCCGTCGAGCGCGCCGGAGGACTTGCCGTTGAAGTCCGCAGCGCTAAGGAACTCGACGCCTGCGACGGCCTCATCGTGCCTGGCGGCGAGAGCACCACCATGCTCAAGCTGCTCGACATCGAAAACCTGACCGAGCCTCTGCGCCAATTTGCCGCCCGGAAGCCCGTCTTCGGAACCTGCGCCGGCGCGATCCTGCTGGCGCGCTCGGTCACCAACCCCGCGCAGCCGAGCCTCAACCTGATCGATATCGATGTCGAGCGCAACGCCTACGGCCGCCAGATCGATAGCCGCGTGACCCGCGTGAAGGCTGACGGGCACGAGATGGAGGCAGTCTTCATCCGCGCGCCCAAAATCCTGCGAGTCGGCGAGGGTGGCAAGGTTCTGGCTACCTGCAACGGCGATCCGGTGTGGGTGGAGCAGGGCAGGCACATGGTGACGACGTTCCACCCCGAGCTCACGCCTGATTCGCGAGTCCACTGCGCTTTCCTCGCTAAACTGTGATCCCACAACGAGCAGGCCATTGCTGCTCGGGGCCAAGGTGGGGTGGTACGACCTATCTAAAGTTAAGGTATAGAGCCGACGAAGGTTCTACGTATGGAACCTCAGTTCTTCGTGGAGAATTTCGTCCGGTTCTTCGACTACGTCCGCATCGTGGGAGGGCTTCATGTGCCTGGGTGTGCAGTCAAGCATCTGCGGGTGATGCAATCCGGGAGGGTCCTTGGGACCGCGCCCGTGAATCTCAGTGTGCCCGGCCTCGACGTAAAGTGTGGGTTCGCCGTAACGTTCCTTGCGGCTGAGTTTGATCCCAATGAGGCGCGCCTCGTGTTCGAGCTGGAGGACGGAACAGACTACCAGATCACGGGTACCGAAGCGGCACATACGTATCTGCGCTCCGAAGCGGCTGGCAACCGATGCGATAGACAGTTCTTCAGTAAGCTGCGGGCGCCAGGCTTTGACAGAGTCCTGGAGCTTGGCAGCCGCGCACGATCTGAAATCAGCCGCCGACATTTATTCGAAGGCAAACAGTATACCGGGTTGGATATCGTCCAAGGGCCGAACGTCGACGTGGTCGGTGATGCGCATTCCCTGTCCGCGCATTTCCAGCCGGATAGTTTCGATGCACTATACTCAGTCTCCACGTTCGAGCACCTCGCGATGCCTTGGAAGGTGGCGCTGGAGGTGCACAAGGTCCTGCGGCCCGGCGGTTTAGCGTACTTTGTGACCCACCAGGCACTCGGCATGCACGAGCTCCCCTGGGACTTCTGGCGGTACTCGGACACCTCGTGGAACTCGCTCTTCAATTCGTATACGGGCTTTCGCGTCCTGGAAACGTTCCTGGGGAGCCCGATGATGCTCGTGCCTTTCATCTATCACGATCACTGGAAAGGTTATGAAGGGGCCGTTGGGTTCTCAACGTCATCTGTATTGGTAGAAAAGTGCGGACCGAATAACATGGAATGGAACCTGGACGTGGCCGCGGTGACCAAGGGCCTCTATCCAGCCTAGAAGAACTGCAGCGGTTAGTGACGCTACAGCTTGCGCGGGACTTTCTTCACGTCTGGCGGGACCTTCAACTCTAATTCCGAATCCGGCAGCGGTTCGTTGACCTTGATATTGGAATACACCGCCAAATTGTAATTCTGTGAGGTCTCGGTGACCTTGACCTGGATCGGAACGGTGTCCCCTTCGGGAATCCACAACTCGATTTTGGCGAACTTCTTCCTGGTTTCAGCGTCTTTGGGAGCCAGATCCAGGCGCGAGGTGCGTGTGGAGCCCAGCGTGTCGGTCCCTCCCAGACTCACCTCGTAGTCTTTGCGCAATTCCGCGCTCGATGTGCCGAATCCCAGCAAAAGGAACTGGTTCGCGGCCCTGGCGTACTTGCCGGCGTCCCAGATCTCCACCATTTTGGCAGCCGGGTAGTAGACTTCCGCGGTTTTGGAGGAGAGGCGAATGGTCTGGGCGTTGGGCCCATGAAACTCCACCAGCGTAACGGTCTGGCCGTTGGTCCGCTTGACCCGCTCGACACCCTCGATGTCTTCCTTGTCGTTCAGAACTTTGGTATATTCGGTCCGCTTAATGTTGGCCGTGAAGGTCCGGAACGTGCGGGCCGACTGGTCCATCCGCGCCAGAATGTCATTGAGCGTCTCTGCTTTCAGAACCATCCCTGCCATTGCGGCCAGGAAAGCGAAGCGAACAAATCTGGTCATGCAGTTAGGGCTTGGTGTACGCCATGTAGCCGGTAATCTCGTGTTCGGCCTCGTCAAAGACCGGCTCCACGCGCAGGATGGTGGTGTGGGTCTTGAAACGCTGATTGACGAGATCCGTGGCCATGCGCAGCTGATCCGCCCCCGCCACGTTCGCCAGCAGCTTCGGCTCGATCAGATACCCCTGCTGCGCCGGAAGCATTTGGATGCTGGCAGCCCGGGGTTGATCGCGGAACACATCGCGCGGCGTTAAAAAGATAAACGCCAGGATCAGGGTCACGATAATGTCCCACTGCCACGACGTCCGCGGAAATTCCCAGAAAATTAGCCGTCGTAACGTCCCCATCGCTTCTATGGTAACAAGTCCGGTCCGTTACACCGGCCGCCCCACCAGCGCCAGGAACTCGTCGCGCGTCGCCTTGCGTGTCCGGAAATTCCCCAGCATGTTGCTGGTCACGGTGCCGGAGTGCTGTTTTTCCACGCCCCGCATCATCATGCAGAAATGCCGCGCCTCCACCAAAACGGCCACCCCGCGCGGCGAAATCACGCTCTCCACCGCTTCGGCGATCTCCTGCGTCATGCGCTCCTGCAATTGCAGCCGGCGCGCGAACATGTTGACGATCCGCGGGATCTTGCTCAGCCCGATCACCTTGTCCTTGGGCAGGTACGCCACGTGGACTTTGCCGAAAAACGGCAGCAGATGATGCTCGCACATGCTGAAAAACTCGATGTCCTTCACGATCACCATCTCGTCGACCTTGCAGTGAAATATCGCATTGTTGACGATCTCTTCCAGACTGGTGCCGTATCCGCTGGTCAAGAACCTCAGCGCCTTCTCGTAACGCTCCGGCGTGCGCGCGAGGCCTTCCCGCGAAGGATTCTCGCCCAGCATCTTCAAAACGTCGCGCATGTGCGCCGCGAGTTTGGTGCCCTGCGTTGGCATCACCTTCACCAGAGCTTTGCTCTTCATGCTTACGAAACCTCCAGCTCAAAACTGTTCCGCGCGGTTTCAGCGATCCGTACGCGTGCCAGGCGAGCCGGCAGCGTCCAGCCCGCGGCCAGCGCCCTATGAACAAGCGTCGCCAGGTTCTCGGTGGTGGTAACCGACCCGGCGAGTTCGGGAATATCCGCGTTCAGATTCTTGTGATCGAGACGGCCCAGCACCCGTTCCCGCACCAGAGCGTCCATCGCCTCGCGATTCACCACCTGCCCGTCCTGGTCCACTGGACCATCCACCGTGATCTCGAGCAGATAATCGTGACCGTGACCGTGGGGGTTATTGCACTTCCCGTAGAGACGCCGGTTCTCCTCCGGGCTCAAGGCCGGTGTATCCAGCCGGTGCGAGGCAGAAAAGCGATAGCGCGAAGTGAGCTTCACTGTTCGCCTCCATAGTCGACATACAAATCCGCCGTTTCATACAGCCGCACGTTGTGCAGGCGCACGCCGTCACCTCTACCTATGGCCCGGATCTGCGGCTCGATCCGCTTCCAGATCTCGACCGCCAAGTTCTCAGTCGTTGGAATCACGCGATCGAAGGGCTGCACTTCCCGGTTCAGGAACCGGTGATCCATCGGATCCACCACCTCCCGGTTCAGGATCTCCTTCAGTTCGCGCAGATCGAACACCATCCCCGTCACCCGGTCGGGTTCGCCTGCGAGCGTCACTTCCAGCACGTAGTTGTGGCCATGGCCGTTGGGATTGGCATTGTTGCCGTAAACGGCTTGGTTGCGCTCCGCGCTCCAGGCCGGATTGGCGCAAACGTGCGAGGCAGAAAACTCGGCTTTTCGGGTTAGAAACATTCGCCCCCCTAGGTTGGATGCGGCCGGCCCCCTCGGGGACCGACCAGATCCACTAAAATAATAGCGTGAAGACCGTTACCGACCGTATTCTGCTCGGACTGGTCCTGGCTCTGGGCGTAACCCTGGCCTGGGTGGTCTCCGGCACCCTGGACGACGGCATCGTCCGTGTGGGCGATGCCGCGCCTGCCTTCAAGGTGGTGACCGAGACGGGCCGCACCATCACGCCGGAAAACTTCGGCGGTAAACTGCTAGTACTGAATTTTTGGGCCTCCTGGTGCCAGCCCTGCCTGCAGGAAGTTCCCTCACTCGAAGTCTTCCAGCGGCAGTTCGCGCCCGAGGGCGTGGTGGTCCTGGGCGTCAGCGTCGACAAGAACGAGCAGCTCTATCGCCGCTTCCTGGACCAATTTCGCGTGTCCTTTGAAGTCGCGCGAGATCCCTCCTGGGACATCGCCGCGAATTATGGCACCTTCCAGTTGCCCGAAAGCTACATCATCGATCGCTCCGGGAAAGTGGTTCAGAAGGTGATCGCGGCCCAAAACTGGATGAATCCGGACTTCGTTCAAAGCATTAAGAAAATGCTGTGAAGCTGTTAATTTCAGGACTGATCGTAGTCTCTTTTGCGGCCGGAGCAGACATCAAGTCTCTCCCCAACCAGGCCGGAAACGGCAATATCGACCTCTCCGGCGCCGTTATTGTCGATGCCAAGGAAATCCAGCAGCTTGTGGGCGCCTCCATGGAGACTGGCTACGTCGTGGTGCAGGTTAAGGTAAGCCCTCGCACATTGGGCGCTATCCGTATCAGCCCCGATGACTTCACGCTGGTCTCGCGCAAAGACGGCGAGCGCAGCCCGGCGCTGGTTCCCAGCCAGATCGGGGGGCCGGCGAACTTGGCTTTGAAATCCAAGACCACCTACTCCGGCAGCCCGGGCGTTAGCTCGACCTCTGTGAGCGTGACTCCGGCTGACGCCAAGAAGACCCCGGAGAAGGCCCCGGACGCCAACCTGCTGAAGATTCTGGAATCCAAGATCCTGCCCGAGAAGGAAACCAAGGAACCCGTGGAAGGACTGCTCTATTTTCTGCTCGAGGGCAAGAACAAACCCAAGGATCTGGGACTGCTCTACAAAGGCCCCGCGGGCCGCCTGGCCATGGATTTTAAGTAGGGACTTTAAGTAGTGGCCGGAGCCAGCTCCACGGTCTTTGCATCCCGCCACAGGCGTTCCAGGTCGTAATACAGGCGCGCCTTGTCCGAAAAGATGTGCACCAGGTAGTCGCCGTAATCCATCAGGACCCACTCGGCATTGTCGTAGCCTTCCATGCTGGTGGGCGTTTCTCCGAGCTTCTTCAGGTGCTGATGAATCTCGTCGGCGATGGCTTGAATCTGGCGGGTGTTGGCGCCGCTCAGAATCACGAAGTAGTCGGCGAAGGACGTGACCTCCCGCAGATCCAGCACCCGAACGTTGCGGGCTTGTTTCTCTTCTGCTGCTCGCACCGCCTCCAGCCACATCGGCGCGGGCGCTTGTGGTTTCTTCCTTGCGCTACCCAGTGAGTGAAGCCTCCCTGCTGGTATCGTACTACTTATGTCCTCGCTGCGGGTATTGATCCCGGCTGAAAAGATCCAGGCGCGCATCCAGGAGCTGGGTGCGCAGATCGACCGCGACTACGCCCAGGGCCCTGTCTACCTGGTGGGCGTCTTGAAAGGAGCTACTGTTTTTATGGCCGATCTGGCCCGCGCGATGAAGACCCCGGCGCGGATGGAGTTTGTCGGTATCGCCAGCTACGACGGCAAGACGTCGTCGGGCGAGGCCCGGCTCACCAAGGATCTCGATCACCCCGTGGAAGGCTACGACGTGATCGTGGTCGAAGACATCGTCGACACCGGAGTCACTTTGACGTATTTCCTGCAGTTGCTCCAACAGCGCAAGCCCAAATCGCTGCGGATCGCCGCACTTCTGGATAAGCCGTCGCGCCGGCTGCGGCCGGTGCATGTAGATTACGTGGGATTCGAGGTGCCGGATCAGTTCCTGGTCGGCTACGGGCTGGATTACCAGGAAGACCACCGTAACCTGCCCGATGTTTGCATCCTGGAGGGGTGAGAAAGCCGCTCGTTTGGGCCACTACTTAGATGGCCGCAAATGAACGCAAATGAACGCGAATCCCTAGCCAAAAGTGTCATTGGCGCAGTTTACGAGGTGTCCAACGTCCTAGGAGTTGGATTCCTCGAGAAGGTCTATGAACGGGCGCTCGTGACCGAGTTATGTGCCCGAGGCATGCGAGCGCAAACGCAGGCCCCATTTCCAGTCCAGTACAAGGGCGAATGTGTCGGAGAGCAGTGCCTGAACTATCTAAAGGCCTCTGGCAAGTAACATCGCTCTTCTTGTCAACTTTCAAAAGCCCAGGGTCGAACGGAAGAGGGTAGTTCTCGGCGTTCAAATATTTGCGTTCATTCGCGTTTATTTGCGGCTATTTCAATAGCGGCTTCACAGTCTTCAGCACCGTCCCCGAGACGATCTCGGCTCCCTCGGCGGTCGGATGGATCCCGTCCCTCTGTAGATACCGCAGGTCCGGCGTCACGATGTCCGCTAAAAGGAACGGAATCAGCCTCAGCTTGTATTTGGCCGCCAGATCCGTGTAGATCCTCTGGAAGTCCCGGATGTAGTCCGGCCCGTAGTTGGGCGGCAGTGTCATCCCCGCCAGCACGACCTTCGCGCCGGCCTGCTGGAAAGCCACGATCATGGTTTCCAGGTTCTGACGCGTCACCTTCAACGGCAAGCCGCGCAAACCGTCATTCCCGCCCAATTCCAGGACCACCACTGCGGGCTTTAATCGCACGGCCGATTGGATTCGCGATACGCCGCCCTCGGTGGTGTCGCCGCTGATGCCCAGGTTCTTCACTTGCCACGCGTAGCCCTCCTTATCCAGCGTCCGCTGCATGTCGTCAGGAAAACTCTGTCCGGCCTCGAGCCCGTACCCGGCGCTCAAGCTGTCGCCGAATACCACGATCGCTTTACGAGCGGGCGTCTGTGCCGGTAGGGGCGCTAGCGCCAGGAGTCCTACGATCAAATACTTGAGATTCATCGGAGCCTACCCACCATAATAGAAGAAGTGTCCATCCTCCCCTCTATTCTGGCCGCCCGGAACCTCACCAAAAGCCTCGATAGCGGGAGCCACCGCGTCGAAATCCTCCGCGGTATCGACCTTGAAATTCCGGCCGGCCAGTTCGTCGCCATCATGGGCGCCTCCGGCAGCGGCAAGAGCACCCTGCTCGGCCTGCTCGCCGGTCTCGATACCGCGACTTCGGGAACCATCGTCATCGACGGCGTTGACATTACTGGCTTGAGCGAAGACAAGCTGGCGCTGGTGCGCGGCCGCAAGATCGGATTCGTCTTCCAGAGTTATCAGTTGCTCCCGACCCTGACCGCTGAAGAGAACGTCCTGCTGCCGCATGAGCTGGCCGGAGGCGACGTTTCCGCGGGAATTGCTCGTGCCCGCTCCCTCCTCGACAGCGTCGGCCTGGGTGACCGTCTCGATCATTACCCGGTTCAGCTCTCCGGTGGCGAGCAGCAGCGCGTGGCGCTGGCACGAGCTTTCATGGTGAAGCCGCCCATTCTGATGGCCGATGAACCCACCGGCAACCTGGATAGCGTCAACGGCGCGCACGTACTCGATCTGCTCATCACGCTCAACCAGCGCGAAGGGACCACACTGGTGCTGGTGACCCACGATATCGCCCTGGCGTCGCGCGCCGATCGTATCGTCACCATGCGCGACGGCGCGATAGTTGCTGACGAGTTGCGAGACCAGGCCGCATGAGATTGTCCCTGCGAACCGCCGGACGCATTGCCTGGCGCGAAACCCGCTCCTCGCTCACTAAGTTTCTGTTTGTCGTGTTCGCCGTCGCCATTGGCGTCGGCGCTCTGGCCGGTGTCCGCGGATTCAGCGAATCCGTCCGGGCGATGCTCAACAGCGAGTCGCGCACCATCATGGCGGCTGACCTGAGCGCGCGCCAGTTCGCTCCGCCCAAGCCGGACCAGGTTGCTCAGCTCGACCAGCTCGGCTCGCGCGGAGTCGACCGCACGCTGATCACGGAAACCGTTTCGATGGCCGCCGCCATCACTCCGGACGCGGTGCCCGTGCTGGTTTCGATCAAAGCAGTCGATCCGGCCAAGTATCCCTACTACGGCGCCGTGAAGCTTTCTCCCGAAATGGCTCTGTCCCAGGCACTAACTCCCGAAACGGTGATCGCGGGCGAGGACGTTCTGATCCGGCTCGGTGTCAAGGTCGGTGATCCCGTTCGTCTCGGATCCGCCGATTTCCGTATGGCCGCGATCGTTATCTCCGAGCCTGACCGCATGTCGGGCAGCCTCAACGTCGGTCTGCGCATGATGATTTCGCGCGAAGGGTTTGAGCGCACCGGGCTCATGCAATTGGGCAGCCGCGCCGCCGAGCGCTACCTGTTTAAGATTGAGCCGAATGGTCCGTCGATGGAGGAAGCCCGCTCGGCCATTCTCGAGGCGCTGCCCGAAGCTCGCGTGATCGATTCCCGCGAATCCAATCCTCTCATCACGCGCGGCCTGGATCAGGCCACCACGTTTCTCAGCCTCATCAGCCTGATTGCCCTGATTGTCGGCGCTATCGGCGTCGGCATGGCCATGTACGCTCACCTGCAGCAGAAGATGGACAACATCGCGGTGATGAAGTCGCTGGGAGCCACCTCCGCCGAGATCATCCGCATCTATACCATCCAGACTTTGATGCTGGGCCTGCTGGGCGGAATCGCGGGCATACTGCTCGGCCGCGCCGTCGAGGAAGTGTTTCCCTCGCTGATCAACAAGATCTTCGAGATCAAGGCCACCACTGGCTGGCACTTCGACGCGGCGGTTCAGGGCATTTCCGTAGGAATGCTTACCACGCTGCTGTTCACCTTGCCGCCGCTGGTGGCGATCCGCAAAATCCGGCCGGCGATCATCCTGCGCCGGGGCATGCCGGATACGAAACTCCCGTTCCGGGGGCGGATCGCAGCCGCGCGTGAACCGGTATTCTTGGGCGCCATCATGCTGCTCGGTCTGGACGGAATTGCAGGCTGGCTGGCGGGCTCTGCGCGCGTCGGAGGGTACTTCGCCGGCGGGCTCTTTTTCAGCCTGATCGCGCTGGCGGCGGTTGCCGCGCTGCTGCTGCGTGGCCTGCGTCTCTTTCTGCGCCGGTCCCCGGTACGTCTGCCGTCGCTGGTGCGTCAGGGATTCGCGAATCTTCATCGCCAAGGCAACCAGGCGCAATCGATTCTGGTCGCTATGGGCCTGGGCGTAATGTTCACGTTGACTGTCTATTTGATCCAGAGCTCGCTGGTCGACGAAATCATCCAGACCGCTCCACCGGGCGTGCCCAATGTGTATTTGGTAGGGGTGACACTGGAGCAGTCGGCACCGCTGAAGCAGTTGATCGCCAGCCAGGAGGGCGTCCTCACCGCGCCGCAGCTATCGCCGTCGGTTTCCGCGCGGCTGGTCCGCATCGATGGCCAGGACGTTGCCTCGCGCCCCATGAAAGGTTTCGCCCGGCGTTATCTGAATACTCGCGCCATCACTTGGGAAAATGACCAGCCCGGCAACATCAAGGTCGTCGACGGAAAATGGTGGAAACCGAACACGACCGAGCCCGTGGTCTCCGTCGACGAGGACGCCGCGAAGACCCTGGACATCCGACCTGAGTCTGTCATCGAGATGGACGTCTCTGGCCGCATCATCAAGACCCGCGTGGTGGCAGAGCACAATTATGAGGGGGCGCGGCTGGCTCCGTCCGATTTCGTGTTCAATGAGCCTGCCTTGGCGGGATTGCCGGTCGTGTTCAATGGCGGCGTCCGTATGCAGCCCTCCTCGGCCGGAGCGCTTCAGCGGGCGATCTTCAGCAAATACCCGACCGTGACCGTGGTCAACGTCGCTGACGTCCTTCAGACCGTTCAGCAGATCATCGATCAAATCGCTCTGGTGATCCGTTTTCTGTCGGCGTTCGCCATCCTGGCCGGAGCCATCATCCTGGCTGCGAGCGTCGCGGGAACCCGCTTCCGGCGCATTCGCGAAGTGGTGATCCTGAAAACTCTCGGTGGGACGCGTCACCACATCGCCCGCATTTTCTCCATCGAATTCCTGACTTTGGGCGCCGTAGCCGGACTCATGGGAGGCCTGCTGGCCAGCGCCTTCTCCCGAATCTTACTAACGCGATTATTAGACGCCAAGTTCGAGCTCGACGCCCGCGCGATTCTGGTTTGCGTCGCGCTGACGGCGCTGCTGGCGAACGTGGCCGGCTGGTTCGCCAGCGTCCGCATCCTGAGCCAGAAACCGCTGGAAGTCCTGCGTGAAGAGTAAGAAACGCTATGCGGGGCCACGCCGTTCCCGCACCAGCTCCTCCAGGTCCTCGATCTTCTCCGTGAGCTGGTGCAGCTTTCCGGCTACGCCCTGAATCTCCGACTCGGCTCGCCGATTCACATCGAAATCCAGCTCGCCCCGCAGCCGGTCTTTGGTATCCTGGCGATTCTGGCTCATCATGATGACCGGCGCCTGCACTGCGGCCAACATCGAAAGAAACAGGTTCAGCAGGATGAACGGGTAGGGGTCCCACGCCTTTCCTCGCAACAGGATGTTAGCCGACGCGTAGGTCACGAGTATCACAGCGAATGTGATGATGAATGTCCACGATCCGCCGAAGCGCGCCACGGCATCGGCGATGCGCTCGCCGAACGTGGACTCCTCTTCTATCACTTCATTGATATTGCGCATGGAGCGGACCCGAACCAATTGATGCGCGGCGTGATATTGCCGGCCTAGCACTGAGAGCATGTCCATGCCCGCGTGCGGCTTTCTCTGGATCAGCTCGAAGATGTCCTCGCGGTCCACTTCCACGCATACCGTTTCTTCCAGGGCCGTCGCGCCGCTTTCATGAGGCGACTGCTGCAGCATGGAGGCGAATCCGAAAAAGTCGCCCGCCGTGGGCTCATCGAGCACCACTTCCTGCTGGTCTTCATCCACCGTGGTGACCCGAGCTTTGCCGGATACCACGACATAGGCGCGTCCGCCCGGCTCGCCCATCTTGTAGATGCGCTGGCGTGGCGCGTAGGTCTTCAGCTCCACTTTGTTCGCCAGGAGCGCGGTCTCGTCGTCATCGAGCAACGCGAACAGTGGAACCTGCTTGAGCACATCCGGATGACAAGTCATGAACAGAATTAAATCACACGTTAAGCGCCGGTTAATACTCGCTTGCATCTAACACAGTGAAGGCGAGTCAATCGCTCGACACAAAAGGAAGGTAAATACCATGAAGACTCTCACCAGCTTGATCGTAGGCGGAGCTTTGACGCTCGGCACGGCCATGGCTCAGGACGCCCCCAAACCGGCCACTCCAGCCGCACCGGCCGGCGCCGCCCAGACCCAGACCAAGGCCAAGAAGCACCGCAAGCATCACAAGAAAGGCGCAGCCGCTGTGAACACTCCGGCGACTCCCGCCCCTGCCAACGCCGCACCAAAGAAGTAAGTGGGGCAGGTCTCCAGACCTGCGGGCGGGCTTCCGAGCCCGCCCTCTCCATTATTTCTTAGGCGCCGTGCGAAACTCCTTATCTGTCACTTCTTCACCCCAGGTGATCCCGCCGCGGGTGACGTTGTACTGGACGCCGCCCTTATCTGGTGCGGCGCCATGCCAGTGCACGACTCCCGGACCCGCATAGATGGTCTCGCCGGCCTTCAGTTCGATTACCGGCCCACCTTTCACCTGCGTGTGCGCCACGCCTTCCTCCACCAAAATAATTTGGCCACCTTCATGGCTGTGCCATTTGGTTCGCGATCCCGGGTCAAAGCGGAAATGGGCGATAGTCGCCTTGGTACCCTCGTCCAACTTGGTCACGTTCCCGCCCGTGAAGTTGGGGTTCTGTTTCTCTTGCGCGTGTAGCATCCATAGACCGGCAAAAGTGCCGAGCACCACGCACAGCATGTAAAACTTACGCATCCTTTCGTGCCTCCCTCGTGGGAGTTTAACACGCGATAAACTGAGGTAAGGACGCCCGATGCCTCTATACGACTTTCATTGCCTGGACTGCGGGGAGCAATTTGAAGCACTGGTACTGAAAACCGCAGCCTCCTGCCCGAAGTGCCAAAGCGCTCGTCTGGAACAGCAGATCTCGACCTTCGCCGTAAGCTCGGAGTCCACCCGCGAATCCAGCTTGAGCGGGGCCAAGCGCAAGCATGCCAAAGTTCACCGCGATTACTCCATGGACATGCACAACGCCGAAAAGAATCATCACCACTAGCGGGGTGATCTTGTGGGAAAGGGTTCCGGCTACTGCTTCCCGGCGTTCTCGTAATCCGGGACTTTAATGCGGCCTTCGATCAGGCCCTTATTGTTCTCTTCGCAGGAGTATTCCTGAATCTCCCAGTCCGGGCGAAGCGTGAACGTGCGGTTCTGGACGATCGGCTTGGTGTACGTCTTGGGATCTTCGTAAGTCACCTGGTAGGCGATGTGGCCCAGGTCACTCCGCGTGAACTTCTCGATCATGTGCAATTGGTTGCTGTGCGGGTGCCCGTTGGTGTCCAGGCGCGTGAATCCGTTGAAATTCGTAGTGTCGACGACCATGGTGTCGCCCTCCCAATGGCCTACCGACTCGCCAAACCAGGTCGGGACTTTCTTGGGGTTGTGCGCGCGGCCGTCGATCGGAAACACCTTGAACCACGAATTCTGCTCGTACAGGAACGCCATATGATTCGGCGTTAGCATGATCTGAATGGGGTCCGGCGACCCCATCGCGCGGGAATGCCCGAAGGGGAGGCAGGAACCGGTGTAGTCGCCTTCTTCGGCGTTATAGGTATCGAATTGTTTCTTGCCCCATTCGGTGTAGGGTAGCGGGCCGCCGTTGGCGCGCTCGATATCTGGCACGTACGGTCTCTGCCAGACGCCGTTCAGGTCGAGCACTCCCCAGGGAGTCTTGGGTGCGGGACCTTCGGGCGGCTGAAATCCACCACGGCCCTTGCCCGCTCCTGGACCACCTTTACCAGCGCCCTTACCGGCTCCGGGGCCACCCTTGCCCGCTCCAGGGCCACCTTGGGGCTCTTGAGCGACAATCCAACCGGCGCAGACCAGGGCCGCGACCGCGGCGAATATCAGGCGGTGCTTCATAATCTGCTCCTAGCGGGCGCCTTCGGTCTGGCTCAGCACAGTGCGGCCATCCTTGGATTTCACCGTGCGCGTGCTGCAAATGTTGGTGCCTTTTTTCGCCAGGATGCCGTCGAGCACCAGCTCGTCGCCCACTTTCACGGAATCCTGCGTAAAGCCCGCGCGGGTCATGGCATTGGGCGAACCCAGTTCGCATTCCCACTTCTCGATTCCGCCGCTGGCATTCTTCACATCCATGTAGATCCAGGCGTGAGGATTCCGCCAGTCGAGTTTTGTCAGCGTGCCGGTCAGGGAGATGGGTTTCTTCTGGTCGAACTCGGCTGCCAGGGAGTGATGGGCCCGGAGCGAGGTTCCTCCCAGGAAGCCCAGGCAAACGGTTAGAGCGATAAGGCCTTTTTTCATAGTGGTATCTTCCGACGGTCTCTTTTACTTCAACATGGCGGCAGGTCAATGCGCAAGCGCGGGCGAATTTGAAAGCAAGAAACGGAATGTGCCGGACGAAGAGTTCCGCTAATCTTCTCTTATGCCCACCGTGAAGAACACAATCGAGAAGTCCTATCTTACCGACCAGGTGCGTTGGGAGGCAGTGATCCATCGGGAGAAGAACGCGGACGGAAACTTTTTCTACTCCGTCAAGACCACCGGCGTTTACTGTCGTCCGTCGTGCCCGGCGCGGCTTGCACGTCGCGAGAACGTGGCGTTTTATCTCACGCCGCGGGACGCGGAACGGGCGGGATTTCGTGCATGCAAGCGGTGCAAGCCGAACGATCCCACGGCTCATGGTGAACAGGCGGCTATCGTGGCCCAGGCGTGTAAATTGATCGTCGACGCCGAAGAGCCGCTCTCGCTGGACGCTTTGGCGGGGGCCGTCGGCATGAGCCCATGGCATTTTCACCGCGTATTTAAATCCATGACCGGCCTGACGCCCAAAGTTTACGCGACGGCGCATCGCGCGAAACGAATGCGCGAGGAACTGTCGCGCCACGGGACGGTGACATCGGCGATCTACAATTCGGGTTTCAATTCCAACGGCCGCTTTTATGCCGAGTCCAACCAGAGACTCGGCATGAAGCCCACGGAATTCAAAGCCGGCGGCGAGGGCGCAACCATCCGATTCGCGGTCGGAGAGTGCTCGCTTGGATCGATCCTGGTGGCCGCTTCCGATTTGGGCATCTGCTCGATCGCGTTGGGGAACGACCCCCACACGTTGGTGAGAGAGCTCCAGGACCGTTTCCCCAACGCCGAGTTGATCGGCGGGGATGAACAGTTTGAGCGCATGGTGGCCCGGGTCGTTGCTTTCGTGGAGAACCCGTCGGCCGGGTTGGAATTGCCGCTGCATGTCCAAGGCACTGCATTTCAACAGCGGGTTTGGAAAGCTCTGTCCGAAATCCCCTGCGGTACAACCTGCACCTATGCGGAGCTCGCGAAAAAGCTCGGCCAGCCGAACGCCACGCGGGCCGTCGCCCGAGCCTGCGCCGCGAATACGCTGGCCGTGGCTATCCCGTGCCACCGTGTGGTGCAGACGAACGGTTCGCTCTCCGGTTACCGCTGGGGCATCGAACGAAAACAGAAGCTGCTGCAGGTCGAGAATGCGAGCGGCCGGCCTGCCGCAGGTGTCTAAAAATCAATCGACCCGAGCACCTCTGACGGCTTCTTCTCAAACGCCCGGCAGATCGCCAGGAAGCTTTCGATGCTGGGCAGGTTGGTTCCCCGCTCGATCGCGCTGATCTGCGACACGCTCAGCTTGGTCTGGGCCGCCAGTTCCTTGAGCGACCAGTCCCGCGCCACGCGCATCAGCTTGATCGCATGCCCCAGCCGCTCCCGCAACCGGTCTTGGGCAGTCTGTCCGAGCCCGAACGCTTCCATGGCGTTCTTCAGTACTTGCCGCAATTGCGCCAGGGAGAACGGCTTCGACAGATAGTCGAACACCTTCAGCTTGAAGGTCGCGCGCATGTCTTCCAGCGAAGGGTATCCCGTGATCACGATCACGCACAGCCCCGGCCAGCGCGTCAGCAACTGCTCCAGGACCTTGTCGCCGGTCACGTCGCCCATTTTCATGTCCAACAGCACGATATCCGGCAGACGCTCTTCGCAGCCCGCGAAGAACTCGGCGGCGTTACCGAACGTGCGCACCGTATAAGCGCGTTCGTCTCTTAGAAAATCCTCAAGGTAGGTACGAAAGTCAAGATCGTCATCCAGTACAGCGATGTCGGCCAGGGTTTGTAAAGTTGACTCCACCACCGCCATCATACTCAAGTCGACCTCACCGTTCGTCCTTTCCATTCGATATGGCGGTCGGCCAGCGCGCTGACCACGCCGTGCAGCAGCAGCGGCAGCGCGGCGTAGATGGCGAGTGGCGCCAGCAGGACGCGCAGCCCGTTTCCGTACCACGGCCACAGTTCGAGCAGCACCAGCAATAACAGTACCGCCGGAGCAACCCGGTGCCCGGTGAACCATAGCCACGCCGCCACTGGAAGCCACAGCGCGGCGCACAAGGCCGTCAGCAGAATCATCAGACTGGTCCATGGATGCACCTGGACAAACCGGAACGCATTCCGTTCAATCCCGCTCATGGCGCCTTTCCAGCCCGTGTAGCTCCGCACGTGGCCCAAGTCCGCTGCTCGCGCCACCGCGAAGCTCAGCCGGTGCCTCCGCGCCAGCAGCGCCAGCTTCACGTCCTCGGCCAGGTATTTCCATACCGCGGCGTGACCGCCGATGAACTCGTACGCTTCCCGCCGCGCCAGGATGCACTGGCCGTTGAACATCGCGGCTGGATCGCGCTGCAGGCTGGCGCCGCTGAAAAACACGGCGGCGATGTACGGCTCGATCAGAGCTTCGGCCAGGCTCTCGGGGCGGGGGGTGAGGTGCGCCGAAAGCAGCGCTACGCCGGAGTCATCGGCGTATTCGACCATCGAGTCCAGAAAACCCTTTTGGTAGCGCGTATCGGCATCCGCGAACAGGATCCAGCGCGATGTCAGGATCCGCGCGCCGGCCATGCATGCGTTAGCCTTCCCCGACGCTCCTTTGATCAGCGGCGGGGCTTCCAGCACTCCCGCCCCTGCCTCGCGGGACTCCTCGGCCGTTCTATCGGTGGAGTGGTCATCCACCACGATCACGGTATCCGGAGGAAAACTTTTGACCGCGCCGCCCACGACGCCCTCTTCATTGCGTGCGGGGATCACGACCATGCAATCCGGAGGCGTTTTGCCAGGCGGAATCGCCGGCAGCAGCGGAACGGCCCGATAGTGTTTCCGGGCCCGGTGGAACAACACGGATGTGACCAGCGCGAAAACTATTGCCGTCGCCGTACTCGGCGTCAAAAACCACTGGAGGGCCAAGGCCATCCACGGACTGCTAAGCACTCATGCTTCTCCACAGCCGCTTGGTCATCGGCACGGCCAGGGAGCGCGCCGTGATCCAATATCGCTCCACCACCGGAACATTCGGGCGGCGCTGAAACACGTCGAAATCCGATGCTTCAATGCGGCTGAGGGTGCTCACGCTCAAGTCGTACGCGACACGTACCGCGAAGCGGCCGCGACGGTCCAGAAGATCGAGGCCGGGTGCGACTCGCCGGTAGTAGCTGCGGGCGCGCTCCGCCTGAAACCCCATCAGCGTGCGGAACGCGGAGTTGCGCTTGTGCTGCTGAAGCTCGGCTTCGCTGTATCCGAACGCCTCAATTTCATCCAGGGGCAGATAGATTCGGCCGCGCGCCAGCGCGTTTCCAACTGTACGGAGAATCGAGGTCAGCTCCATCGCCAGGCCCAGATCGGCCATGTATTCGGGAGCCGGACCGCGGTAGCCGATCAGATGCGCCATCAGCACGCTCATGGTGCCGCTGGTGCGGTAGCAGTAGTCCCGCAGGTCCTGAAAATTCTGGTAGCTCGTGCGGTTCAGGTCCATCCGCGCGCCCTCGATCAAATCGGTTGCGAAGCGGTGCGGGATCTTGTGCCGCTCCGTCGCGTCCAGGAAAACTTCCAGCACCGGATTGCGGACCAGTTGCCCGCGCAGTCCGCGCTTGACCTGGTCCTCCCAGCGGTCCAGATCCAGCCTGCCTATCTCCGGCCTCGCCGCCTGACGCCCCAAGCTGCGCGTGTACAAGGCGAACCAATAGGCCGCGTGAGCCGCGCGAGCCAGCTCCGGAGGGAAGAATCGCGTGGCGAAGAAGAACGTGCGCGATCCGGAGCGCGTGGCTTCAGCGGCCTGGGCGTATAGCCCCTCCAGCGTGTTCGGCATGCGACTTCAGGCGATCATATCACGGCTGAGCGCGGGTGATTTCGATACACTCCTGCCTGCCGTTGGCGAGTAGCGGTACGCCGTCCAACGAGTCAGGTAGGGCGGGAGCGCCCGTCGCGCACGCCGCCTTCACGCGCGCGGATGCCGCCTCCCAGAAACCAAGGTTGTGCTGGATTGCGGCGATGTGAAACAGGAGCATAAAGGCAGCCGCCGTGCAGCCGGCGCGCGCTGGCACCCCGTCCAGGGCCAAGGCGAATAAAATCGCGAACCAGACCGACGGCAAATACAACACCCGCGACTCCGCTAGCGTTGGCGATCCCGCCAGCAACGACAGCACCGGGATCGTGCAAATCAAAATCGCTGCCGCCGCGGGCCACAGCGGCCTTGCCGGTTGCGATCGCAGTCCCAGCCACATCAAGGCCGCCATATAAGCCGCCGCGAGCAAAGCCAGGAGCAGGGAAGGGTCGGTGCTCCAGTTGAGAGGAAAATCAAGCGAGGTCCACAGCCGGACTGCGACCGCTTTCAGTGTAGAGCCCAAACCAAGCGACAACGCAGCGGGCCGCCCCGTGGCGCGATCGACGTATCCGCCGATTCCCCCGAACAGGCTCCAACGGTAGGCGAACAGAATCGCCGCGAGCGCGAAGTACGCAGCAGTTCGTCTGATGGGCTGGCGGTTCCAGAGTGCCCATCCCGCGACAAGAAAAGGAAAAACAAACGCCGCCTCTTTGCTGAGCGCCGCCAGTGTGAAAGACGCCAGCGCGGCGGCATGTAGAGGTAATCTGCTACCCGCCACCCCGAACAACAGGAGGCCGATCAGGAGAAAGAACGTGGCCAACAGGTCGAACCTCCCCGCGATCCAGACCACAGCTTCGGGGTGGATTCCATGAACCGCGAACAGCGTTCCCGCGAATCCTGCTGCCAGTGCCGAGGCTCCCAGCCGCTTGGCCATGCAGAGTACTAACACGGCGTTCGCGCTGTGAATCGCCAGGGCCGAAGCATGCCAGAATACGGGACTCATACCGCCCAAACGAGCATCCAGAGCCAGCGAGACAAAGCCGAAAGGACGGAAAAAGCCATCGCCGCCGCCGTGTGTGATCGCATACCGGAACGCCGCCGCCGTCCATTCCGTTCCGTACTTCACGAGGATAAAGTCGTCGGAGAGAAAGTAGACCCCAAGGCTCCTCCGCAGCGCGAGGATACTGATGCCCGCAACGCCCAGCGATAGCAGCACCGCAGCGCGCCAGGTCCAGGTCGCCGCCGCGCGATTCGTCGTCCCCCGCGTCAACAGCAGAAGTGTAACGGCGAGTCCGAAGAATCCCTCTGGATTTAGCGGCGTCGTGACGGAAAGCGGCCCGTAGCGGAACGGACCGAACAGCATCCGTGTTGCGACGATCGCCGCCATAACCACGGCGACGGCCAGCAGCGCGATACGAATGGATTTCAAGGTTCTATAATAGTGCGAATGATCCGAGTCAACGTACTATATCCGAACAATCCAGGCAGCACTTTCGACATGGACTATTACCTGAACAAGCACATGCCCATGGTGCGGGAGAAGATGGGGGCGGCCCTGAAAGGCATGACCGTGGACCAAGGACTCAGCGGCGGGCAGCCAGGAACCGAGGCTGCTCATCGGGTGATCGCGACGCTGATGTTCGATTCGGCGCAGGCATTCGAGCGCGCCTTCCTGCCGCTGGCGGGCGAGATCCAGGCGGACATTCCCCGCTACACCAATATGGCGCCCACCATCCAGATCAGCGAAGTGAAAATGTAAGGGGGAGGTTTATGCACAAAGCACGCCGCGGAGCGATAACGGCCGCAACGGTCTTAGTTGCACTTTTCGCGCTCGCGCCTCGTTCCCTGCGTGCGGCCGATGCGCTTACGTGGCAGCAAAAAGAGGAATTCCTCCTCAAGGGGAAGATCACGAAGGTTCAAGAGGCGAAGAAGGGGGTCACGGGGGCTTTGCGCGTCACCCTGACCGATGGAAAGCTGACCCACGACGCCAAAGTACAGACGATCGACGATTACAAGCAGGTTTTCCTGAACGAAGCGAACTTCAAGGACACCTACAAATTCAACGTCGCGGGTTGGAAGTTAGCACAGTTACTTGGACTCGACGACATGATCGCCCCTTCCGTGAAGCGGACCTACGAAGGCAAGTCGGCTTCTTTTGACTGGTGGATTGAAGACATCGTGATGGATGAGGAGGACCGCAGAGCCAAGAATCTGCAGCCTCCCGACGCCGACGCCTGGGAAAAGGAAACGGACGTCATGCAGGTCTTCGATCAGTTGATTTACAACATGGATCGCAATCAAACCAACATCCTGATCGACAAAGGCTGGCATATCTGGCTGATTGACCATGGGCGTGGGTTCCGCGTTCACAAGTCGCTCAAAGGATCCCAAGGTCCTGAAACGGATCGATCGGGACCTGCTGGCCAGAATGAAGACGCTGGACGAGGCCACCTTGACGAAGGCGTTCAATCGGGACGTAAGCAAGGACGAGATCCACGGCTTGCTGGCCCGCCGTGATCTGATCGTCAAGTTCTTCGAAGACAAAGGTGCGAGCGCATTGTACGATCGGCCGGCCCGGAACTAGCCCTTGACAGATTCGATATTTCCACTAGTCTGGCAGTATCGAATGACAGCCACGAAAACCAGCACGAAAGACATCGCCCGCTTCGCCGACATGTTCACGGCCCTGGGCGCGCCGCGGCGGCGACCGACTGCTGCGATCCCATCACCAGCAACCTTTACGATCAGCGGCAGACCGCGGAACTGCCCGGGGCCGCGGTGCTGGCTTCCCTCGGCTGCGGGAATCCTACGGCGCTCGCACAGCTCCATCCCGGCGAATCCGTTCTGGATCTCGGCTCAGGCGGAGGCATCGACGTCCTGCTTTCCGCACGCCGCGTCGGCCCCACGGGCAAAGCCTATGGAGTCGACATGACGGATGAGATGCTGGCCTTGGCGAACGAAAACAAACGCCAGGCGGGCGTCGAAAACGCCGAGTTTCTGAAAGGCGAAATCGAAAAGATTCCGCTGCCCGAAGATTCCGTCGACGTCGTCATTTCGAACTGCGTCATCAATCTTTCCGCGGATAAAGACCGCGTGCTGCGGGAGGCGTTTCGGGTCCTGAAACCCGGCGGCCGCCTGGCTGTGTCCGATGTCGTTACGAAGGGGGAGATTCCGCCGGACGTGTGGCTGTGATTCGAAGCTGCGTCCGGTTCCGCCCCGCGGACGTTCCCTATGCCGTGGGCGCCTATATCACCGGCGCCTATTGGTTCACTGCTTCGACTTCCTTTGCGAACCCGGCTGTGACGCTGGCCCGAGCCCTGACAGACACGTTTGCCGGCATCCGCCCCGCCGATGTTCCAGGTTTCATCGCCGCGAAACCGGCCGGTGCGATCGCTGCCGCGGCTTTGTTCGCATGGCTGCTTCGTTCCCAGCCGGAGGTCAAGATGGAGCAGGTGAAGTGAGCGAACGGAAACGCCTTCTGTTTCTCTGCACCGGCAACTCGGCGCGCAGTCAAATGGCCGAAGGTCTCCTGCGGCGCGAAGCCGGCGACCGCTTTGACGTATTCTCCGCCGGTACGCATCCCACCCGAGTCCGTCCCGAGACGATCGCGGTGATGAACGAGATCGGCATCGATATTTCCGGACACCGGTCCAAGTCCATTGACGAGTTCAAGGGCCTGGAGCTCGATGTGGTGATCACGGTTTGCGACAACGCCAAGGAGGCCTGCCCCGTGTTTCCCGGCCATACCCAGCGGCTGCACTGGCCCTTTGAAGATCCGGCTTCGGTGGAAGGGACCCTGGAGCAGCGGAAGGACGCGTTCCGCAAAGTCCGCGACCGCATTCGCGGCCGGATCATGGTGTTCCTGGGTGAAGGTCCTTTGTCCATCTGAAGATCGCGCTATCGCCCATCGCGTTGGGTCAAAGCACGCGGTCCGGATACGGACCAAACCTGTCTGAGTTCCGAAAGCCGCGTTTCTTCAACGACATGCCACTGACAGCTCTTGGTTCATCACGTGCTGTTAGCACAGTGCTATGAGAAATACGTTTCTGAACGTTCTCGCAATCGGCACGGGATTGATGCTGACGCCAGCGCTCCCGCACCACTCATTCGCGGCGGAATTCGACGCGAACAAGCCCATCACACTCACCGGAACGGTCACCAAGGTCGAGTGGATGAACCCGCACGCCCGTTTCTATGTGGATGTGAAAGACGGCAAAGGCGTCGTCGCGAATTGGGAATTCGAGCTCGGCAGTCCCAACGGCCTGATGCACGAAGGATGGACCCGCAACTCTCTCAAGAAGGGCGACGTGGTTACGGTCAACGGCTCGCTGGCGAAAGATGGTTCCAATCTGGTAAACGCCAGGAAAATCACCCTGGCTGACGGCACCCAAGTGATGGGAGCGTCTTCGGGCGGGGAAGGCAAGTAGGCGGCTCAAATCTTCGAGGAAAGGAGCAACATTGTGGCGAAAAAAACGTTAACTCTAGTTCGGAGCGCTGTGAGCGGAAAGTTCGTGACGCTGGACTATGCTAAGAAACATCGCTAAGAAACATCCGAAGACCACGGAGACGGAACACCGTCCGGCGAAGCGTAAATAGGCGCCTGCGCTGTTTCGATCCGCGAGAGGAACTCGGACGAATGAATGTCGTGGTGGCCGATTCACTGCCTCTTTACTTAGCAGGCTGCCAGAGCATGATATAGCCGCCAACATCAGGGTCGCGAATCAACGCTGCGCGCCCCTTGTGGAAATCAATTATGCCGCCTTCCGAGACGGTGATTGCGCCGTGCTCCTTGGCCCTGGCATAAGCGGATTTTATGTCGCTGACCCGGAAGCCGGCATAGTTGGCGTTAATGTCCTGGAATTTGATCGGGGGAGCGTTCTTGCCCTTATTCACGACAAAATAGCCCAGCTCGATGCGCAGGTTATTGTTGGTCGTCGCCTGCGGGAACCAACCGTTCTGCATGATCTGGTTTGCGCCCGTGTTTTGGAAAGGCGGATAGTCGCCGCCCAGGACCTTCGCATAAAAATCCCGGGCTTTCTCGGGATCGATGACATTTACAGCATAGTGATTGAAGCCGGCCTGTTTACCAAAGCGGTCGATGTTTTGAGCGGTGGCAGAGGAATTGGAAACGGTGGGCGCTGCGGGCGGATCGCCGGGCTTCGGAACGGGTTTTCCAAAGTACTCGATGGTGAGTCCGTCGGGGTCCTGGATAAAGGCGAAGCGCCGGAATCCCTGCTGCTGGCGGGGATTGGGAAGGCCCTGGACTTCCGGCATCTTCAGCATATTCAGACCTTCTAGCTTGTCCAATAACGTGCTGACGCTGCCGTCCACTGTAAGGTCGATATGGCTGGACAACAGATTCCAGGAGCTGAGCCCGCTCCAGTCCTGGCGTGGAACCCCACGGTATTGACGAAGCACCAGGGTGAAGGGAACATCGGACACGGAACTTTGAACTAGCATGGTTGCGGTCCGCGATTCTGCCCCCGGTGTGTTGCCCAGTTTGTTCAGCTCTTTGTCAACGGTCCACTTGCCCGGCCCCTCAAGCACTTTAAAGTCGATGGCCTCGAAGAATTTTATGGACCGCTCCAGGTCGGCAACCTGGTGACCGACCAAGGCCATCCCCAGCACATCGCCAGGGCGATCCGATGCTTGCGCGAATAGCGATGGCGTTACCAGGGTAACGACCAGGGCGAAAATGAACCCTCTTAGCGCAATCGAGAATGATGTTTTGGCGTGTTCCATGTGTCACCCAATACATTCTATCGGTAACGGGCGATGTGAAGAAATTTCCGTGCCGGCGCTGAGACTAGAGGTATGCCAGCAAGCGCCCCGCCGTCACGGCTCCCAACCAGCAGATCAGGCTCGCCCACGCCAGGGCCTTGGCGCTTTCCGGCAGCGCACCGTCTGGACCCAGCCTCCGGAACACCCTGTTCCGCGTGAGCTGGAGCACAGCAGCGCCCGCGAAGATGAAAATCATCTTGACGTAGAACGTGGGATCGATCAGCCTCTTGGACGCGCTGGCCAGCAGCAGAGCCGTGCCGGTCGCCGCATTCACACAGAATCCCCACCAGATCAGCGGATACAACCGCTCCAGCGGTTGCAGCGGCGTTTTGGGCGAAACTCCCAGCAGCCGCAGGCTGATCATAGCGCTGATGCCCGCCACCACGCCCATACCCATGACGTGCAGCCACAGAATTGTGGGATACGCCAGTTTGGAGGGGGATTCGCGCACCCAGGTGCTAATGCCGAGGTTCTCGATCGTATCCAGGCTTATCACTTATCTTCGTTCCCTTCTGGCGCCCCCTTCTTCTCGATGAGATATCCGAGGATTCCGATCAGCACAACAGCACCGATCGCAAGCAGACTCACGATGACAACATCTCCTGGTCCTACCATTAGAATGAATGACCGAAGAACGGCAACATCTGACCACAGAAGATCACGCCCGTCCACAGTACGATTCCAGACGCCGCCGCAACTCTCGCCGCCAGGGGCGGAGCGTCGCCGGCTCCCACGGTCCAGGCGTGCTCGAACACGGTGAAGTATAGGGCGTTGGCTCCCGCTACCAGGATCAAGGCCAGCTTCCAGATAAACACCGGGTTGTTCACGTAGAAATCCGGCGGAGCGCCAATGAAGAACAGAATGCCCGTCACCACGTTCACGCCGAACCCTAACACTCCCCAAGGCAACAGTTTGTGCAGCGTGGAATACGGGATGCCCTTCATGAAACCCAGCATCCGCAGGTCTACCAGCAGCACCACCCCAAATAAGAGGCATAGCCCGATGAAATGAACCGTCTCGCTGGCCGGCCAGCCCCACTTGAGGTTCACCATGGCGTCTCCGATGACTCTTGCCAGCGGCGGATTCGCTGCCGCGGTTTCCACCGGGGCGGTATTCGCGCGAAGCTCCGGGTGCCGGATCTCCCCGCCGATGTTTGCGGCCCGGGCCATCAGGCCGAACGTCACCAGTCCCGCGAGCAGGACCGCCACCAGCGTCCCCTGCGGCAAGCGGGACATCCGGCGGTACTGCCACAGGCCCAGCCACGCCAGGGCGCCTGTCAGCTCCATGACCCCAAGCGCCAGGAACGCCGCGGTTTCATGCGTCGCGATCATGGCCGTCGAGACTTCGGGGGTTTTCGCCAACGCCAGCTCCGCGGCGGTACCCGAGGCGAACGTCGGGATCGACAGCAGGGCGATGCCGAAGAAGATCAGCAGGCTGGCGCGCTTCAGATCGTCGCTCTTGGCGGCGATGGCCACGACGAACACGCCCAACCCAACGATCATGCCGACGGTCGGGAAATGATTCAGTAAGAGATGCAGATGCGCCAGATTCATAGGGGACCGGGCCGGAAAGATTACTGTTCGTCAGGAGCCGGGCCTTTCTTTTTCACTTGCGAATTTTGGCTGGGCAGCCGGAACGCCATAAACTGCGCCTGGGGACGTCCATTGATATTGCCGCCCACCGCAATCACGATGTACTGCGCCCCGTTCACCATATAAGTCATGGGACCGCCCGTGGCTTGCGCCGGCATGTAGACGGCGCCGGCATCTTGCCCGGTCGCCTTATCGTAAGCCCGAAGCATTGCGCCTACACGTCCATCGGCCTGCGTGATCGTGCCTTTCTCGCCGGCGATGACCAGCGTCTTGGTCACCAGCGTGATCGCCGCTCCGCCGTGCCCGGTGCGCGGAATACTCACGCCCTTCAAGGCCGGGTTGTTGCGGACGTTGTCCGGAGTGTCCCCGTGCGGGACCTGCCACAGAATGGTTCCCGTCTTCAGGTCGATCGCCGAGATCCGCGAATAGGGCGGCTTCGCCAGCGGCAGTCCTTTCACCGTTAGCTGCCCCTGCGCGCCTGGCGCTCGCCCGGAAATATACCCCACATCGGAACGTGTGCCCGAGGGCACCAAGGAAATGCCTAGGATGCCATGGCTGGAGCCGACATACACAACGCCGGTTTCCGGATCGATCGAGCCGCCCATCCAGTTGGAGCCGGACAGCGACGAAACCAGCGTCGCCCATGGACCTTCGGCCTTGCTCTCCACCGGTGGCGTGAAGATCGGACCCATCTTGTAGTGCTTCACGATATCGAGCGCTTCTTGGTGCAACTCGGGAGTGAAGTCGATCAGCGTACTCTCATCCACGCCCTGAATCTCGTAAGCGGGAGGAGCCGTCGGAAACGGCTGCGTGGGCGAATACCACTCGCCCGGAACGGTGCCTTTCTCTACTGGCCGCTCCTCAATGGGCCATACCGGTTCACCGGTTTCGCGATTCAGCACATACAGGAACGCTTGTTTGCTGGGCTGCGCCACCACGGGGACTTGCTTGCCCTTGATCGTGACATTCGCCAGGATCGGAGGCGAGGGGTCGTCATGGTCCCAGATCCCGTGATGGACGAACTGGTAGTGCCATTTGCGCTGGCCGGTTTCGAGGTCCAGCGCCACGAGACTCTCCCCAAAAAGATTGTTGCCGGGACGCGGTCCACCATAGAAGTCGCCCGTAGGCGCTTCGACGCCGACATAGACGACTCCTCGAGCCTCGTCGATCGAACTCTCTCCCCAGGCGCCCGTATTGCCGGTGTAAGACCAGGAATCCTGCAGCCACGTGTCAAATCCAGCCTCGCCCGGCTTGGGGATGGTGTGAAAGATCCACTTGCGCTTGCCCGTGCGGACATCGTATCCGCGCACATACCCTTTGACATTCGTTTTACTGGTAGGGACGCCGCCCGGCTTGTGCGCCGCGCCTACGACGATCGTATTTCTGCCGATCGCGGGAGTCGAATGAATACCAATTTCGCTGCTGAGGGGATCGATTTCCTGATCGTCATCCTGCTTGAGATCGACCGCGCCGTCCACGCCAAAACCGGGAATCCGGTTGCCCGTCTTGGCATTCAGCTCGATCATGCGATATCCCTGCGTGAAGTAGACGATCCTTTTGTCATCGCCATCGGCCCAATACGCGAGGCCTCGGCCGGACAGACGCCGGGGTGCAACCTCCGCCCGCTTGCCTTCGTCTTCGCGATGGGTCCACAGTACCTCGCCTGTGGCGGCGTCCAGCGCGACCACATCGCGCCGGTCCCCAACTGTGGAATACAGTACCCCATCGACCACCAGCGGCGTCGATTCCAGATTGGTTTCCGGCGTCGGGCCGAAACTGGCGGTGCTGAAGATCCAGGCCGGTTGCAGCTTGGAGAAATTACTGGCGTCGATCTGCGTCAGCGGCGAATAGCGGGTATTGCCCCGATCGCTGCCATAACTGGGCCAGTTGGTGTTGGACGTACTTTGCTGGGTCGTGGCTGGCAGCGCAAGGAGAGCAAGAAGCGCGGACGTCGCCGCAAGTATCTGCGCAACTTTGAGGGCTCGCTTGGTTCTGGACAGTGACATCGGGACTCTCCTCGAATCGGGCCTCGATTCTAGCGAAGGACAACAGGGGATTATATCGTATTCGCCGCAGCTTGGTTCGCGGAGGAGCACCCAGGCAGGAGACCGTGGCTATTTCGCAGTGGGATTGCCAGGGGTGGATGCGAACCCTCCGAATAGCTTCTTCCCATTGGGTAGGATCACCGTGCGAGCGTTGGCCACGTTGGCACGGTTTTTTGAAGCGTAGCCGTCCACAGCCACGCGATCGCCCTTTTTCAACTCCCCCTTCTTCCAACCTCTGTGAACCAGACCGCCCGGGGCGCCCATTTCGAAGGCCCAACTCGACTCCGTTCCGCTTTCGTCTCGTCCCGAAACGTACAACCACGCATGCGGATTGCTCCACTGAATCCCAGTAACCTTTCCAGAGACCATGACGAGCTTTTTCTCATCGTATTCGGCTGCGAACGCATGGTGAGCCGAGACACGCATCGTCATCAGGCACAAGACCGCTGCGGCAACCAACGTCTTGTTCATCTCAATGTTGACTCACCGCGCGAGAAAAGCGCGCCAAGTTGGCCAGACGCCTAGTGCCGGAGCTGGGTGGAGATGTTCCCCTGTTCGTACACCTCGCAAAATGCGCGCTCATGGATTACTTGGGGCGCGCCAGCGCGTACCCGCAGGATTCTGTCCGGCATCACCCACGGCTCGATCAGGACATCCGGGTCCTCAATGGTCACCTGGTAAAGAATCTCATCGCCCTTCCGCGTCAGCTTCTCGATCATGTGCATGTCGGCGGAATGGAACAAGCCGCCGCGTCCGAACCAGGTTGTATCGACGAAGTTGGTGGAATCGATCACCAGCGTGTCGCCCTCCCATTTACCGATCGAAAGCCCCATGTAGTAGGCTTCGACCGTGTCGGGGCGCTTTCGGCCGTCGGTCGGGACATCGCGGAATTCCATGTTTCCGCCGCCGTAATCGCTGGTTGTATACAGAAAGATGATGTCGCTCGCCGTCTGGATAATGCGCGACGGTGTACCCTCCCGCGGAAGCCCCATCGGCTGGCACGTCATGATCGGATCTTCCTTGTTGGTCCACGCGTCCAGATACTGGATCTTGTCCCAAAACTCGGGTTTGTAATTGGGACGACTCGGCTTCAATGGCTCCCCGGTATTGCCTGTCAAACCAAACCGCGAGGGCGAGATCCACTCATAATCCACCCAGAAGTTGTCTTGTCCGGTTTTGCAGCCGACCTCGGGGTTGATTCCCGCACCCACCACCTGCGTTGGACCACATCGGCGGGTCCCACTACCCGTAATAACAAGAGGGGGGCCACCCCAGTTTCCTGTCATATCCGGATGTCCGTCGGCAAGCCGCGGGGTTACCACGGCTGCGGTCTGCGTCGGGGGCGCGGCGGGTGCGTTGGAAGTCAGAGTCCAGTTGGGAGGCTGATTCGTTGGCTGGATCGCCGCCTTGACGCTTGCCGGAACCGGCATCACGACATACATCTGTGCCGTTTCCGTCAGCGTCGTCGTAATGTCGCGCACGACGGCGCCGTTCTGTTTCTCGATCATCCTGCCCGCGTAGAACGCCTCCGCCGGATTCAGCGGATTGTTCCAGTCCTTATAGTTGCTGTAGGTGAACTCGTAAGTCTTCGCTCCCTGCTTCACGACCACGCTCTCCGCCATGAACTTGTCGTTGAGCGTCGCGGTTGCGGTCGCGTTGGGAACGCCCGGAATCGGGAACGTCAAGACCGGCTTATTGCCTACCCACGCGACGGACGTTTTGCCTACCGTCATCACATCGGCTGGTAAACGCTGCGGTCTGGGGGTCATCGGAGGTGGGTCCGAAGTCCCAGCGAATGCAGCCTTGAACGCACCCTGCGGGCCTGCCCACAGGCGAATCATCCGCTCCTCTACAGTCGCGGGCATCGGCGTCGCCTTGCCTTTTCCGGCGACGAGTTCGGCACCGGGAATGTCTTCGTTCCAGGCATACGCTCCACTGAGGACTTCGACATTGGAGCACGCCTGGCCATTGGGCCGGGTGCCCGTGTACTGAATCCGCTCGCCGGACGTCTGGTAGCTGATGCTGGTTCGATACTTCGTTACATTGCAGGGCTGTCCGTCCACTTGGATGGTGCCCTTGCCCTGATATTCGAGCGACATGATCAGATCGTATTCCTCACTGCTTCGGAGCATGCCCATATACCAGCCCCAGTTGAAAAGGACTGCTTTCAGGTCCTTCGCACCGGCTGCAGGGGTGTACAGCGGCGCGCCACCGCGGCCCCCGCGGCCCCCGCCGCCCTTCGCTTGCCCTTGCCCTCCGGCTGGCGCCTGCGCACTAGCCGATGTCAGCGCGCTAACTGCGAGAACGATCCCGATCGCGACGTGCGTCCACATGATGAATCGTCGGTTGCTCATGACGGTCCTCTTTTCTGACTGAGTCGTCTTCCTTAATCGTTGGGACCGCCGCCGGAGACCACGACGGTGTGCCCGTCAGCGTAGGTCACCGACTTGAGGAACCCCAATGGATGCCCGTCCTTCGCGGGGATGCACTTCACGGTAATGGCGTCTCCGTAGTGGAGGGCATTCGGTCCGGTTTTTCCGACCCCCCTCTGCGCGAGGGCTGTGGCGGAGCCGAGTGTAAACACCCACTCAGTTGCCGTGCCATCCGGACTCTTGACCGAGATCGTCAGCGACCCGTGGGGATTGACAAACTGTACTTTTTCGACCGTCCCCGTGAGTTCCTTTTCGGCTTTCATGTCGTAGACACCCGCGAGGGAATGATGAGCCTGCAACGAGCTGCTGGCCATCAACCACCCCAACAGGGCCACACATCCTAGAGTTCGCTTAATCATTCGAGAACCTCCCACAAAGTGCCGTCGGCATGAGAGTTTATCACGATCACGTAGCCACCTGCAAGAAACCAAACCAACCAATCTATACCCCGGGACGGAGAAGCCGATAGAGTAACCGGGCACGCATTGATGTATTCTTAGCCCAATGCTGTATCTGTTTCTTTCTCGACGCTTAACTCCGGAGTTTGGATTGTGTCGACGTCACGCAGCGCTCGTCACCGTGTCTTTCCAGAAACCGCGCACAACGGAACGCCGCGGCAGCCGCTTCTTCGCGCACGGTGGACGCCGCGGCGTCCTGTGCGCTCTTGTCATGCTGGGCACGCCCTTCGCATCGACTCATTTGGCCGCGCAGTGGGTGAATTATCCCACTGAGGGAGTGCCACGGAAGGCCGATGGCAACGTGGACATGTCGGCCACTGCGCCTCGGATGGCGGATGGCAAGCCCGACTTTTCTGGAACCTGGACCAGCGACGAAGTCGATCCGCGCCGGCCGGGAGTCCCACCGAATCCTCATGACGCCACTACCTCGCGCCGCATGGTGAATCTTGGTGTCGAGCTTCCGGGTGGGTTGCCGTATCAACCTTGGCTTGTGCCCATCGTCAAGCAGCGCACGGCCAACCAGGCGAAAGAAGACCCCCACATCCGGTGCTTTCCGGACAACTTTCTTCGCGCCTACGGGATGCCCCATTTGCTGAAGTTCGTCCACACGCCCGGTCTTTTGGTGGTGCTCAATGAATGGAACGCCGGATATCGCCAGGTATTCACCGACGGACGGCCATTGCCCCAGGATCCGAACCCCTCCTGGCAGGGATATTCGTCGGCGAAATGGTCCGGCGACACCCTGGTGATCGACACAATCGGACTTCGCGACGATACCTGGATCGATTGGAATGGAAGTGTGCTGACCGAGGCTGCCAAAGTGCGAGAGCAGATGCGGCGCCCGGACTTCGGACACCTCGAAATCCAGGTCACCGTCGACGATCCCAAAGCTTACACCAAGCCGTGGACGGTCATGATCAAGGAACGCCTCATTGTGGACACTGAATTGATCGACGAAATCTGTTTGGAAGATGAGCAGTCCCTGCGGCACATGAAGTGACTTCCGCCCTCGCCTCACCGGCCCGGAAGCGCACTCTATCGAAACAAAACGCCGGCGGCTAGGCCACCAGTTCCGTGATGCCGGCTCCACGGTACTAGCGTCCTCGTATGGCCAGTGCTCCACGATTCGTCTTGCATATTCTGTTATTTCTGTATATACTGAAAGTACAGTATAGAAGGGAACGGAATGGTCCTGACCAAGGCGGCTCGCGAGTTCATACTTCACTGGGGCGAAATGGGCAGCCGCTGGGGCGTGAACCGCACCGTGGCCCAGGTGCACGCGCTGCTGTACCTTTCGGCGGAGCCGCTCACCGCCGAGGACATCGCGGAGGCGCTCTCCGTGGCGCGCTCCAACGTGAGTTCCAGCCTGCGGGAGCTGCAGAACTGGCAATTGGTACAGGCGACGCATCAGATGGGCGACCGCCGCGAGTTCTTCTCCACGTCGCACGATGTGTGGCAGCTCTTTCTCACCGTGATGCAGCAGCGCGTGGAGCGGGAGATCGAGCCCACCATCGCGGCACTGGGCCGGCTTGCCGCGGAAGCGCGCGCGGAGAAGCAGCCCGAGGTGACCGCGCGCATCGCTGCCATGCAAGCTTTTCTACAAGAGATGCACGCCTGGTATCAGCAGATGGCAAAGCTGCCGCCCAACACGCTGCGCAGCCTTGTGAATCTGGGTGCGGGTATAACCAAGTGGCTGCCGGGCCAGCGCAAAGCGAAGGGGGAGAAATGATGACCGCGGACGTCAATGTGATCGAAGAAGCCGTAGCTCAGCCGGTCGCCACTCCGCAAGTTGCACCGCAGATCGGCTTGGAGCAGTACTACAGCGAGGCTGGTCCGGACTACGCAGCGTGGAGCCCCGAGTTCAACATGCACTTCGGCTACTACCGCGCCGGTGCCAATCCACTGAACCGCGAATCCATGCTGGAGCAGATGAATGCGGAGGTGCTCGCGCGGCTGCAGTTGAATGACGTCGCGGAACCGAGGCTGCTAGACCTTGGCTGCGGCCTCGGCGCTACCCTGCGCAGCTTTGCGCGCCGCCTGCCTCAGGCGTGCTTACTCGGACTCACGCGCGTGCCGTGGCAGGTGGAACACGCACAAGCGCTTAACGACGCAGCCGGCTGCGGTGAGCGTGTGCGCGTTATCCAAGGCGACTACGAAGACACGAGTCTGCCGCGTTGCAGCTACGACGGGGCATACGCGCTCGAGAGCAGTTGTCATGCGCACGGCGCGGACAAGGGTGCACTGCTGGCGGAGGAGCACCGTTTGTTGCGGCCCGGCGGACGCCTCGTCGTTGCGGACGGCTTTCTCGGGAGCGGCGGGTTTATCAGCGCGCTCCAGCGGCGCATTTACCGCAAGCTGTGCGAGTGCTGGGTAATCGAGGAACTCGGCCACCTTCACTTGTTCACGGCGCGGCTGGAGCAGCTTGGCTTTACGGACATTACGGTTGAGCACCTGCAGTTGCGCGTGGCGCCTTCGGTGGCGCACATCCCCTGGGTGACGCTGAAGTTCCTGCTGACGGATGTGGTATCCCGTAAGCGGAAAATGACCCGCGCACGTTGGAACAACGTGCTGGCGCCGGTGCTGCTACCGCTGGTGAGCGCGCCACTGGGACCCATGACTTACTGCATGATCACGGCGACCAAACGCTAGATCTGGCCGCTGCGTTACTTGAATGTAATGTTCGTCGCGGCTTCAAAGTGCCGATGATTCTTATACTCGACGGTCGTCCGATAAAACTCTCTGTTGCTAAAGTGCCAAATGAAATCCGCGGCCACTGGCAGCCAATGGGATGCATCTCCGATCTTCACGGAGCCCCAGGTCATCACCTGATTCCTTTGAGAAAACACGAATCCCCTGGGGAATCCGGTAGCCTCCTCTTCGAACTGTAGAACCTCCCCCGTAGGATCGTCGATGAGAACCCGTCCGGTCCGCGCGGCATTGTACGGCCCGCTCCCATACAAATTGCCGAAGCAGCCACCCGCCGGAGAACGGAAGCGGTAGATCAACGCCGGCTTGCCACGCACTTCGTCGCGGCCCGCGAATTCAAGTGTAGTGGGGCATTCCCGATCGAATAGCGGCTTCAGTGCGGCGCCGAATCCGGTGGTGGGCATGTGCATTCCGTCGGGGTCTGGACTCACCCGTTTGCCATTCCTGCGCCAGTTCTGCCGGCTGATTTGAATACCTCTGACCGTGATCTCGGTCTCAATGGTGTCTTGGTGCTTCCATTTAGAGGATTCCGAACGTCGAGTGTATCGCTCCGCGACCTCGTCCGCCACGAAATTCGGCATGTTCGTAGCGCGTTCCAGGTTCACCTGGCGCGCGTGTTCCAGCGCCGCGTCCTGCCCGAGCAACGAGACGGAAACCGAGACGGAAAATATGACGAGAGCGAGCGGCCAACGCATCATTTGGGTGGAAGATACAATTCCGGATCCATTCTATTCCGTTGGACCATTGAAAGAAATGGGGTAACTATAATGGTGTCGCTGCGAGCCTCAGGAGGGCACGTCATGAAGCCGGATTTCTCGGGCGAGTGGATTCTGGACCGACAGGCGAGCACGCTCAGCCCTGCCGCAGCCGCTTTTGATAGCGGCGTCATGCGGATCGATCATCGTGAGCCGGTCTTCGCCTTTCAAATCAAAATGGTCGCCGGCGGGAAGTCGGTTGAGCATGCGGGCGAGGGCCGCGTATCTGATGGAAGGGAAGTCGCCGGAGAGGGGATCGTAACAAGTCTGTGCTGGGACGGGGACGCTCTGGTCTTCACGTTCCGCGAGCCTCAGTGGACGATGTCCTTTCGCTACGAACTTCTGGAAAAAGGACGCCGCCTTCGAGCCGTGGAACAGCTCCGTGGTGCCGGTCGAGACCAGGACAATGTCTGGGTGTATGACCGGCGCTAACGCTTGTTCAGGTAGAAGCGCTTGGCACGATCGACATCGGACACCGGATGGACGGCATGGAGTTTCATATCGGCCATGCCAGCACTCCGGATTCGAGTTGCTTGTTCATTGCTCATCTGTGTCCTGCTCATACCGCTTCACCTGTGCCCGTAATCCGTGAAAACGTAATCTCTTGTCTTCACCATCGAGTGGCACGTGAACCCGCACTTGGCGTCGTTTCCCTGCGGCGGCTTGCCAGTCAAGGTGCCGGGCGTGAACCTATCGGATGCAGCGTCATAGTCGAACACGGCATATCCCCACCCGCCGCTGTCCGCGAACCTCTTGCTGTCCTTCACCATGAAGTCGACGTCATGCTGGGTACCTGGCACCGTCGCTGCGGGGAACGTCTCCATCTTTTTCGGGTTCCAATGGATCTTCGCCATCTTGGCGCCGTCGGGGAAAGGCTTGCCGTTGCCGGGAACGCCGGCCAAGTAGGCCTTGATCATCACAGGATTTGCGAGGATCGCAGCAACAAGGTTTCCGTCCTGACTGATGGAGACAACCTGCCAGGCCTCGTATCCTCTGAACTCAGAGAACGAAAGCCCATTCGGCACTTTCACGGTGTACTTGTCCTGCGCGAAAATGGCCCAGCTGCCCACGAAGGCGAGCACGCCCATAACAATCGGAATCGTCAGCAACTTTCTGCCCTTCATCGCCAGCACCTCCGTTTATCGATTTTATCAACCTTACTTCTTCGTTTACCTCATTTCTTGTGCTGGCTCACGCCTGCGCGTCGGTCCGACGGGAGAATCGGGGACAGACGGGAATACTTCTAGTGTGGCTTCTGAGGAAGGTTGAGCGTTTCGCGTACGCGCTCAAAGACGCCGGACTCGGCCACAACCCTTCACGATCTGCGCCGCTTCACGCCGGAAATGATAAGCCCTGCGAAAGCCAGCATCGAAAAGGTACTCGGCTCCGGAACCACGTTGAAGTGCCCTGTGTAGGTGGTTCCCACAGACCCGCTGCCGAGAATGACACTTTGGATCGTAACCGCGTCTATGTTTACCAGCATTTTGAACTCACCCAACCAGGGAGAAGTAGAGCCGCCATCCGTAATCGTACCGTTCGCCAAAAGACCTATTCGTGTATTCCCGCCACCGAGGTTGGTCAGAACAAACGGATTACCCGCGGACACTGAACACGAGGCTCCAACGGCAAGTCCAGTACAATTGGTATTCGAATCCCCCGGACCAAGTCCAGTCAACACGAAATCTAAAGTCGTCGCCGAAAACGTCATGAAGTCGTCAACGGTCCCCCCGCCTAAGGTTAGGTTAAGGACATCGCCCGAGACACCCGAGACCAGCGTTCCGTTGGAATAAGTCAGATTAGTTCCCGCCTCTGTCTCCATGCAGCCGGCAGTTCCGCCAAGTGTGGGCGGACTAAATACGATCGTCGTCGCCGTGAAAGTAACGCCACCATTGGCGCAGTTTGCTATATTGAGCGGCCCGATTACGCTGGCTGATGCGGGGCTAGCGAACGTACAACCAACTACTGCCGCTGCAGCGGCCATGGTCACTCTAAGAAAAGTCATAGCTTCCCTCCTCCGCGTGAGATGCCGATCCGGTCCCTAAAATCCAAAAGGGCCGATTCGTACTTATACTATAGGACCGAATGGATGCCCGTACAATCCTCGAATTGTCGCAAAAGTACCCAGTGTTCTAGAGGTCCTGCTTGCTTACCCAGGGCCTTCAATCTACCGCAGGGCACTCTCTAGGAGGGAGAGAACCGCCCCAGGAAAACCGTTACAGGCCCCGGCTGAAGGGTAATAGGGGACAGACGGGAATACTCTCGCGTGGTTCGCATCGGCGGTCAATCGCCTCGAATCCGACTACCCGGGGCGTACCATCGGGATGGTACGGCGGATCGCCACGGCCTTGAACCACCGCTTGGAACTGCTTGCGAAGGAGGTCAACCGGGACCAGGGCGGGGGATTAACCTCCAGACAGCGTTCGTTTCGTTACTATTGAGGTTAGGTGATTTCATGAGCCGCGTAGAGAAAATCGAGAACGAAATCAAGGAGCTTTCGCAGGACGAGTTGACGGCTTTGCGTGAATGGTTTGCTGGCTTCGACGCGGACGCGTGGGATCGTCAGATGGAAGCTGACGTCAACGCTGGCAGGCTGGAGAATCTTGCAGAACGGGCACTTCGCGATCATGAGGCAGGCCGGTCCACCAAGCTGTGAATCACTATGCGTCCCCGGACTTCTGGACGTGTTACCGGGCGCTGCCCGCATCCATACGAACCACTGCGGACAAGGCCTTCGCGCTGCTGAAGAGCGACGCCAAGCATCGTTCCCTCCACCTAAAGAGAGTTGGCAGGTATTGGTCGGCTCGCGTTGGGCTGCGTTACCGAGCCATTGGTGTGGATGTTTCGGATGGAATACTTGGATCTGGATCGGAACCCACGCTGATTACGACCGCCTGGTCGGGTAGGTGCGGCGGGAGTTGGCTGGCTGGCCCTACGGATTGTGACGGAGCGGGAAAATGAACCGATCTTCGCCAATCGGGATCACGATAGCAAACTCCATTTTTTTTGAGGTCGGATTCCTTGTCGAACCACACCACGCCAGCGACGCTCTCTCCCTGCTTAACGGTGTTAGCGCGGAGCGCAATCGCCTGAACATGGGCGATCTCATCGCCGGCAGCGGCGGATCGCTGCATTGTTCGGTAATCGGCAGCGATCTGCGCCTGCGCGTTAGGAGACGTTGTCCTTGTGGTGGTCGTTCCGTACAGGGTCGCATTTGCACGATTTCCGCGATTGTCACTAGCCGTGACCGTACCCTGTTCCAAGGAATTACATCCCGTGCCACGCCCGATCCGTTTGCAACTACAACCGTTGTGGCCATCGCTTTTTGACGCTCCTCGAAACTAATAGACACAACTAGGCCATTCGCTTCCAGAAAGAGAAACTGCTGGCCGTCGATGTATTCCAAGTTCGGATCACCAGACGCCGACTTCTGGGAAGGGGACCAGACGTGATCCTCGGCACAGACCGTCAATCCCATGATCATCAGAGACGCGATAAGTTTCATCCGCATCCTCCTTGTTCGGGCTCCGGTCCGTGCTGGGTTAAGTCGTCTGCCATGTCTTAGTCCCCCAAGCTTCTGGCAGTCGATTTCTGTTCCCTCCACTGGATATGAATGTGACTTTCAAACCATCCGAGAACTGGAATTGTTCCCGGAGTCCTGGATTGCTGCATGCTCAGTTCCGCGCGTGCCCGCTCCTCTTGGGGAATGGATGTAGCCGCCACCGTCCCGTCAAAGTGATACGGCCCGCATTTCGGACACTCGGTTTTGTAAAGAACAGGTGCTTTGCCGCGCTGGTCGAACTCGGACACGAAGGTCTCTACTGTTGTCCCGCAGAGGACACAAGGAGCGCTGCCCGTTCGGATCACGGCCCTTTCCTCCCACGGCAAGCCGCGGCGACTCTTTTTGCTTTCACCATTTCCTTCATGCTATGCGGGTTGGGAGAGGGAGTCAATGCCAAGTTTTAGTGCTCTGCGTAGGATTGCTAATTCGAGGTGATTTGCGTAAATCGGGATTGATATCCGAACCGTTCCGAGCGTTGAACCCGCGTCCGAGAAAGCTACCGCGAAAGACTACGTGCGTTTCCGATCCGGTGGCTTGTTGTCGTCATTCCTCGATGGTGTATCTGCGGGGAAGCATCCGTTGGTGCAGGACGCGCGCGATCAGAATGCCCTCGGCATCGGGCCGGTAGAAGATGACATGCCGTCCGTGCTCCATGCGGCGCAGGCCGGAACGAATGTCGTCGCAAACCCGGCCCGCCTCTGGGTTGTCGGCAAGCGTCTGGCAACTGGTCTGAAGATCGGCAACGTAGCGGATCGTCTGTTCTACGCCCCAGGTTTTGAGGGTGTAAGCGCCGATGCTGAGCAGGTCGGCTTCAGCGCGACGTGAGAAACGAAACCGGGCCACGGCCTAGCGCCGGTTCTTCGGAAGCTTCAGCGTTTCGCGTATGCGTTCAAAAACGCCGTCCTCGGCGATCCCGCTGGCATCGCCTTCGTCGATAGCTGTTCGCAGCACCGCGAGTTTTGCCTCGTACTCCTGCTCTTCGCGCTCCAAGGTCCGCAGGGCCGCGCGCACAACTTCGCTGGCGTTTTCGTAACGTCCCGTCTTGACCTTCTTCAGCACGAAGCGGTCAAGTTCCTCAGTCAAATTGACGTTGCGAGTGGGCACAGGCCTGAGTTGAATATATCACGCTTGGCAATGATTGCCAATTGGAAAGATCGGGATGGTGGAGGCGGCGTGGACTGGTGTGCTCGCACCGGTGCGTCCTAAACGGTTAGTTCTAGTACGTCCAGTAGGTACAAATTTCGATTTCGACGAGCCTTGAAAGCGTGTTCATGATAGGATGATTCGAATTACGGAAGCAGTGAGGCCCGGCGCAGGACCCGCAGGCAGCACATCGGGAACCGGTGCATGGGAAGGATTAACTTTTGATTCGGAATAGACCATGAAATCACTCTGGAATCTTGCGATCGTCGTGGTGGGAATTGCGCTATTTGCCCGGCCTGGTCAGGCCAGCCTTATTGTCTTGCACGGCCAACTTGATTCGTCACAGGTCGTGGATGGCGGCGGCAGTACATCGACTGCCACGGGCTTTGGCACCGTAACCATCGACACCACCCTTTTCACCATCACGACCGATCTGAGTTGGAGCGGCCTGACCGGTCCTGCCGATCGGTCGCATATGCATGACGCTCCCGAAGGTGAGAGCCGCTTCACTCCGCCAAATAACAATTTCTTTCACGAACTGCTGGATGACACGAGCGTGCCGCTTATCGTTCAGGTGCCCTGCGGCTTCGCCGGCGACGGGTTACTGACCGAGTGCGCTCCCACGACAGGAACTGCGCACGACGTCCTCCAGCTGAGCGCTGATGATGGCTATGCCGCCTTTGCGGAGCCCCCCGGACCGGGGTTCCCGGACTTTGCCGCCCTGACAGCCGCCTTTGTGCTCAATGGTGTGTATATCGATATGCACACAGAGCTTTATCCGTCGGGGGAGATTCGGGGACAACTTCTGGCTATCCCTGAACCCGCCTCGCTCGCGATGGTGGGCGCCGGTCTTTGGGTGATCGGCCTGCTGCGTCGTCGCGGACGAGCACAGACGAAGGCCCCCGTGACACAACCATAGCCGGCTCCGCCCAGTATCGGCCCTCTTCCGCTTGTGGTGGTGGAGGCGGCGGGAGTTGAACCCGCGTCCGAGAAAGTCTGCCGCGAAAGACTACGTGCGTTTCCGATTCGGTGGTTTTAGACCGCCCCGTGCGGAACCGGCAAGAGCGAGGCGGCTTAGCCTGATTGGTCTCGGTTGCGGGCTCCAGGCGGAAGCCTTTGACCTATCCTGCCATGATGACGCCCTCAGACTACCATGCAGGCCTAACAGCCCAGGGCGGCTACTTAATTAATTAAGCAGCGTATGCAAACTGCTGATTGGCAGTTGTTGTTTTCCGATCGTTTTACGGGAGCTCGGAACCCGGCACGACTTCCTACGAAAGATGCAATCCCGTCGAATCCGTTGCGCCCCCCTTTCAACCTCAGTTTACCACCCCGCCAAAATCCTTCTTCGTTTCGCGCAGGATCTCGAGCACCGCGCGCCGGTCGGCCGCCGAAAGCCGCGCATATTTCTTGCCCTTTTCCGATCCCGACAAAACCTGCCGCATCCGCTTGTAAATCGCGTCTTTGGCCTCCGAGGGCAGCGCATCGAAGGCCTCGCTGTAGATCATGTAGCTGCACGGATAACGCAGGAGCCTCTTCTGCAGATCCAGGTCCCGCAGGCTCCTGCCCTTGCTGTCACGAATGGCGTTCTTGGCAAAAACCTCGGCAAACGGCCCTCCGAGCTTCCCCGGCAACGGAACTTCATCCACGAACAGCAGGTAATCGACGAACTCGCGCGCCTCATCCTCCAGCTTGCCCACACCTGCGCGGGTGTCCCAACCGATCCGCGTGATCAGGTTGGCCATGCGCATCTGGTGATCGAACACCATCAGCGCTGCCACGTCGCTGTCGAACTTTCCGTGAAGCGGTTCCATGGCCTTCGGATCGCCCTGCGGTCCGATCACCGCGTTGCCCAAATGACGAACCGTCCCCACAGATCCCGTTACGAACCATCCGCCCCAGCGATCTTCGATCGGAGTGCGATGATCCACCACGCTGCCGCCGTAGATCAGCATGGGCGATCCATCCGCCGCGGTGTAGGTGCTGCGGACCACGAACCCCGCTACTCCCAACGTCGCATCCCCCACGTGGCAGCGCAGGCACTCGATCGAAGACCCTCTCTGGAAACGCGGGCGCGCATCCGGCCGTTGCTGGAGCTTATAGAACTGGACGCCCTGCCGCGGATCCAGAGCGGCGATCTCGATGAATCCGCCCTTCATCCACCCGACCGCCACCGAGTCGTTGAAGAAGATCGTGCGCGGATTGTTTGGCTCGATCAGCGGCGCCTGTAGGCTGGTTTTCGAAAAAACCGCGATTTGCGACTCGACCGGAACATGGAGCGCATCCAGTACCGACCGCAGGTAACCCGAGGGACCCTCGAACTTGAGCTTGCTGGGGTCCAATCGCGCTATCGGATCGTGAACGGGTGCGTAATTGTAGTTAATGGCCGGATGGTCCAGCAGATCGGCCGCATAGAGGGAGGCTGCAAATAGGATCACCCACCGCATGTCCCGGATTATGACACGGGCCTGTTATCCTGTTCTGGGGAGCGTTTCTGCCGCGCTCGTGAGCGGCCTCCAATAAATGATCCTAGTCAATGTCATGGGACCTGACTCGATTTCGCTCCGGTGAGCAAGCTCCGGCAGGAAACTGCCATGGAGAAGCCTGAAGGGGCGCGGAGGGTTCCGCCCTGGAAGTTTAAGGGTCAAATGACGGGGGTTGTAACGGCGATGGCGGTGCGTTCCCTTTTCCTTTAGAGTCAGCTTCTATTGACTAACCTATTATTCATCGGTGACATTTTTGGGTCGGTAGGCCGGGGCTTGGTGGCCCGGCATCTGCCCGAAATCGTCGTCACCGAGAATATCCACCTGACCATCGCCAACGGCGAGAACGCCGCGGCCGGGTTCGGAATCACGCCCCAACTCGCCGATGAGATTTTCGGATACGGCGTGGACGTGATTACCAGCGGCAATCACATCTGGGACAAGCGCGAAATCTACGAGTACTTGCCCAAGCAGCCTCGTCTGCTTCGCCCCGCCAATTATTCCGCCGAAACGCCGGGATCAGGAGTGGTTGTCGTCGAGGCGCGCAATGGAGCCAAATGCGCCGTGCTGAATCTGCAAGGTCGAACCTACATGCCGTCCACGGACTGCCCGTTTCGCAAAGCCGATGCGCTTCTTGCCGCGCTGCCCGCCGGAGCAAATGTGCGCTTCGTGGATTTCCATGCCGAGCTGACCAGCGAGAAACAGGCCATGGGGTGGTACTTGGACGGGCGGGTTTCCGCGGTGGTGGGTACGCACACGCACGTGGCGACGGCCGATACGCGGATTCTGCCCAACGGCACCGCGTATCAGACGGACGTGGGCATGACGGGTCCCTATCAGTCGGTGATCGGTGTGGACAAGGACATCATCCTGCAGAAGTTCCTGACTCAGATGCCGGTTCGGATGGAAGCCGCGCGGCATGGCGGAGAACTGCACGGGGTGATCGTCGAAGTCGACGAGGCCAGCGGCCACGCGGCGTCGATCCGGCGAATCGCTATAAGCTAGAACAGTGGCACTGAGCTTCGAACAAGCGCGGGCGTGCGTGTTGCGCGAGGTGAGCGCGGGGCGGGGCAGTCTCCCGACCGAGCAGATTCCATCGCTCGAAGCGGCAGGACGTGTGCTCGCCGAAGAGATCACGGCCGACCGCGATTATCCTCCGTTTCCTCGCTCGGCTCGCGATGGGTTCGCCGTTCGCGCATCGGACCTTCCCGGCGAATTGCACGTGATCGGCGAAGTCCGCGCGGGAGAAGTCTTCCGCGGCTTGGTAGGACCTGGAGGGGCCGTCGAAATAATGACGGGCGCCCCCCTTCCGGAAGGCGCCGACGCAGTCGTGATGGTCGAACATACCGAACGCGCGGGCGACCGCATCAAAGTGGCACGCTCGCTCCAGAGCGGCGAGAACTTCAACGCACAAGGAATCGAAGCCAGGCACGGCAGCGTCGTTCTTTCTCCGGGGCGGCGGCTGGGCTTCGCCGAAATCGCGCTGCTAGCGATGGTCGGTCGTGAGTGCTCCACGGTTTACAAACGCCCGCGCGTGGCAATATTGCCGACGGGCGACGAGATCGTCGAAGCGGGTCAACAACCAGAACCCTTCCAGATCCGTAATTCGAACGCGTGGTCTATGGCCGTGCAGGTAGCCAGGGCGGGTGGCGATCCGCGGATCCTTCCGATCGCGCGCGACAATTACGAATCGACGCGACACTTGATCGAGCAGGGCTTGGACGCCGATCTCCTGCTGCTTTCGGGCGGCGTTTCCGCGGGGAAGTACGATATCGTCGAGCGTGTGCTGGCCGATCTGGGCGCAAAATTCTTCTTCGACCGCGTATTAGTCCAGCCGGGACAGCCGCTGGTGTTTGGAACCGTGCACGAAAAGTTTTTCTTCGGGCTGCCGGGAAATCCCGCGTCGACCATGGTGACCTTTGAAGTATTCGCGCGAGCCGCGGTAGAGCTGCTGGGCGGGGCGCAGGAAGCTCCCCTTCGCTTGTTACAAGCTCAGCTATCGAAAGACTTGCGGCAAAAGCCAGGGTTGACGCGCTTCCTGCCCGCGCAGGTATCGGCGGATGGATCGACGGTGGCGCCGGAGCCATGGCAGGGATCGGGCGATTTGAACTCACTGGCACGCGCGAACGCGTTCCTGGTGATCGAGCCCGATCGCGAATCGTGGGCGGCCGGGGATTTGATTCGCGTACTCCTCAAATAAATGAAAACGCTTTCTCATTACGATAAACGAGGTCGCGCGAGTATGGTGGACGTCTCCGCCAAGAAGGACACGAAACGCACCGCGACCGCGCAGGCGTTCGTGAAGATCCGGCCCGCTGTGCTCAAGAAGCTACCGAAGAACCCCAAGGGCGATCCCCTGGGAGTCGCGCGCATCGCCGGAATCGCCGCGGCCAAGCGGACTTCCGACCTGATCCCCATGTGCCATCCGCTGCTTCTCTCCCATGTCGACGTGACTGCGGAGGTGAAGCCTGGTGGTGTCCGTATCACGACGAAGGTGACCACTACCGGCCCGACGGGCGTCGAAATGGAGGCTCTGACCGCGGCGGCTGTCGCGGCGCTGACGGTGTACGACATGACCAAGGCGCTGGACAAAGGCATCGAGATCCGGGAGCTGTATCTGGTCGAGAAAACCGGGGGAAAATCGGGAGACTATAAGCGGTGATTCGAGTGGCGATCCTGACCATCAGCGATTCGGCGGTGGCCGGCACGCGCGAGGATCGTTCCGGCCCGTCTGTGGCGGAAAAGGCTCAGGCTCTGGGTTGGTCGATTGTGGCCCGGGAAGTGCTGAGAGATGAGGTACAGGAGATCGCCGCGAGCATGGTCCGTCTGATCGATCAAAATCACGCCGATGTGGTTCTTACTACAGGTGGCACGGGCTTAGGACCTCGGGATGTAACGCCCGAGGCCACCAAAGGGATCGCCGATCGGGAAATTCCTGGATTCGGCGAGCTGATGAGGGCCGAGGGGCGCAAAACTGCGCGGTTTGCCTCACTTTCGCGGGGCGGGGCGGCTGCGCGCGGCTGCGGGCTCATTGTAAACTTACCCGGATCCCCTCGGGGTGCGGTAGATTCGTTAGTAGCAGTAGCGGACTTGATCCCCCACGCGGTTGATTTGTTACACGGCCGCACAGAACATAATAAAGCGACGGGTACGCCAGGGGAGGCATCCAAAATACTATGAGCATCCGGAATCTTATCGCGGGTGTGCTGATCGCGGGCGTTTTGCTGGCGCAAGAGCCCGCCAAACCGACAGTGCCTGAAGAAATCCCTAAATCCGACATTGTCGTGGAATACAACTTCGTCACGGCGCCGGTCGTAGTTCACGATGCGCGAGGAAACGTCGTCACTGGGCTGAACCCGCTCGATTTCGAGCTGTACGACAACGGCAAACTGCAAAAGATCACGGAAGACGCGACCACGCACCCCATCTCGATGGTGGTGGCGGTGCAGTCCAGCGCGAACATGGAGAAACTGCTGCCGGGCATCCGCAAAATCGGAAGCCTGTTCAGCGGCCTGGTGCTGGGCGAGAACGGGGAAATGGCGGTGCTCTCGTTCGATCACCGCGTGCAGACCATGACGGAGTTCACCTCCGATCCCAACAAGATTTCGGACGCCTTCAAGAACATCAAAATCGGCAGCACCCCCAACCACGTGAATGACGCCGCGATGAAGGGTGTGAATATGCTCAGAACGCGCGACAAGGCGCGTCGGCGAGTTCTGATGCTGATCAGTGAGACTCGCGACAACGGGAGTTCGATGGGTGTTCGCGATGTACTGACCGAGGCTGAGTTCAAGGACATCACGGTCTACGCGGTCGAGGTTTCGCACCTGCTCACCTCGCTGACCACGCATCCCCAAGCGCCGCGCACGACGGGGATTCCTCCCGAGGCGCGTCACCTGCCGGCGGGCATCATCGGCACGCCGACCACCGATGCACAGCAGAATATGGGCGACTATTCGCCCATCATCAAAGAGATCTTCACCGCCGTCAAGGCTATCTTCATCTCGAATCCGCAGGAAGTGTACACGAGGTATACGGGCGGACGTGAATACTCCTACATGACCCAAAAAGGGCTGGAGCAGGCCATTACCGATATCGGCAACGACATTCACAGTAGTTATCTGTTGACCTATTTGCCGAACAATCCGGAAGACGCCGGGTATCACGAGATCGAGGTGCGGATTCTCAAACCGGGTCTGAAGGTGACCGCGCGGCCAGGCTACTGGTCGGCCGCGAAACCGCAGTAGGGCCGAGGCACGCCTCGCCTTATCAGGCGGTCTTCCCCGCCGGCGCTCATCGAGCCTTAGGCATCCGCGGATAGGCGCCAGTTCGTCAGTTCTCCGTCGGCGTTTTCGACAGTTGATCGATTACCAGCACATCCAATGGGGCCTTGCGTGCGTCCATTTTCAAGCCCAGTTGCTGCAAACCATCGAGCAGGGAAGCAATCGAGCCGTTGTCCATGAACTGTATGACCTGCGGGGGCAGCATCATGCCGGCGTTTACCGCCACGCGGATCAGTATGGTCTGGTAATCCTCCTGCGTGACGGAAACGGCTAGGTCATACTTTCCTTTTAGATCCGTCATGTCTAGGATCGGGCGATCCACGTACCGTTCGAGCTGCCGGGCCAGCATGTCCATGGTGACTTTCTTAGCCTCGAACTTACCGTTGTTGAACGTATAGTAGGACCCATTCCCGAGGTCCACCGAAACGCCCGCCGCGCTGCCAGAGGCGACGACGTTCGAGGTTCCCTTGGGCGTCACGTCCGCGGCGGCACCGGGCTCGGATTCCTGTATCTTCAGGGGCGGCTTTCCGATGATCAGGGCATACACTGGCAGCTCCTTCTTCTCGCGGTGCAGCTTGATTTGAAACCGCTCCTCCAGCAGGGATTGGAGCATCTCGGGTATCTGATCCGGAGTCGAGCCCTCCGGCAGCTTGGCGTTCACATCAAACCTTTCTGACGTGAGCCAGTCCGGTCCGGTGACCTGATACAGCTTCATGCGATAGGCCCTGGAGATGTAGTCCCGCATGGGGAGCGCGACCATCCGCACCTGCGCACCGTCCACGTGCACCCCGACATCCACGCGTTCCGATCCCATCGGTGGCGAAAGCCGGACGGAGGCTACCTCGAATTTAGGATTTGAAGGCGCCTGGGCCAAAACGAAGGCTGCGCATAGGGTGGTTAGGAAAATCGTCTTCATGTTTTTCCCTTACGAGGGAAGGCTAAAGAAAGTTCGAGGGAAATGCGCCTTTCGGCCGAGTGGTGCCTCGACTGCACCTAGATTCGGGAAAGCGGCGGTTCACTAGGTTTGTAATGCCCAGTCTTTCAGGCGGGGCTAGCCCCCGCAATCTTTTCGACCCATGGGTTGCTCCTTGGGCCACACGTGGCGGGCGAATCAAAGACTCACTTAGCAACCGGTTGTGGCAGCAGCTTCAGGTCGATGTGCTGAACTGCCGCATCAGTAATGGTTAGCGGCTGGGCGATTGGGAGCAGCGCACGGAGGGTGTCGACATCGTCATAGTCATTAGGCTCGCCGTCCTCTAGCGCAAACGCCAGATACTCGCCCGGAGGAACATCGCGCCAAGCAAAAGTGCCATCGCTGTCGGATTGGTCGGAGCGATAGATACCGATCTGTTCCCACGTATCCCGTTGAACCAGAATTGCCAAGACTCCTGACTGAGGAGTGGAGCCCCGAACCAGCCGCCCAGCCACGTCGACGGTGGAAGCATCCGCCACCGCCTCGATATCAACGGTTCCGGTTTCAGGCATTTCGAAAACAAGTCCGGACTGCGCAGCACTGGCGACTTTCAGTGCAGTCACAGCCAACGGACGGCCTTGGTTCACGAGAATCGTGTAACGACCGGGCTGACGGTAGCCGGAGAAGACCGCACGACCATCCGCCCCAACCCTTGCGGCAGTAGATGCGGCCACGTCGACCTGTTGAAGGATGGCCTGGAGTGGCGAACTTGGAAACTTCGGCCTCCCGATTACCGCAAGATGGACGGAGATGCGCAATTGCGGCGCCTCGCTGATCGAGATCTTGGAGGGATTCGCGTTAACAGTAAGGTCCGCACCTCCCGCAACCTGAGTTGACTGGCCGTCAGAAGTCTGCCGCATCATCGTCAAATGGTATTTCCCCGCTGGAACATTCGGTATCGTGAACTTTCCGTTTAACACGTTCACGGATTCGTTACTGGCGATGCGGTTGCCGAACAAAGACGGCGCCATGATAGCTACGTAGAGGCCGCTCCAAGCCGGGCTGGCGGCGGAGGGCACCTCGCCCTCAATACGCATTGCGGGAACCGCGTACACGGTCATATCACCGGAGCCCTCCTCGCCGGGCTGGATATGAATGAATCCCGCTCCCGAGGGATCTGTGGTGCCAGGGTAGAAGGTCACCGGGTAGGCCATGGGTTGGACGCTAGCGATCTCATGAACGCCGCGCCCTGTAGCCACGACGGCGTAGTTACCCGCAGCGAGGGAGCGCACGCGGTAGTAACCGCGGTCATCGGTCGAAGTGGAGACCACAGTTCCCAAATGCCGATTCCGTCCAATGCCGATGATGCGTATCACTTGAATGCTGGCTTCAACCACCGGTTCGCCGATCGAGTCCCGAACGTATCCGGCGATTACTGCGCTTGGGATCATGCGGAACACGATACCTCCTGTGGATTCGTGCTCGCCAGTAACGATTCCGGTGGTGAGGTTCTGATGCAGGGCGCGTTGCGCGTAGAATTGAGCCACATAGCCCAACCGTTGGGCATGAAGTTGGTACTTTCCGGCCTTCAGTCCATCAAATCGGAAAGCTCCATCCTTGCCGGTAATCACCGGTGCCGCGATACCTGACACAGACACGATTGCTTTTGAGATCACCGCTCCCGTAACGCTGTCGACAACCGTGCCGGCGATAGTATAGGTCGGCTGCGCCTGGAAGAAGAACGCCAGGGGCACAGCAAGACTGATAGGGATCAAGGGAGAGCCTCCTTGGGGATCGGCTTGAGCGTCACCTCTTTCGTTTCTCCACTCCCAACTTTCACGGAGGCCGCGTATTGCGACAACGAAGCGAGCACCGCAGAATTTCGGAATTCTAGCGGATGTCGCGCTGGCCAGGCGTATAGAGCGTAGTCGCCGGGGGCGAGACTGGAAACCCCAAACTCATCGCCGAAGGTTATTTCAGTTCTGTAGGTCGCTTCAAGCCCACGTCTACCGACCAGCAGGAGAGTCCAGCGCTGACCGGTATCTCGGCTCTGAGCGGTTCCAGCGCCGCCTTCGATCATCCCCGCGAGCATGCCTGCGCCCGGCGCCAGCGTCACGGTCAGTTCTGGAGCCCCGCCAGCCGTTACGGTTAAACCTTCCTGCAGCACATCCGTTGTGCCAGCAAGAATGCTAGAAACGTAGTGCGCTCCTGAGCCGCCGGAAACGGAAATTTCGTATTTCCCCGGCGGGAGTGCCTTAAATGAAAATCCCGTCTGATCTGGCTCCATCATCGCCATCATTTCGGCCGAGGTCCCGGGCAGCACGATGGAATCAACTCGGTGGGCGTTAAGCAAAGGGAATCCTTCGGGATCACCGGCAAATTCATACTTACCGTGAACATCTACACCGGCAGCCATCACAAGTTCAACGCCCGTGAGGTCGCGCTCGCCGACGTTAACCGGAACTTCCGCCATCCAGGGCGGGCTCCCGTTCGCGGTGTAAACCTGAAGAATGTACGACCCTGGAGTCACATCTGCTACCTGAAAAGTTCCGGCGTCCCTGTTCACGTTGGCACGGTTTCCCAAGACGTCGACGCCACGCAGCAAGCGAACCAGCAATGGCCTCCCAGGCGGCAAATTGGAAACCTTCCCACGAATCTGGTAGGCGTTTCGTGCCTCCAACGTGAAGTTCGCGTTCACGGTTTGACCTGGCTCCACTCGAAGGATCTGGGCAGTGTCTTGTGTTGTTGCCGTTGGATAGTACATGGGACCGTAGGCGTCCTGCGATAGTTCAAAAATTGTGTTGGCAGAATTGTTGTACGTGGCGATCCGTCCGGCGACCTTGATGTAGTATGACCCAGGCTGGAGATTCCACAGCCGATATTCACCCCTGTCGTCAGTTACCTTGTTCGCGAAGTTGTCTTTGACTTCGCGGCGGCCGTCAACGATATCGATCCGGACCGCTTCCACTGTGAGGCCGTAGAGCGGGTCCCCATCGCTGTTGAGGATCCGCGTTCTCGAGCAGCGCCACGAGCGGTTTGCCCGAGTTCTTGAACGCGCGCAGCGCGTCTCGCATGTCCTGGACCTTCGCCCAACCGGTGTCCAACGGCCCGATTCTGGCGATGACGCCCTTGATCCGCTCATCGACCTGCGCTTTGCGGATCATGGTCACCAGCTCGATCAAGGTGCGTTCGCGGCGGCGTAGGAGGCGGCCCATCAGGTCGGGCGGCGGCGCTTCCTCGTAGGCACCGTCGACTTCGAGCACCAAGTAGCTGCCCGCCTTGATCGTGGGCCCGCGCAGCCAGCTGCGCGCCACCAAAACGGCAATGAGCGCCACTACGATCAAAAGGACGAGATAACGGCGACGTGTACGCATGGATCGTCTCCTGGTTCAGCAACGCCTCAAGTCTTGCAGCCGCGCACGTCTCACTGGAACGGTTCCGGCTCCGCTGCCACCCTGCCGGCACTGAAGAACGCGTGAATCATCGGCAGGTCGACGCTGCCCCACAGCCCTTTGAAGCGGCGCTCCACGGTTTCCATCGTCTGGACGGCCCGGTCGTACAAGCCCCGGGCGGCCGCGGCGTCTCGTGCCCTCATTTCAGTGCTATGCCCGGCCTCACCGATGACGCCGCGCAACTCTTGCCGCACACCTTCGAGGACCAGCAGCGTATAGCGCACCAAGACCGCCTGTGCGGCCAACCCGTCGCCGCCGAGGCGCTCGAGCCGGTCGGCGACGTCGCCGAGCTTCGGCAACGCCGCCTCGATGCAGGGCAACAACGGTGCGGCGCTGTCCAGCTTGCGCGGCGGACGGCGGATGTCACCGTAAGTGACGACCTGCTGCATGACGCGTTCCAGATCCGCCAACAGCGCAGCGGCCGCCGGCGCCCGCGACCCGAAGCGCGCGGCGTATTCCGTCCCCACGTCAAGCCGCGACCCACGTCCCACTCGGTCGGGGGGGCACGGAACCCTCAGCATCGCGGCAAAGGTGAGGAAGTTCAGCGGATAGGCCCAGAGGCTGAACGTCCCGAACTGCAACATGGTGATGCCCGCCACACCCAGCCGCTGGTAGTAGTCCCAATCGGCGGCGATCACCTGCGTCAAAGGCACCGCACAGCCGCACCACAGAATGGCATCCGCGTAGTACTCGAAGATGCGCACACGACCGGCGAAGTGCTCGACGTAGCGTTCGAGGGCGGCAGCGTAGCCACGGTTGGTGACGCATCCCGGATCGTTCAGCGCGTGGCCGTAACAGCGCTCGCGGGGCGCGAACTCGACGAAGACGTTGTCGTCGGGCGGCTGCGTCAGCCGCGCATCGATCGTGTCGTGATAGGCCAAGTAGCAGACCGGACGTGCGGCACCGGCGTCGACCAGGCTGCGAGCCACCGCGTTGCAGACGCGCAGGCTCTGATCCTGGACCGTGATCGTCCGACAGGCCGCGCAACGGCACCATCCACCCTGCCAGAGATCGGCGCCCCAGATGTGCAGCACGCTCATCTCCGGATAGTCGCGCACATAACGTACGGCATTGTGGCTGGCGGTGGCCAGCGCCTCGGCATTGCTGGTGCACAGGTTGCCATGATCGGTCCGCGTGCCGTCCGGCGCCGCCGGAAAGTACTCGGGATGATCGCGGTACTGCTCGCGCGGCAGCAGCAGCGGAATGACGTGGCCACCATACTCGACGTCGATACCGCGGCGCCGAAACTCGGGCAGCAACTCCGTGATGGTGAGCTGCGTGTCGAACGGATGGCGGATGAAGAAGAAGGCATTGGCGCCGCTCTTGCCCATCCAGTCGATGAAGGCGCGATCATCTGCGAGCCGCTCGGTGAAGTATTCCGGCTGGGTATAGTGCCAGGTCATGATGTCGGTGGAATAGCCGCGTACGGCGCAGCCGAACGTACCCGCGACCGGTTCCAGCTCGATCGTGGATGCGGACAGCCGCGGCACGTGCTCCTCGCCGGCTCCGTGGAGGGACCAGCGGCAGCCCAACTGTTCGAGCAGCGCGTAGACGGCGGCGAGCGCACCACGCGCCGAAGCACTCGCGAGCGTGACGCGCTGCGCATCGGCAACGATGGCAAATGCATCCGGACCGCGGAGCGGCGGCGGCGACAACGCGATGCGCTCGCCGGCGGCTTGCTGCGGCGCGACCGCCAGCGCGGTGCCGTCGGGAAGTGCGGTGCTCGATTGGATCGGCAGCCGCATGCCGGTGAGTACGCGCACGTAGCGTTGCAGCTCCTCCGCCGCGAAGGTCACGGGAAGCTCACAGCGCTCGCCGGTATAGATGGCAGCTTCACGCAGCGCCGCGGTGCGGAAGCCTGGCATCAGCGTACGGGCTCGCCTTTCGCCAGCGTCGCCTCCATGCGATCGAGGCGGTCGCGGAGCTGGCGGTTCTCGTCGCGCAGCGCCTCGACATCGCGACGCACTTGGCGCAATTCATCGCCGCCGCCACGTCCATCCTTGATCGATTCGATGGCGCGGCGCGCCAGGCGGCGGATGCGGCCATCCAACTCCTGCTCCGCCAGCCGCTGCAGGTGCGGAAGGGCGTCGACGCTTTTCAACGTCTCGAAGGCCGCCGGCAGGCTGAGGCGCACGCGGAACTCGGGGTCCGCGGTCAGGCTGCCGAGGAACTCGACGATTTCGCTCTTGCGGGTGTCATGGGCGTCACCCAGCTTGCCCAGGCAATTGATGGCCGCCGCACGCGCCCGCGTCGGCCGGCCATACGCGGACCAGGCCTTGGCCACATCGATCGCCCGCGCATCCTTGAGCTCGGCCAATCCCTCGAACGCCTGTCCGCGAATGGTCTCGAGGTACGACCCGCGCTCGAGCGCCGCAACCAACGCCTCGTACGCACGCGGTGATTTGGTTTTTCCGAGCGCAGCCGCCGCCTGCCCTTCGACAAAGTAGCTGGCGTCCCCACGGCTGAGCACGTCGTGGAGGGCCGCGGCGGCACGTTCGTCACGGAACTCACCGAGTGCTTTGACCACCGCCCGCCGGGCCTTCGGGTGTGGCACGGCCAAGCCCTCGAGCAGCGCGTCGAGCGCCGCACTCGAGCGCACACGGCCGAGGGCCGCAGCGACCTCCGCTTGCACGCCCCAAAACGGATCCTGGAGCAGGGCGCTCCGCAACGCCGCTACGGCCTGCGCGTCGCCCTTTTTGGCCAGGCCCTGCGCAGCGAAAATTCGTCCCATCACTTGATCGTCCTGTTGCAGCTGCCGGAGCAGCAGGTCATTGCCGGGATCGAACTCCAACGTTTTGAGCACCCAGTTCCCGGGATCGAAGCGTACCATCGTGGGACGACCAGCGAGGGGAAAATGAAAGGTCTGCATCGGCGCGTCGAGCGTGACGCGAAAATCGCGCCGGCCGCCGTCGACTTCGAAGTCGATCACCACCGGCAGGCGGAACACCGGCGCCGAGAACGCTTCGCCCGCGGGCGGCGCCTGCGTGTCCTGCCGTTGCTTCACCGTCACATGCGCCAGCTTGTCCGTCTCGTCCCACCGGTAGCTCACCTCCAGCTCCGGATGGCCGGCCTTGTAGACCCACTTGTCGAAAAACCAGTCGAGGTTCTGGCCGGTAGCCTTCTCGATGGCGTGCTGCAAGTCGGCCGTCACCACGTTCTGGCCACGGTGTTGACGGCAGTACTGTTGCAGTGCTTTCCAGAAGAGCGTGTCGCCGAGGACGAAGCGCAGCATGTGCAGCACCCAGCCGCCCTTCTGATAGAGGTGGCGATCGAACAACTCGATCGGTTCACGATAGACGTTGCACACGATCGGCCGGCGGTATTCCTGCCCATCCTCTTCCAAGTATTCGTGGGCGTCCTGGTGCAGGGCGTAGCGAAACTCGGCGTCACCCTTGTCGTGTTCCATCCACAGCGCCTCGAAGTACGTGGCGAAGCCTTCGTTGAGCCATCCGTGCGCCCAGTCCCGGCAGGTGAGCAAATCGCCCCACCACTGGTGCGCCAGCTCGTGCGCCACCAGCGGGTCACTGGAGAAATCCAGATGGGCGCGCGCGTCGTGCAGGGTCTCCGCGGTCTGCGTGGTCGCCGAGGTGTTCTCCATGCCGCCGAAGATGAAGTCGGTGACCGCGACTTGCGCGTACTTGTCGTACGGATACGGCACGCCGATGCTCTCGGAGAAGAAGGCCAGCATGCGCGGGGTGTTTCCGAAGGCGCGCCGCGCATCCTCCTCGCGACCCGGCTGCACGTAGTAGGGGACGGGAACGCCGTCGTAGGTATCGGCGATCTCGACGTAGCCCCCGATGGCCAGGGTCACGAGGTAGGCCGAGTGCGGAATGTCCTGGCGCCAATGGTAGGTCCGCGTACCGCCGGCGGGATCGTCCTGGACCCCGAGGAGCTTGCCGTTCGACACCGCGACGAAGTGAGATGGGACGGTGGCAACGACCTCACTGCTGGCCTTGTCATTGGGATAATCGTAACAGGGAAACCAATAGCGCGAGTCCTCGTCCTCTCCTTGTGTCCAGATCTCCTGCGGCTTGTCGGGGTGAGCCGCATCCGGACCGATGAAGTACATGCCGCGGCGCGGGTGGCCTTCGTACTCGATGGCGACCAGCACCTCCTCGCCGCTGCGCAACGGCCGGTCGAGCCGCACAACCAGTTTGCGCCCGTCGTAGCTGAACGGCAGTGCCTGCTCGTCACGCTGCACGCCGTGAATCGT
>JAIQFI010000002.1 GCA_020073345.1 Terriglobia bacterium
CGTAGCGGTCTCGGGCGGCATCACCGAGGCACCTCAATCGTCAACCCCAGGTGGTCGCACGGTGCGTCCGAGAGATCCTGTCTGACGCCCAGATACCGTTCCGTGGTCGTGACGGATGCGTGTCCCAGACTCAGTTGGATCTGCTCTAAAGCGGCCTTACCTTTGTGCGCTAGCTTGGCAAATGTGCGCCGAAGATCATGAGGAGCAAGATTGGGGACGCCGATCGTGGCGCCAGCGCAGTGGACGATTTCGAAGACGCTGCGCGCCGTCATGCTCTTTCCGATGACGCGCCCGGCTTTGTCCATGCTGCGGAAGACCAAGCCACCTTCAATCCCTGACCCTGCTATCCACGCGTCGATGGCGTGCTTGGTCCAACTTGGCATCGGCACAGTACGGACTCGCATGCCCTTGCCGATCAGGTCTACGATCGTCCAACGAGCATCACGCAACTGAATATGCTCGACGGAAAGGGTTGTCGCTTCCCGGCGTCGCAGGCCGCAGCCGATCAAAGCGGCCAGTAACGCCCGGTCCCGCGCGCCCTTCAGCGTTGCCGGATTGGGAACAGAGATGAGACGTTCGGCCTGTTCGCGAGTCAGCCACTGGCCCGTACGGATGCGGGATTGTTTGGCTCCCTTCACCCGCGAAACCGCCGAGGCTTGCTCGGGTGGCATGTAGCCGTTGTCGGCAGCCTCCATAGCGAGCTTGCGGATGGCAGAGAGTCGCTGGTTAATGGTGGAAGACGAGAGACGCCGTGCTTCGAGGTCTGCTCGGTAGGCGTTGACAGTGGCCTTGGTGAATCCACCGGCCACTTCCGCACCACACCAGCGGAAGAAATCATCGAGGGCCTGGCCATACGCCCGTTTACTCTCTGGGGAGGGGAGCGTGTCGAGGACCAGGGCTTTGATCCGCTCAAGCGCCGCGGCTCGTGGGGTTAGGATCGCCCCGTTCATGACGTCCACCCGGTTGGTCGCCGCAACGTACAATTACGACAACCGTGGAAGGAGGCGATGAGAAGGGCTCGGTCGGTCCTTTCCGGGGACTCTTCGCTCCACGCCTCCCGATGTTTGAATGCGCATGTGCCCCTCACGGCACCGCCCCAAGTGGGAGCCGACGGCGGGAATGGACGGCCGCTCGCGTGTGTGTTTACGTGTGTGTAGGCCGATCTTTTAGGCTTTTTGGATCGTTTGGATGATCCGAAAACCAGCAAGTTACGTGTTTTCAGCGGGCCCCGTGACTTCCGAGCAAGCTCGCGGGAAAGTGGTCGACAAGCGCGCCGACATTTGGGCTTTCGGCGTAGTGTTCCATGAGATGCTCACTGGGCGTCGTGTGTTCGTGGGCGAAGATGTCACTTCAACGCTGGCTAAAGTGATCGAGACCGAGCCGAAGTGGGACGGAGTCCCGCCCAAAGTTCAGCGCCTGCTGAAGAGCTGCCTGGAAAAAGATCCGAAGAACCGGTTGCGCGACATCGCCGATGCGTGGCGGCTGCTGGAGAGCGGGGCTGAAGCCCCGCGCGGGCTGAAGCCCGCCCCACAATGGGCAGCCATCGGGGCGCTTGTGGTGGCGCTGGGCGTTACGCTTTGGGCGCCGTGGCGCTCCGAAAAGCCCGTCGATAAGCCGCTGGTGCGGCTGGATGTCGACCTGGGGCCGGAGATGTCGCTGCCTCCCACCAATGCTCCCGGCCCATCCAGCTTCCTGCATTCCGTGGTCATCTCTCCCGATGGGACTCGGTTGGTGTACCAGGCAAGCACCGCAGGCGGGCAGCCGCGGCTCTTCACGCGGCGGCTGGATCAACCCAAGGCCACCGAACTCCCGGGCACAACCGGGGCGATTGGACCGTTCTTTTCGCCGGACGGGCAGTGGGTGGGATTCGTCGCCGGCGGCAAATACAACAAGATCTCGGTGGAAGGCGGCGCGGTGGTTGCGCTGGCCGAGACGCCTGGCTCGAGCGGAGCGAGATGGGGCCAGGACGGCAGCATCATCCTGGGCGGGGAGTTACACACCGGCCTGACGCGGATTCCTTCCGGTGGAGGAGCGCGTACGAAGGTGACGGACTTGGTGGGCGGGGAAGCACTCCACGCAAATCCGCAAGTTCTTCCCGGAGGAAAAGCAGTGTTGTTTACAGCCTATGAGGCGCTGGAACCAGATAAAGCCCGGATCGACGTCGTCACTTTGGCGGACGGGCACAGGAAGACGCTGGTGCCAGGCGGCACCTCCGCGCTCTATCTGGCCACGTCGAGTGGGGCCGGACATCTGGTTTATACAACCAAGGGAACTCTCTTCGCTATCCTGTTCGATCCGGAGCGGCTGGAGACGCATGGGACGGCGGTCCCGATTTTGGACGACGTAGCTTACAACCCGGCGGTTGGCGCCGCTCAGTTTGATGTCGCCGGAAACGGCACGCTGGTCTACCGCCGGAGCAGCGCGGCATCGTCCGGGATGATGAGCCTTCAATGGCTTGACGCCACGGGCAACAAGGAACCGCTGCGGGCCAAACCGGGCGCCTACACGAATCCACGGCTATCGTCAGACGGGAAACGGGTAGCGATGCTGATCATCGAAGGATCGAATCAAGACATCTGGGTTTACGATCAGCAGCGGGATGCGATGACGCGGCTCACGTCCGGCGGGAGCGCTCAACGCAATGCGGTTTGGAGCCCGGATGGCCGATACGTCTTCATCGGTTCCGTTGGCAACGGGATCTCCTGGACTCGCGCCGACGGCGCCGGCCAGCCGCAGCCGCTTATCCAAATCAAAGGTATCGATCTTCCGTGGTCCATCACACCCGATGGCAAACGGCTGGCGTATTTCGAAGTTCCTCCTCAGATCTGGACGGTTCCGCTGGAAGAGACCAACGGCCAAATGAAAGCGGGGAAGCCGGAGCAGTTTCTCAAGAGCCGATCCCAGGACGCTACGCCGGAGTTCTCCCCCGACGGCCGGCGGCTGGCCTATACATCCGACGCGACGGGGACGAACGAGGTGTACGTGCGGCCGTTCCCGCCGCCGGCATCGGGACAAGGCGGCCAGTGGCAGATTTCGAACAGCGGCGGACAAGCTCCGATGTGGTCGCATACCAGCCACGATCTGCTGTACCAGTCCGGCGACCAGATCATGGCTGTGAGCTATACGGTGAATGGCGACACGTTCGTGGCGGACAAACCTCGGGTATGGTTGGCGAAGCTGGGAGGAGCTACGGTGTTTGGTCTGGCGCCGGACGGCAAGCGAGTCGCTGTGATCGCGCCGGTGGACACTCCGGAAGCGCCCAAAGCGGACCACGAGGTAGTATTCCTCGAAAATTTCTTCGACGAGTTGCGGCGACGGGTGCCGCTGCCGAAGTAGATCAGGACTGCTTCTCAGCGTGCTGTGCCCACTCCTGCTCGAGCATCCGCGAATATTCACCGGAAGCGAAGATCTCGAAGTCGAATCCCATGGGATCGGTGAAAGGCGTCTGCCCCAGGTGGCAGTGAAACATCTGGTCGGCGTAGCGGTGGTAGTGCCGCAGAAACTCGGCTGAAAACATTTCCTGGGGAGGCATGTCCGCCAGCAGGACGTTTAGGCCCAGTGCGCGCGAAAAAATCGATTTGTGATTTGACACGCCCCACTTCTTAAGTTTGCTGACGACCTCAACGGGCGGATTCTGCACCAGGTAGGAGGCGAAACTTTGGGGCTGGAAGGATGCTCCGTTGAGCTCGGGGTAGCGGTTGACGTGTTCCACACATTGCTGGATCCACCGCACGACATCTCTGCCCACGTAGAAGAGCATTCGGATTTCCTGATAACGGCCCTCCAGCAGAGTTCGTTCCAGGTCTTCGGAGGTCTGCTGCCCGGACGGCAGCAAGCCTTGCAGCATCAAGCTGGCCCGCGAGCTTTCCATCACTTTATTGGGGCCGGATGGGTCCGCAAACGGATGAAGAATCAGGGGGGGGAGCTTGTGGGCTACTGGAGTATTCTGCATAGCTGCCTTCGTGGGCAGCTCCATTATGGCGAACTAACGACGCTCTGTGAGCAGTACTTTGGCCTCAATTGTCTGGGACCCGCGGAGTACTTTCACTAGTACCAAATCTCCAGGCTTGTGGGCCTGCAGGGCATAGGTGAAGTCGTACAAATTCCCGATGTCCTTGCCATCGAACTCGATCAGGATATCGCCCGCCTTGAGACCGGCTTTGGCCGCCGGGGTTCCGTCGCGAACGTCGGCGAAACGGACGCCCTTCGGCGGTTCGTCGAAATCGGGGATGCTGCCGAAGTTGGGGCCATAGCCACCACTGCTACTGGAGCTCCCGGAGGGAGCTTTAGGCTCTGTCACGCGCTGAAACTTGGGGCGTTCCGAATCGTTAGCCAAACGCGTCGCGATCTGCGCGACGTATCCCAGGAGCTTGGCGGCGTCGGAAGCGTCGATCTTATCCCAGGTGTCGCTGGGCTTATGATAATCGCCGTGCAGGCCGCTGAAGAAGAACAGCACTGGCACCTGCTTCACCGTGAAGGACATGTGATCGCTGCCGCCGTAGCCTGTGGCCTCGGAAAGATCGAGTTTGAACTCGGCGGGCGGCTTGATGGATTCCACCAGCTTGTCGAGCGTCGAACCGGTTCCCGTACCGTTGACGTAGACTTTGCCGCCGCGGATCCGGCCGATCATGTCCATGTTGAGCATCGTCGCGGCATTTTCGAGCGGCAGCAGGGGATGTCCGGTGTAGTAGTTGCTGCCCAGCAACCCTAATTCCTCGCCCGCGAAGGTCATGAACAGAATCCCGCGCTGCTGCTGCGGCTGGCGCGAGAACCAGCGGGCCAGCTCGATCACGCCGGCGGTGCCCGAGGCGTTGTCGTCGGCGCCAGGGTGAATCGTGCCGACCTGCGACGGCGCCAGCGAATGTTCGTCGCCCAAGCCTAGATGATCGTAATGCGCGCCGATGATCACGTACTCGGAAGTCTTACCGGGAATATAGGCTGCGACATTGTGAACTGTCTTCAGATCGTGCTGGATGTCGAGCGTCATGCTCACCGTGAGCTTGGTGAGAGGAAAGGAGCGCGGCTTCAAATCCTTGTCGATGTCGTTCAGAATTTCATGCAGGTCGCGGCCCTCGCTCTTGAACCACGCCTCGGCAGTGGATTCCTTCACTTGCACGAACAGGACGCCGGCGTCGGTGGGTCCAGTCGCCTGGCCGAAGGGTTCGATCCGGTCTTCTTCCGGCATGTGGTGCGGATAGGCGTCGTTCACCAGGATCACCGCGCGAGCGCCGTGCATTTTCGCATTCACGGCTTTGATCGCGAACGTCGAGTGCTGGGTGAGTTCCTTGCCCTGGAACACGCTCTTCTCGTCCGCTTCCTGCGGCTCGTGGCGGATCAGGAGCACAATTTTGTCCTTCACGTCGACACCGCCGTAGTCGTCGTAATGGTATTCGTTCGCGGTGATTCCGTATCCCACGAAAACCACGGGAGCCGAGACCCTGCCGGAGGAAGAAAAACTGAATGGGATGAAGCCCTCGCCTAACGGCAACGCGCCCGTATTCGTTTCTAAACGATTCGTGGAGCCCATGCGAGCGCCCACCGTAGTGGTGAAGGCCTGTTCGTAGGTGCTGCCTGGCACAGGCTTCACCCCGAACGATTGGAACTGTGAGGCGATGTAACCCGCGGCGGTCTCGAGTTCCGGAGATCCGGTGGCGCGGCCTTTTAACTCCGGCGACGCGAGGTATTTCACATGCGCCAGATACGCGTCGGGACTGATTGTTGCCGGCGCCTGCGCCCAGAGCACGCATGCGAAACCGGCTAACGCTGCAATCGTAAATCGGCGCACGGCTATTCCTATCTTGCGGCTAGCTTCGGAATGCTGACCACGCAAGTTTCTTCGCACTTGGTGTCGTCAGCCTTGGCGGTCGTCTTTGGAGAAGCTGCCTGATGCTCGATTTCCAGCTGGACCAGCTGCTGCATGATGGGCCATTCCAAAGCGCCCACAAACTTGCGGCCGTTGATGAACAGGGTCGGCGTGGCGTCCAGGCCCAGCCCGCGTGCCTCGGCCATATTCTGAGCGACTTCCTTATCGGTGACCTTGCCATCCACGCAGCGGCCGAGTTGAATCGAGTCGACGCCGCTGGTCCCGGCCCAGGCCATCACCTTCGAGTTCAGAGTTTCGGGAGTGACGCCTGCCTGATTCTCGTAGATCCAGTCATGGAACTTCCAGAAAGCCTGCGGGTCCTGCTTGTAGATGCAGCGGCCTGTGTCAGAGGCGGCGCGGGCCCACGGATGGATCGATTCCAGCGGAAAGTCCTTGAAGTAAACCTGCACCTTGTCCGGGAAATTTTGGACCAGATTCTTGCGCATCACATCGGCTTCGGCCTTGCAGACCGGACATTGGAAATCGCCGTACACCACGATCGTGACCGGCGCGCCGGGCTTCCCATAGCTGGGTTGTGAATCGAGCTTGATCTGGTCAATCGTCGATTGGAACGGGTTCTTGGTAATGTCGTAGACTTCGCCCTTTACGATGTTCTTGCCATTCTGCGAAACCAGATAGTGCTCGTCTTTGGACTGCCCTTGATAGGACAGGTGCACGGCTACTTCGGAGAACCCCGGCAGATAGGCCGAAGGCTTGGGATCGTCGATGCTGACCGAGACCTGGGGGATCCACAGTTCGGCGTGGCGCAGATAGGCTTCGATCGCGGCCTTGTCGATGGTTGCGGAAGGGGTTGCTTTGGTCTGCGCAAAGATGGGTACAGCGGCAAGCAGGAACGTGGCAAGTTTCATGGTTTGGACCTAGTTTTTATTGTCGCACTCTTATTCAGAGCTGCCACTATACTGGAGGCTTGTCCAAATACTGGCTTCTCGTTCCGCTGCTGGTGGTGTACCTAAGCAGCCTGGGCCGGGTCGGATTCCTGGGACCGGACGAGCCGCGCTATGCCTCCATAGGCCGCGAAATGGCGCGCTCCGGCGATTGGGTCACGCCGCGGCTGGACGGCTCTCCGTGGTTCGAGAAACCGCCGCTGCTGTACTGGATGATCGGTGCGGGGCACAAGCTGCACCTCGCTTTTCCAGGCAACGACGAATGGGCGGCTCGGCTGCCCCTGGCGCTGGCGAGTCTGGCATTCCTGTGGTTCTTCCATCGCACGCTGGCGCGAGAATTTTCTCCCCGCGTGGCGCTGGCGGCCACCGGGATTCTGGCGACCTCAGCCGGCTGGGTGGCGTATAGTTTTGCGTCCGTCACGGATCTTCCCATGTCGGCTGCGCTGGGAGCCGCCACGCTGATTGGCATCTTCGGACCGAGCGCAATCCCCAGCCGTGCGCGCGAGCCAGTCGTGCTGGGAATCTGGGCGGGCGTGCTCCTGGGGCTGGCCGTCCTGGCCAAAGGATTCGTGCCGCTGGTGCTGATCGCGCCGGTGCTGCTGATCGCCCGCCGGATGCGCCAGGCGATGCTTGCGAGCTGCGCCGTGATCGCCGCCCCCTGGTACATCCTGTGCGCCGTGCGCAACGGATCGGTTTTCTGGAACGAATTCTTCTGGAAGCATCACGTGGATCGATTCCTGCACACTTCCCTCGAGCACGTGCAGCCGCTCTGGTATTACCTGCCGGTGCTGCTGGCGGGATTGTTCCCCTGGACGCCGCTCGCGGGCCTGCTGTTCCGCCCCAGAACCTATCAAGATGAGCGCATCCGGTTTCTGGTGTTCTGGATGCTGTTCGGACTCGCGTTCTTTTCCGCGGCGCAGAACAAGCTGCCGGGATACGTCCTCCCCCTGCTGCCTGCCCTGGCGATCGTGTTGGCCGTGGCGCTGGATAAGACTCCTGCAGCCGGTTGGTGGATAGGAGTGTGTGTTGTGTTGTTGATTGCGGCTCCGGCGATCGTGGCGTTGTTGCCCGACGCCCTGCTGTCCGGAGTGACTTCAGCACATTTCTCCTTCGCTCGCCTCGCGCGAGGATGGCCGTTCGCGCTAGCCGCCGCGGGCGTCTTTTGGCTGGCTTGGCTTTCCAAAAACGAGCCGGGAAAACGCCAGCAGGCGATCATAGCCGCCACTCTGGCCAGTCTCGCCGCGGTCGCCTACTTCAAGTTCGCCGTGCTGCCCGTGCTTGACCAGCGTTATTCGGTGCGCGGATTCTGGCGCGCAAATGCGGCTCAAATCGAGACCGGCGCCTGCTTAAAGGATGTCCGGCGCGAGTGGACGTACGGCTTGAATTATTACACCGGCCATCCATTGCCGGAATGTTCCGGAACCATGCCACAAATCGCAGTGCGGGATGGGCAGCTAACGATGACCCGGCCATAGACCGATGCTATCCTGGAGGCGCTTCGAGCCTGTTTCCATGAGCCTGCGCGTAGTCCTGGCGATCGCAATTCTGCTGTGCGGCTGGGGTTTTCTATTCGCGCAAAAGCCCTGGCGGGAATATCCAGCCATCGAATATTCCGATTTCTTTGTCCCTCCCGATGCTCGTGTTCCTCATGAATGGACGCGCGCACGCCTGAAATATCCGGACGTATTCGGGGGGCAGGACTTCGGTCCCTCCGCCTACTGGACCATGGATTATCCGCGGTCGGACCGCCATCTGCTTCCGGGCATCGCGCGGCTGACGCGCATCGATGCACGCTCGGTAGAGCAGATCGTCGAGCTCGATGGCTCGGACGATATCTACAACTGGCCCTTCCTTTATGCCGTGGAGGTTGGCCACTGGCAGCTCCCCGACAAGCAGGCCCAACAACTGCGCGATTTCATCAACCGCGGCGGCTTCCTGATGGTGGACGATTTCCATGGCAACACGGAGTGGTCGATCTTCATGGCCAGCCTGAGCAAAGTGTTCCCCGACCGCGGCCCGGAAGATTTGCCGGACTCTAGCGAGATGTTCCACACTCTGTACGACCTGGAACATCGCGTACAGATTCCGGGCGCGGGGGCCTGGCAGCGCGGCGTGACTTACGAGCAGCCCGAGGACGGCGGGAAAGATCCTCACTGGCGCGCTGTTTATGACAACCGGAACCGGGTCGTCGTGGCGATCTGTCACGACATGGATCTGGGTGACGCTTGGGAGCATGCCGACGATCCCTGGTATCCCGAAAACATGACCGGGCTGGCGTATCGGATCGCCATCAACTACATCGTCTATGACATGTCCCACTAGTCAGACCCCCAGGGTGTTGGCGGCGAAGGCGTAACTGTAAGAAAAATCGAGCCTACCACCTAGGGCCTACACCTAGGCTGCCCATCAGCCGATGCTATTCGAGAGCGGAGGTTGTCATGATCCTGTCTCGACATTCAGCCAAGGTGCTGGCTATATTTGCGATTCCGTTGCTGGGATGGGCTGCGAAGCCCGCGGTGGACCCCAACACGCCCGAAGGAAGACTTCTTGAAAGGGTCCAGACCGAGGGCGATCTTTCCAAGAGGCTGGTGCTGCTGGAGCTATTTCCGGACCTGTTCCCAACCTCTCCCCTGGTTGAGTCCGTTTGGGGCGAACTGCAGGCCCGCTATCATCAGGCCGGGAAGCTGGACAAGGCTTTAGCTGCCGGCTCAAACGTGCTGATCTACAACGCCAACAATCTGGAAGCGGCCTGTTTGAACTGGCGTATCGCGGCGGACATGAAGGATTCCGCGCTGACGGCGGTATGGATGAAACAGGCGGGCTACGTCGCGGAGAAAGTGCTGAAGACTCCCGATCCGGACATGAGCAAGGCTACGCGCGAGTGTGGCGCCAATGCCCGCCAGGCGAACGAATTTGAAGCCTACAAAGCGGCCGTGACCGCTAAGAATCCCGCGGATAGGATCAAGTTGCTGGAAGAGTTTCTCAAGGATCACCCGCAGACCCAGCACGCCGGCGACATCGAGATCACCCTATTTCTCACCTACCGTGAGCAGGGTGACTCCGCCAAGGCCCTGGCCGCGGCAGAGAAGCTGGTTGCACACAACGATACGCGCGAAGACGCCATGCTGCTGGTGGCCGAATCCTACTTCAAGTCCGGCAAGGATCCCAATGGGGTGGTGAGCCTGTCGAAGAAGGCCATCAACCGGCTGACCAGCGCGGAAAAACCGGACGGCATGAGTGACACCGATTGGGCTCGTACTAAGACCGCCGAGCTGACACAGGCCAACTACATGATCGGTTCGGTCAGCTTCCAGGCTGAGAAATGGGAAGCGGCGGACCAGGCCTTTCGCGCGGCTCTGCCCAACCTTACGGATTCCCGCTTCCGAGCCGAGGTGCTGAGCTCGCTAGGCTGGGCCAACTACAAGCTGAAGAACGTCTCCGATGCGATCAAGTTCTACAGCGATTGCACCAACATTCCGGGGCCGTTCCAGCTGGCCGCCTCCAAGACGCTCAACACCATCACGGCGGAATACCGCATCAAGTAGACCGTTGGCGCCCGGCGTTTTGGTATTCTTGAGCCACCATGCGCCTGCGCGCGGTTTTGCTGGTGGCGCTGCTCGGCGCCTTCGGGGCCTGGGGAGTTTTGCACGCCCAAAAGCCCTTCAAGGAATATCCCGGTTTCGAATACACCAATTTCGAAGTGCCACCGGACGCCAATGTTCCTCACGAATGGACCCGCGCCCGGCTGAAATACACGCAATATGGAGGTGGGGGATTCGGTCGCCGCGGTTTCGGCGGCGGGAACCGCTGGACCATGGATTATCCGCGCTCCGATCGCCATCTTCTTCCGGGAATCGCGCGCCTTACCCGGATTGACGCGCGCTCGGTCGAGCAGGTGGTGGAGTTGGACAACAGCGACGACATCTATAACTGGCCCACGCTCTACGGCGTCGAGGTCGGCTACTGGTCGCTGAACGACGAAGAGGCGCGGCAGCTTCGCGAGTATCTCAATCGCGGCGGTTTTCTGATGGTCGACGACTTCCACGGCAATACGGAGTGGGAGATTTTTGAAGAAGGTATTAAGAAGGTGTTTCCGGATCGCGACATCGTCGACCTGCCGGATGCGCATCCGATCTTCCACACGCTGTACGATCTGGACCATCGCATCCAGGTACCGGGTGAGGCGGCGCTGAGCAATGGCGTTACCTATGAGCAGGGCAATAATGGCGGCAGGGATCCACACTGGCGCGGGATCTACGACAACAAGGGGCGCGTAGTGGTCGCCATCTGCCACAACATGGATCTGGGCGACGCCTGGGAGCACGCCGACGACGCCTGGTATCCGGCCGAAATGACCGGGTTGGCGTACCGTATCGCGATCAACTATTTCGTCTACGACTTCACGCATTAGTGCTATTCTGAGCGCGGGATGCGCCTGCGGACGTTCTTTCTGATACTGCTCGCCGTGCTCGGTGCCTGGGGCGTACTGCTGGCGCAGAAACCGTTCAAGCAGTATCCGGGCGGAGAAGACGGCGACATTCCGCTGCCTCCCGACTACCAGAAGCCCGCCGAATGGGTCAGCGCGCGGCTGCGTTATCGGGATGCTTTCGGGCGCCGTTTTCGCGGCTTTCGTTCGGAGGGCGCTTGGGCTACCGATTATCCTCTGGGCGACCGGCACCTGATCATCGGCGTGCAGCGCCTCACGCGCATTCACGCCCGCTCGGTCGAACAGACCGTGGAACTGGACGGCAGCGACGATCTCTACAATTGGCCTTTCCTGTACGCAGTCGAGGTCGGCCAGTGGACCATCGACGAGAAGGAAGGCGCGCAGCTGCGCGATTTCCTAGACCGCGGCGGGTTCCTGATGGTCGATGACTTCCACGGGTTGGATCAGTGGGAGATCTTCGCGGAAGGCATTCACCAGGTTTATCCGGACCGGCAAATCGAAGATCTGGAGGCTTCCGAACCGATCTTCCACATCCTGGCCGACGTGGATCCGAAGGTGCAGGTGGCCGGCCTGGCTGCGCTCTATCGTGGCCGCACCTACGAACAGGCGAGTGACCCCTATCCGCGTTGGCGGGCCATCTATGACGGCAAGAAACGAATCGTTGTCGCCATCTGCCACAACATGGATTTAGGCGACGCCTGGGAGCACTCCGACGAGGCTTCCTACCCCGCCGACATGGCTATAGTCGCGCATCGCGCCCTTCAGAATTACGCCATGTACGATCTCACACATTGATCGTTCCGGGTCGAACAGGCAAATCTTTTTTGGTGTGCTATCCTTAAGTCCGGCTAAGACTTTCATGCGCCTCCGCGCGGCGATTTTCCTGACTTTGGGCGGCCTCGTTACCTGGGGTATCTTACACGCCCAAAAGCCCTTCCTCTCCTATGAAAGCACCGAGGACCATGCCATCGCCCCGCTGCCGCCGGACTGGGAACGCCAGGCCGAATGGACCCGAGGCCGGCTGAAGTACACCAGCTCCACCTGGGAGCATCCCAACGGGCAGAACACCGGCCGATACGGCTGGCGCACCGACTACCCGCTGGGAGACCGCCATACTTTGCAGGGCCTGCTGCGGCTCACCCGGGTCGACGCCAAATCGGTGGAGCAGGTGGTGGAACTGGATAACAGCAGCGACATTTATAACTGGCCGTTTGTGTACGGCGTTGAGGTCGGGCACTGGAGTTTGAACGATGAGGAAGCCGACCAGATGCGCGACTACCTCCTGCGCGGCGGCTTCTTCATGACCGACGATTTTCACGGGACCCAGGAGTGGGACATCTTTATGCAGGGCATGCGCAAGGTGTTTCCCCGCCGTTCCGTAGTAGACATAGATAACAAAGACCCCATCTTTCACGTCGTATACGATATAGACCAGCGCTCGCGGATCCCCGGGGCGCAATTTATCTACAGCGGCATCCCGTGGGAGTTCGATGGTTTTGAGCCTAAGTTCCGTGCAATCTACGATGACAAGGGCCGCGTGATGGTCGGGATCTGCCATAACGTGGACATGGGAGACGCTATCGAGTGGTCCGATGATCCTCAATATCCGGAAAATTATGCGTCCCTGGCGTATCGCATCTCTGCGAACTACGTCTTGTATGATCTGACGCATTGACAGAGTTACGATGAGAGCCTTCACTCTACATGTTCGAGTTTCTCTTTAAGTACCCGCTCTCGATCTATCGCCAAGGGACCTTTATCTTCCTGGCGGGCTGGCCGCTCTGGCTCATGGGCCTGGGCGTACTCGTGGCCGCGGGTGTGCTTGGCTTTTTGATCTGGCGGCAGGGATCCGGTTCTTCCCGCATGGGCGTGGTCCGCCGGGCTTCGGTCTGGGTTTTGCAGACGGCGCTGGCCTTCCTCCTACTCTTCCTGATCTGGCACCCGGCCCTGAGCGTGTCGACACTCAAGCCGCAGCAGAACATCGTGGCGGTGGTGATCGACGATTCCACCAGCATGACCACGGACGATGAGAACAGCACTCGCAAGGAAGCCGCCGAGAAGGTCCTCAATGGCGGTTTGCTCAAAGCGCTGCAGGAGAAGTTCCAGGTCCGGCTGTATCGCATGAGCGATCACGCCGAGCGGATCGACAAGCTGGAACAGCTTACCGCCGGCGCCACCGCCACTCACATCGGCGAAAGTCTGAAGCAGGTAGCCGCCGATGCCTCGAGCTTACCCATCGGCGCGATGATCCTGCTGAGCGATGGCTCGGACAATACCGGCGGCGTCGACCTGGAAACCTTGTCGGAGATCCGGCGCCAGCGGATTCCGGTTCACACCATTGGGCTCGGCCGGGAAACCATGAGCCGGGACGTGGAAATCAGCAACGTGGATGTCTCGGCGCGCGCGCTGCCGGAATCCCGTCTGGGTGCGACGGTCAGCTTCCACCAGCACGGCTACACCGGGCAGAAAGCCAAGATCACGCTGCGAGAAGGCTCCAAAGTGGTCGCCAGCCAGGATGTGACGCTGAAGGCTGAGGGGACCGAACAGGTAGAGACGGTTCTGTTCAACGCCGGGGATGCCGGTGTGAAGACGCTCGAAGCGTCCATTGACCCGTTCCCGAACGAAGAGAATCCGCGCAACAATCGCGTCACGCGGCTGGTGAACGTGGATCCGCGCAAACCAAAAATCCTGTATATGGAAGGCGAGCCGCGCTGGGAGTTCAAGTTCCTTAGGCGCGCGGTGGAGGACGATCACACTCTCCACCTATACTCGATTCTGCGCACCGCACCCAACAAGATCTACCGGCAGGAGCAGGAGGACGGGAAGCAGGGTCTGACCAACATCAACGAATTGAAGGACGGCTTCCCTACCAAGGTTGAAGACCTGTTTGGATTCGACGGTCTGGTGTTCGGCAGCGTGGATGCACCCTACCTCACCAAGAACCAGCAGGACATGGTGAAACAGTTCGTGGACCGCCGCGGAGGCGGGGTTCTGTTCCTGGGCGGCAAAGATTCGCTGTCCGACGGAGGATGGGCCAAGTCAGCAGCCGCCGATATTCTGCCAACCACGCTGCCCGAGCGCAAGAACACGTACTCTTTCGCGGGCGCCGACGTCGAGCTCACACCGGAGGGACGTGACAGCCTGATCACGCGCATCGAAGAAGATCCCAATAAGAACGTGGAGCGCTGGAAGAAGCTGCCCTACATCCGGACGTTCCAGGATCCGGGCGATCCGAAGCTGGGAGCGGTGGTGCTGGCGAACTTTGTTCCGCGCGAAGGCGGCGGGGCGAAGCGGCCTCTGCTGGTGACCATGAACTACGGCCGCGGGCGCACCGCGATCTTCGCCACCGGTGGAAGCTGGCGCTGGCAGATGCTCCAGCCGCTGGCTGACATGTCCCACGAGATGTTCTACCGCCAGCTATTGCGCTGGGTGGTGAGCGACACGCCGCGGCACATCACCGGCTCGACGCCAAAAAGCCTGCTGGCGGACGAATCGCACGTCAAGCTGCGGGCTGAAGTTCGCGACAAAACCTATTTGCCGGCGGGCGATGCCACCGTGGAAGCACACATCACCGGCGAAGGGATCCCGCCAGAGGTGGTCAATATGACGCCGGAGCCTTTGGAGCAGGGAGTGTACGGCGCCGATTGGACCGCGCCCAAGGCCGGTTCCTACTATGTCGAAGTGGTGGCCAAGCGCGCCGCCGAAGAACTCGGCACGGACACGTTTACGTTCCGGCGGGAAGACGGCATCGCCGAGAACTTTCATGTGGAGCAGAACCGCGAGCTGCTCCAAAAACTGTCCGCCGAGACGGGTGGGTCTTATTACAAGCCCGCTGACGCTCAGAAGCTGGGCAAGGATATCAACTACTCGCAGGCAGGTATCACCGTGCGCGAGACGCGCGATTTGTGGGACATGCCGGCGATCTTCCTTTTGTTCCTTGGAATCCGCGCTGCGGAATGGCTGCTGCGCCGGCGCTGGGGTGTCATATGAAAAGAATCCTTCTTCTGGCAGTGGCCGCCATATCCCTGCGGGCTGACAGCTACTTTCTAACCGTAGCCGGCCTGGGTGGTGAGGACCAATACGATCAGCGCTTTTCCGGCTGGGCCTCGGATCTGACCAAGCTTCTCAAGACCGAGCCCGGCGCCAAAGTCGACACGCTTTCCGGAAAGGACGCGACCAAGGCGAATATCGAGGCGAAACTCCGCGCCCTGGCGACCACCAAAGCGGACGATTCGCTCGTGCTGGTGTTGATCGGCCACGGAACCTACGACGATCTCGATTACAAATTCAATCTTCCGGGCCCCGACATCTCGGCCACCGAACTCGCGGGGCTGCTCGACAAGATTCCGGCCAAGCAGGTGGTGATCAATGCCACCAGCGCCAGCGGCGGGTCGCTCTCCACGCTGCAGAAACCCAAGCGCGTAGTGGTCACCGCGACCAAGACTGGCACCGAAAAGAACGCCACCGTTTTTGCCCGCTTCTTCATTGAATCCTTGCGTGACCCGGCGGCGGACACCGACAAGAACCAGGCTGTCTCGGTGCTGGAAGCATTTCGCTACGCCGAGGAGAAAACCGGAAAATACTTCGAAACCCAGAAGCGCCTGGCCACCGAGCATGCCCTGATCGAGGACCTCGGAAAGGGCGAGGGCGTGAAAGCTCCGTCGGCGGAGAATGGCGAGGGGCTGATCGCCGGCCGCCAGGTGATCCTGCACCTGGGATCGGTGGCCTCCATCGTCAACGATCCGGAGAAGCAGAAGCTGCTCAAGCGCAAGGATGAGCTTGAAACCCAAATCGACGAACTGAAGTATCGCAAGGCCGCGGTTCCGCAGCGGGAATACCAGCAGCAGATGCGGCAGCTGCTGCTTGATCTGGCGAACGTTCAGGCGGGGCTGGACAAATGAAGCTGCAGACCGCCAAACTGCAAACGATCCTGTTCGGGGCCGCTGTGCTCACAGTGGGCTTCTTCCTCGCCCAGCAAGGTGGGCTATTCCGACCCAAGCCGGTCGCCGCACAAACGCCCTCCCAGGTGACGCAGTGCGAGACGCTCCGGAAGCACGGCGATCCGGGCACCAAAGCCTGCTACCAGAAGCTTTCGACCTCGAACGATCTGGCAATCAAGGCCGAGGGCCTGTGGGGACTGCGCGACTATCAGGGCGCCAACAACGCTTTTCAGGCCTTGGTGAAGGCTCGTCCCAAGGACGCGAATCTAAAGGTCCGCTGGGGCCGCATGTTCATGGAGTATTCCCAGCCCGGCGACGCGGAGGCCCTGTTCAAGGAAGCGCTGGACATTGACGAGAATAACGCGAAAGCTCTGTACGGCATGGCGCTGCTGGCCACGGACACGTTCGCAGGTGACGCATCAGGTCTCGCTGAAAAAGCACTGAAGGCGGATCCGAAAATGTTCCAAGCGCGCGAACTGCTGGCGCGCATCGCGCTCGAAGATAACCATCCGGAAAAGGCTGTCGAGGAGGCTAAGAAGGCGCTCGATATGTCGGGCGAAGCTCTGGATGCGCTGTCCATATTGGCTACCGTCGATTGGCTGGATGATAAGCCCGGCACGGAATGGATCGAACGGGTATTCAAGATCAATCCCACTTATGCGGAGGCCTATTCCACGGCGGGGCACTTCTTCGTCATCAATCGGCGCTACGACGAGGGCATTCAGTATTACCGCAAGGCTCTGGAGATCAAGCCGGATCTGTGGGAAGCTCGCGCCGAACTCGGAATCAACCTGATGCGCTTCGGCCAGAACGCGGAAGCCCGGCAGAATCTGGAAGCGTGCTTCAACGCCAACTACTCCTCACCGCTGGTGCGCAATTCGCTGAAGCTGCTGGACAGCATCGACAAGAACGTAGAGACGTTCACGACGCCCACGACGGTTCTCAAGCTCGACAAAAAAGAAGGCGCGCTGCTGCGGCCGTACTTCCAGGCGGAGCTCGATCGCGCCATGGCGATCTACGAGAAGAAGTATAAGTTCAAGATGACAGGACCGGTGCAGCTGGAAGTTTATCCCAACCATCCGGATTTTGAGGTTCGCACCATGGGTCTGCCGGGACTGGGGGCGTTGGGCGTGACGTTCGGCAAGTACGTCGCGATGGATTCGCCCAGCGGGCGCCCGCCGGGCCAGTTCCATTGGGCCAGCACGCTGTGGCACGAGTTCAGCCACGTGTATGTCCTCTCCATGACGAATCATCGCGTGCCGCGTTGGTTCACCGAGGGCCTGGCGGTGTATGAGGAAACCGCGGCGTCGGGCGCCACGGACTGGGGCGATCGTCTGGATCCGCCGTCCATCATGGCGATGAAGGACAAAAAGCTCCTGCCGATCGCGGATCTGGACCGGGGGTTCATCCATCCCACCTATCCGGAACAGGTGATCGTGTCGTATTTCCAGGGCGGCCAGGTGATCACGTTCATCTCGGAAAAATGGGGCTACGACAAGGTTCTGGCGATGATCCACGCCTTCGCGGATAAAAAGGATACCGTCGAGGCGATCGAGCAGGAATTGAAGCTGAAGCCGGAAGAGTTCGATGCGCAGTTTTTCCCCTGGATCGAGGCTAAGTACAAGAAACAGGTGGATGGGTTTCAGAGCTGGACCGATCAGATCAAGCTGGTTACCCAAGCCGTTAAAGAAAAGCAGTGGGATGAAGTGATCAAGCGGGGCACGGAGATCCGCGACATATATCCGGACTTCGTGGAACTCGGGAATGTCTACGAGTTTCTGGCGAAGGCGTACCTCGCCAAGGACGACAAGGCCAAGGCGATGGCGGAACTGGAGCGGTTCTCCGCCGTGGGAGGCCGCAGACTGGAGCCGCTCAAGCAACTCGCGGATATGCAGACGGAAGCCGGAAAGAAGCGCGAGGCCGCGGCCACGCTGGAGCGCTTGAATCTGATTTATCTGGAAGACGAAGCGGCCCACCAGAAACTCGGAAAGCTGTACATGGATCTGAAAAACCCGAACGGAGCGATTCGCGAGTACCAGGCTGCGCTGGACGCCGGAACCATCGACAAGGCGGGCGCGCAATTCGGGCTGGCCCAGGCGTTCCAAGCCGCCAATCGTCCGGAAGACGCGCTGGACGCGGTGTATAGCGCGCTCGAAACGGCGCCGGGCTTCAAGCCGGCGCAAGCGCTCTTACGGGAACTGAACGCAAAGCAATCTGACAACAAGCAGTCTGGAAACGTGAAACAATAGACCAACCATAATGTCGACTACTACTACTCAAACCCTCGACGCGAGCCAGGTCCAGGAAAAAATCGTGCGCTTCCGGCAAGTCCGGGAAGCCATCATCAAGCAGATTCATAACGTGATCATCGGCCAGAACGAAGTCATCGAGCAGGTGCTCATCGCCCTGTTCGTGGGCGGCCACTGCCTGATTACCGGATTGCCCGGCACGGCCAAAACGCTGCTGGTCCGGACCATCGGACAGATTCTGGGCCTGGAGTTCCGGCGCATCCAGTTCACGCCCGACCTGATGCCGTCCGACATCACCGGCACGGACATTATCGAAGAGGATCCGACCACCGGGCGCCGCACCTGGACGTTTGTCCCCGGTCCTATCTTCGCTAACATCCTGCTGGCGGACGAAATCAACCGCACTCCTCCCAAGACCCAGTCGGCGCTGCTCGAAGCCATGCAGGAGCTTTCCTGTACAGTGCGCGGCAATCATTACAAGATCCGCCCGCCGTTCTTCGTGCTGGCCACCCAGAACCCCATTGAGCTTGAAGGAACCTATCCGCTGCCGGAAGCGCAGCTCGACCGGTTCATCTTCAACGTGCTGCTCGACTACCTCTCGGCCGACGACGAAATGCAAGTGCTCGACATCACGACCACCACGCATCAATCGGTGGCCGAAACGGTAACATCGCCGGAAGAGATCCTCGAATTCCAGAGGCTGGTGCGCATGGTGCCGATCGCCGATTCGGTGGCGCGCTATGCGGTGAACATCGTGCGGGCAACGCGCTCCACGGACCCCAGCGCCCCGGACTTCGTCAAGAAATACGTGAACTTCGGCGCCAGCGTGCGCGCGGCACAAAACCTGGTGTTGACCGCCAAGGCTCGCGCTCTGATGCAGAACCGGGTCAGCGTAAGCTATCAGGACATCCAGGCGCTGACGCGGCCGATTCTGCGTCACCGCATTCTGCTCAACTTCCAGGCGGAGAGCGACAAGCTGACACAGGACGACATCCTGAAGAGGCTGCTGGAGGCGGTGCCGCAGCCCCGGGAATAGTGAACGCAGATTAGTTCTGGAGTCCCCATGCTGCAGCGTTTCCTAGATCCGTCGGTTCTGGCCGGTATCTCCGGGCTCGACCTGGTCGCGAAGACCGTGGTGGACGGGTTCATCTCGGGTCTGCACCGGTCGCCGGATTTCGGCTTCAGCCAGGAATTCGCGGAATACCGGTCGTATTCGCCCGGCGATGACCTGCGCCACGTGGACTGGAACGTGTTCGCGCGCTCCGAGAAGATGTTTCTCAAGCGTTATCGCGGCGAAACCAACTGCCAGGTGTCGGTGCTGCTGGACGCCAGCCGGTCCATGAAATATGGCTCGCGCGGGATGGAAAAGATGGAGTACGCGAAGTTTCTCGCGGCCTCCATCTGCTACCTGGCGCATTTGCAGCGCGATGCGGCCGGGCTGATTGTCTTCGACAGCGAGGTGCGGCAATTCGTGCCGCCTTCCACACGTCAGGGTCAGATCATGCGATTGCTGCATGGCATCGACTCGGCGCAAACCGGCGCGGAGACGGTGCTCGAAAAACCCTTCGCGCACCTGGTGGACTATCTGCGGCGGCGGGGAGTGGTGGTCGCGATTTCCGATTTCTGGGAAAACCCGGAAACGGTGATCAAGACCGTGGGTCCGCTGCGCTCGCGCGGAAACGAGCTGATCCTGTTTCATGTGCTCGATCCGCAGGAGATCCAGCCCAAGCTGCGCGGGCCGGTCCTGCTGGAGGATCTGGAGAGCGGCGCGAAGATGGAAGTTTCACCGGACTATGCCACGCACGAGTACAAGGGCAAGATGAGCGCGCACCTGGAAGACATGAAGAGCCGCGCGGCCGGGGCGAATATCGATTATTTCCTGGTGGACACCAGCCGTCCGCTGGATGAGGCACTGCGGCAGTATCTGGCGATCCGGGCGGGGAGGTTGTAAATGGGTTTCTTTTCTCCCTGGTTTCTGGCGGGCGTGGTGGCGGTGGGTTTGCCGATCTGGCTCCATTTGCTCAAGCGGCATAAGACCGATCCGCAGCCGTTCCCTTCGCTGATGTTTTTCGAGCACCGTGAGCAGAGCTCGGTGCAGCACCGCAGGCTCGACTATATCCTGCTGTTCATATTGCGCATTCTGATGCTGGTCCTGCTGGCCCTGCTGTTCGCCAATCCGTTCATCCGCAGACTGACGCCCAAGGGAGAAGGCAAGAAGCTGGTGGTGGTGGCGGTCGACCGCTCCTTCAGCATGCGCACGAAGGAAGGCACTTCGACGCGCTTGGATGACGCCAAAGCCGAAGCTCTGAACGTGCTATCGAAACTTCCACCGGGGCAATCCGCGCAGGTGGTCGCGCTGGCCGATACGCTGCAGGCCATGACCCAGCAGACGGCCGATCCGGGCGAGCTGCGCGGCGCCGTTCAGGCCATCAAGGAAAGCGACGCGCGCGCATCGTTCGGCGAACTGGCCCGGTATCTGCGGACACTCAGCGAAAGCACCAAGACGCCGCTGGACGTGCATCTCATCAGCGATCTGCAAAAATCCGCGATGCCGCCGTTCACGGATGTGCGCCTGGACCAGGACACCGATATTACGTTTCACACCGTCGGCAAGGTGCAGCCTAACTGGGCTGTCGAAACCGTGATCGCACCGCAGCACGTGTACGATCCCAAGAGGGTGCGCATCAGCGCCACCGTGACGGGTTTCTCGGCGCCGGCCGCGACGCGCACAGTCACGCTGCTCATGAACGGCAAGACCATCCAGTCCAAGAGCGTCAACGTGCCGGAGAACGGGCGCGGATCGGCGGAATTCACGGGACTCGATCAAGCCTCCTACGGATTCAACCGCTGCGAAATCCGGATCGATTCGGCGGACAGTCTGCCGGGCGACGATCACTACGCGTTTTCGGTGGAGCGGACCGATCCCAAGAAAGTTCTGTTTGTCGACGATGGACGGCGTCCGGATGGACAGCAGTTTTTTGGCGCCGCCTTGAACGCTACCGACGACGCGGCGTTCCAACTGGAAGCGCTCCGGCCAGAGGTCGCGGCCAATTCGGACCTGTCCAAGTACGCGGTGGTGGTGCTGAATGACCTGGGCTCCCTGCCCGGCGGCCTGGAGCAGTCGCTGCAGAAATACGTGTCTGTCGGAGGCTCGTTGTTCGAATCCATCGGGCCGGGATCAGTGGCGCTTCCGCGCGCGCCGGTTCTGGACGAAGCCATCGAAGGCACCAGTTACGCCAGCCGCGAAGGCGAGCGGTTCTTCAGCGTTTCCGACCTCGACACAGGACATGACGTGATGAAGAGTGTGGAACGGTTCGACGGCGTCAAGATCTACCTGGCGGTGAATGTCGGCGCCACAAAATCCCGCGTGCTGGCGCGCTTGAGCAACGGCAAGCCCCTGGTTCTGGAACGCAAGGTCGGCGAAGGGAAAGTGCTGGCGTTTACCTCCACTTTCGACGCCGTCCAGAACGACATGCCCCGGCACTACGCCTGGGTACCTTTCGTGCAGAGGTCGGTGGCCTACCTGGGCGGAAGCGGCAGCACGGAACAGCCCACTAACCTTTCGGTGGGTGAGTACGTCGAATTGAGGACGGGGAACGAGAAGGGCGCGCAGGCCGAGGTCCAGGACCCCGATGGCCAGCGGGTGCTCTCGCTCGAAGAATCGGCGCAGGCTCGGAATTTTGAGTTGACGCGGGAAGGATTCTACGAGGTGCGGACTGCGGGCGGAAAACGGAGCCTGATCGCGGCACACGCCAACCGCAAGGAATCCGATCTTGCTGTTATTCCTCAGGAAACACTGGACCTTTGGAAGTCCACCGGATCGAGCGGACCAGTCACCGCATCCGGGCAGGGAACAGGCAGCGAAGGCAACACTAGCCCCTGGAGCCTTTCTCCCTTCATTTTGTTGCTATTGTTAGGTGTAGCGCTGGCGGAGTCGGTAGTTGCGGACCGCTATTTGCGGCCGCGGGCTCAACCTCAGGAGACGAAAGCGGCATGAACACGCGCGAACAACTCAATCATTACCTGCGCGGCCTCGAAAGGCGCCTAAGACTGCAGGCAGTTTCCAAGGGGGTCGCCGTGGCGCTGGGTGTCGCGCTCGGCGCAACCGTGGCGCTGGTTCTGATTACCAACGCCTTCGCCTTCTCCCCCACCAGCCTGGTGATCGCGCGCATCACGCTGTTCCTGGCGCTGGCGTTCGCACTGGGCCTGGGGCTGGTGATGCCGTTGATCCGGCTCAATCAGAGGCGCGCTGCCGGCCGTGCCGAAGCCGTGTTCCCGGGATTCCAAGAGCGCCTGGTGACGTATGTCGAGCGCCGCGATAACGGCTCCGATCCCTTTATCGACTTGCTGGCCGCCGACACGCTGGAGCATGCTCCCCAAGCGCAGCCTTCGCAGGTGGTCACCCCGAAATCGCTGTTTGCCTTCGCCACCGGGGCGGGCGCCGCTGGCGCGGTGCTGCTGTGGATGATTCTGGCCGGTCCCGGATTTCTGGGATATGGCGCTTCCATGCTATGGGCGGGTCCGCCGAAAGATCCGAACGCGGCGGGCGGATTTTACCGCATTACTGTGGATCCAGGCGACAAGCTGGTACGCCGCCGCTCCGACCTGGCGGTTCGGGCAACGTTGGTCGGCTTCCAGGCGCCGGAAGTGCGGCTGATGGCCCGCTACAAGAGCTCGACGAAATGGGAACAAGCGCCCATGCTGCCGCGCGCCAGCGATTCCTCCTACGAATATCTGTTCGCGGCGGTGCCGGAACCGGTGGAGTATTACGTGGAAGCGTCAGGCGTGCGCTCCAAGACCTACAAGCTGGATGTGATCGATCTGGCAGGTGTTAAGAACATCAAAGTCACTTATCACTACCCGTCATGGCTCGGCAAGAAGGACGACACCGAGAATCCGGGCGGCGATCTGCGCGCCGTGGTCAAGACGGTCGCCGAGCTCGAAGTGGAAACCGACCGCCCGCTCAAAAACGGGGTCATCGAGCTGAATGACGGAACCAAGATCGACCTGGAAGCGAAGCAGGGCAACTTCCTGATCGCCAAAGTGCCGATCGAGAAGGACGGGGCCTATCACTTCGCGGCCAAAGAAGGCGGAGAAAACGTCCGCATCACGCAGGACTACTTCATCGAAGCCAAGATGGATGAAGCGCCCTCGGTGAAGATCACGCATCCCGGAGCGGATGCGAAAGTCAGCCCCATCGAGGAAGTCACCATCCAGGTGGAGGCCAATGACGACTTCGGTCTCCAGGCCATGGACCTGCATTACTCGGTGAACGGGCAGCCCGAAAAGGTGGTCTCATTACTGAATTCCAAGGGTTCCCTGAAAGGCGAGGGCAAGGTCGTTCTCAATCTCGAGGACTTCAAGCTGATTCCGGGCGATGTGGTATCGATGTACGCCACGGCCAACGACGCTCGCGCAAAGACCGTCGGCGATATTACGTTCGTCGAAGCGCAGCCCTTTGAGCGCAACTTCTCGCAATCGCAGCAGGGCGGCGGCGGAGGAGGAGGCGGCGGCGGGCAGCAGAACGATCCCAGCCAGATCACCCAGCGCGAGAAGGAAATTATCGCGGCGACGCATAATTTCAATCGCGGCGGCAAGAACGCTCAGGCCAACGCCGAGAACGCGCAGTACCTGTCTGAGGTACAGACCAAGCTGAAGGAACAGGCCGAATCAATGGCCAAGCGCACCACGGCCCGCGAGCTTTCGACCGAAAATCAGGATTTCCAAAGCTTCACCAAGGAAATGGAGGCGGCCGCGGCCGAAATGACTCCGGCGGCGGACAAGCTGAAAAACCAGAAGTGGTCGGATGCTCTGGAGCCTGAGAATAAGGCGCTCCAACACCTCTCGCGCGCCATGGCGACGTTCCGCGACATCCAGGTGGCCCGCGGCCAAGGCGGCGGTGGTGGCGGAGGCGGTGGAGCGGATGCCGGCCGCGATCTGGCGAACCTGTTCGATCTGGAGCTCGATACCGAGAAAAACCAGTACGAATCGCAGCAGTCTGCCAGTGGGGGCGACAAACAGCAGCAGCAGATCGACGAAGCCATGCAGAAGCTGGAACAACTGGCTCGCCGCCAGCAGCAGCTCGCGCAGCAGGGCCAGAACAAGCAGCAGGCCAGCGTCGACCGCCGCTGGGAGCAGGAGCAGCTCCGGCGCGAGGCCGAAGAGCTACGCAAACAGTTGCAGCAGATGCAGCAGCAGCAACAACAAGGGCAGCAGGGACAACTGAGCCGCAACGGGCAGCCGTCCTCGCAAAGTGGTCAATCATCGCAGAGCCAGGGCCAGAGCGGGCAGCAGAGCGCCTCAAGCCGCCAATCGCAGCAACAGGTCCAGCAGATGATGGATCGGCTGCAGCAGGCTCAGGACGATATGCGGGCATCGCAACAGGCGCAGCAGCAGGGCGATCAGGCTCAGGCCAATGCCGCCGCGCGGCGTGCGGCCGAGCGTATGCAGGAAGCTCGCGATATCGCGGATCGCATGCGCCGTCAGGATACCGCCGGCCAGTTGGGTGATCTCCAGCAGCGCGCCGATCAGGTCGGCGACCGGCAAAAGGAACTGGAGAATCGCTTAAGGCAGTCCTACGCGGGTAACTCCAAGGACGGCAAAGGCGGCACTGGTCTGAATCGGCAGCAATCCGAGCAACTGGCGTCCGAGCTAGATAAGAACCTGGAAGATCTGAAGAAGCTGGAGCAGGATATCCAGAGATCGGCGCGCGACCTGAGGGCTACTCAGCCGGATGCTTCGACGCGTCTGCGGGACGGTGTGAGCGAGATCCAGCAGAACGATGTGGAGCGCCGCATCCAGTACTCCGCCGAATATATTCGCAACGGCCGCGCCGATCAGGTGAACCAGTCAGGATGGCTGCCTCCTGTGAATCGCGCGTTGGATACCATGCGTGAAGGCGTTCGCCAGGCGCAGCAGGCGTTGAACGATGGATCGAAGCAGGGCGCGGGGAAGAACGAGCGGGATCAGCAATTGGCCCAGGTGGAGAGCCTGCGCCGCCAGATCGAACAATTCGCCCGCGGGCAGCAACCCGGGCAACAGAACGGCAATCAGCAGGGTCAGGACGGTAAGCAGGGCGGCCAGCAGCCGGGTCAACATCCCGGACAGGGCCAGGGTAAAGGCGGCCAGCAGCCGGGTCAGCAACCTGGACAAGGTCAGGCCGGCGGGAATCAGAACGGCGGCGGCAACCAGTTCGGTGGCGGCAATCGCTACGCGGGCGGGAACGTCGGCGGATACCTGGGCGGCCAGTGGGGACGCTGGAATCCGCAGGGCTGGTACGATCTGCCGGATGGCCGGCGCGTGGAACCGAGCCAGGTGGTTCGCGACTACGCGCGCGAGCTGAACGACATGCGCCAGCGCTTCAAAGACGATCCGGATATGGCTCGCCAGATCTCGGATGTGGAAAAGGCTCTCACCCAAGCCAATGTGGGCGACACTTCCGGTCCTTTGCTCCAGGAGCGCCTGAGCCGGACCGTGCTCCCGCAGCTCGAGACGCTCGAAGTTCAGATGCGCCAGAAGCTCGGCGAGGAGACCGGCGGCCAGGTTCGCAGCGCGGGAACGGAACGAATCCCCGACGGCTTCCGCGACGCCATCCCGGAGTACTTCCGCCAGATCAACAAGGGCAAGAAGCAGTAGCGGGACGCGTGGGCTGAAGCCCACCGTCGCACCTTTGTTCGCTAATGACTCGGGCCGACGTTGTCCGGCTATTAGTTCTGAGATCTGTGACGATTACGAGAACGTGGACCAGATCATCCTCCCACGTGTCGCCAAACACGCAGCCAAGTGTGGGTTAGTGATTGAGCGCTCCGAGATCGTATTTGCATTGGCCGGGCTGATCCAGGACGGGTTGGCCAAGGCGTATCTTCTGTCAAGCCACGAACCGTACTCCACTGAACTGCAGGGCATGCCGCCGCTCGATATCATCGAGGAATATTTCGAAAACTATTTCTACGCCACCAAGAAAGGAATAGATCTTCAGCTCTCAGACGACACGTCGCGGCGTTTCGACGACGAAGATGAACTGCGGCCAGACTGGCATCTCGATGAGCCGCAGTCGTAATCAAAGCGTGGTAGGGCACCGATCAGTCTCACTGTGCAGCGGGTTCGCGGGTGACTGCACCGAGATCGCCTTATGGCAGGCGGTTCAGCCGGACCGACATCACCGTCAGCCATAGCCACCCGACGACCACGGCGAACCAGATTCCCACGACCCCCATCGGCAACACTATTCCGCCAAAGAATCCCAACACGACGGCCAGACCGCTAAAAAGCGAGAGCAGCGCCAGGGACGACACGTTTCTGCGCCGCATCACCCGCGCGGCGAGGAAGCAACTAATCGCGAGGAAGGTGAATCCCAGCGCTCCCGCGATAAAATGGACCAGCCCGGTGGTGCTGATCGACGTCGGAGGCCCTAGGGGAGTGCCAGGGGGGAACCCGTCAACCGGATCTGCCTTGAACATGGCGGCCACGATCATGGACGCTCCATAGCCGCCCAGGAACCACGTCACTGCGCGTGACTTGGGCCCCAGCACGCGCCTGAATCCCGCGGCCGCGGCCAGCACCATCAGGCCGGTGAGCACGAAGTTCGCGGTCTGGACCCATCCGCCCGGTCCGTTCGTGAGCACGCTGAGTGGATGTTTCGCGAAGACGAAACCGTCGCGAAGGAAGGCCTGAGCCAAGCCCACAGCGAGATAGAAAGGACCCGCCCACACGCCGCAGCCTAGCAGAGAGCGCGTGACCGCCGCGCCGCTACCCGATTCTGAATTGCTGGCATCCATCATCTGCCTGGCTTCTCGTTATCTGGCGGCTACGTAGCAGTTGAGCATCCACTGGATGCCGAACTGGTCGGTGAGCATGCCGAAGCGCGCACCCCAGGGCGCGTCCATTAACGGCATTCGTATCTCACCGCCCCGGCTGAGGGCGCCGAACAGGCGATCTGCTTCTTCCACCGAGTCGCAGTCGATGGCGATAGAGAAGTTGTTGCCAGGCCGAAGGGATCCAGCCTGGGACGAATCGGACGCCATCAGGATCGGTGCGCCTTTCCGCACCAGCTGGGCATGCATGATCTTCGCCCCCGGGTCAGATGACGGCTGGCCGCTAGCATCCGGGTAGGGATTCACCTCCAGCTCGGTCGCAAGACACTCCCGATAAAATGACATGGCTTGACGGCAATTGCCGTCGAAGCTCAGGGCTGTCGTGACCGTCTTCATCTGTTTCTCCTTTTCTGATGGTTTCGGTATGCCGGGTGCACCGCGGGCATGATGTTCTGCTGGGCGACGATTCGCGTAAGCAGGCTGGCGAGGGTCGCCCTCTCAGGACCGGTTAGCGCGGCACAGAGATCGGTCTCGAGCGCGAGTGTTTGCTTTCCAATGCCCGTCAAGGCTGTGCGACCGGCCTTCGTGAGGTAAACCCGGTGGCCACGCCGATCGGCTGAATTATCGCGCCGCTCGATGAGCCGTCGTGCCTCCAGTTGATCCAGCAGTACAACCAGCCGGCTGGGAAAGATTCCGAATACATCACACAATTCCTGCTGACTCAGTCCCGGATTTGAGCCGAGCATACGAAGCAGACCAGCATGATGCGGCTTCAATTCCATGGCGACCAGCCGTTCTTCGAAGGAGTTCGCGGCGTGTGCGCCAACCTGTGAGAGAAGGAAGGCGACGCCTACCGGCGGGACTCGTTTCGGTATCGCGCTGTACTTAACCGGCATCATCATTCATCCGGTTAACTATTAGACCCGATGCGCCGCGTGTTGTCAAGACGGCGGAGTGGAGTAACGGCCCGGATCTTTGGGGAGAACACGGTGCTTCGGGCAGAAGCCCCGCGGCGGGCTCGAAAGCCCGAACCCACCGCCAAGACTCCACTAACTCCCTACTGCCCGATCAGCCGCACTGTCAGCGTCTTCGTAGTCGAGTTGCCCTTGCTGTCGGTTACCGTGAGATCGAAGATGTAGTTCCCCGCGCTCGCCGGGAGGTACACATTCGGGGTCGACGACGTTCTCTGGTAGATCACCGCCTTGTCGCTCCGGACCGTCCAGTAGAAGCTCAGCGGATTGTTACCCGCCGGGCTGAACGAGCCGGACGCATCTAGCCTCACGTCCCGGTTGGTGGTGTATAGGATATCGCCGGAGGCGAATATGATGACCGGGCCGGTTCCGCCCTGGACCGTGACGGTCGCGGTCTTGGTGGCGCTACCCGATGCGTTGGTCGCCGTCAGCGTGTAGACGATCGTGGCCGCGGGCGAAACGCTGCGTGTTCCGCTGGACGGGACGGTCCCGATCGAGCTGATGCTCACCGCGTCGGCGTTCTGCACGCTCCACTGCAAGGTGGAACTCTGCCCGGCGTTGATCGACGCCGGAGTCGCGGTGAAGCTCGAGATCACTGGAAGCGCCGCGCCCACCGTGACGGTAATGCTACATGAGGAGGATGCGTCGGCTGCAGTATTAGCGGTTATGACGTACGTGGTGGTTTGCGACGGCGTCACGCTAACGGAACCGCTCTTCGCGACTTGGCCCACGCCGGGTTGAATGCTTACGAAATCGGCATTGGTGCTGGTCCAGGAGAGCGTGGAGGACTGCCCGGCGCTAATGTTCGTGGGCGACGCCGTGCAGTTGGACAGCTGCGGCCCCGTCAAGCCGGTCACCACGACCGTTACCGATGACGTTTCATCGTTCACGTTGTTGCGCGCCGTCAGACTGTAGGTGGTTGTCGTCGTGGGCGAGACCGTGAGCGACCCGTTCACCGCGACATTCCCGATGCCCGCGATATTGGCCGAATCGGCATCGAGCGTCTTCCAGGTGAGAGTCACCTGCTGTCCCGCGGCAATTTTCGTCGGATCGGCGGTGAAGAACAGAATCTGTGCGCGCCTTGCGGCGGCGGTCGAAATCCGGACGCGAGCTTGCCCCTGGCCGCCATGATCATCTTTGACTACCAGGCGGAACGTGTAGCTCTGCCCGACGGTGGCGTTAAAGCTCGGCCGCGAGGTGGTGGGATTCGACAGGTTGACCTGCTGGCCCGCCTCCTGAATCCACTGGAAGGTCATTGGATCGCCGTCCGGATCGTAAGAAGCCGATCCATCCAGCTGCACGGTCCCCGCCGGAACATTGCTCAGGTCGGGACCGGCGTCCGCCACCGGCGGATCGTTTCCGGTACGGACGCGCCGGGTGACCACTTCGTAGCGCACACGCGGCACTTCCATGGGAAGCGCGTGATCGGCCGCCAGGTATTCCTTGGGCCGGATCATGTTGCCGAACTGGACGCCGAACACCGCGCGGCCGTCGTTTCCACGGGAGAGCATGGTCTCGTTCACGCCGCCCTCGGCTGTCAACGCGATCTTGTTGTTCAACGGAAAGATCAGGCGCACCGTGCCGCCCATGCGATCGCCATACGCGACGCTCTTGAGATATCCGATATTGCCTTCGGCGTAGTTCTTGCCCCAGATGCCGACGGTGGCGCTGACGCCCGCCTGATCGACGATTTTGAGGTAGTTCTCCAGAATCACGTTGTTTTGGATATTTCCGTTGAGGTCCACTCCGTTGGCGCGATTGATCAGCGCGTTATCCAGAAACCCCTTGGTTCCGAAGACGCCCACGCGTCCGCGCGAGAAGATGTAGTCTACCGCCAGCGCGCCTTCTCCCAGCGTTCCGCCGGTCTGATTTCCGGCCAGCGTCACATGCTTGAAGCTGGCGAACAAGCCGGCCTGCACGCGTTTCCCCAAGCGATCGACGAGACCGAAATCGGCCTGGCCTTCGCGCTGGCCGTGCATATAGTAATACTCACCCTGAGCCTCGAAACCGAAGCGCGTCCCGATGGTGTCGAAGTACCTGCCCCGGCCCGTGAAGGTGACGTTGCCGTTGCCGTCGGCGCCGACGTTGGCTCCCAGCAACTGGAATTTCGGAGTCTTCTCGGCATCCAGTTGGGTCTTGACGGCGTTAGCGACCTCGGTCGCCGATGGCGGCGTAGGCGGCTGCGGAGCGGGCTGGTTCAGACGAGCCTCCATGGCCTGCTGGTTCTGACGCAGTCCGTCGACCTCTTTACGCAGCGCGGCGTTCTGATCCGCCAGGTCCTTCAGCATCTTGGCGATGTCGTCCAGCTTGTCCAGACGCTTTAATACCTCGCTGCAGCAATCGGCTACCCCTGCGGCCGCCGGGGGCGGAGCCGTACTGGTGATGGCGCGAATGGCGTCGCCTGCGCCGCCGGCCCCGACCGTGCGGCCCTGATCATCGGTTACCGTAAGCACCACGCGCCGGTTCATGAAGCGCGCCACGTCGGTCGGGCTGTAGACCGGGTTCGGGTTGGGAACCTTCGGTGCCGCCTTGCCGCGCGAGATGGTTTCGATCTGATTCGTCCGGGCGCCGTATTTCACCAGGAAATCGCGCACCGTGTTGGCGCGATCCAGTCCCAGTTTCTGGTTGAAGCTGTCCGAACCGATGCCGTCGGTGTGGCCTTCCACGCGGACCTTGTAGCCGGCGTTGGTCTGCAGCAGTTCCGCCAACCGGAGAAGGCTGGGAAATCCATCCGCCAGGACCGACGAGTTGAAATCGAAATTGATTTCTTCCCAGTCATCCTTGCTGGCCTGGGTATCTAGTCCCTGAGCCCATAGTCCAGTTCCAACCAACAGCGCAGTCGAAAGCAATCCGATGCATCTCCGTAGCATGTGTGCTGACCCTCCCGTAGTAAAAACAATTCTAGCGTAAATTGTTTTGGATCAATGTTCCTGGGCCCGTCCAATACGCCCTCCGACTTCGCTCTCGGCGCAGGATTACCTCGACTGCCCTTCGTTACGAAGAGTCGTTGAGATCGGTAAGTGTTACAGGGTTCCTGGAATGCGAGGACCGCTACTTCTTCATGTGCACGGCGTCTTTTTCGTTTTCCAGGCAGTAGTAGTCCAGTAGCTCGCTATCGAGAATCAGGGGCTGCTTCATCTGAATGGTCCACGGCGCGGTGTAGTACTTCGGATCGTCGATGGTGATTTCGATCTGAAGTGTTCCGTAATTCGGGCGCTGGATCCTTTCCGTCATCTTGCCGGTGTTGCTGAGAGGGTTCCCGTTGGCGTCCAGCCACAGATCGTCGCGGAACCCGATGGTTTGGGCCACCAGGGTATCTCCGTCCCACTTCGCCGTGGAGTAACCGTTCCAGACCGGGTTCGGATCAACCGGAAGGGGCCGCCCGTCGAGGAAGATCTGGCGATACTGCATGTTGCGTTCGGTCAGGATGATCAAGCGCTCCGGGGTTTGAAAGAGCCGCTTGTAATAGTCATCGGTCCAGATTCGGGGAGCTCCTCGCGGCATGCAGTGGACGTTGGGATCCTGGACCTGGTCCCGCGTGCGCGCTCTTACAAAGTCGGCCACGCCTGGTTTGTAGGGCGGACCGCCCTTGAGGTTGGAGGCGATGTTGATAAACTCCCGGCCGATCTGACCGTCGTTGCACTTCCCGAGGCAATTCGCAAAGCTTTCCCAGCCCCACATTCCAGTGAAATCCGGGTGCCCATCGGCGGTGCGCGGGGTTGGCGCGGTGAGATTGGGCTTGCCGTCGGGTGTCTTCGGCACATTGGCGGTCGGGTAATCCAGCCATTGGGCGAACAGGACCGGTGTGAATGCGGCGAGCATGAATGCAGTTGCGAAACGTGGCATGAGTTTGCGCTCCGTTTTCAACGGTATCCCTCTTGCATGCAGGTTGTCAATTTTCACGGAAAATGTCGTCTGACCCTACTTCGGGAACTATAATGAAGTGGGCCTCGCGGTCGGGCAGCCGCTCCGGTTCATCTTCACGATGAGCGGGGGAGGAAAGTCCGGTCTCCATAGGGCAGCATGCCGGCTAACGGCCGGGGGGACTCGCTCAAAGCGGGTTTTACGGAAAGTGCCACAGAAAATATACCGCCAGTTCCTGCAAGGGAGCCGGTAAGGGTGAAAAGGTGCGGTAAGAGCGCACCGCGGCTGCGGTAACGCACGCCGGCAGGGCAAACCCCATGTGGAGCAAGACCAAATAGGGGAGGAGGAGCGGCCCGCTCCGTTACGACTTCCGGGTAGGTCGCTAGAGCTGGGGAGTAATCTCCGGCCCAGAGGAATGGTTGCCGCCCGTGGCGCAAGTTGCGGGTACAGAAACCGGCTTACAGTCCGCGAGGCCTTTATAGAATTCATGCGCCCCCTAACGAAGCGGATAGCGGCCGCAGCGGGTCTTTTCATGCTGTTAGCCGCTGTCTATTGGCGGCTGGTGCTCTTCCCGTCGCGATTCGTCTGGTTCGATCACTACGATCTTTCTGAGCTGCAAATACCTCGCCTCCAATTTTTCGCGCGAAGCCTGCACGCCGGGCACCTCCCCTTGTGGAATCCCTATATATGGCTGGGGCAGCCCGTGCTCGGCTCCGGTCAGCCAGGCCTTTTGAATCCTCTGGTTCTCCTGTTCGCGACGTTTCTTCCCTTGCGCGATGCTGCACTCTCGTTCGCCGAGTTGAACTGGCTGTATTTCACCCTGCATTTCATCGCCGCGCTGTTCGCCTATCGGTTCTGCCGGTATCTGGCGCTTTCGGTGCTGCCTTCCTTGCTGGGAGCTTTGGCATTTTCCTGTACCGGATTCATGGGGAGCGTTCCGTGGATCGATATCTCCAGCGCCGTGGCCATCACCCCACTGATTTTCTATTTCGCCTTTCGGCTTTGGACGGATGAAGGCGTTGTGGCGAATGCAGCACCGTTGGGTCTCGTGTTGGGACTCATCTGGTGGACCGGACACCACGAGATCCCTCTGATCAACTGCTATGCCGTGTTGTTTGGCACTGCATGTGTGGCCGCAGCCAACAGATCTTGGCGGGTGATCAAGGGTACGCTGCTGGCTTTTGCTCTCGCCATTCCGATTAGCGCGATTCAGACGCTGCCGTTCTATGAATTCGGGCACGCGTCCAGGCGCTGGGTGGGCGTCGCGGGTCCCATCGGCTGGGCCGATAAGGTGCCATACGAAGTTCATGCGCGCTACTCGCTGCCGTGGCTCGGGTTGTCGGAATTCTTCGTGCCCGGGGGCGCTCCCGAGGACCATTGGACCGCCTTCGCCGGCGTCACGATCCTGGCTCTCGCCATCGTGGCTCTGATCTATCGCTGGTCCGACTGGCGCGTGAGGATGCTGGGCTTTCTGGCTCTAGGCTCGTTGCTCTATGCTCTGGGCGCTCACACGCCGTTCCAGCGGCTGGTCTATGAATTCCTTCCGCTTGCGGATAAGGCCCGCAGTCCTGGCCGCGGGATCTTTCTGGCCGGATTCGCGCTGAGTGCACTCGCCGCTTCGGGAGCCGATCTCGTCATCCGGAGGTTGATTCCCCGTCGGGGGATCTTGATCCCGGCGGCCGTTTTATCGGTGGTCCTGGTGGTGTACTGGTCGGGGCGCGTTCCTGAGATGGAATTCCCGATCCAAAGTCATTTTGTGGTGACGGGTTTGATTGCTGCGGTCGCACTCGGCTTCCTGATTTGGCGCGGAGGACGCGCGGCCGGCATAGTTTTGCTCGCGATGGTTGTGCTGGAGGCCGGGACGATCACGGCACATCGCGTTACAGACCTGGATTCCGGCACCGCGGTAGTCGCTCCCTCACTCCTGAAATTCAGGAGTTTGGCCGAAAACCTTCCGGCTACCGGCCACGGGCGGATTGTCGCCGATTACAATTCTCTGTTCACCGATCTCGGCGACTTATACGGAGTGGACGTACTCCAATCGTTCGTTGCGGCCGTTCCGGAGAACGTTCTCCGATTCGACTTTTCCAACCCCCTTACTCAGCAATTACTGGGGGTTACTCATCGCATTGAGGGCGGCCAGATCAAGCCGGTGAGTGGCGCCATGCCTCGTGCGCGGATCGTCCACCAAGTGAATGATCCGGCGCTGCCCGTGCTCGAGGTGTGCCCCGCAGACGGCACAGCGTCCTTTACACGGCCGGATAGCGATACTGTACTCATAAACGCGGATTTGGGATGTCGCGGCCTGCTCATCGTGAGCGAGACGTTTTATCCCGGCTGGAAGGCGACTGTTGACGGCAAACCGCAGCCGATTTATGAGGTTTTCGGCGCGCTTCGAGGAGTTGTGCTCGAGTCCGGCAGTCATCGCGTGGAGATGCGGTACCGGCCGCCGGTTGTTGCGATCGGGGCCGCGTTGAGTTTCCCCGCGATTGTTCTCGGCCTCTTTCTGACGTTCTATACTAGGCACGAACGCCAGCAATGCCACACGTAGAGCGGGCGAAAGTCCTGATCTTCATCGTTGCGTATAACGCTGAACGGACCATCCAATCGGTCCTGCGCCGCATCCCTTCCGAGCTGTCCCAGCACGACACTCGCGTCCTGATCATCGACGATTCCTCTTCGGACCGTACCTTTGAACGGGCTCGCGAAATCGAGGAAGCGCCGTTCCCCATCACCGTACTGTTCAATCCGGTGAACCAGGGCTACGGCGGAAATCAGAAGATCGGTTTCCATTACGCGATTCGCGAAAAATTCGATTACGTTGCGCTGGTGCATGGCGACGGCCAGTACGCCCCGGAGCGCCTTCCGGATTTGCTCCAGCCATTGCTCTCAGGCGAGGCCGACGCGGTCTTTGGATCGCGCATGATGGCCTCCGGCGGCGCACGCCGCGGCGGGATGCCGCTCTATAAATGGATGGGCAACAAGATTCTGACCCGGATCCAGAATCGCCTCCTCAAGACCAACCTTTCAGAGTTCCATTCCGGATACAGAATTTACTCCGTGCGAGCGCTGGCAACCATTCCCTTCGGAAAGAATACGAATGACTTTCACTTCGATACGGAAATCATTATTCAGCTCCTCCGCGCCGGCCTCCGTATCAAGGAGCTGCCGATTCCGACTTACTATGGCGATGAGATCTGCCATGTGAACGGCCTGAAATACGCACTGGACGTGGTGCGGGTGACTCTGCTCTCCAGGGCTCAGGATCTCGGCATCCTGTATGAGCGCAAGTACGACCTGGGCAGGCCCGGCCAGCAGTATCAGCCTAAGTGGGGATTTGAAAGCCCGCATGAGTTAGCGGTGCAGCGGGTTCCCTCCGGATCGAAAGTTGCGGATGTCGGCTGCGCGTCGGGCTACGTCGCTCGCGCTCTGTTCGAGAAGGGCTGCGACGTGACCGGAATCGACCAATACAGCCCGCCCGCGGACGCGCACGTTTCGAATTTCATCCAGGCGGATCTGAATAGCGGCGAGCTGCCGGTGGATGCGGGAAGGTTCGATTACGTGCTGTTGCTGGATGTGATCGAGCATCTGCGCTCGCCCGAGACGTTCGTGGAAGGCTTGCGCAATTCCCGGCGCCAGAACAAGGACACGCGAGTTATTGTCAGCACCGGCAACGTAGCTTTTGTTATCACCCGTTTCATGCTGTTGTCAGGCTCTTTCAACTACGGCGCGCGCGGGATTCTGGATTTGACGCACACGCGTCTGTTCACCTTCGCCACCGTGCGAAAGCTGTTCGAACAGGCTAATTATCGAATCGAGGAAATGCGGGGCATCCCCGCGCCGTTTCCGCTGGCTTTAGGCGACACGGCCGTCGCGCGCTTCCTGGTAGGATTCAACCGGTTCCTGATCAAGATCTCGCGCTCTCTGTTTTCGTACCAGATCTTCATGGTTGCGCGGCCGCTGCCGTCTCTGGAAGTGCTGCTCGAAGGTGCGATCGCTTCTGGAGACTCGCGTGCTGCGCTCGCTAACGCGGCGCGGGCAGCCACACTTCCAGACACGCCCCACCCTCGCGGCGATTCGCGGCGGTAATCGCGCCGCCGTGCTGGGTGACGATTCCCTCCGCGACGGTCAAACCCAATCCCGTACCGCGCGCGTCCAGCCGCGTGGTCACGAACGCATCGAAGATGTCCGGCAGCACATCCGCCGCGATACCCGGACCGTTATCTTCCACCGCGATCGCGACTCCGGGCTCCCCGGCGCGGTCGGCGTGCCGCGCGCGGACGTCGACACGCCCCCCCGGAATCTCTACCGCGTTCACGGCGTTACGCAGCACGTTCACGAACACCTGCACCAGACGGTCGGGATTACCCACCACGCGCTCCTCCGGGTCAATCAGGTTGGTGAAGGTGATCCCCGATGCTCGCGGATCGATCGCCACCAGTGCCCAGGCATCGTCGATCAAGCCCCGCGCCGCGACCGGCTCGGTGTGCTGCTTACGGACTTTCGCGAAATCGACCAGGCTCTCGCTGATCGTCCGCAAGCGCTGCGTGACTCGCTGCATGCGCGCGAGCCGCTCGAGCGTCGGCGCGTCATTCGTTGTTTCGATGAGTTTTTCGATAGACCCGTGCAGCACGGCTAGGGGCGTATTCAGCTCATGGGCGACGCTGGCCGAGAGTAAGCCCAGACTAACCAGGCGGTCTTGCTCCTCCAGCCGGCGAAGCGCGGCAGCTAGCTCGTCTTCCTGCCGCCGGAGTTCCGCGACTGTATCGTTGCGCGACTGCATGATCTGGCCGATCTCATCACCCAGGATTTCGCCGCGCGGAATCAGCTCGCTCCTGCGGTCGCCGGCGCGGGTGGCGGTGTCGGCTTCCAGCATCCGCCGCAAAGGACGGTAGACGTAGAGCGGCATAATGACTGCTTCCAGCAAGGCGACGGCTGCTATATAAATGCTGCCCAGCACCAGGAACAGCGTGATCTTGGCTCGCGAAATCGCATCCTGATAGACCCGCTCCACCTGCGGATCCTGTTCCAGAATGGCCGTCTCCCGCCCCCGTGCATCGGCAACCTGTTTTTCGAACAACGGGATCAATGAGAAATAGGCCGCACAAGTGAGCACTAGAAAGAACAAGTTGTGCAGTACCATCAGTTTCGGGCGGACCTTGAGGTTGCCGAAAGTTCTTGCTAAACTGTACTTTGTCCTGCTAGACAAGAATAATTGCTCCGGTTGCAGAAGGTCTCCAGTCGTGGTAGAAACGATAGAAGCCCGGATTCAGTTGGCGTTGGGGAAGTACGGGAAACCACATAGCGTCCGTCTGGCAGGTTTGTGGGGTGTGAAGCCGCAGTTGGAGACGCCAAGGACCATTACAGAAGATGGCTGCTATTTTTCCGAAGTCGTCTGACATTATTCTCAAAGTGCTCGGCGCCGTGATCGGCCTCGGCGCGGTGGCCACCATCGGAGCTTACGTCTACTACAGCTATCCGACCGTGATCGAGACAGGTTACCAGCCCGAACAGCCCGTGGCCTACAGCCACAAACTCCACGCCGGACAACTGGGACTCAATTGTTTCTATTGTCACTACACCGTCTACCGGGGAGCCTACGCGGCCATCCCGGGCACGGAAATCTGCATGGGCTGCCACCAAAAAGTCAAGGACAAGAGCCCTCGCTTGGAACTGGTCCGGCAATCATACGAAACCGGCGAGGCCATTCCCTGGAAAAAAATCCATGTGATGCCCGACTATGTCTATTTTAACCACCGCGCCCATATCAGCGCGGGCGTGAGCTGCGTGAGCTGCCATGGCCGGATCGATGAGATGGTGGAAGTGCATCAGGACAAGCCGCTCAATATGGCCATGTGCCTGGCATGCCACCGCGATCCGGCGCCCAACATTCGTCCGGCCGAGCTGGTAACCCAGCTCGACTGGGTACCCGACCGGGACCCGCGGGTCATCGGCGAGGAGATCATCGCGCAAAAGCATTTGCATCCGCCTACGAATTGCTCGGGGTGTCATCGATGAGTTTAGTCAACATAACGCTAAAGAACACCCCTGCCTCGACGCCGCCATCGGCACCGGTGACTGGTCCCGAATACTGGCGCAGTTTGGATCAGCTCGCTGACACGCCCGAATTCCGCCAGTGGGTGGAGCGCGAGTTTCCGGAAGACGCCGCGGCCGTGCTGGACGGCAATTCACGCCGGACCATGCTCAAGATCATGGCGGCATCCTTCGGATTGGCGGGATTAGCCGCGTGCCATCGTCCCGAATATCGACTGGCTCCGCAAGCCCGCGGCCGCGAAGATTACGTCCCTGGGGCTCCTTACAACTACACCAGCGCGTTCGCGCTGGGCGGACACGCTTCCGGTATCGTCGTTCAAACCTATGAGGGCCGTCCGAGCAAGATCGAAGGAAATCCGGATCATCCGTCGAGCCTCGGTGCAGCCACGGCTCTGGCGCAGGCGAGCGTCCTGGGTGTATACGATCCCGACCGGTCGAAGATGGTTCTGGAAGGCGGGAAAGAGTCGAGTTGGGAGAAGTTTGAAGCCGCCGTTAAGGGATTGTCTCTGGGCGACGGATCAGGGCTTCGTTTCCTGAGTGGAACGGTGGTTTCTCCGACACTCGAAAGCCTGCGCGCGGACGCGTTGAAGAAATGGCCCAAGGCCAAGTGGGTCGAGTATGAATCGATCGCGCGCGACAATGAACGCGCCGGCGCGCTGCTGGCCTTCGGGCAGGCGGTCAACGTTCATCCGCAGTTCGACAAGGCCAAAGTCATTCTTTCGCTGGATTACGATTTTCTGGGCACGGATTTCCCCACGCCGCTGGCGACCAAGCTGTTTTCGAAGAATCGGCATGTTGATTCCGAGGAAGATCTCGAGAAGATCAGCCGGCTGTATGTGGTGGAAAGCCAGTTCTCGCTGACCGGGGCAAATGCCGAGCATCGCCTGCGGATGCGGGGCGGGGATGTGCAGCAGTTCGCGTCGGATTTGGTTGCGGCGCTGAGTGCGCCGTCGGTCGGAAACGATAAGCGGGGCAAGTTTCTTGCGGCTCTCGCAAAAGATCTGAAGGCCGCCGGCAAGGAAGCCTTGGTCGTCGCCGGACCGCGACAGCCTGCCATGGTTCATGCTCTGGCTCATCAAATGAATCAGGCGCTGGGCGCGGCGACAATCACGTTTACCAAAGCCTCTACCGCCGACCGCGTCGAATCCGGCGTAGACGCCCTGAAGACTCTCACCGGTGAAATGGCCGCTGGACAGGTCAACGCGATCATCATCGTCGGCGGCAACCCCGCTTACACGGCTCCCGCCGATCTGCAATTCGGAGCGGCATTGGCCAAGGTCGCCAACTCGATTCACCTGGGCTCGGAAGAAGACGAAACCGCCGCAGCCGCGAAGTGGCATCTGCCGGAAGCGCACTACCTGGAAGCCTGGGGCGATGCGCAGTCTAACGATGGAGTTGCCGCGATCCAGCAGCCCATGATCGAGCCCATTTTCGGTGGCAAGAGCGCCATCGAATTAATGGCGGTGCTGCTCGATTCGAAAGACCGGAAGGGTCTCGACCTGGTCAAGAATTACTGGACCGCGCAGTGGCCCGCTACTGCACGCGAGAACACGTGGCGCAAAGCGCTCAATGACGGCGTGATTGCCGGAACTCAGGCGGCGGAAGTCAAACCAACTGTAGATAGCAAGAGAATTCAAATTACGCCCGCCGCCTCCGGCGGCGGAGTTGAGGTGGGCTTCGTGCCCGGCGCCAGTACATGGGACGGACGATTCGCGAACAACGCGTGGATGCAGGAAGCGCCCGATCCGATCACCAAGCTGGTGTGGGGTAATGCGGCGCTGATCAGTCCCGCCATGGGCCGCGAAAAGGGTTGGAAGGATGGCGACATGGTCGCCCTCACTCGCGGCAATCTGAAGCTCGAAGCCGCGGTCATGGTCCAACCGGGTCATGCCGATAATGCCGTTACGATCGCGCTCGGCTACGGCCGGCCGCGCTCCGGCAGCGTCGGTACGAACGTCGGATTCAACGCGGGTCTCATCCGGACCTCCGATAACTTCTGGTTCGGTCAAGGATTCGCGATCGCAGCCACGGGCGAAAAGTTCGTGCTGGCCAACACTCAGGAGCACGGCTCCATGGAAGAGCCTCAGATGGTCGCGAGCATCAAGCCGAACAAGCGTCCACTCGTCCGCGAAACGACCATCGAAGAGTACAAGAAGAACGCGAAAGTCATCGAGGAGATGAACGAGGTCCCCGAGCTCGATTCCGTTTATCCCCAGCTCAAATGGGAAGGACTCCAGTGGGGCATGGCGATCGACCTCGGCGCCTGCACCGGCTGCAATGCCTGCGTAGTCGCGTGCCAGGCTGAGAATAACGTTCCTTCCGTTGGCAAGGATCAGGTACTCCGTGGACGCGAGATGCACTGGCTGCGGATGGATCGCTACTACGTCGGGCCGGTGGACGACCCGCGTGCGGTGGAACAGCCCATCCCGTGCATGCAGTGCGAAAACGCGCCGTGTGAGAACGTCTGCCCGGTTCAAGCCACGACCCACAGCCCAGAAGGTTTAAATGATATGGCCTACAACCGCTGCGTGGGTACGCGGTACTGCGCCAACAACTGCCCGTACAAGGTTCGACACTTCAACTTCCTCGACTGGCACAAGAATTTCCTGGAGCGGCGGCGCATCGAGCCGGAACTGATGTCCATGGTATACAATCCCGACGTCACGGTCCGGATGCGCGGAATCATGGAAAAATGCACCTACTGCGTGCAGCGGATCCAGGAAGCGCGCATCGCAACCAAAACTGACAACCGGCGGGAATTCACGGGCGAAGGCGTCGTGACGGCCTGCCAGCAGACTTGCCCGGCCGATGCCATTTCGTTCGGTAACATCAACGACCCGAATAGCAAGGTCGCCAAGTTGAAAAAGCAGGAGCGCAACTACGCCATGCTGGCGGAGCTTGATGTGCGGCCCCGCACGACGTATCTGGGGCGGTTGCGCAATCCCAATCCGGAGCTAGAGGCTTCATGAAAACGTTTAGCTTCATGAGAACGTTAAGCAAGATGAGAACATCACCTGTTGCGGAGCTACTTGCATGAGTGTAGTGGTCCAAGATCCGCAGTTGATGGCGGTGAATCCGCCGCTGGTCCAGGGCGCGAGAGACCTCCACGATCTCACCGATCAGATCAGCTCGGTGGTCGAGGCGAAGGTCTATGAGACGCCGCTCAAATACTGGATCACGCTCACCTTTACGGGTTCGATCGTCCTTTTGCTGGGCGCCATGCTCACGTACCTGGTCAACACCGGAATCGGCGTGTGGGGCAATAACCGGCCAGTCGGCTGGGCCTGGGACATCACCAATTTCGTGTTCTGGATCGGTATCGGCCACGCGGGAACGCTGATCTCGGCCATTCTGTTCCTGTTCCGGCAAAAATGGAGAACGTCCATTAACCGCTCGGCCGAAGCCATGACGCTGTTCGCCGTGATGTGCGCGGGCATCTTCCCGCTGTTTCACACTGGCCGCCCATGGCGCGCGTTTTACTGGCTGTTTCCGATCCCTAACACCGACCTGAATATCTGGCAGAATTTCCGCAGCCCGCTGATTTGGGATGTGTTCGCGGTCACAACGTATTTCACCGTGTCGCTGCTGTTTTGGTTTACCGGACTGGTTCCCGATCTGGCGTCGTTGCGCGATCGCGCCACTAGCAAGATTCGCCAAGTGGTCTTCGGGATTCTGAGCCTGGGCTGGCGTGGATCGGCCCGGCACTGGCGTCATTATGAACAGGCGTATCTGATCCTGGCGGGAATTTCGACGCCCCTGGTGCTCAGTGTTCACTCCGTGGTGAGTTTCGACTTCGCAACGTCGGTGATCCCGGGCTGGCACACGACCATTTTCCCGCCCTATTTCGTCGCCGGCGCGATCTTTTCGGGATTTGCCTGCGTCATGACGCTGCTGCTGATCGCGCGCTGGACGCTCAATCTGCAGAATCTGATCACCATCAAACACCTGGACAACATGAACAAGATCATCCTGGTGACCGGTTCCGTGGTCGGCTACGCGTACTGCACCGAGTTCTTCATCGCCTGGTACAGCGGGAGCATTTATGAGCGGTTCACCTTCCTGAATCGCGCGTTCGGACCGTATTGGTGGGCGGCCTGGTCGATGTATTCCTGCAATGTCTTCATCCCGCAGCTGTACTGGTTCAAGAAGATGCGCACCAATCTGTGGGTGATGTTCATCATCAGCATCACCACCAACATCGGCATGTGGTTCGAGCGCTTTGTGATTATCGCCACCAGCCTGACGCGCGACTTCCTGCCCAGCTCGTGGGGTTACTTCCATCCGACCTGGGTGGACATTTGCACCTTTATTGGCACCATCGGCTTGTTCCTGACCTTGTTTCTGCTGTTCGCGCGCTTCCTGCCGATGATCGCGATGTCCGAGGTCAAGGGCGTGGCATCGCAGGAAAAACACACTTTCGCCGGGCAGGTAGAAGGGAGCGTTTCACACAGATGAGTCACAGTCCAGATCCCGCTCTCCTTATCGCTCAGATCAAAGACAAACTGGGCATCGGTGAAGACAAAGTCTACGCTGTCATGGGCGAGTTCGCCGAGCCCGAGGAATTGGTGGAAGCCGGACGCCGCATTCGCGGTATGGGCTATACCAAGATCGACGCCATGACCCCTTTCCCGGTCCACGGAATCGACGAGGCCATTGGCGTCCCGTATTCAAAAATCGGCTGGATTGCTGTCTGCGGCGCGCTCGCCGGTATTACGACGGCGCAGGTTCTGATCTATTACGTCGGGAAGATCGACTATCCCCTGATCATCGGAGGCAAGCCGCTGTTCGACTTTACCTACTCGATCCCGCCCACATTCGAGCTGGCTGTCTTGTTCACCGCCATCACCACGTTTCTATGCACCTGGGGATTGAGCGGTTTGCCGCGCCTATATCACCCTTCGATGAATTACCGGAATATGCATCGCGCCTCTGACGACCGGTTCCTGCTGGTGGTGGAGGCGAACGATCCTAAATTCGACGCACAGAAGACCGCGCAGGACATGCGCAGCGTGGGCGCGAACGACGTGGAGGTAGTGGAAGGATGAACACCACGCGTTATCAGTTGGCCCTCATCGGCACCATGCTCGTGCTGGCGGGCTGCTCCGACGTTCAACGCGACCCGCCAATCCAGGTCTGGCCCGACATGCGGCTCCAGAAGAAATTCAAACCGCAGCGTTCCACAAATTTGTTTTCCGATCAGCGCGAAAGCCGGCGTCCGCCGGAAGGCGCGATCGCTCGCGGGCACATGCTCGAGGACAATCCGTTTAATACGGGCATGGATGGCAAGTTGTACGTCGGCAAGAGTCCGGTGAAGGTCACCGATGCCGTGCTGACCGAAGGCCACTGGCGTTTTAATGCGTATTGTTCGCCGTGTCACGATGAAACCGGCCTGGGGAAGGGCATGGTGCCCAAACGCTGGCCCGCCTGGCAGCCGCAGAACCTGATGGAGGATCGCATCGTCGAAATGGCGGACGGCGATATCTTCAATGTGATCACGTACGGACGGCGCACGATGCCGCCCTACGGAGCGCAGAACCGTCCGGAGGACCGCTGGGCCATCATCGCCTATGTGCGCGTGCTGCAACGCGCCGCCCATGGCACCATCAACGACGTGCCCGCGGAGCTGACTTCGAGCGTCGAATACAAGGGACCGAAACAGTAATGAGCGCTACTACCACCCATAACTATCAACTGGAATCGGCCCGCTGGTCGACTGGCCGGAACGTGCTGGCGCTGGCTGCTTTGATCTCGATCGTGGCGTGCATTGCCGGCTACATTCAGGATCCCGACCGTTTCTTCCGTTCCTATCTGGTGGCATTCACGTATGCCTGTGCAATCGGTCTGGGGGCATTCTTTTTCGTGATGGTGCAGTTCCTGAGCGGCTCGGCTTGGAGCGTGACCATGCGCCGCATCATGGAAAACATCATGATTACGCTGCCGGTGGGAGCGCTGCTGTTCGTGCCGATCGCGTTCGGTCTGAATCACATTTATCCCTGGACCAATCCCACGCTGATCAACTCCAGCCAACTCCTTCGAGCCAAATCCGGTTTCCTGGTCGACAAATTTTTCATCGCCCGGACCTACGGTTATTTCGCGCTGTGGTCCATCTGGATCTTCGCCCTTTGCCGGCAGTCGATCAAGGCGGATGACAAGCGTTCCATCCAGCAGATGCGGGTCGCATCCCGCTGGAGTGCGCCGGGATTGTTCCTGGTAGTAGCCGTGGGCACGCTCGCTGCCTACGATTGGCTCATGACTGTCGAGCCCAGCTGGTATTCGACGATATTCGGGCTGTACTACCTGGCCGATGGCGCCGTACTGTTCTTTTCGGTCATGATTCTGATCTGCCTGGGATTCCGCAAGGCCGGCGTCCTGGACAAAGAGATTAACATCGAGCACTATCACGATCTGGGCAAGTGGCTGTTCGCGATGACGTGTTTCTACACCTACATCGGGTTTTCGCAATTCCTGCTGATCTGGTACGCGAACCTTCCAGACGAAACCCAGTTCTACCGGCATCGCATGCCGGGCACGTGGCTGTATATCAGCTTGTCGCTTCCGTTCATCCGGTTCTTCATTCCGTTCTTTACGCTGATCAGCCGCCCTGCCAAGCGCAATTTAAAGATCATAGGTTTTATGGCGGTTTGGAGCTTGATCGTGGTCTATCTGGATCTTTATTGGATCGTCATGCCGGTGTTCTACCCCAATGGTCCGCAGATTCACTGGCTGGATTTTGCCACCCTCGGAGCGGTGGTCAGCATCGCCGGACTGGTGTTCTGGAGCCGGTTCCGCAGGCACGCGATGGTCCCGGTGGGCGACCTTCGCCTGGAGCAGAGCCTGCACTTTGAGAATGCATAAGTATCGTGACTAAAAAATGACTACGAAATACGATCACGAAGTCCAACATCACGATCCCCGGGAAGGATACGACCATAGCGAGCCGGCCGCTCGCAAAATCACCCTGTTTGTGATCATCAGCGTGGTCACGCTGGTGGTGACGATCCTGGCTCTGCAGTCCTACTTCGAGAAGATCTGGAATGAGGCGGTCTACGAGAAGGTGCTGGCGGTTCCCGGCGAGGAAGTGGGCGACCTGCGCAGCCTGGAGAGTTGGCGCCTGAGTCACTACGAATACGCCGATCCGTCCAAAACGCGCGTGCGGATTCCGTATGAGCGCGCCAAGGAGTTATTCCTGGCCGATCAGGCTGCCGGCAAGACGTTTTATCCCGGCAAGCCCACGGAACCGAAACCGGAAGAGCCCGCCACGCCTGCTGCCGGTGCTGCGCCGGAGGCGGGAAAGCAGCCCGACGCAGGGAAGCAGCCCGAGACAGGGAAGCAGCCCGAGACAGGAAAGAAGTAAATGCAAGTGTTTCGCACATTCGCGTGTCCGGTCGCCCTGTTGGCGCTGGGCTCGGCGTGTGCGTTCGCGCAGTACATGGTCCGTCCGTCTGCTCCAGTTTCGGCCACCGATCTTGCCAATCGCATCCCGGCCCAACTGGTAGGCGTCGGTATCGAGGAACACCTCGGCCGGGCCATTGATCTGGACCTGACGTTCAACGACGAAAACGGCCAGGCGGTAAAGCTGCGGGATTTCTTCAACAAGGGCCGCCCCGTGATTCTGGACCTGGTCTATTACACCTGCCCGCAGTTGTGCACCCTGATCCTGAACCGCCAGGTCGAGATCATGCGCCAGATGCCTGGAACGCCAGGCGACCAGTATGAGGTCGTCACCATTAGCATCGATCCGCGCGAAACTCCGGAAATCGCCCGCCAAAAGAAGGCCAGTTATCTGGCGACCTACGGAAAGCCGGCTCCTGGCTGGCACTTCCTGACCGATCGCGACGACAATGCCAAGCGGCTGGCGGAGCTGATCGGATACCACTATCGCTGGGACCCGCGCATCCAGCAGTACGCGCACCTGGCGGGGATCATGATCCTGACGCCGCAAGGAAAAGTCGCGCGGTACTTGTACGGCATCAACTATCGGGCGATCGATCTGCGCTTCGGACTGGCCGAGGCCGCTGAAAACCGCAGCACCTTGACTATCGAAAAAGTTCTGCTGTTCTGTTATCACTACGATCCCGTGGAGAACAAGTACGTGCTGTTTGCCACCAACTTCATGAAGGCCGGCGGAGTGCTGACCATCCTGATTCTGGGAGGGTTTCTGTTGCGCATGTTCCGCGCTGAGCGGCGCCGCAAGGAGCGTTTCGCATGAGACGGTGTTCCGGAGCGTCTTCGGGAGAATTGGGGAAGGGAAGTAATTAATGGACTGGTTGCGCGCATGGATGATGCCCCCGCAGGGCTCCGAATTCGCCAAAGAGATCGACTTCGTCTATATGGCGCTGTTCTGGCTGAGTGTCGTCCTGTTCCTGATGATCGCCGTGCCCGCATGCTACTTTGCCTGGCGTTATCGCTATAAACCCGGACGCGTGACGCCGCATCAGACCCACAACACCACGCTCGAAGTGCTATGGAGCGTGCTGCCGCTGATGCTGTGCATCGGGATATTCTTCTGGGGGCTTAACGGCTGGATGAAGTACGCCGTCGCTCCGGGCGAGGCCATGGAAATCTCGGTCACCGCCAAGCAGTGGCTGTGGCAGTTCGAATATCCCGATGGCTCGCGCACCATCAACGACATTCACGTTCCTGTGAACAAGCCAGTGAAGTTCACCATGACCAGCGAGGACGTACTCCACGATTTCTTCGTCCCCGACATGCGCGTGAAGCATGACATTATTCCCGGCCGCTACACCCAAATCTGGTTCACGCCCACCGTGCTGGGAGAGCACAATTTCACCTGCGCCGAATACTGCGGCAAGGATCACTCCGGCATGAAGGGCAAGCTGACCGTCGACAACGATGCGGATTTCGCCAAGTGGATGGAAACCGGCGGCACCGAATGGGAGGATTATTTCAACGGGAAAGATCCCAAGAAGACGCCGGCGGACTGGGGCAAGATCACATACGAACGGGTCGGCTGCAACTCCTGCCACACCGTGGACGGCAGCAAGAGTAAGGGCCCCAGCTGGAAAGGCGTCTACGGCTCGATGGTGGAGTTGAACAACGGCACATCGGTCCTGGCGGATGAGAATTACGTCCGGGAATCGATGATGAACCCGCAGGCTAAAGTCGTCAAGGGGTTCGACCCGATTATGCCTACATTCCAGGGCTTGTTGAAGCCGAATCAGGCCAACGGATTAGTCGCGTACATCCAGTCGTTGAAGTAGGAGAATAGAGGTAAAGCCAATTATGGAACGGGCAGTCACAGGCGGCGCGCGAATCGGGGACCGGCCGCGCCCCAAAAAGAATTATCTGAACGAGACCAAGGGCTTCTGGAGCTGGGCGTCGACGGTCGACCATAAGCGCATCGGAATCATGTACCTGGTCGCCACGCTCACGGCATTTCTGCTGGGCGGCATCTTCGCGCTGCTGGTCCGCCTTACTCTTCTGACGCCCCAGCACACGCTGTTCGGCCTGCAGGTCACCGCGGAGACTTATAACCGCTTCTTCACGCTCCACGGCGCGATCATGGTGTTTCTGTTCATCATCCCCTCTATTCCCGGCTCTCTTACGAACTTCGTGCTTCCTCTCATGATCGGCGCCAAGGACGTGGCGTTTCCACGGTTGAACCTGGCGAGCTTCTATCTGTGGATCGTCGGCGCGGTGATGGCGGTTGCGTCCATGGTCATCGGGGCCGTCGATACTGGCTGGACCTTTTACACGCCGTATAGCACCACTACTTCCGGCACCGTCACCTTAATGACGGCCGCGGTCTTCGTGCTCGGGTTCTCCTCGATTTTCACCGGGCTCAATTTCATTGCCACTGTTCATAAATTGCGCGCTCCGGGCATGGGCTGGTTCGATATGCCTCTGTTCGTGTGGGGCATGTATTCCACCGCTGTCATCCAAGTACTCGCGACTCCGGTCCTGGGAATCACGCTGGTTCTGCTGATGCTCGAGCGGGTCTTCCAAATCGGCATCTTCGATTCGCGTATCGGCGGCGATCCCGTGCTGTTCCAGCACTTCTTCTGGTTCTACTCACATCCCGCGGTTTACATCATGATTTTGCCGGGCCTGGCGATCATCAGCGAACTGATCCCTACGTTTTCGCGCAAGACTATGTTCGGTTATCGCGCCATCGCGTATTCCAGCGTGTCGCTCGCGTTGTTGAGCTTTATCGTCTGGGGCCACCACATGTTCGTCGCCGGTCAATCCCAACTGGCGACCGTGATCTTCTCGGCGCTGACCTTCCTGGTCGCGATCCCTTCCGGCGTCAAAGTGTTCAACTGGCTTTCCACCATGTATATGGGAAACATCAGCCTGGAAACGCCGATGCTCTACGCCATCTCGTTTTTGATGCTGTTCGCCATCGGCGGCCTGACCGGAATCTTTCTGGGCACCTTGTCCACCGACGTCCACTTGACCGATACCTACTTCGTGGTAGCGCATTTCCATTACGTGATGATGGGGTCCACGGTAACTGCCTTCATCGGCGGATTACACTACTGGTGGCCTAAGATGACCGGACGAATGCCGTCGGAAAAATGGGGCCGCGTGGCGGCGATTCTCTGGTTCATCGGTTTCAACGCGACCTTCCTGCCGCAGTTCATCCTGGGCAGCCGGGGCATGCCGCGCCGCTATTACAACTACCTGGACCAATTCCAGCCGCTGCACGCGTTTTCGACAGTCGGGTCATGGATCATCGGGCTCAGCCTGTTCATTAGCTTGGGGTACCTGTTAGCTTCGCTCCGCAAGCCGGCGGACGCACCTGATAACCCTTGGGGCGGAACCACCATGGAGTGGCAGACCTCCTCGCCGCCCATCACTCACAACTTCGAAGACACGCCGGTCCTCGAGCATGAGCCGTACGATTACCGGCCCAAGGCGGTCACCCACTAGATGAGTACCACGACAACCGACGTTCACTCTCACGGCGAGCACGGGGATCATGAGCATAACCCGTACCATCAGCATCATTTCGCCACGATGGAGCAGCAGTTCGATACCAGCAAGCTCGGTATGTGGCTGTTCCTGGCGACCGAAATTCTGTTGTTTGGCGGCCTGTTCGTAGGCTTCGGCCTGATGCAGCACCGCTATCCGCGGGAATTCATCGAAGCCCACGAGCACCTCAAGCAGTTAGTCGCCGGCCAGCTCTTTCCGCTCTACGGCGCGCTCAACACCATGGTGCTGTTGGTTTCCAGCTGGACCATGGTCATGGGTGTGAATGCGGCTCAGACCGATCAGAAGAAGAAGCTCGTGCGCTACCTGGTGATCACTATTCTTCTAGCCTGCGTCTTCCTGGTGGTGAAGTACGTCGAGTACTCCCACAAATTCAACGATCATTTGCTGCCGGGGATGTTCTACGGGCATCAATCCGAGGACCTGATCAAAGGCACGCACGGCTATGCCACGTTCTTCGCCTTCTACTTCATGATGACCGGCCTGCACGGAATCCACGTGCTGGTGGGCATCGGGCTGCTGAGCTGGCTGGTGATGCGCGCCCGGCGTGGTGATTTCACCAGCTCATACTACACTCCCGTCGACCTGGTTGGTCTGTATTGGCACATCGTCGACGTAATCTGGATTTATCTGTTCCCGCTGTACTATTTGATCTCATGAGCTCTCATACCGAATCCCATACCCATCACGGCGGTCCCAAGATTTACACCGCCAATCTGCTCGCGCTGCTGTTCCTGACGGTGATCACGGTGGCCGCGGCTTCTTTCAACTTCGGTTCCGCCAACGTCGTGATCGCGCTGGCCATCGCCACCGTGAAAGCCACGCTGGTGGGATTGTTCTTCATGCACCTGATCTGGGATAAGCCGGTCAATGCGATCATCGCTATCGCCGGGTTCCTGTTTCTGGGTATCTTCCTGATGTTCGACTTCATCGATGTGGGCTCGCGCGTGAACCTTCAGCCGCGCAACATGCCGAACATGGAGAACGCCACGCCGGCGCCCGATACGATGAATCCGCTAAAAACCGCGCCGCCGAAGCCCCTGGAGCCGGCGCCCGCAGCTGAAGAACACAAGTAGGACCGGCGATCCTGCTTGCCGGTCGCCACTCCCGTCGGTGCGCGATCATAACTAAGTGGAACCTTTGCACCCCATCGAAGTGCGCGTGCTCGGGTCACTGCTGGAAAAAGACCTGACGACACCCGAGTATTATCCACTCACGCTCAACGCGCTCCAGAACGCGTGTAACCAGAAATCCAGCCGCGAGCCGGTGGTTAACTACGATGAAACGACAGTGGCGCAGGGATTGGAACTTCTGCGTCAGAAGCAGCTCGTGCTGAAGGTCAGCGGCGCGGGCCATCGGGTTGAAAAATACGCGCATCGCTTGGGCGAGACTCTGAATCTGGGCCGCCGCGAGCTCGCGATTTTGTGTGTGCTCATGCTGCGCGGGCCGCAGACCGTGGGCGAACTGCGCGGGCGCACAGAGCGTATGCATCCGTTTGAGGATATGGAGGAGGTCGAGCGTGTACTCGAAGGCTTGGCCGCGCGTCAGCCGGATCCGCTGGCTGCTCCCGCCACTCGCGGCCGCTGGAGACATCTTTGGAGCGGCGGGGCTGCCGCAGAGGCCGAGGAAGAGGCGGAATCCAGTGCCGCGCGCGCGCATTTCGAGCCGCAGGCGCCTCTGGAAGGCCGGGTCGCAGCGCTCGAGCGCGAGGTCGACGAACTCAAGCGCCAGATGGAGAGTTTCCGCCGCCAATTTGAGTAAGATCAAACTTACATGAATGAGTCTTCCATGGATGATCGTCGCCAGGTCCGCGTCCGCCGCGTCGATGAGTGCGAAACTCTCGATGAGCTGTTCACCCACTGCTTCCCTGCATTCGGAGGAGCCTTTCTTCGCCGCATCTATACGATCCTCGACCGTGCCATCGGTACCGGCTGCCCGCTGACTCTCGCAGTTTCCGGGCCGGTAACGGTCAGTGGCCAGCATCAGGCCTGGCTGATCCCGCTGCTCGAAGCGGGCTGGATCGCTTATCTTTCCACCACCGATGCGGCCTGCTACCACGACGGCCACCGCAGCCTCAACGCGCATCGCGATCCCGTGTTCGAAGTTCCCATCTGGGGCGATGACGGCGCGCTGCGCGACGAGCACACCATTCGCGTCACCGACATGGCGTTCAGCGAAGACGTGCTCCTCGATCAGGACAAATTCCTCTCCGCTGTTTTGCTGCGCCCCGAATTCCAGCGGCGTATGACCGGTACCGAGCTGCGCTATCGCCTGGGAGCGTTCTACGCCGAACAGGAACGCCTGAATCGCGTCCCGGCAGGGCTGCTTTCCACCTGCCATCGCCTGGCGATTCCGATTTTCGTCGGAGCGGCCGCCGACGGCAGTATTTTTCTGAACTCGATGAAGCTGTGGGCCATGAATCAGGCCGGGCTGGTCGATTCCTATAAGTTCGAGCTCGACTTGCACGCTGAAGTCTATGAGGCCTGCGCGTATCATCGCTGGGGCCTGTTCGACAATCCTCCCAACGCGCTGGCGACGCTAATTCTCGGCGGCGGAGTCCCCAAGAACTACAATTTGCAGCCCGAGCCCGCGCTCGGCCAGGTGCTGGGCCTGCCGAATGTCCGCGGTTATAACTTCGACGTCCAGATCGTTACTGCACCGGTGACCGATGGATCGCTTTCGTCCTGCCCCCCGGCCGAAGCCGTCACCTGGGGAAAGGTGGACAAGGACACCTATCACCACGGCACTGAAAGCATGCAGGCGGATTACTCGACGGTGATGCCGTTCCTGGTCAAAGCGCTGCTCGATAATCGCAAACGCTATGAGCGGCTGGCAGCCGAGCTGGGTGAAGAGGAGTTAGTCCGGAAAGACCCAAAAGCCCGGGGCTATCTCCGCCCGCGCCCAGGCTATCGCTTGTACGATCTCCGCGAGGAACTGGTCGGCCGGCTGACCGCCGACGTGAAAACCAATCGTGAGTGGCTGCTGCAATCGCTCGAATACGCCCTAGCCCGACAATAGGCGCTTAGGACGAGGCGAGAATGAGCGCCGCCAGGTTCCACGCCACGATCAACGCAAACACGATGTTGATCCGCGCCAGGAGCTTCCCTCGTCCCAGCCGCCAGCAATACAGTCCCAGCGCCGCCGCCAACACCTTTACCACCAGCAGGCCGTTCAAAGGATTGGCTGTCGCATGCATCATCCAGCGAACCAATGGGTTGCCTTCGCGGACGCCGTGCAGGATAAACGCCAGCGTCGTGAGCAAGTCCAATACCTGTAGATACGCGTACTGAAGCAGTAGCTGATTGACCGATCCCATCCTGGTAATTCCCCGAACCAACCTAGGATAAACCACTTAGACCCCTAAATGGAATATCCTAGGCGCTAGTACTCCATCGTAGAAAGCTTGAATAGTACCGGAACCCTCCTTGGATGTAACGATTAGGGCTAATTGGGCCGATCTATTCCCGTGGCTGACTCCTATCTGGGAGTGCGCCTGGACATCCTCCGGCGCTCCCAAAATCCCGACGGCGGCTGGAGCTATTACAGCGGCAACCAGTCCTGGCTGGAGCCTACCTTTTACGGAGCCCTGGTTCTCCATGGCGATCCGGCGGCCGACCGGGCCTGGTCGCTGATCAAGTCCTGGCAACAGCCTGACGGAAGCTGGCCCCCTGCGGCTGGCGCGGCCATTTCCGGCTGGGGTACGGCGCTTTGCCTGACTCTGGCGCACATTCGCGGCGAGATGGATGGGACCTACCTGAAGGGCGTAGCCTACCTCCTGAAGACCGCTGGCACGGAATCGGAGCTGTGGCGCCGTGCGCTAGCCCGCGTGGGCCTGATCGATCCGGGCCGCAACCTGAGCCTCAAGGGTTGGCCCTGGAAGGAAAACACTTCCTCCTGGGTGGAACCGACGGCTCACACCCTCATCGCTCTCAAGAAGACGTTCGCCCTCTTACCTGCCCCCGAGATGACCGAGCGTATTCGCTCGGGAGAAGCCCTGCTCCTCGACGTCCGCTGCAAAGACGGAGGCTGGAACTACGGCAGCCCATGGACCCTGGGGGAGGATCAGCGGTCCTATCCGGAAACCACCGCTCTGGCGTTGCTGGGGCTGCAAGGACGCGCAGAAGCGAATAGCTCGGTCGATCTGGCCAGGCACTGGCTGCAGGAGACTCCGTCCTCTCTGGCGCGCGCGTGGATCACCGTGGCGCTGCGGCTGCACGGAGTTGCGGTTCCCGATATGAACGCCTTGGAGGGAGCCGGTTCGCCGGATCTGATGGTGCTGGCGCTGGAAGCTTTGGGCTCGGCCGAAGGAAACTACGGCCTGCTGAAGACGGAGATGGCATGAAGATTAAGCGGAGAGATTTCTTTCCTTTGGCGGGCGCCGGACTACTGGCCGGTTATGCCGGCTGGGAAGGCATGCGCTCGCGCCGCAATGCGCCCGCCGGTCCTTCGCCGGTCGTGGTGGTCAAAGCCTCCTCGTACTCCGATGATCTGGCTCAACGTATTCTGCAAGGCGTGCGCGAGTGCGGACTGGACGTTCGTGGTCAAAGAGTTCTGCTCAAGCCGAACCTGGTCGAGTTCGATCCGAACACCTGCATCAATACGGATGTGTCGGTGGTCGCGGCGGCCTATGAAGTGTTCCGCACCCTGGGCGCCGCCGAAGTCGTCATCGGAGAAGGCCCCGGTCATCGCCGCGATACCTATTCGCTCGTGGAGATGGCGCGCTACCGGGATATTTCCAAGTTTGACGATCTGTTCGTGGACCTGAACCGCGACGACGTGAGTCCGGTACAAGGATTCGCCGACCGCGCCGAACTGTATTTCCCCAACACGGCGCTGCGGGCTGACCTGGTGGTTTCGCTCGCCAAAATGAAAACCCATCATTGGGCCGGTGCCACGCTTTCCATGAAGAATTTCTTCGGCCTGGTTCCGGGATCGGTCTACGGCTGGCCCAAGAACGAGCTGCACCACATCGGAATTCCCCAATCGATCGTGGAACTAACCCGCATTTTCCGCCGCAGCTTTGCCATCGTGGACGGCATCGTCGGAATGGAAGGCAACGGGCCGATTCAAGGAACTCCCAAGCCCGCGGGCGTGCTGGTGATGGGCAGCGATCTGCCGGCTGTCGACGCTACCTGCTGCCGCATTATGGGCATCGACCCGGCCAACGTGGAGTATCTCCGCATGGCCGCCGACGGCAACCTGGGCAACGTCGAAGAATCGCATATCGAGCAGCGCGGGGAAAAAGTTCGCGAGGTCCGAACAAATTTCGCGCTGATCGATTCCTTCCGACGCCTTCGCCTGTCGTAAGCGCTCCGAACCTCGCTATTCTGGATTCATGCGCAAACCGGTGATCGCCGGCAACTGGAAGATGTACAAACATCCCGCCGAGGCGGCCGGTTTTCTGCACGATCTGGCCCCACTGGTCGACGCTTCGAGCCAGGTGGATATCGTGGTTTGCCCGCCCTTCGTGGATGTGGCCGCGGCCGTCGACGCCGCGCGCGGCACCAACATCGCCATTGGCGCGCAGGACCTGTTCTGGCTCAAGGAAGGCGCCTATACCGGCGAGGTTTCCGCGCCTATGCTGGTGGCGGCTGGATGCGGCTGGGTGATCATCGGCCATAGCGAGCGACGCCAGTATTTCGGCGAAACCGACGACTCGGTTTTCAAGAAGACCGTGGCGGCGCTGGACGCCGGCCTGACACCGATCGTTTGCGTCGGCGAGCGTCTGGAAGAACGCGAAGCGGGGATGACCGAAAACGTCCTGGCGACGCAATTCGCCGGCGGGCTGTCCGGGCTCACGCCGGAGCAATTCGCGCATGTTGTGATCGCCTACGAGCCGGTCTGGGCCATTGGCACCGGCCGCACCGCCACTCCCGAAATGGCTGGCCAAGCCCACCACTTCCTCCGCGAGCAGATCGCCGTGCGTTTCGGCGACGACGCCAGCCAAACCACCCGGATCCTCTACGGCGGCAGCGTGAAGCCCGACAACATCAAAGGCTTGATGGCGCAAGAGGACCTGGATGGCGCCCTGGTGGGTGGCGCCAGCTTGGATCCAGTCTCATTCGCGGCGATTGTGAACTTCTGAGAATCGCTCGCCTCGTGCGGGGAATATATCGACTTTGATATCATGTTTCCCCGATATGAAAACGACGGCTATCTTCTCTATTCTTACTATCTGCACTCTTTATGCGCAAAATCAGGAGCCAAAGGTCCGGTTTTTTGCGGACAATGCTCCTTTGACCCAGACCGCCGCGGGAAGACCTGAAGATATTGCGCGCCAGTTCCTGGCGGCCAAAGCCGGCGAACTATCTCTCGCTCCCGGCGACCTGCCCGGTGTTTTCCTCGCCAAGGAATATCAGACCGGCCACAACGGCGTCACACACATGGTCTTTCGTCAGCAGTTCGAGGGGATCGAGGTGTGGAACGCGGAGTGGGTGACCAACCTCGATCGGAATGGTGCGGTGGTCAGCGCCGGAGGCACACTGTACACGAATCCGGGAACGGCGGTGCAACTGACTGCCGCGTCTTCGTTATCCGCCGTGCGATCGGCGGTGAAGGCCGTGAACCCGGCTCTGGGCGCCGTATACGCTCCCTTGCAGAGCGCGCGACCTCCTCGCCGTGCGGATGCGATCGTGTTCGCGGCTGGGGATTTCGGTGACGATATTGAGGGACGCCTGGTTTGGTTCGGACTGCGCGGAGTCTTGCGCCTGGCCTGGGTATTTGCGGTCACCGACCAGGACGCGATCAGCCGCTACTCCGTAGTCGTGGAAGAGGCCAGTGGCGCGGTGCTCGACAAGACGGAGCTTACCTTGTTCGCCACCCCTCCCACTGGATTGGTGTTCGATAAGGGCTCGCCCCAACCCAATCTGACGCCCGGAATCCGCCTCACCATCGCCCCGCCATTGGTGGATCGTGTGGCGGTGCCGCTGGTGGGGGATCTGACTGCTTCACCGGCTGGCTGGATCAGCGGGCAGAGCACCGCGGGCAACAATACCATCACCGGCGAAAACCGCCTGGCCCAGGACTTCATCACACCGCAAACTACGACCGCGCCCGCCGGGAACTTTAGTTTCCCGTTCACGGCCGGACTGAATCCGCTTCTATTCAGCGATGCGGCAAATGTGAATTTGTTTTACTGGATCAACCGGGCGCACGATCTGCATTATCAATACGGATTCGACGAAGCCTCGGGCAATTTCCAACAGGATAACTTCGGCCGCGGCGGCCTGGGCGGCGATCCCGTCCGGTCCTATTCGCACTTTGGCGCCGCATTGGCGGTGGGACCGCTCCTGGTGAATGCATTCTTCAGCAGTCAGGGCTCGCAGGACGGCGCACCCGCCGAAGTCGCGATGTTCGCGTCGTTCTCGGGTGCCGGGGGCTTTTTCACGGACGGAGCGCTGGCCGCCGAGGTGATCGTTCACGAATATACCCACGGCGTCAGCACTCGCTTGGTCCGGCAGGGCTACTCGACCTTTCAGGGCCGGTCCATGGGTGAAGCCTGGAGCGATTTCTACGGCCTCGAGTACACGCTCCCGGACGGCGCGCCTCCCGATGGTATCTATCCAGCCGGAGAGTATTTCATCCAGGCGTGGGGGACAGGCATTCGAAGCAGGCCGTACTCCACGAAGATGGACGTGAATCCGCTCACCTATGCCGATTTAGGCAACGTGATCTCGGCGCCCGAGGTGCACGCCGACGGTGAAATCTGGATGGAAGCCTTGATGGAGATACGGGCGAATCTCATCGCTCAGTTCGGAGAAGCCGAAGGCCGGAAACGTGTACGCACGCTGGTGATGGACGGCATGAAACTCTCCGTGCCCGCGCCTTCCATGGTGGACATGCGTGACGCCATACTGCTGGCGGACCGTTTGGATTTCGATGGCGCGAGTCAAATCCAGTTGTGGGCCGGATTCGCCAAGCGCGGTCTGGGCGTTCTGGCGTACTCCTCGGGGGGCGACACGGTCCACGTTTCTTCTTCTATTGACACGCCCTCCGCGACTGCTCGCCTGAAGTTTTACGACGATTCGATCATGATTGGGGAACCCATTCGCGTACTTCTGGCCGACTCCAACTACACTCAACCCACCGCCAGGATTCAGCTCACCAGCACCGTGGGCGATCTGGAGGATGTGGTGCTCGTCCGCAACGGGTCGATTTACGTTGGAACAGTCCCGACCACCTCGGGCGCTGTTTCCCGCCAGAGCGGCGCGCTGAGCCTGAGCACCTTCGACTTTGTCAGCGCCTACTACGTCGATTTCTCCACTGAATCCGGAACCTCGAAGCTAGTGACCGCGAGTATTCCGACTCAGTCACCCTACGGTACGGTGCTTTCTCTGCAGACTCCTGTAACCGGCGCAGAGCTTCGGTTGACGAATGCTTCCAACGCCAGAATCTCGTATGACTTGCCCTTCGCATTCCCGTCTTACTCGAAACAATACAAGTCCGTGCAGGTTTATACAAATGGGCTCATTGCTTTCGACATCCCCGTAACCAGCGCGTGCATGGACTCTACGGCGTTGGCGCATTACGCCGGAATCGCACCTCTATGGACCACGCTTGTGTTCGGCTCGGCCCAGGCCAATGAAGGCCTGTTCGTCAGCTTTCCCACTGCCGACAGCATCGTATTCCGCTGGGCGGCCGAAACGCAGATTCGTACTCCCGTTAACTTCAGTGCGACTCTCCACCAGGACGGCGCCATCGACTTTTCCTACGGCGCCGGCAATGGAAGCACGGCTGCGCTGTTCCCGCCTGCCGGATGCGGTTCTGGCCCCACCATCGGGATCTCCGACGGGCGCGATCTAATCGCTCAGACTATCCAAGTGGTATCGTCCAGTGATATTGGCCTTACTGTTCGATGGGAACCACCCTTCAACTATGCCAGCGTTCCTCAGGTGAAACTGGAAACTCCCGAGAATGGGGCCGAGGTGCAGGGCGTGTTAACGGTGAAGGGCGTGGCCTACGACACAGGTTTGCCGGTGAGCCGCGTCGACGTCATCATCGACAATATAGAGCGAGCTGTGACCAGCACTAGCGTTTTGCGGCCGGACTTTTGTGCGCAGCAAAATGTTCGCGGATGTCCGTCGGTTGGCTTCCAGACGAATCTGGACCTGGCCGCACTAAATTTGGCGCCGGGAACTCACACCCTACGAGTTCGTGCCACGAACTTCCGTGCCGGTTTTAGCGATAGCGATCCGGTATTTTTCACCGTGAACGCGGGACCGGGGCGTCTGCCCAAGGGCGCGATTGAATCTCCCCAAGCTGGGGCCGAGCTGAGCGGCAGCGTCGTGTTCAGCGGATACGCCTATTTCGATGATCCCGTCCTGACGGTCCGGCGCGTGGACGTACTCATCGACGGACTCACGTATCCGATCGTCACATACGGCGTGACGCGCAACGACATCTGCACATCGCTTCCCGTCCCACGGCCGCTCAACTGTCCCGGAGTGGGCTGGACACTGTCCTATAACACCCGCACTGGCTTGCCGCCGCTTCCTGACGGTCCGCACACTATGCAAATCCGGGTGCAGGACGATTCGGGACGATTTACGACTCTTCCCGACACCCCCGTGGCCTTCACCGTGAAGAACGGCCCGCAACAGGCTCCGATTGGTGCCGTCACCTCTCCGCCACCCAACGCGGTGCTGACGGGGACCGTGACCGTCTCCGGGTACGCGTATTCTCCGGGCGGTCAGATCACCAGTGTGGTCCTCTTGGTCGATGGCGGTTTGCGGGGATTCGCACTGGCTAACCTGCCGCAGCCGGACGTCTGCGCTTCGCTGCAAAACGTCCCGGCCTGTCCGAACATCGGCTTCTCCATGCCGCTCGACACCACTGTGCTCACGAACGGGCCGCACGTACTCGGAGTCCGGATCACCAACAATCAGGGATTGTCGATTATAGTACCGGCCCTGGATAGCACTGGAATGAACGTGGTGATCAACAACCCGTAAGGGCCTGGCGCACCGCTTCTATTTCTTCTCCAGCGGCACATCGAAGTAGAAATACTCCTTGCCGCTGGAGGCGTCACTCAGGCCGTTCATATACAGCTTCGATCCGGGCCGGTACTGCGCCTCAAAGTAGAAGAATCCATACACCGACTCGCCTGGAGGAACCAGTTTCACGGAAAGGGCCCGGTTCACGATTTCCGGCGTGTTCAGCGGGCCTTTTTTCTTGGATTTCGGCAGTCGAATGGGCAGCGGGGTCGTCGGCCCGATGGTGGGCGGTTTCTTGATGGCCTGATAGGTGATCACGTCCTCCGGCGGAATCGCGTCCAGGTGGTGATTATCCGGATCGACGAACTGGACTTCCAGCGCCAGCCGCAGCGCCTTGCCGGTCCCGTTTTCAATGATCACCAATACGGGAAGGATGCCGCGCTCGTATGGATTCACCTTGGCGAAAGCCGATTTTGCCTGTTCCTCGGTGATGTAGGGGACGGCCGCCAAGGTGATCCCCTCTTGAGTCACATGGGCGGGGTAAGATGACGCCGCTCCCGGGACGAAGTGGCCTTTGTCCTTGTCCACTGCCATCGCCGCCGGTATACTCAAAAGAACGATTAACGCGACTCGTTTCATCTATTTCCTCTACCAGGTTCTCCAGATCGCGCTCAGCCCGGCGCTGGTCCTGTATCTACTCTATCGAGGTTTGCGCGACCCGCGGTATTTCAACCGGCTGGACGAACGGTTTGGGTTCCTGCCCCCGTCCTTTAAGCCGACGGGTCCCGGCTCCATCTGGTTTCATGCCGTTTCCGTGGGCGAAGTCCTCTCGGCTATCGAACTCATCCAGCGAGTGCGACGTGTTCAGCCGCATGCCGAAATTTTCGTTTCAGTCAGTACCCTGGCCGGACGCGAGGTCGCCGACCGGCATTTGGCGGGGCTCGCGAATGGGGTCTTCTACGCTCCCCTGGACTATCGGTCGATTATCCGGCGGATTCTGCGGCGGCTCCGGCCGGCCGTGGTGGTCGTGCTCGAGACCGAAATCTGGCCGAATCTTTACCGCGAATCGAAGCGCGCGGGCGCGGGTCTGCTGGTCGCTAACGGGCGGATCTCCGATCGCGCTTTGCCCCGGTACCAACGCTGGAGCTGGTTTTTCCGGCATGTTCTGCGGTGGCCGGACGCGATCCTGGTCCAGAGCCAGCAGGATCGCGAGCGGTACTTGATCGCGGGCGCGCCCGAGGATCGCGTGCGCGTGGCCGGAAACCTGAAGTACGATTTCACGCCGCCCGCAGTGGGCATCGTGCCGGATCTGGCGGGCGATCCCATATGGATCGCCGCGAGCACGACGGCGCCGGTGGAAGCCGCCGATCCCGACGAAGACGACGTGGTGATCGAGGCTTTCAAGCGAATCAGCGTGCGTTACCCGCTCTTGCTGCTGGTGCTCGCGCCCCGCCGCCCGGAGCGATTTCCGGTGGTAGCCGCGAAGCTCGAGCAAGCGGGCGTTCCGTATTCGATCAGATCACAATCTGGTTTTTCTAATTTGACGCCGGGCGTCCTGTTGCTCGATTCGATCGGCGAACTCGCGGGACTCTTTGAACGCGCCACAGTCGTTTTCATGGGTGGAACTCTGCCGCGCCGGGGCGGGCACAACATCCTGGAGCCGGCCTATTTCGGCAAACCCGTGATCGTCGGGCCGCACATGGAAAACTTTGCCGCGATCATCGAGGAGTTTTCGGCGGCGGATGCGGTTGTCAAGATTGATGCTCCGGGTGCGCTCGCTGGCGCGGTGGAGGCATTGCTCGATAATCCGGCGCACGCCGCGGAAATCGGCACGCGCGCGCGAACACTCGCCATGGCGAAACGCGGGACTGCGGATCACATTGTTCAACAGCTCCTGCGAGCGGCTGATGAGTCGGTGCCCGATCCTCCTCACACTCTAGAGGCGCGGCTCACGCGCGGACCGCTGGCTGCGATCTGGAACGCGGGTCACGCCGTGAACATATATCGAACTCGTCCTAAGAAGCTCGAGATTCCCGTCATCAGCGTGGGGGCGCTCACCATGGGTGGGGCGGGGAAATCGCCGTTGGTTGCCCATTTGGCGCAGAGACTTGCCGAGGCCGGGCGGAACCCGGCCATCCTCACACGAGGATACGGCCGTAAATCGCGCCTGGATGTGATCGTTCCCCGCGGCGGAAGCGCGCCGGTCGTCCAAACGGGAGACGAAGCGCAGACGTACGTGCGGCAGGCCGCCGCCCATGTGGGGATTGGCGGCGATCGCTATGAAATCGGGCGCCGCATGGAGCGGGAACTGAACCCCGACGTCTTCCTGCTGGACGACGGATTTCAGCATTTTCGCTTGCGGCGTGATCAGGATATTGTGCTGATCGATGCCTTGGACCCCTTAGGCGGCGGTGTATTCCCGCTCGGCCGGCTCCGCGAGCCGTTCAAGGCGCTGGCCCGAGCCTCGATAATCATCATTTCTCGCGCGGAGAATCAGCATGTGGGAATCGAGCGGCTGATCCGGCGCTACAATCCTTGGGCGCCGATTTTCCGGGCGCGCATAGTCGCGCGCGTCGAGGGGGACGAGCTTGCGAGCCCAGTAGGTGCCTTTTGCGGGCTCGGCCAACCGCGGACGTTTTGGCGAACGCTGGAAACCCTGGGCGTCAAGGCTGCGCCGCGTTTAGTGTTCCGCGATCACCATCGCTACACGGCAGGCGATCTGGAGGAAATCGGCCGCCAGGCCGCTCACGCCGGCGCGCAGGCGCTGCTGACCACCGAAAAAGATTTTATGAACCTGCCCACCGGGGTGGCGTTGCCGCTTAAAATATACTGTCTGCGCATCGGGATCGAAATCGAAAACGAAGCGGAGCTGTTGCGGCACCTTCTTGTGAACCTGGCATGAGACGAGCGATCTTTGGCGGAACCTTCGACCCCATCCATCGCGCGCACCTGGTAGTGGCGCGCGAGGCGGCGGGCGCCTTTTCGCTGGATCAAATCTTGTTCATCCCAGCCGCGAATCCGCCTCACAAGGAGGCGGGCACGCCCTATGAGCACCGCTACAAAATGGTGCAGCTGGCGTGCAAGGAGGATCCGCGCTTTTCGCCATCGCGCCTGGAAGAAGACCCGCGCAAGAGTTATTCCATCCACACCATCGAGCGCGTGAAGGCCATGGGCGGCGATGTGTACTTTGTGATCGGCGCCGACGCCTTCGCCGAAATCCAGACCTGGTTCCGGTGGCAGGACGTGGTGCGAGAAGTGGAGTTCATCGTGGTCACGCGGCCGGGGCACCAATACTTGAGCCCTCCCGGGGCGCGCGTTCATCGCCTGGAAACGGTCGCGCTGCCGGTGTCGTCATCGGAAATACGCGCGGCGCTGGCGCGCGGCGAAACGCCTGCGGAACTGCCGAAAGCCGTCGCCGAGTATATTCGGACGAATGGGTTGTACGCTACTTGACCGTTGGTGGCTGTAGCCTTATCGTCGGCCGCGGAGACTGCAACAGTTTCCATTGATCCGGCGTGAGCACGCGGCGGACTTGCCACAGCATGCGGGAATTGGCTTTTTCGAGCTCTGCCCGGGCTTGCGCGACGCGGTCGACCTGAGCAAACACCTTGGCGTCGTCCGGCTGGTCGGCATTCACTAGCGGTTCCAGCGTCACTTCTTCTTTTTGAAGAGCCGCGTCCAGGTCAATGAGTTTGAGGCGGTGTTGTTGGAGAATGTCGTTCAGGTTTTTGCGCTGCTCCGCGGACAGCCCCAATCGCTCGATTTCCTCCGGCCGCGTCCACCACCTTCCAGGATTCGCGCCGGCGAAGAACCTAAACGAGTTCGTTCCATCTTTTGCGATGATGCTATTCAGCGTGCTGCTCTGTTCGAGCGCTCTGGGCACCTGCTGGGCGACGGCCGAAGTGACGCCCAAGACAACAGCTAACAGTCCACGAACTTGCAGAGTCATTGGTTCTCCTTGGATATCAATTGCATGAGTGGTTCCATCGAAGCGGGAACCGAGCGCGACAAACTCGCGTTGACTCGTTCCAAAAGCAACTCATCGGCCTTGGCTTGCTCCGCCGCACGTTGCTGGCGTGCGTTCCAGTACACGGGCGCCGCGACCATCAAAGACAACGCCGCTGTTGCCAGAATCCAGCGCGAAAGCGTCTGGCGCGAGCGCGGATAACTCACCGCCGGAACGGGCACCTGCTCCAGCGAAATCCGAAACCCCGCCAGCGCGTTTCGAAACTGACGCAGTTCTGTCTGGCAAGCCGGGCATTCGCGGATGCGCTCTTCTACGTCCTCCCCGCATTCCCCCGAGAGCCACCGACATATCTCTTCCAACGACAAGTGCGAATTCATTCCGATCTCCCCATCTGCTTGCGGACCGCCCGTAGCGCCCGGTACAAATGCACCTTGACCGCAGTCTCCGAAAGGCCTGTGGCGCACGCGATTTCGAGTAGCGTCATCTCCTGGGCAAAGCGCAGCAGAAATACTGTTTTTTGCCGCTCCGGCAGATCCGCTGTGGCCTTCCAAATCGCAGCGACCTGTTCCCGCAGCAGTGCTTCTGCCTCCGGAGATAAGCTTCTATCGCGAACGTATCCGCCGGCTGCCGAGTCGCCGGCCTGCACGTGCTTCCAGAATTGAAGGCGGCGGTTGCGGCCGGCATCGCGCAGCAGGTTCACTGCGATCCGCATGAGCCAGGTTTGAATACTCGCCTCGCCGCGGAACCGCTCCCAGGCCTTATAGGCGTGCAGGAAGCAATCCTGAGTCAGAGCTTCCGCGGCGTCCCGGTCGCGCAGCGAAACCAGAGCGAAGCGAAACACGCGTGGCCAGTAAAGATCGACGACGGCATCGAAGTCCCTCGTCTCCGAAGCGGAGTGGTCCATGATCGCGCTGGCGGTCGCGGCCGGTTCCATTCGAGGGTATAGACGGATTTCGAGCGCAAGGGTTAACCGGAGGGAAGAAATGTTTAGTGATCGCGATCCGTGACCAGATCCGTGACCGCCGTCAGGGCCTTTTGGTACGGCGATTCCGGGAATCCGGCGATGATCTCGCGGGCTTTGCGGGTGAAACTGAGGGCGCGTTCCTGCGCGCGCTCGATCGATTTATGCCGGTTGAGGATATGCAGGATCTTGGCGCACGGCACCTGATCGTAGTTGCCCTCTGCGAGCACGGTTTCGACCAGCTTACGCTCCTCCGGTTCCGCCGTTTCCAGAGCGTAGATCAGCGGGAGCGTGACTTTTCCCTCGCGCAGATCATTACCCACCGGCTTGCCGAGAATCTTCTCGCGCGACGTGAAATCGAGGATATCGTCCACCAGCTGGAACGCGATGCCCAGGTTCCAGGCATATTCGCCCAGGCGGTTCTCCGCGTCTTCCCCGGCGTTCGCGCATACCGCGCCCAGGCGCGCGCAGGCCGAAAACAGGCTCGCGGTTTTGCGGTCGATCAGCTCCATATAATCGGCTTCGGTAACGCCGATTTTTCCGATGCGCTCCAGCTGTAGAAGCTCGCCTTCCACCATCATCTGCGTCAGGGTGATCAGCACGTCCAAGATCGCAAAATTGCGCTCGCGCAGGGCCACGTGAAACGCCTGCATATACAGCCAGTCGCCCGCCAGAACCGACGTATGGTTGCCCCACACCACGTTGATGGAAGGCCGGCCGCGGCGTGTCTTGGCCATGTCGATGACGTCGTCGTGGACCAGCGTCGCCGTGTGGATCATCTCCATCACGGCCGCGATGCGCGTGAGCCCGGCGCTGGCCGGCCCAGGCGTCTCGGAGCACAACTTTCCGCACAGCAGAACCAGGATGGGACGCAACCGCTTGCCACCGCCGGACTGCAGGTACTGGCCGATATAAGTGATGGCTTCCACCGAGGCGATGGACTCCAGGCCGATCTCACGCTCCACCTGGTCGAGGTCGCTGCGGACCAGGTCGAAAATCTCGATGGCGGTGAGCGTTTGGCCGATCTTGCCGAATGCCATAGGAATGTTTGAGTGTAGCAAAGCAGAGTACGGCCGGATACGCCTGTTGACCCAGTCTCTGGTCCGGTCCCTGCGCGATTTCACCCCGTTCAGGGCCTTAGAAGAGCGAAAAACATTGGGCGGCAGGGTTGGTCCTACAACTGCATTCTCAAGGGCAGGGACTTATGCCGAAGATCGAACACATCCTGCTTCCGTACGATTTCTCCCACCAAAGCACGTTGGTCGCGCCTTATGTGCGCGCGGTGACATGCCGCTTTGGCGCCAAGCTCACACTGCTCGGAGTGATCCCCGCGGTTTGGGATAACAAGGCCCCGGACATGCCCTTCCTGTCTGGAGTAGCCGCGCCCGAGGTGGAGCTGAAGGGGCACCTGGACAAGGCCGCCGCGGCTATGTTTGCCGGGTTACCGGTGGAGACCAGCGCGATCCTGGGAGACGCGGCGTTCAAAATCGTGCAGTTCGCCCGAACCAAGCACGTGGACCTGATCATGATGCCCACCCACGGGCTGGGAACCTTCCGCACCTTGCTGATCGGCTCGGTGACCGCCAAAGTTCTGCACGATTCGAAATGCCCGGTGTGGACTGCCGCTCATGCCGAGCAACAATCCTCGCCGGACGTCCCCCGCACCATTCTTTGTGCGCTCGATCGGACCGCGGAAACCGTCAAAGTGATGAAGTGGGCGGCCGAATATAGCCAGAAAATGGGCGCGACACTGAAGCTGCTGCACGTGGTTTCTCCGATCAGCGACATCTTGAGCCTGCCCAGCGAGCGCCGGCTTCAGGAAGAGGTTCGCAACGAAGCCGGTATCCAGATGGAATCGTTGCGGCGAGAGATTGGCGTCGATGTTCCCGTCCTCACGGCCGTCGGCAAACTCATCGAAACGGTTACCGAGCACGCTCGCCAGGAGCAGGCCGACCTGGTCGTCATCGGACGAGGAACGCTTCCCAATGTTATGGGCTCCCTGCACTCGCATGCCTACGGGATCATCCAGCAGGCGCCCTGTCCGGTATTGAGCGTCTAGAACCAGCCTCTAGTGGTAAACTGTCGAGTGTCTTTGGCCGGGCGTCCGTCGCAGTCTGACAAAGACAGTTTGAATCGCAAAGGAGCTTTACACGAGATGAATATCTTTGTCGGGAATCTCAGTTTCCAAACTACCCAGGACGAGCTGCAGGCCGCCTTCGCACAGTACGGCAACGTGGAACGCGTGAACATCGTGACCGATCGCGACACAGGCCAGCCCCGGGGCTTTGCGTTTGTCGAAATGACCGACCAACACGAGGCGGAAACCGCGATTTCGCAGCTAAACGGCGCCGAGATGAACGGCCGGGCATTGAACGTCAATGAAGCGCGGCCCAAGCCGGCCGGCGGAGGATTTGGCGGAGGCGGCGGACGGGGTGGTCCCCGCGGCGGCGGCGGCGGGCGCGGTGGAAACCGGGGCGGCGGTGGCGGCGGTGGACGCGGCCGCTATTAGGTCTTACAAAGTCCAAGAAAGTTTTCGGAAGTTATTCGGGCGATCTCTTCCGGCGTGACGCCGCGGAGCTCGGAGAGTTTGCGCGCGGTTTCGGCGACGAAGGCGGGTTCGTTGCGCTTGCCGCGATACGGGACGGGCGCCAGATACGGCGCGTCGGTCTCGATCAGAATCCGGTCGGCGGGCGCTGTGCGGGCGGCTTCCTGAACGTCAAGAGCTTTGGGGAAGGTGACGATGCCGCCGAAGCTGAGGTGGAATCCGAGATCGACGCACAACGCGGCTTGGTCGGGATTTCCCGAAAAACAATGCATGATGCCGCCTAGCCCGTACGGTCTCCAGTACGTTTCGAGCAGCGCGATAGTGTCTTCCCATGCCTCGCGCGTATGGATGACAATGGGCTTGCCCGCCTCGCCTGCAATTAGCATCTGCTCGATGAAAACGGCGCGCTGGACCTCGCGCGGCGAATGATCGTAATGATAATCGAGACCGATCTCGCCCAGCGCGATCACTTTGGGGTGCTTCAGTAGCTCCTTCAAGCGTGCGTAGGTTTCCGGAGTCGCCTTCGAGGCATCGTGGGGGTGGATGCCCACCGTCGCGTAGATCGAAGGGTAACGGTCGGCCAGACGGATGCCGGCTTCGAGATCGGGCGGACCGTCGCCTGTGCCTATTACGACCATGCGCTCGACTCCGGCGGCCAGAGCTCGGTCGATGACAGCCTCGCGGTCGGGATCGAACTGAGGGTTGTCGAGATGGCAGTGGGAGTCGACCAGGGTCACTTCAGGCGGGCTCCGATCGGGACGTCTTCCAGGAAGCTGGCGAGCACCGGATTGCCGCCTTCGAGCGATGCCGCGACGATCATGCCCTGCGATTCCAGACCGCGCAGCTTACGAGGCGCCAGATTCGCGACGATTACGACCTTACGCCCTACCAGAGATTCAGGCTTGTACGCCAGAGCTATTCCGGCCACAATCGAGCGTGGCTGGGGCTCCCCAATATCCACTTGCAAGTGAAGCAATTTGTCCGCGCCCTTGACGGCAGAGGCGGTTTTGACTTCGCCGACGCGCAGGTCGACCTTGATGAAGTCGTCGATGCTGATATGTGCGGTCCCGTCCACGGCCGCCGAGGGGGGCGGAGTCGCTTTTGCGCCCATTAGAGTCTGCTGCCGAGCGAGTTCAGCGGCTTCCCCTTCCTTCATCTTTTCGATCATAGTTTTCACGTCAGCCCTTGGAAATACTCCACTTGCTGGCTCGATTTCCTGCCCGGCGGCGAGCTTTCCCCAGTCCAGGTCCGCCGTCCGGATGGCATCGAGCGGAGTCCGGAATCCGAGCTGCGCCCAGATCTTGGCGGCCGATTCCGGAATCACCGGATAGACCAAAGCGGTCACGATTCGCAGCGCTTCCGCGGCCGTGTAGAGCGTGTCGGCGAGCTTGGCTTTGTCGCCGGACTTGGCCAGATTCCAGGGGGCTCGCTCGACGATGAATTTGTCGACGGCGCTGATCAAGGTCCAGATGGTTTCGAGAGCCTTGGAAAAGTTCAGCCACTCGAAGGAATCGAGCGTACTGTCCACGGCGATTCTCGCGGCTTGCGCGATCGCCGGGTCGCCCGGGCCGTTCGGAATGGTACCGCTGTAGTTCTGATGAATCATCGCCAGCGTGCGGGTGGCGAGGTTGCCCAGCCCATTAGCAAGATCCGAGTTATAGCGCTGCACCAGCGCGTCATAGCTGAAATTGCCGTCCTGGCCAAAGACCACTTCGCGCAGCAGGTAATAGCGGAGCGAGTCGGCGCCGAGCGCCTCTTTAATAGGCGTGGCGCGCACCATGTTGCCCTTGGACTTGCTCATTTTGTCGTTCTCGAAGAGCAGCCAGCCGTGGGCGAACAGGCGTTTGGGCAGAGGAAGATCTGCCGCCCACAGGAAAGCAGGCCAATAGACCGCGTGGAAACGGAGAATCTCCTTGCCGATCAGGTGGAGGTCGGCGGGCCAGAGGCCTTCACCGTCGACCGCGCTCATGTAGGCGGAAAGCGCATCGAACCAGACGTAAAAAACGTGCGGGGCTTGGTTCGCCACGGGGATGCCCCACTTGATGGTGGTCCGGCTGATGGAGACGTCCTGAAGACCCTGCTTCACAAAGGCGAGGACTTCGTTGCGGCGCGTTTCCGGTCGAATGAATTCCGGATTGTCTTCGTAGAACTTGAGTAGACGCTCCTGGAATGCCGACAGCTTGAAGTAGAAATTCTCTTCCGTGACGGTTTCCGTGGGACGTCCGCAATCCGGGCATGGATCGCCGGGCTTGGCGTCGGTGACGTATAGTTCGCACGATACGCAATACTCGCCGGTGTATTGACTCTTGTAGATGTAGCCGCTCTTGACGCAGCGATCGAAGAGATCCTGGACCACGCGGGCGTGCTTGGGATCGGTGGTGCGCTGAAAACGGTCGGTCTGGAGTCCGAGAACTTCCCACTGCCGGCGGAACTCTTGCGAGATGAGATCGGTGAACTTCTGCGGCGATCTGCCTGCCGCGGCGGCGGCGCGCTCGATCTTCTGGCCGTGCTCGTCCGTGCCGGTCGCGAGTATTACCGGCTCGAAACCCTGCATGCGCTTCAGGCGCTTGATGGCGTCGGCTGCGATGGTCGTATAGGTGTGGCCGATGTGCGGAGCGGCATTGACGTAGTAGATCGGCGTAGTGAGGTAGTATTTGCTCATTTCGGATTTTTGAGATATGCCTCTTGTGCGGCCGCCAACACGCGCGGTAGGGGCGTACCGGTACGCTGAGCGATGGCTCTACAGTCGTCGAACTCGGGCGCGAAGGCGCCCTGTGCGGAAACTTTGCCGCGGATGGTCCCGTAGGGCGTTTCGACTTCCACCATGCTGCGCGCTTCGACGCGGCGCTCCGCCGCATAGATCCGCAAGCCGAGTGTTGAGGTCTCAGCGAAAATGACCTGTGCCAGGCGTTCCTGATCTTCGGGCTTGGCGATGACGCGGAGCAGGGAACCCGGGCGGTTCTTCTTCATCTGTAACGGCGAGAGTGCCGCGTCGAGCGCGCCCGCGTCCATGAGTTTCTCGAGCGCGTAACCCAGGATTTGGGGGCTCGAATCGTCGATGTTGGCTTCGATGACGCTGACCAGAGTCGCTTCGGGCGCGGTCGTGCGCTCGCCGATCAGAACGCGGAGCACGTTGGCGTGCTGCTTGAAATCACGATCGCCCGCGCCGTGGCCGATGGAAGAGATCCGCATGGCGGGGAGCGGGCCGAAGCTGGAGGCGAGCGTGACGGCGAGAGCAGCGCCCGTGGGTGTGGTCAGCTCGACCTCGGGACCGCGCGAGTAGATTGGCTTTCCTGCCAGCAGCGCGGCGGTGGCGGGCGCGGGCACGGGGAGCAGGCCATGTTCGGTTTGCACTGTGCCGCTGCCGACGTTGATCGCCGACGCGTGGACTTCGGAAACAACCAGGAGGTCGAGCGCGACGCAGGCTCCGACGATATCAGCAATGGAATCGACCGCGCCGACTTCGTGGAAATGAACTTTTTCTACCGGCACACCGTGGACACTCGCTTCGGCCTCGCCCAGTCTGAGGAAGACGGCGGAGGCAGCGGCCTGGGCGCGGGGAGTGAGGGGAGCGCGGTCGATCATCTCCAGGATGTGGGAAAGGTGGCGATGCTTGGCTGGCTGGTCGCCGACATGCACGCGGAATTTTGAAGCCGCAACGCCGCCTCGGGCGGTTCTCTCGACCTCGAAGCGCGCGCCCGTATCGAGGCTATGCAGAGCTTCAAGAAGCGCATCGGCCGGAGCCCCGGCATCAAGCAGGGCGCCGACGGTCATGTCGCCGCTGATCCCGGAGAAGGCGTCGAGGTAACAAATTTTCATTTCTTAATTCTTAGGAGATGAGCAGAGGCAAAGCCTCGGCTGCAGGAGCCCGCCTGGAGAAATCGACCATCTCCGAAACGGGCGTCTCCGCCGGATTCACTTCTACTACTTTAGCGCCCGATGCCTTGGCGAGATGTACGAGTCCAGCCGCGGGGTAGACCAAGGCGGACGTTCCGACCACCAGAAAGACGTCCGCTGCGGAGGCCGCCCGCTCAGCCTTCTCCCAGAGATCGGGTGGCAGATTCTCGCCGAACCAGACAACGCCGGGTCGTTCGATTGCGCCGCACGGGCATCTTGGCGGGAGCTCGGGGAGAGACGGGCGAGGGTCGTGGCGTTCGTGACCGCACCGGGTGCACCGAAGGGTCCAGATATCGCCGTGGACTTTGAGAATGTGGGTTGAGCCTGCGCGGTCGTGGAGCCCGTCGACGTTCTGGGTGATGAGGGTGAACTTGGCGGCGCGTTTTTCGAGTTCCGCGAGAGCGTGGTGGCCGGCGTTCGGCTCCGCTTTCGCGATCAGGCTCCGGCGCCAGTCGTACCACTCCCAGACGAATTTGGGATCGCGGGCGAAGGCTTGAGGTGTAGCTAAGTCCTCGGCACGGAAGTTCTTCCAGAGGCCGCCGGCGTCGCGGAAGGTCGGGATGCCGCTTTCGGCGGAGATGCCGGCGCCGGTGAGCACGGCGATAGAACGGGCGGTGCGGAGCAGATCGCGGATGGCGGACAACATTCTGATTTTATGGTGGGGCTGAAGCCCCACTTGCAGGCTGAAGCCTGCTCCACGCTATTTCGGAATGGGGGCGAGCAGGCTTTTCGCGATCTTGGCCACGATGTGGACCTGCGGGTCGACGACCTCGGCGATCTCGTAACGCATTCCCGTGCCGAGGACCACTGCGATTTCGGCAGGGTTGAGCTTGTACTCCTCCTGTAGCCACGTCGAAAGATTCGTTGTGGCAGATTGGAGCGCTTCCGGAAGAGAGTTAGAGATGCCGGAAGCCATGAAGTATTCGGAATTCTCGAGGCGCGGACTGAAGACCGGGCGGTTGCGGAGAACATCGACGGTGAAGGTCCACTCCATCGAGGTTTCCAGAGCATCGCCGGTGAGTTCGCCATCACCTTGGGCGGCGTGGCCGTCTCCGACGAACAACAGCGCGCCGGGATGATTCACGGGCAGATAGACGGTGGTACCTTCGACCAACTGGTTGTAATCCATGTTGCCGCCGTACGTGCCGAGATACCCGGAGCGATACGATTGTGTCTGGGGCGGAGCAACGCCCACGCAGCCAAGCATCGCCTTCAGCGGCACGCGGTAGTTCTTGAGTTTGTCGGTGGGCTTGCTTAGCTGCGCGAAGCCGGCCTGGCGGTCGAGGGTCCAGTTGCTATCGAAATTAGGTACGGGCTGCTGTTGCGCGAAATAGCGGGGGTTGAGCGCGGAGGGGGTGACGAAATTGCCGCTCTGGGCGGAGTCGCGACTCAGGCGGATGCGGGTGAAGTGAACGACCAGCGTATCGCCAGGCACCGCACCCTCGATGTAAAACGGTCCGGTGAGCGGATTGCCGCCGGGACTGCGGCGCTTGCCTTGCGCGTCCACGCCGCCGGCATCGACGCTCCAGGATTCGACGGTATCGCCGGGGAAGATGGCCAAGACGGGCGGAACTGTCGAGGTGAAATAGTTGTGAAACACCGTGGGCGTGAAGGGATGCGTTTGCGGCGTTGCGGGCTTGTCCTTGAAGCGGCGGGCGGTGAAAGTGACGGCTGAATCGGTGCGCGTGCCCTGGCCCTGCATCTCTCCAGGGGTGAAAGTTCCCGAGTACTTGGTGATCGTAGAGCCGTCGGCGCGCTTGGATTCGAATGCGACCCGGCCGTCACGCAGCGTTCCCTCATAGGTCAGGTTCCCGGCGCGGCCGGTGATTTTTTCGCCGTCGAATTTGAAGTCGATGCGCTGGTACTGGGGCGCGCCGAACTCGGTGGTCGTCAGCAGCCAGTCGCCAGACTGGGCATAAACCAAACCAGTCGCTAACAGGAAGGTGAGAGTGCGCATAGGGCGAGTTTATCACCCGGCGATCAAAGCGATTCGTTAAGGATTTTCTCGGTTTGCGCGGCGCGGTAGGCTTCCAGTTTCTTGTGGAGACCGGTATCGCTGAGGGCCAGGATCGCGACCGCGAGCAGCGCGGCGTTGATGGCTCCGGGTTTGCCGATGGCGAGGGTGCCGACGGGAATGCCGCCGGGCATCTGAACGGTCGAGAGAAGGGAGTCCATACCTTTGAGCGAGGCGCTTTCCATGGGGACTCCAAGCACCGGGAGCAGAGTGTGCGCGGCGGCGACACCGGCCAGATGCGCGGCGCCTCCGGCTGCGGCGATGATGATCTTGACACCGCGCTGTTCGGCACCGGAGATAAATTCAGCAGTTGCGTGCGGAGTGCGGTGCGCGGAGAGCACTCGTTTCTCGTGAGGCACACCGAACTGCGTTAGAACGTCACAGCAATGCTTCATGAGCTCCCAATCGGACTTACTGCCCATGATGACGGCGACCATGACTACTGTCCTTGGGCCAGCGTGAATCCGGCCTTGCCGTCGTAGTTCCGAAGGCTGTTGGTCATCGCGATCGGCAGACCGAGCGCGACGATTCGATCGAGCAGGGAAACGATTTGCTTGGGCGTGACCGCGCTTCCCAAGAAGCGGCAGCGGAAATCATCGGTGCACAGCGTTTGCGGAGAGCCTTCGGGCCAGACTTTGACGCCGCGGTTGGCCATCATTTCGAGTGTGAGTCCGTCGCCGGACGCCTTGCCGATCACGGCAGCCAGGCTGTTGGGCTCGCGCGACGGCCACTCGACGTAGACGTCGACCCCGACCAGTTCCGTCTTCGGCGCAGGCTTGGGCTCCGGCAACTTGATAGGTGGACGAGGAGTCGTGGAGTACTCGGCGGCCTTGATGGTTTGCGGCTTCTGGCCGAGACGCGACACCACAGCCTGCGCGAATTCCTTGGTGCCGACTTTCTGTTTGCTGAGGCCTTCCTGGAAGATGTCGTAGGTGTGAACGCCATCCTCCAGAGTGCGGAGCCAGGCGTTGTGGATGCGCTCGCCGACGTCGGGCTGACCGATATGGACCAGCATCAGTAAAGCGCCGTGCAGCAGACCGGAAGGGTTCGCGAGGTTCTGTCCCGCGCGGCGGGGCGCAGAGCCGTGGATCGCCTCGAACATGGCGGCATGTGCGCCGATGTTGGACGATCCAGCGAGGCCGACGGAGCCGGCGATCTGCGCGGCCACGTCGGAAAGCACGTCGCCATAGAGGTTCGGCATCACGATGACGTCGAAGGCTTCGGGAGTGTCGGCCAGTTTGGCGGCGCCGATATCGACGATCCAATGTTCCTTCTCGAGGCTGGGATATTCGGCGGAGATCTCGTCGTAGATCTTGTGGAAGCTGCCGTCGGTCATCTTCAGGATGTTGTCCTTGGTGAAGCAGGTGACCTTCTTGCGCTTGTACTGCATGGCGTACTCGAAGGCGTAGCGGACAATTTTCTCGCTGCCGGGGCGGGAGATGACTTTGAGCGCGATGATCTCGTCAGGTGTGGCCTGATACTCGATGCCGGCGTACAGATCCTCTTCGTTTTCGCGGACGATGACGACGTCCATGCCGGGATGCTTGGTGCGGACGAACGGATGGTACGACACGCAGGGTCGGATGTTGGCATAGAGGCCGAGCATCTTGCGGGTGGTGACGTTGAGGCTCTTGTATCCGCCGCCTTGAGGAGTGGTGATGGGGGCTTTCAGGAAGACCTTGGTGCGGCGGAGCGAATCCCAGGAGCTGGGCGCGATGCCGGAGGTGTTGCCGGTGAGGTAGACTTTCTCGCCGACTTCAATGGTGTCTATTTCAAGCGCTGCGCCTGCCTCTTTGAGGATGTGCAGCGTGGCGGCCATGATTTCGGGGCCGATGCCGTCACCGTGCGCGACGGTAATGGGGACTGGAGTGGGCATGTTTTAGGGGTGAACTGACTAGGTTAGCAAACATCAGCGGGAGACGCTATAAACTTACGAACAGGAGAATCCATGCGCCTACTTGTTGGTTTATTGATTCCGGCGGCACTATTGTGCGCGGCTGACGCCCACTTCGATTATCGGGTCCTGGCGACGACCAAGACGTCGACGTTGGAACGGGAGATGAACGAAGCAGCCGACGCCGGTTTCCATTTTGGGGACACGATGGGCGGCCAGACGGCGTTTGGCGGTAAGGAAGGTGTAGTGGTCATGCTTAAGAACAGCTCTCTCAAGCAAGACCAGCACCTGCTTTACCGGTTATTGGCCACGAACAAGACGTCGACCATGCAGAAGGAAATGCAGCAACTCGGTGACGAGGGTTTTGAGTATCGAGGACAAACCGTATTCAACGCCGCTTTAGGCGGTCAGGAAGTTGTGGTCATAATGGAGCGCGACCCCGCGAAGCCCGCGGGGAAGATTGCTTATCGTTTGTTGGCGACCAGCAAGACGTCCACGATGGAAAAGGAGCTGAATGAAGCCGGAGAATCGGGTTTCCGCATCGTGGGGATGACCGTAGCGAAGTCCGCATTCGGCGGATATGAGGTGATCAGCATACTAAGGGGTGAATGATGAACTCCGCGGTCAATACGCAGTGATTGCGTCGAACCGGAAGGTGGCGTCCTTCGAGATGGGGGCGAAGGTCTTGAACTCTTTAGTCTGGCCGGGCCCAATATCGCGGCTATAGGCGGACACCGAAGCCTCGGAAAAGCTCTCCATGGGCCCGCGCTGGCGATCGAGCTTGAAGGTAATCGTGATGTAGCCGAACTTACGGTCGCAGTTGTTCCGGATACTGCCGATGATATACGTGGTTCCGTTCTCTTCCGTGGTTGTGTTGCCGAGCATTTCGAGACACGTGGATTTATCGGCCGTGGCTGAGGTGATGAAAGTTCGGAACAACGGGCGAGTGATAAAACCAAGGGCAAAAATGGAGACCAGGACAAGGATGCCTGCTTTCATGGGTCCTCCTTGGTAATCTCTCGGCTCCGACGGCATTTTGCGATAGACTCTGAGGAAATATGCGAATCTTATGCTTTTTTGCAGTGTCAGCCTTGGTGTGCGCGCAGCCGCAAGCCAACCCTCTAGGGCCCGGACCGTGGACCTATACGACCTACGAAAAGAACCAGAAGATTCGGGTGTCGGTGGTGACCAAGGGGCTTTCGCATCCGTGGAGTTTGGCGTTTCTGCCTAGTGGTGACGTGCTGATTACGGAGCGGCCCGGGCGGCTGCGGCTGATGCATAACGGCGTGCTGGCGCCGGAACCGGTTGCGGGGATCGCAGGTCTGTCGATCGATCAGCTGTTCGACGTCGCGCTGCACCCTGATTTCGCAAATAACGGGTTTGTGTATCTCACCTACATCAAGAAGGGGAAAGCTCCCGACGGAAAGAACGGGTATTGGGCGACCACGGCGCTGGCGAGGGGGAAATTCGACGGCAAATCGCTCGCCGGTGTCCAGGATGTTTTCGTCGCGGATGCATGGCAGCCGCTCAATGGCGGGGATGGGTCGCGCGTGGCGTTCGGGCCGGACGGCAAGATGTATTTCAGTTCGTCGCACCGGAGGAATCCGGATGCGCCGCAGGATCTGAATTCGGACGTCGGGAAGATTCTGCGCCTGAATGACGACGGCACGATTCCCCAGGACAATCCGTTTGTGGGGAAATCAGGCGCCAAGCCCGAGATTTATTCTCTTGGGCATCGCACGGTGCTGGGGTTGACGTTTAAGCCGGGGACCAACGAGCTGTGGGAAACCGAGAACGGTCCGCAGGGTGGCGATGAAGTGAATGTGATCAAGGCGGGGAAGAATTATGGGTGGCCTCTGGTGACTTACGGCCGGGACTACGACGGCAAGCGGCTACCGGGACCGTCGGACTCATTGCGTGGGGGGTTCGAACCGCGGGAGCTGTTCTGGGTGCCGTCGGTGACCGCATCGGGAATTTTGTTCTACAGCGGCGACAAGATCGCGGCGTGGAAGGGGAACTTGTTTCTCGGATCGATGACGGTGGGACGGCTTCCGGGAACGGGGAACCTGCAGAGGATCGTATTCAACCAGAATGGCGAACAACGGCGGGAATCGTTGCTGACGGATTTGCATCAGCGCATCCGGGATGTGCGGCAGGGGCCGGACGGGCTGTTGTATTTGCTGACCGATGAGAATGATGGAGCGGTGCTGAAGATCGAGCCGGCTCAATAAGTCATTTGTTTTTGGCGCGGCGCTGGAGCCAGTGGCGGACTAGTTCGTATTGGGGGACGGCCGTAGCGGATGCCTTGGTGACTTTCAACAGGCCGCGGCGCTTGAGAAGGCGAAAGGCGGATTGGACGGCGGATTTGGACAATCCTGTATTTTCGGCAATTTGTTGCAGGCTGAGCGCCGCCCGGCGCTCCTCCAGTCGGAACAGCGCGGTCCAGAGAACCAGATAGACCAGGAAGGCGCTGGGTGAATGGTCGTGGCGGGTCAGGTCGGGCAGGAGAACGTCCAGCACATATTCGTCGATTGCGATATGGTTCATAACACTATAGTATTTACAGATATAGACCCTTGCAATTCTTGCCGACGTCGAACAAAATGACCCCTATGGCAAATATTCGCTGGGGACGCGTGATTCTGGCCGCTATAGCGGCTGAGGTTGGTGTCATTCTCCTGTTGGTCGCGGCTAGCACCGTATTCAAGGTGTCGAGCGAATCGGCCGGGTACTACGTTGCTCCGCCAGCCAGCGCCGTCGCCACGTTCCTGATGGTGTTGTGGGTCGCGCGCAAACTAGAATCCCGGTTCGTCCTGCACGGTCTTCTGGTGGGGGTTGTGGGAGTCGTGCTGACCGCCGGATTCATCTTCACGGCGAAACCTGAGGATCGATGGATGTACGTCGTCTCCTTCGTCCTTCGAATCGTGGGAGGCTATTTGGGTGGTCTGGTGGCGCAAAAGCCAGCGGCGATACGGGAGGCTCAGTTGCAATGATTCGAGGGATTAAGTTCGTCAGCATTCCGGTCACGGACCAAGATCGCGCGCTGGCGTTTTACACGGAGAAGCTCGGATTCCGAGTGGTGACGGATCAGCCGTACGACGCCACGCAGAGATGGATCGAGTTGGGCATCCCTGGAGCGGACACTGGCGTGGTGCTGTTTAACATGGGCGACGCCATGAAGCCCGGGGGCTTGACCAACGTTTCGTTGTGGGCGGACGACCTGGAAGGCACGTTCCAACAGCTGAAGAGCAAGGGCGTGGAGTTCGTGATGGAACCGAAGCGGTTCGACTGGGGAAGCGCATCGATCTTCAAGGACCTCGACGGGAACCGCATCATGCTCAGCTCGAAATAATCCCACCGATTTGGCGGGCTGACCCGCCGCGGGTCTAGAGACCCGCCCTACAACAAAAACAAGTGCTTTCGCAGTTGCGACTTAGCATGCTGCGACATGCCTGCGACCGAAGTGTGCGGATAGACTTCGGTCGTGAGGAAACAACTGAGCGAAAGCAAAAAAAAAGACTCAGGCCGCAGTAGTACAGAAGCTGCTGAAGAACGTGGAAAAGAAGTTAGGAGGCAAGGACGTAAAAGCGACCTTGGGAGATTACATCCGGCTGGTGCAGCTCCAGACGGAACTGGAAGAGGAAGAGCCGAAGGACATCACGGTGACTTGGGTGGAGCCGAAGTCCGAGGAGTAGAGCTCCGGTCCATAGAATACCGGCCACTGCCATCGCAGAGACGGTTTCACGAGTCGGGGGCGCGGTTCAAGGGGTTTTCGGGACCGATCGGATCGGGCAAAAGCCAGGCGCTGTGCCAGGAAGCGATCAAGCTGAGTTATCTTGGGCTGAGCTACACCTATCAGGTGGCGGCCGGCGACACGCTCGAAGATATTGTGGCGGCCATTACCGCCGGCATGAACGGGCCGACATCGCCCTTCCTGACCGCGACGCAAACCGGGACCACGATCCGCGTGTTGTATCCGAGCACGGCGGGCGCGAACGGGAATCGATTCGGCGTGTATTCGTCTACTAGCGGATCGGCAACCTGGGACGCTGCGGCCAAGACGCTGGCGAATGGCACATCGCCAACTAAATGGAGGGTGACGATCGACTTCTCTTCCTTGGTCGATCGAAACGGGGCGAGCGTTCCGACAGACAAGGTCCGCAAGTTGCGGTGGACCTACGCCGCGGACTTGCAGACAGGCGCTTTCGAGCGGAGCGAGTTCGAGGCGGTCATTTCGAACTGGAGTGTGACCGGAACGGGCAGGACCTATTCTGTGGCGGGACCAGGGAGCCGGCGCTACGAGGACGACGCCGTCGGGATGACGTATAGCGGGTCGTGGACCATCACGCGCGGCAACTTTTCGGGCGGCACCATTCACTCGACTGTGACGGAAGGAGATGCAGTCAGCTTCCAGTACGCGGCTGCGCAGGCACACACGCTGTACGTGGGCTCTCGATATACGGGGAATGGCGCGCAGATATCGATAGCGATCGACGGGGGCACTGCCACCACGGTGAATCTTCACGTTCCGGGCGAGGATGTACTGATCCGCTGGCCGGCGGGTGAGTACAGTAACGGGACCCATACGGTCACCATCACGCACGCGGGTCCGGCGGGCGCGGACTTCTATTTCGACTTTCTGGAGACAGCGGTACCGGCCACGATGCTTCCGGAATTCCCGGATGAGCCACGGATTACGCTGGCGACGGATTGGGACACGGACCATTCGATTGCGCTGGCGCCGGAGCGGACGGCGTGGCTGATCGACACTCTGGGGTTTAAAGGAAGGCAGAACCACTACACGGGCGCACTGTGGTTTTACGAGCTGACAAACCCGAACAATGTTTATGCGGCTGGAACCGTTACGTTCGGAGGAACACCGGAGCCGGGCCAGTTCGTCTCGGTATTCCTGGGGCGCGACGATGATGGTGCGTCGCCCACTGAGATCCAGCGGGGGATGCACGGCGGCGACACGCTGGAAACGATCGCGATTTCCTACGCGCAGGAACTGAATCACGGCTACACAGGCGTATGGGCCAGTGTTTCCGGAAGCGTTGTGACGATCTATTCGCGGTCGCTGGGAGATGACGGGAATCACTATACGCTGGACCAATCGACGACCAGCAGCACCTTGACGGTGATCGTCTCGGCAACGTTCTCCGGAGGGCAGGCGGGCGAGTGGCGAACGGATTTGACGGCCACTCCGGGGTTGAATCGCGCGGTGCGGGACTGGAACAGGAGTTTCTTCACAGCTCTCGCGGGCTATGGGATCGACGTCGTGACGGCCTTCAGTACAGAGTTGCACGACGTCGATCCATCGGAGGGAGTGGGCATGGTCCAGAGAGGGCCAGATGGCGACGCGATTGTGTTGCAGACGCCGGCGTATCAGACGAACTTCTCATCGACGAGTCTCGATTTCTGGAAGCAAGTGTACCTGGACGCAGCCGCTGTTCAGGCGGATGCCGGGCTGCAGCCCTATCTGCAATTCGGCGAAGAGCAGTGGTGGTATTTTCCGAACGACGGGCTCGGGAACCCGTTTTCAGGAATGCCGTTTTACGACGCCTGGACGACGGGCCAATTCCTGGCGCAGTACGGAAGGGCGATGACGGTCTTTACCGACAATACGGCCGATCCGGCGGCGTATCCCGATGAGGTCGCTTTTCTGCAGATGGTGCTGGGAGACTTCACCGCGGCGATCATGGATTGCGTTCGCGGAACGTATGCGAACGCGCGGTTTGAGGTGCTATATCCACTGGATGTCAACCAGACCGACTTCAATAGGGCGATCAACTATCCGTCGAGCCAATGGACAGCGGCGACGCTCGATTGCCTGAAGACGGAAGGTTTCGGTTTCACACTCCAGCGGAACTTAGGGAAAAGCGAGCAGACCATGCAGTTGGGCGGGTTTCCAGCGTTCGCCGCGACGCAGCGAAGCCATCTTGTGGGGATCGGCGACGTGACCACGGCGTGGGTGGAGGAGGCCCAGTTCGCACAGGGCAGAGGCTTCGAGAGCGTGGTGTTGTTTGCGCTGGACCAGATGTGTCTGATCGGATATCGGCTGCCGCTGCCGGATACGTTCCGGCGGAGCGTAAGGATGGGGAGTTAAACTGGTTCTCGGTTGCTCCACGTCCAGAATGTTTCCAAGGTGTATCGTTTGTACCGACGGCCGCTGGACCGGCTAACGGAAATTCTGCCATTTCTGCCGCACCAACTGCCGTCTGAATTCTGGGCGCTCCGCGATGTGAATCTGAGCGTGGAGCGAGGAGAGGTTCTCGGCGTCGTCGGTCCGAACGGCAGCGGGAAGAGCACACTTCTACAGATCATCTGCGGAATCCTGGAGCCGACGCGCGGACGTGTGCTCGCCAGCGGACGCATCGCGGCGCTGCTCGAGCTCGGGGCGGGCTTCAATCCGGAATTTAGCGGGCGCGAAAACGTTTTCCTGAATGGCGAGATTCTGGGAATCTCGCGGCCGGAGATGGAACGCGTGTTTCCCCAGATCGAAAAGTTCGCCGAGATCGGCACTTTTATGAACCGCCCAGTAAAGGAATACTCCAGCGGCATGTACGTGCGCCTGGCGTTTGCCACGGCGATCCACGTGGATCCTGAAATCCTGATTGTGGACGAGGCGCTGGCGGTGGGTGACGCGATTTTCGCCAACCGCTGCATCAAGAAATTCGAAGAGTTGAAGCAGCGCAAGGTGACGGTCCTATTTGTCTCGCACGATCTAGGATTGGTCAAGCGTCTCTCGGACCGCGCGGCGCTGATGGTGGACGGCCGGGTGGCGGCGTACGGCGCTCCGAGCGAAGTGGTGAATCGCTACGTCGGCATGGTGCTCGAACGGCAGGATGCGCCCCGCGCTGGGGGCGAAGGCTTTGGCGGAAGCTACCGGCACGGCGACGGCGCGAGCCGAATCCTTTCGGTAGAGATGCTGCCGAGCAAAAGTGTGGCGCCGGGCGAGCCGGTAACGATCACCGTGCAGGCCAAGGCGGAGAAGGATCTGGAGAATCCGGTGGTCGGCATCCTGATTCGCAACCGGCTGGGTATCGACGTGTTCGGCACAAACACGCGGGTTGAGCAAGTGGATCCAGGCTGCGTGCACGCAGGCGAGACGTTCGAGGTCGAGTTCGGATTCGATTGCCTGCTGACGCGGCAGGACTATACACTTACGGTTGCCACGCAATATCCGGATGGCTACAGCCAGGATTGGTTGGACGACGTGATTTCGTTTTCGGTAGTGGACGCGCGCGATGTCGCAGGCCTGGCCAGCTTCCGGACACGCGTGAACTGGCGGCGCATATCGGCATGAGACTGACTGAAATCCAAGCGGCGTTGCGAGATGAGGGTCTGGACGGCTGGCTGTTCTTCGATCATCACCAACGCGATCCGCTGGCGTATCGCGTGTTGCAATTCACCCCCGGCTCGATGGTGACGCGCCGTTGGTACTACTTCGTTCCGGCCAGCGGCGAGCCGCGCGGGTTGGCTCATAAGATCGAATTCGAAACCCTCAAGGATCTTCCGGGAGCGATCGGGCTATACGCCGGGTGGCAGGAACTCGTGGAAGGGTTGCGCGGCATCCTGGGAAAAGCGCGTCGCGTGGCGATGCAGTATTCGCCGAATTGCGCGGTTCCCTACGTGGCGATGGTAGACGCCGGAACGGTGGAGCTGGTTCGTGGAATGGGAATCAACGTCGTCACATCGGCGAATCTGATTCAGTTCTTCGAATCGCGCTGGAATCGGCAGCAGCTGGAGAATCATCTGGAGGCGGGTAGGCGCATCGATCAGATTCGGGGCGATGCGTTCGCGCGTATTTCGAGTAAGGTGCGTGGTGGTGAGCGAATCACCGAATGGGAGATGCAGCAGTTTATCCTCGATCGGTTTCGCGCGGGTAGCTTGATCACCGATCACGGTCCGGATGTGGCGGTGAACGCGAACGCATCGAACCCGCATTACAATCCCACCGAGGAGCGCTGCTCGGAAATCCGGCGTGGGGACCTGGTGTTGCTGGACATGTGGGCCAAGCTGGACGTGCCGGACGGTGTGTACTACGACATCACCTGGGTAGGGTATTGCGGCGAGCGGCCCCCCGAGGCGATGGAGAGGGTGTTCGGGATCGTGCGGGACGCCCGGGACAAGGCCATCGCAAGGGTGAAAGCGGCGGTCGCATCGAAAGAGCCGCTGTGCGGGTATCAGGTGGATGATGCAGCGCGGTCGCACATCCGCGACGCAGGGTATGCGGAATACTTCTTTCATCGCACCGGACATTCGATTGGCGTGGAGGTGCACGGCGCCGGAGCCAACATGGACAATCTGGAAACGCACGATGAGCGCCGCGTGATCCCCTGGACGTGCTTTTCGATCGAGCCGGGAATCTATCTCCCGGAATTCGGCGTGCGATCTGAGGTAGACGTTTTTGTTGATGAAACCAGCGCGCGCGTGACTGGCGAAGCGCAGGATAAGCTGGTTTTGCTGTGACTGGCGAAGCCTATTCCGGCTTGCCCTTGTTGCGTTTTCGCCGATCCATTTCCTTCCTCACGATTTCATTGTTAGCCAGCACCACAGCACGAAGAGCCTTAAGTTCGTTGGGCTTTGGCCGGGGCAAAACACCGGCAAGAGCGGCATCCAGGGCTGCGATGCAGCTCGAGTAATCGAGCTCCCGGCTAAGGAATCGCCGGATCACTTCGGCGGTCTCAGCCTTGTAGACTTCCATTTGGAAGCGATGCGCGGTACTGCGTGTTAGAAGTTATACGCCGTGGTGCGTCCCACGATAATCACGATGCCCCAGCTGATCAGAGAGATCCATCCCGCCATCTTAGCGGCTCGCGGCGGGTTCTCCGCCCACTCCCATTCATGCATGTGGCGGTAGATCTTCGAGGAGTGAAAAATCAAAATATTGATCCCCGCCACGAACAGGAACAGCACCTTAAAACGAAACGAAATGTTCGAGTAGCACTTAACCGGTTCTGATACGAACAGCAGCGATCCGGTCACGATCATCATCAAGAACCCGGCTGAGATCCAGGGAATCAGCTGGTGGAACACGTCGGAGGCTGACTCCTTCTTGAGGATCAAGCCCATCATCCGCAGATCGGAGACCGCGATTAATCCGGCCGACACGCTGATACCCAGCAGGTGCAAGCCTTCAATCACCGGGAAAGCAAGGATCGATTCCCGGATGGAGATGCTGATGGGCGTCTCCTGTAGCCATTGGCAGATTTCAAATAGGGACATAAGGGCTCAAGTGGTTAGTGCTTCGGTTTCCTCGCGAATAAACGTCGCATCGGCGCGCCGGGACGCCGTGGTGGCTGCAGGCTCGGCCACTGCCGCATGCCCGTCGGGCACCCGGATCGGTTCCAGCATAGATAGGATTTCAGCGCGCCGGTGCTCAAACCATGGCGGTAAGAGAAGCTGCCGTCCGAGCTGGTTAAACGCTTCGTCGCGGGCGAATCCGCCGGGAGCGTTCGCTGCGCACTCCACCAGAATTCCGCCTGGCGATCGCACGTAGATCGAGTGGAAGTAATTGCGGTCCTTGATCTCCGAACAATCGGTGTAGCCGAGCTCCTCGTACAGTCCTTTTTGCTCGGCCAGCGCGTTGTCGTCCGCCACTTCTAGTGCGACGTGATGAACGGTGCCCGCGCCGAAGGTCCAGCTTCCAGATGGGCGGTCCGGCTCATGCAGAAGCACGAGCGTCTTGCCTGCGCCGCCTTTGCCGATCTCGAAGCGGTGATACGCGCCGTCCACGCCGGTCTTCCGGAATCCGAGGGCTTCGACGAAGAAGCGCTCCTCCTCCGCGATTTCCTGTACCGAAAGCAGCGGGCCATGAAAGCCGCGCACGGATTCGGCTTGCCCGATTTCGTCGGTGCTCCAGCCCACACGGGTTTCGTTGGGATCCTCGATCACCTCGATTTCCAGGCCCGCCGGATGTGCGAAGTGAAGGAACCGTTGGCCGAATCGCTCGTGAATGTGGCGATGCACGACCCTGTGGCGGTTCAGGTGATCCACCCAGAACGGGAGAGTGCCCTTGGCTACTGTGTAGACGACGGATTCGATCTGGCCCGAGCCGGGACGGCCCTTAACTCGTTTGTAGGGAAAGGTGGTCATCACGGTGCCCGGCTCGGCATTCCCGTTGGCGTAGTAGAAGTGGTAGTGCGCGTAGCGGCCATCAAACAGGATGGTCTGCTTGATCATCCGCTGGCCGACGACCTTGGTGAAAAAGTCGAGATCTTCCTGAGCACCGCTGGCGCATGCTGTTAGGTGGTGAATTCCGGAGACGGGGTAGTCCATGGTCGATTACCTGTATCTCGGCTTTGAGCAAGAATAGAGCCTTAGTTCGTGGTGCCCTGAAATCTATGAAATGCGAGGGATCGCGCTGCGGCACCGAGCAAGATGGGGCGCCCCGCTGCGTGAAATCGCCTAACTTGACCGGGAACCTGCGCGAAATCGCCCGCCGAGGTACCGTATCTCCGTGATTTTTCGATGTGGCGCAGTGGACCCTTACTTGCCTCGACAACAGGGGTAGGGGTGTGCTCGAATCCCACATTGATGGTTCTCTCGCCTGATTTAGCCTTGGTCTATGTCCTTCGCCCTAGCGGCCTGGTAGGGCGTCTTGCGTCGGGACGGGTTTCGCGCAACGGATCCGAGGGACTGATCGTTTACGACGGGTACGGAAGGATCATCGAGTATTTATCGGAACCTGGGGGAAAAGTACGAAGCTGGTGCTTGTTTGGGCCTACGGGCAGGCCAGTCGACGGCTGGTCTATGGTTCTGGAAGAAGATCGGGACCGAATCTTTCGGGTTTAAGGATTCCGTGTGACAGCCGCGCGGGCTGCGTCCAGAGCCGCATCTGTGGATGCGATCCAGGCGTCAATTTGATGTTGTTCAGCGTAAGCGCGGTCCAGGGCGGCGGCAGTCTGCTCGCGAGCCGGCCCGCCCGTTACGGTCCGAACCTGAACGAAGTATGCGGGGTCCAAACAGCGTTCGATCTCCGGACGCGTAAGCCGCAACGCGGGATGGCACTTTAGCAGCGCCTCGGCCAAAGCCGCCGGATCATCGCGTGGGCCGCAAGCCCGTACGGCCTCAGCCACCAGCGCGTGCGCTTCCCGGAAGCTCAAGCCTTCGCGGCGGACTAGCGTATCGGCCAGTTCGGTAACGGTCAGGAAATCCCGGCGTGCGCGATCGGCCATGACCGCGGTGTCTGCTTGCGCGGATTTCAGCGCGCCGGCGAGCAGAGCCAGCGCTCGGCGAGCGTCGGCGAACATGGCGAACACCAGGGGCTGAAGATCGTCTTCGCTGTCGTTCACGTCGCCGAAGGGCGTATTGTGGGCGCAGGTGAGCACCCCCTGGGCCTCGCCCAACGCGCGGCTGGCCAGGATGCGGACGTGTTCCAGCGCCACGGGATTGCGCTTCTGCGGCATGATGCTGGAGGACTGCACGAATGCATCAGCCAGGCGCAGGTATCCGAACTCACGCGTCGACCAAAGGAGCAAATCCTGGACCAGTTTCCCGATGTTGACCATGGCCACCGCCACGGCCGCGGCGGCCTCCGTAATGTAGTCGATGGCGGCGATGGCGCCGTAGGAGTTTTCAGCGAGCCCGTCGAATCCGAGAAGCCGCGCGGTCGCATCCCGGTCTATCGGGAACCCCGACGTCGTGATCGCGGCGGCGCCCATGGGGCTGAGATTCACACGCGCATAGGCGGCCTGGAGACGCGCAGAGTCGCGCGCCAGGAATTCGATCGCAGCTAACAAATAGTGGGCCAGTGTCGTCGGCTGCGCAGGTTGCGTGTGAGTGTGCGCCGGCATGATCGTCATGATGTGCTCCGCGGCGAACTTGAGCAGCACGGTACGGAGCTCAGACAAGGCACGCAGCGCTGCGAGGATTTCGCGCCGTGCGCCCATGCGATAGAGAGTTACGGCGATATCGTTCCGGCTGCGAGCCGTGTGCATCTTGCCGGCCAGCTCCCGGCCGGCGGCTTCCTCGAGCAAGCCTTCGATGAAGAAGAACAAATCCTCAGAAGCGCCGTCGAAGTGCGCGGCGGCGATGCGGTTCCGATCCAGTCCGTGGAGCGCTGCCAGCAGTTTGCTCTCTTCTTCGCCCGTTAGAAGCCCGCAACCAGCCAGCATGCGCGTGTGCGCGAAGTGGATCTCCAACAGCGCGTCCAGGAAATACTTCTTAGCGTCTTCGAAGTTGTGAGAAAGGACTGTCTCGGCGTAAATCGGGGCAGGGAAGGGATCGGACATCCGGTATCTTCATGATACTCGCCGGACGTAGTCGATCCCGCTCCAGATCGTCAGTGCCGCGGCAATCCAGCCTAGGACCATCGCGACGGCCAGAGGGGTCAGGCTCGCTTCATGGCCGACCGCAAAGAGCACATAAGCGATCTGCGCCGCCGTGCTGGTTTTGCCCCACACCGAAGGCGGAAAGTCGCGGCGAATCTTGCGCGCTAGCGCCAGGACGGCAAAGCCTAGGATCATAAGATCGCGGCCCAAGACCAAGGCCATTAACCAAAGCGGAATGATGCCTTTCAATCCCAAGGTCAAGAATGAGCCGCTGAGCAGGACTTTATCGGCGATGGGATCGAGCAGTGCGCCCAGCCGCGAGCCGGCATGGAAACGGCGCGCCAGGAATCCATCCAGTACATCGGTGAAGCTGGCGATCGCGAACCAGACGATCGCGGTCCGGTATCCACGCGTCCACAGAAGGTAAAGGATGTACGGCGCTGCCAGCAGCCTCGCCGCCGTCAGAAGATTAGGGATCTGCGTCAATCCGAGATGCTACTTGAAATCGAACCCGAAGCGAAACTGAGAGTAGTTCGCCGAATTCGTTCCGCTGGAAAAGTGATCGAGAAACTCGAGTTTGATGCCGAAGTGATCCTTGTACCAGTAGTTCACTCCGCCGCCGATGTTCGCGAATTTATGATTGGTGGTAATGGTGAAGAAATTCGAAGCTCCCGCAGTGGCGAATGGCACCCACGATCCGCTTCGTTTGAAGTGATAATAGCCGTTGATTGACGCGGATCCCAGCACATCCAGACTCTGGCGGCCCAAAAACCCGATCTCGGCGCCAACGCCGATTCCCTTGGGAAAAACGGCCTCGCCGCCGACCCCCAGGTGTATCGATGCGGCGCTACTGCCGCCGTCGCTCGCCACGCCCGGCGCCACGAATACATACCCGTGCGATTGCGCCATCATCGCTCCCGCGGTGATCAAAGCAAGAAAAAAGATCCGCGTCATGACACCAGCGCGTGCGTTACTCGCCCGGCGAGCTGATCGAAGCTGAGGATCTCATACAGCGTCGGATCGTTCATGATGCGGTTGACCAGCGCGAAATGCATGGCGTGTCCTGCCTTTTCCGCGATCACATGTCCCAGCAGCGGCTTTCCGATCAGCGCCAGATCTCCGATCAAGTCCAGCGCCTTGTGCCGGCAGCATTCATCGGGAAAGCGCAGGCCCCCTGCGTTGAGAATGGAGGTGCGGTTGAAACACACCGCGTTGTCGAGCGACGCCCCGCGGATCAATCCCATGTTGCGCATCTGGTCCAGCTCGTATTCAAAGCCGAACGTCCGCGCCGGTGCGATTTCCGCCGCATAACGCTCCGGCGTTACCTCGATTTCGAGCGTCTGGCGCTCGACTAAGGGATGCGGGAAATAGACTTCGCAGGTCAGCAGGAAACGGTCCGAGGGCAGAATCGTGATGCGTTTGCCGCCGCCTTCCACTGACACCGGCCGCCGGATGCGCAGGTAGCGCCGGTGCTTGCGGTATTCGCGGATCCCCGCGCTGCGGATAAGCTCGACGAACGGCTGACCGCTGCCATCCAGAATCGGAACTTCCAGGTTGTCGATCTCGACGTAGGCGTTGTCCACGCTCATGCTATAGAAAACGCTGAGCAGATGTTCCGTTGTGGAAATCAGGACTCCTTGCCGCATCAGGCTGGTGGCGTAGCTGACCTTTTGAACATAGCGCCAACTGGCCGGAATCTGGAAACCGCCCAGATCGCTGCGAACAAAGACGATACCGGTGGAAGGGGGCGCCGGGAGAATCCGGATGCGTACCGGAACGCCCGAATGAAGCCCCATGCCGGAGGCTTCCACGGGCCGTTGGACCGTCGTCTCGAATCTCAGAACCGTGGCTCCAAACTGGGCATTACCAAGTACTGACGACATTGTAACAACCAGGAGTACGCTGTCGCTAGCTTTCTGAAAGAAAATGACTTGTTGTCTCCGTACCGTGTCTTATAAGCCACACTCCTAGTATTTTTGTGGCAAATTCGCAATTTTCGGGGAGCCTCATATACCATAAGGGAGGTGCCGCGTCTCTTCCTGATTGATTCCTTTGGGTTCATTTTTCGGGCCTATCACGCACGAGCCCGCTCAGGGGCCCCTCCCATGCGCACTGGGGCCGGGTTTTCCACAGAAGCGGTGTATATTTTCCACAACATGGTTCGGAAGCTCAGAACCCAGCACAAGCCCGACTACCTCGCCGCGATATTTGAAAGCGAAGGTCCCACGTTCCGCGATGAGGTCTTCGAAGCGTATAAAGCCACGCGCACCGAAACTCCCCCCGACCTGCTGGAACAGATTCCTTGGATTCGCAAAATCCTGGAGGCGATGCGGATCCCGGTGCTCGAATATCCGAGTTTTGAAGCCGACGATGTGATCGGTACGCTCGCCCGCCGCGGCGTGCAGCAGGGCCTGGATGTGGTTATCATTTCCAGCGACAAGGATATGCTGCAGCTGGTCAACGATCACGTTTGCATGATCAACCCGATGAAGGACGACCTGTGCTACGACGCAGCGGAAACCGAAAAGTACATGGGTGTGCGTCCGGACCAGGTGGCCGACCTGCTGGCTCTGAAGGGCGATTCGGTGGACAATATCCCGGGCGCTCCTGGCATCGGCGATAAGGGCGCGCGCGATCTGATCACACGGTTCGGCTCTGTGGAGAACGCCATCGAACACGCGGCCGAAGTGGAGCGCAAGACCTACCGCGAAAGCCTGCAAAACAACCGCGATCAGATTCTGCTGAGCAAGAGGCTCGCGACCATTCATACGGATGTGCCGGTCGACGTGCAACTAGAGTCCTTGGTGATGCGCGAGATGGATGTCGATGCTCTGCGCGACCTTTACCGCACGCTCGAGTTCTCGAGTCTGCTGCGCGATCTGGCACCGGCCGCGGCGGCTCCCCAGCAGCGCGATTACCAGCAGTTCGAGTCGAAAGCGGAACTGGACGCGTGGTTGAAGACACTTCCCGCCGATGCGCCTCTCGCAATCGCCGTGGGTGCGGTGATGGAGCAGCCGGTAATGGGATTCTCAGCGAAGCCCGGGGTGGCGCGCTCCCTCACTTTGGACAAGATCCCCGAACAGGTTTCCATAGGTCATGATCTCAAGGCCCTGATCCGCCACTTCGGGGAAGCCCCTGGTTTGCGGCACGACGTAATGCTTTACGGATTCCTGCTGGCAGCCGATCCGGGCTCCTCGGATCTGGCGAAACTTTCGGAGCGCTACCTCGAACGTCCCCTCGATGCCGATCCCGCCGCGCAGGCCGACACGATCCTATCGCTGTATCAAACGCTTCGCCCGCAAGTCGAGTCGCAGAACCTCACCGAGGTGTACGAAACCATCGATCTTCCCCTGATTCGGGTGTTGGCTCGCATGGAGGAGGTCGGGATTCGCGTCGATCCCGCACAGCTCGGCCACATGAGTGGGCGCATGGAAGAGGAGATCGCGCGCCTTTCCGCGGAAATCTATGCGATCGCCGGCAAAACCTTCAACGTCAGTTCACCGCAGCAACTGGGCAAAGTGTTGTTCGAAGATCTGAACCTGCCCGCGCCCACCAAGATGGGCAAGGGAAAAGTGATCTCGACCGCCGCCGACGTGCTGGAGGACCTTGCCGAGGAGCATGAGATCGCGAGCAAGGTGCTTGAGCATCGCCAGCTTTCGAAGCTCAAGGGGACCTACGCCGACGCTCTGCCAGCCCTGATCGATCCGGCCACGGGCCGCGTCCATACCACCTTCAACCAGGCTGGCGCGGCTACCGGCCGGCTGTCTTCTTCGAATCCCAACCTCCAGAACATCCCGATTCGCACTGAGCTGGGACGCGAGATCCGCGCAGCGTTCGTTCCCGAGCCCGGCTGGAAGCTGATTGTCGCCGACTATTCGCAGATCGAGCTGCGATTGCTGGCCCACATGTCCCACGATCCGGTGCTCATGGAAGCGTTTCGCAACGGCGAGGATATTCACACGCGCACCGCAGCCGAGGTCCTCGGGATTCCGCCGCTGATGATCACGCCCGAGCAGCGCCGCAACGCGAAGGCCGTCAACTTCGGGATCGTGTACGGGCAGACGCCGTTTGGATTGTCGAAGCAGCTGGGGATCGATCGGAAGGAAGCAGAGCTGTACATCCGCGCCTACTTCGAGCGCTATGCGGGCGTGCGCCGGTTCATCGACAGCACCGTCGCAGAAGTCCGTCGCACTGGTATGGCGGTCAGTCTCTTCGGCCGTCGGCGCCCAATCCCTGATATGAACAGCCGCAACGTGGCTGCCCGCAACTTCGCCGAGCGTACCGCGGTCAATACTCCCCTGCAGGGCACCGCGGCGGATATGATTAAGCTGGCGATGATCCGGATCGCGGAAAAACTTCGGGGCAGGGAAACGCGGATGCTGCTGCAGGTTCACGACGAGCTGGTGTTCGAAGCTCCGCCCGGCGAAGTGGACCAGATCCGCGCCATGGTGAAAACCGAGATGGAGAGCGTGCGCAAACTCGACGTCCCCATGGTGGTGGACGTCGGCGTGGGCAACAATTGGCGGGACGCCAAGTAGCGGGATGGGACTGCTCCGATCCCGTGGCGCTCTGTATCTCTTTCTCGGCCTGTACGCCATCACCCTCATCTTATTAATCCCCGTCAAGTCTCTTTGGGTGGACGAGATCATCGATCTGAACGGAGTCCGCAATGCCGATTTACGAGGTGTGCTCGCATTTGTCCCTGGTAACGCCGGAGGAGTGCCGCTCGGATATCTGGTCGACTTCTGGATGATCCGGGTTTTCGGTTATTCCGAGTTCGCGGTCCGGCTGCCGAGTGTTCTGTTCACCGTTTTGACGTGCCTGGCGGTGTATATTCTCGCGTGGCAAGCCGATTTGCGCGCGCCACTGCTGGCGGCTGTCCTGTACGCCGTCTCGCCACTGACCATACGATACGCGCTGGAGGCAAGACCGTACGCGCAGGCCGCGTGCTGGAGCGCGTTCTCCACGGTCGTGTTTCTCTCAATGGTTCGCAAGCCGACGCCCTGGAAAGCGGCCAGATATGCGGCGCTGGTCGCGCTCGGCTTGTTCACGCAGCCGTACAGCATCTTTGCTCCGATCGCGCACCTCATCTGGGTCACCTTCGTGAAAAGGAACGCCCGAGCAATTTGGTTTGCGGGAACTGCCGTCGCGGGGGCGTCGCTCGCGTTTCTTCCGTGGTACCTCAGGGCCCACGCGGCCTGGCAGGGCGCCGTAAGTTCGGGCGTGCGGTTTTTCGTCACGGGCAAGGATCTCCTGGTGATTCCCCACGAACTGATGGGCACTGGTTACGCCGGCGCCGCCCTCACCGCAATCGCCATCGTAGCGGCCCTGGCGTGGTCACCATGGAAAGGAGAAGAGAAGATCTTTTGGATCACCTATATGGCGATTCCTCTACTTCTGGTGCCGGCGGCGGATTCTTACTTTGGCTATTTTCTGGCCGCCCGGCAAATAATCTTCGCTTTGGTTCCAATCAGCGTTCTGCTGGTCGCGTGCATGGAAATACGATGGGCATGGCTCGTTCCCGCCGCGCTACTTGTCGCCATGGTTTATGGAGACGTCCGCTGGACCCGGCGGCCGGGCGAAGGCTGGCAGGCCGCCGCGTCCCAGTTGAAGGAGGCCGACTGCTCGATCTTCGTTCCCGGTGGCGCGAGGACCATGTACCTCTTCTTCGAGCCGCAACTCCGCGTCTGCGATGAAAATAAGTTAACAACCATCGGGACTGTCGCTCTGGCGCTTAGTCCCGATCAGTACGAAGACGTGTATGCTGACGCTCGCCAGAAGCTCTACCGGGCGGGATTCCGGAAGATGTCCGACGTGCGCGCCGCCAATCCGCGCATCGAATTGTATCGGCGCTGAGGTTATTTGAGCCCGGATCGGAGTTCGGTTTATCATATAGGCATGAAGAGTTCGCTTGTTCTGGCGTCAGCTGTCTTTCTTTCCCTCGTCTCCGTGCATGCTCAGGGTCTCCCCGAAGGCACCGGCAAGAGTGTTTTTGAGAACACCTGCGGAGGGTGTCATGGTGCTGATATCGTCATCGGGCAGACCGGTACACGCGATGTCTGGCAGGATACCGTCGATTCTATGCGCGGCCGCGGGGCCCTCGGGAGCGACGACGATTTCAAGATCATCGTCAATTACCTGACGGTGTATTTCGGTGTGCCCGTGAACGTGAATTCGGCTCCGGCGAAGGAACTTGTGGACAACCTGAACCTTACCAGCGCCGAAGCCGATGCGATCGTCAAGGCTCGCACCGCCGCCAAGATTAAGGATTACGCCGAACTCTCGAAGGTACAGGGCCTCGACATCAAGAAGCTCGATCCCATTAAGAGCCGGATCAAGTTCTAACGAGATCCTTTAAAGATCCATCCAGATAGTCAAGCAGCGCAGCCGCGCCATCGCCTCCGGATTGCGGCAATGGAAGGCGCAGAACCCCCGCCGGCGTGAACTGCGCGCCTTGCCGCGACGAAACCAGAGTCATCAGGCGCGCAGGCTCGATCTTTGAGCCCGGATGGAACTTGATGTTTAACGCTCCACCACGCCGATCGATAGCTTCAATTCCAATTTGCTGTGCCGTGCTCTTGAGCAGTGCAAACCGCAGCAACGTCTCTACGTCGCTGGGCAACGGCCCGAAGCGATCCCCCAGATCTGCCCGCATGGCCTCGGCCTGAGCCGCATCCTTCACGTCGGCGATGCGCTTGTAGGCGCGCAGCCGCTGGTGCTCGTCGGCGATGTATTCGGGCGGGATGCGAATGTCGAGCCCCAGGTTCAGTGCAGAGTGGACTTCGAGCGGCGACTCCTCGCCCTTCAGCTCCCGAATGGTTTCTTCCAGCAGCCGCACGTAGGTATCGAATCCTACGGCCGCGATGTGACCGTGCTGCTCGCCGCCCAGCAGGTTGCCCGCGCCGCGCAGCTCCAAGTCCAAAGCGGCGATCTTGAAACCGGCGCCGAGGTCGGAGAACTCGCGCAGCGCCGCCAGGCGTTTGCGGGCGATTTCGGACAGCTCGGTGTCGGCGGGGACCAGCAGATACGCATACGCGCGCCGGTTCGAGCGCCCCACGCGACCTCGCAACTGATACAGCTCCGAGAGGCCGTGGCGTTCGGCGTGATCGATGATCATGGTGTTCGCCAGGGGAATATCCAGGCCGTTTTCGACGATGGTGGTCGAGACGAATACGTCGTATTCGTGGCGCATGAAGCCGAGCAGCACGCGCTCCAGTTCCGCCTCGCCCATTTGTCCGTGGCCGACGCCGATGCGGGCTTGCGGCACCAGTTCCTGGATCCACGCGGCGCGCGTGAAGATGGAATCGATCCGGTTGTGGACGAAGTAAACCTGCCCGCCGCGGCTCAGCTCCTGCTCGATCGCGGTCTTGACCAGCTCGGGATTGAAATGCGCCACCACCGTGTGGATCGCCAGGCGGTCTTTCGGCGGCGTTTCGATCACGCTCATGTCGCGAATACCTAGCAGCGACATATGCAGCGTGCGCGGAATCGGCGTGGCGCTCATGCTCAGCACGTGGACCTTGGTGGTCATCTGCTTGAGACGCTCTTTGTGGCGGACGCCGAAGCGCTGTTCTTCATCCACCACCAGCAGGCCCAGGTCGCGGAACACGACATCCTGCGAGAAGAGGCGATGTGTTCCCACGGCGATATCGATGCGCCCGTCGGCCAGCTCTTCGATCGACTTCTTCAACTCCTTGGCGGGCCGCAGGCGCGAGAACATTTCGATGCGCACCGGAAACGCCGCGAAGCGCCGCTTGAACGTCTCGAAATGCTGGAACGCCAGTACCGTCGTGGGCGCGAGGACGGCCACCTGTTTCCCGTCGCCCAGCGCTTTGAACGCCGCCCGCATGGCGACTTCGGTCTTGCCGAATCCGACATCGCCGCATAACAGTCGGTCCATGGGATGCGGCGATTCCAGGTCGCGCTTGATTTCCTTGGTGGCGCTGAGCTGGTCCTTGGTTTCGGTGAATTCGAAGGCGTCTTCAAATTCGCGCTGCCAGTTGGAATCGGGCGACAATGCGAAGCCCTCGGCCATGCGGCGTTGGGCGTAGAGCTTGAGAAGCTCGTCCGCCATGTCGCGCATCTTCGCCTTAACGCGGGATTTTCGCGCGGTCCAAGACGCTCCACCGAGCTTATCGAGCGGCGGCGGGGAATCGCCGCCACCCCGGTATTTCTCCACCAGATCCATGCGCGTGAGCGGAACGTACAGCTTAGCCTCGCCGGCATATTCCAGCAGCATGAAATCGCCCTTTTGCTCGCCCTGGGCGATTTCGCGAATGCCGAGAAATTTTCCGACGCCGTGGGTGGCGTGCACCACGAAGTCCCCCGGCTTCAAATCGGCCAGGTCGGCTGCGAACGCGGCCATCTGGCTTTTGTTGGGTCCCGGCTGGGCGACCAATTCGGACGTACCGAACAAATCCTCGGATCCGATGAAGGCGATGGCGGATTCCGGAAAAACCACGCCCCGGCGGACCAGCCCTTTCACGAGGTATGTGCTCGCGACCGGTCCCGCGAGATAAGAGCGTTCCGCCAAATACGGAGACGCGGCTTCGTTCGGCGCAAGCCCCAGTTGGAAGGGAACGGAGTATTCGCGCAGAATGTCGGCCAGGCGCTCCAGCTCTCCGTTAGACGGCGCAAAAAATGCTACGCGCGTTCCTCGCTCCACCAGATTCTTGGCTTCGGCGACAGCCACCTGCATGTTCCCTTGGAACGCGAGAGACGGTCTGGTAGCGATATGAGGGGTTTCAACGCCCAAGTGGAGCTCACGCAGGTTCACGATCGGACCAGGGAGCGTCTTCTCAAAGGCCGGCCAATCGAAAAAGTTCGCCGCGGCGAGCTCGGCTGATTCCGGATGTTCTGCCCTCAATTGATTCAGGCGCTTCCACAAGCGTTCGGAGGCGGAGTGGATATCCTCGGGCTCGTCGAGAATAACGACGGGGTTGCGAGCCAGGGCCAGCAGCGAGTGCTGGCGCGGTTCCTCCGCTGCCGCCGCGAACTCCCAGCCGGGAAACACCTCGCTATGGCGGGGCTGCTCGAGCAGCGGCAGGATCTCGGCCTCGGAAACCTTAAGAATCGACCTCTGGCTTTCAACATCAAACCGGCGAATCGACTCGACGTCGTCCCCGAAGAATTCGATGCGTAAAGGGCGCTCGCTTTCGGCGCCGAACACATCCAGGATCCCGCCCCGGATGGAATACTCGCCGACCATTTCCACCGGATCGCGCCGCTCATATCCAATCGACCGGAGGTGGGCTTCGATGGTATCGAGGGGCAGTTCTTCGCCGGTGCGGATGGCCAACGCCAGCCGCCGGTAATACTCGGCATCGTGCGTGCGCAGCAGGGCCGATGCGGCCGGAGTGATGGTAATGGGCGCAGTGCCGGCCGCCATCCGCCAGAGTCCGATGGCCCGCTGTTCGCTGATTTCGGTATGGGGAGAGAGCCGCTGGCCAGGCAGTACGTCGAGTGCGGGGAGCAGGCTCGGGCGTCCCACCTCCGGCCGCCCGATCAGCAGATCGAAAAATGTGCCTGTCAGCTCTGCCAGCACTTCGGCGCGCTGGTTCCCATCGGCGACTACGATCAGCGGCCGCTCGGTTACCTGCCACAGCAGGACCGCGTACAGGGCCTTGGCCGTGGGCGTCAGGCCCGCCAGCGAAAACGGCCCGGATTCATGCCGCAGAATGGACGAAACCAGGTGCTGGAAAGCCTCCTGGCGGCCGAGGGTCTGGAAGAGGTCGCGAACGGAGGGGTGGGTCACGCGCAGTTTCATTGTACTGGCTGTCTGGCTGTACAATGGAGCCAGATGTTCCGGCCGCATCAGAACCTGAGCGACGAGATCAATCGCAACATCATCCGCAGTGAAATCGAGGGTGGTGTCTACCTGCGAGACCTGCCGGAAGCCGCCAAACTGGAAGTACAGACTCGGAACCGTTATTACACCATCGTGCCGCGCCGGGACGGATCGGCCTGGATCTGGGGCCATCCGGAATTCTGCCCGGAACCCGTTCTGGTGCAGATATCGGGATCCAACTGGGGCGGCTCGATGCTCAAGACGGCGTATCTGGGTCGCGGAATGCACATGGAGTTTCGCCACCCCGACTACGAAGGTCCGATCATCACCTCGGCGATCGTGGATATCCGCGTCTTATCCGAAGCGGCCTAGCGCCTTTTCCCAATCAATTCCCGCATATCGTCGATCAGGAAATCCGGAGGCGATTGGGCGAAGGTCTCGGGTTGAAACCCCCAGCGCACGCCGCAGGCCCGGGTGCCCGCATTGCGCGCCGTCTGCACATCCACGGCGCTGTCGCCGACCATTACCGTGCGGTCGCGGCCGGCGCGGGATTCGGCGATCAAAGCCTCCAGCCCCATCGGATGCGGCTTCTTCTCCGGAAAACTGTTCCCGCCGTATACCCGGAAGAAATGCAGATCGAGCTGCAATCCCTCGAGCATCTGCAGAGTGAAACGAATCGGCTTGTTGGTCAGCACCGCCAATGGGACTCCCGTGCCGTGCAACTGGTCGAGCGCTTCTCGAACGCCTGGATACAACCGGGTCGAATCCAGCATGTGCTCGCGGTAATACTCGAGAAAGTACTGGAGACCCCGTGACCAGTCTTCCTCGCCGGCATCGGGCAGCGCGCGCTGCACCAGCACCGGCGCGCCATTGCCGACGTACCGGGACACATTTTCCGGCGGAAGCGGCCCCAGGCCCATCCAGGCGCGGGTGGCGTTGACCGCTTCGGTTAGGTCGCGCTGGGAATCGACCAGCGTGCCGTCCAGATCGAAGACCAACAAATCGCCACTCACTGATTTACAGCCTTGGGTGGAGGCGACTTGGGCTCGGGCTTCTTGTCACGCTTCTCATCCTGCTTTTCATCCTTCTGGTGGCTCTTTCGAACCTGATCGTCCCACGCCTGACGGATCTCACGAACCGTTTCGCGCACCGGGTCTTTCAGTGCCTTCGGGGCAAGCGAAGCGATGACATTCGAAAGGTCGATCGCATACGGTAATAGAGCTGAATCGGTCATCCACGCAGGAACCGGCCGGGGCGTGAACGCCATCAGCACGGATACGAAGGCCACCGCGGCCAGGCCTCCGCGCACCAGCCCGAATCCCGCGCCAAACATCCTGTCCAGCCACGAAAGCCCGGTCCACTTGAACAGCTTCGAAAGCAGCTTCCCGATCAGCCCGCCCAGCACCACGCACGCTACGAATACCAGCAGAAATCCCACCAGATTCGAAACCGCGACGGAACTTATGAACTTGTGGACCCAGACTGCCGGGATTCCGTAGAACCAGAAACCGAACAAGATGCCGACAACCACGGCGAGGAATCCTACACCGGCCCGGGCGAAGCCAGCTAGGAATCCGAATACGACCGAGCTGCCGACAATCGCGATTAGGACTAGGTCGAGCAGGCTCACGATCCCAGTTCGCGCCCCGTCAGCGCTCGATAAGCTTCTTTATATTTGTCGCTGGTCCGCCGCGCGATATCTTCCGGCAGTGCGGGAGCGGGCGGCTGCTTGTTCCAGTGGATAGACTCCAGATAATCGCGAACGAACTGCTTGTCGTAAGAGGGCTGAGCCTTTCCCGGAGCGTACTGATCCAGGGGCCAGAAGCGCGACGAATCCGGCGTCAGCACCTCGTCTGCCAGTACGATCTGGCCGCCGACGGTTCCGAACTCGAACTTCGTGTCGGCGATGATGATCCCGCGCGTGCGGGCGTAATCCGCCGCCTTCTTGTAGATGGCGAGCGTCAGTTCGCGCAGCTTCCCCGCCGCGGGCGCGCCGACAATCTCCACCATCTCGTCGAACGATATGTTTTCGTCGTGCCCGCTGGCGGCCTTGGTCGCGGGCGTGAAGATCGGCGCAGGCAGTGCGTCCGATTCGCGCAACCCGGGCGGTAGTGCGATGCCGCACACGGCGCCGGTCTTCTGGTAATCCTTCCATCCGGAGCCGGCCAGATACCCGCGCACCACGCATTCAACCTGGAACATGTCGGCGCGCTTCACCCACATGGACCGCCCCGCGAACTCAGGCGGAAGCGAGCTGGTATCGCTGCTCAGGAAATGATTGGGCACCACGTCTTTCAGATAATCCAGCCAGAACAGGGTCATCTGCGTCAGGACGCGGCCCTTGTCCGGGATGCCGGTGGGCAGGATGTAGTCGAACGCCGAGATGCGGTCCGTCGCCACGATCAGCAAACGGTCGCCGTCTTCGTAGACGTCGCGTACTTTTCCTCGGGCAAACAGCCGATAATTCTTCAGATCGCTCTCTACGAGCACGTTTTTGGGGTTTGAGTAGGGTTTCGGTGCCAAACCCAATTATACTTTCCATATGGCTGCGTACACCAGACTTCGATGCTCCTTTCGATCCTGATTCCGGTCTACAACGAACGGACGGTGGTCGAGAAGAGTCTGGCGCTCGTGTTGTCGGCGCCCTTGCCGGAAAACATGGACCGCGAGCTGGTGATCGTGGACGACTGCTCCACCGACGGAACGTCCGATATCCTGGACCGGCTGGCCGCCCGTGAGCCGCGCATCCGACTTTTTCGGCAAGCTGTGAATCAGGGTAAAGGAGCTGCGGTGCGGCGCGCGATCCAGGAAGCAGCCGGCGATTTTTGCCTGATTCAGGACGCCGACATGGAGTACGATCCGTCCGAGTATCCCAGGCTGATGCGGCCACTGCTCGACGGCCACGCCGACGCGGTGTTCGGCTCGCGCTACTTGGCCGGAGAACAAAGCCGCGTGCTGCCGTACTGGCATACGAAGATCAATCAGTTTCTGACGCTGGTCTCGAACATGTTCAGCAACCTGAACGTGACCGATATGGAGACCTGCTACAAAGTCTTCCGCACCGACCTGCTGAAGAGCATCCCGATCCGAAGCGACCGGTTTGGTTTCGAGCCGGAGATCACCATGAAGGTCTCCAAACGCAAGCTGCGCGTGTACGAAGTTCCCATCAGCTACCACGGCCGCACCTACGAAGAGGGCAAGAAGATCGGGTGGAAGGACGGCGCCAAGGCCCTGGGCGTGATCCTGTATTTCTGGATCATCGACGATCTGTACGCGGAAACCTACGGCCGCGGACTGCTGAACAGCCTGACGGGGACACCGCAATATCAAAGCTGGATCACGCGGGTTTTACGCCCGTACCTGGGCGATACGGTGCTCGAGATCGGAGCGGGCCTGGGCAATTGGACCGGCCGTCTGATGGGCAAGAAACTTTTATACGTCGCCGCCGAGAAAGATGCACTCTATCTCCACGCTCTTCGCAACCGGTTTCTGCGAACACCCAATGTCACGGTGTGCGAGCTGGATCCCGAAAATCCTTCCGATTACCAGCCGTGGACGGGACAGTTTGAAAGCGCTCTGTGTGTGAACTTGCTCGAAACGGTGGAAGATCCGGAATCTGTCATTGCTTCCCTGACCGGCTGCCTGAAGCCGGGAGGAGCTTTAGTGGTGCTGGTCCCGCAGGCTAAATCTTTGTTCAGCTCGCTCGACCAGGGGATGGGTCACGAACGCCGTTTCGACGAGCCCGAGTTGAGGAAGATACTCGAATCCCGCGGCTTTCAGATTGAGCGCGAACATCAGATCAACAAGATTGGCGCCCTTTCCTGGTGGTTCTTCGGAAAGATTCTTCACCGTCCGCGGATGAATCGCCCAGGTTTGAAACTCTGGGACAAGACGGTGTGGTTCTGGCGGCGCATCGATTTCCTGCTGCCCTGGCGGGGCCTTTCGCTGGTTATCGTGGCGAGGCTAAGAGCAAAGTGAAAATTCATGGCTAATGATGTGAAATTTGTGGTCACCGGAGGCGCGGGCTTCATCGGCTCCACGCTGGTTCGGACGCTGCTCAGTCGTGGAAGAGTGGTGGTAATCGATAACCTCCTGACCGGCCACGAGGCCAACCTAAAAGGAGTCCGCGGGCAGATCGAGTTCCACAATGTGGATATCCGCGATGCTGCGGCGCTCGATCCCGTGATTCGCGGCGCCGACACGGTGTTTCACCTGGCTGCGATTCCGTCCGTGCCGCGGTCGATCGATGATCCCGTGCCTTCACACCAAGTCAACATTGACGGGACCTTCAATGTCCTGCGCGCGGCTGCCAACGCGCGCGCGCGGCGAGTGGTGTACGCGGCGTCCTCTTCGGCGTACGGCGATGCAGAAGTCCTTCCCAAGACCGAGACGATGACGCCTTCGCCAAAGTCTCCCTACGCCGTGCAGAAGCTGTTGGGAGAGTACTATGCTTCGGTGTTTTATTCCTGCTACGGCCTCGAAACTGTGTCCCTTCGGTTCTTCAATGTGTACGGACCACGCCAGGACCCCACCAGTCCTTATTCCGGAGTACTGAGCTTGTTCATGAAACATCTGTTGGCGCGCACGTCCCCCACGATCTTTGGAGACGGCGAGCAATCCCGGGATTTTACCTATGTCGAAGACGTCGCCGACTTATGCTGGAAAGCCTCGCAGGCGAGCGGAGTTGCCGGGAAGATGTACAACGCGGGAAACGGCAATCATTACACCTTGAACCAGATCTGGAAGCTGCTGCAGCAGATGGAAGGTGTGAGCCTTCCTTCAAATATGGCGCCGCCGCGCGCCGGAGACGTCTGGCATTCCCAGGCGGATACCGCGGCTGCGATCCGGGATTTGGGCCACTCGCCGCGCTTCACGATTGAAGAAGGCTTGAGGAGAACGCTCGAATGGTACCGAGGGGCTGCATAAGGTGTCAGACGGGATCAGAGGGGGCCGACCACGTCTGCGCGGTGACAGCACCCTGAAGCCTCCGGCGAACCCGGAGAAGATCAAGAAACGCGTACTCTTTGTCTGCATTGGAAATGCCTGCCGCAGCCAGATGGCCGAGGCGTTTGCGCGGGCCTACGGGTCGGATACGTTGTCAGCATACAGCGCTGGCCTGTCGCCCGCCGGCATTCTGCCGCCCCTCACCCGGCAGGTGCTCAGTGAAAAAAACATTCCCGCGGAAGGCCAGTTTCCGAAGGGATTGGGAGCCTTCGCGGGACAACCGTTTGAGGTTGTGGTCAATATGAGCGGCGAGCGTCTTCCTTCCGCGCTCGCGGCGACCCGTTTGATCGAGTGGATCGTCCGCGATCCGATCGGCGAGAGTGAGAGCGTTTACCGGGCCGTGGCGGCGCAAATCGAGGGCCTGGTCATGCGGCTGATCATAGAACTGCGGGGGACCTAGCGGCTGCAACTGTGGCTGCGCGAACATCCCGGACAATCGCCTGCCACGGCGCATATCCGCGAGCAGCCGAATAAGCGTCATCCTCGAATTGCAGCGCGATATCCAGACGCGTGCCTGGCGTCAGTTCAGCGGCGCGGTCCGCGAAGTTCCAGGCCTTAGCGCGAATTGTCCGGCCGTTGAACTTCAACTTGAGAAACACGTGCTTTTCCTTGATGATGTCGGGCGGAGCCGCGATCTCGACGCCGCGCAGCGCAAATGTGGGCGCCGGATTCCCGAAGCCGAAGGGGGCGAGCCTAAGGATGTCCGCGACCGAACTGTCGTCGATCTCCTCCAACGCGATTTCGGCGTCGATCGCCAACTCGCGCTCGAAGTCGGCGGGCGTGAGACGTTCGCCCGCGTAAGCCCGCAGCCGCGCGCGAAACTCTTCGACTTTGCCGGCGTCGAGCGTCACTCCGGCGGCCTGGCGATGCCCGCCGAATTTGCCGAACAAATCGGGCATAGCCTCCAAGGCTTCGAGCAGGTGAAAAACAGGTATGCTGCGGCCCGACCCTTGTGCGACGCCGTTCTCCAGACCCAGCACGAACGCCGGGCGGTGAAAGCGTTCGACCACGCGGCTGGCGACGATCCCCACCACGCCCCGATGCCAGCCTTCCCCTGCAAACACCAGCGCGGCGTCAAGATCCGTGACCGGCTGCTCCACGCACTGCTCGAAGATCGCGCGTGCGATGTCCGCCTCGGTGTCGCGGCGGTCGCTGTTCAACTCATGTAGCTTCGCCGCCAGAGCGCGAGCCGTCTCAGCGTCTTCCGTCAGAAACATTTCGATCACATCCGCGGCGCTGGCCATGCGCCCGGCGGCGTTGATCCGAGGAGCCACCTGAAAAGCGACCTGGCGCGCGCTGGGAGATTCGCCTTCCGGGAATCCGGAGACGTCAAGCAGGGCCCGCAGGCCGGGATTCCGCACCACGTCGAGTCCGGCCAGGCCCCGTTTCACGATCACCCGGTTTTCGCCGGTCAGCGGAACCACGTCGGCCACCGTTGCGATCGCCACCAGTTTCAAGAGCGAGTCGATCAGGCGCTCGCGGCGGCTTTGCTCCCAGCCGACCGCCCGAACGAGCCCATCCATGAGCTTGAGCGCCACGCCGGCTCCGCAAAGATTCTTCTCGGGATAGCCGCAATCCGGGCGATTGGGATTCAGAACCGCGACAGCCGGAGGCAGCTCTGTTTCCGGCAAGTGATGATCGGTCACGATCACATCGATCCCCAGCCCCGCGGCATGCTTCACCACCTCGTTGGCCCGAATGCCGGTGTCGACACTGACGATGAGCGAGACACCGGCCGTGGCGGCTTCTTCCACTACCTCGCTGCGCATGCCGTACCCGTCTTTCAGCCGGTGGGGAACGTGAAAAGACACCTTCGAGCCAAGCAGTTCCAGGCCCTTTTTCAGGATGACGATGGCACTGGTGCCGTCGACGTCATAGTCTCCGTAGAGTAAGATTTGCTCTTTTTGTTCGATCGCCCGCCGCAGCCGGTCAACCGCCGCGGGTATGTCTCTCAGGAGCGCAGGATCGTTCAGATCGGCAATCGAGGGCTCCAGAAACCGGCGGGCTTGTTCAAGCGAGCGGTAACCGCGTGCCCACAATACCCGGGCTGCTGGAACCGCGATCCCCAGCGCTCGAGCCAGTTCGGCAGTACGGGCGGAATCGGATTCAGGGATCGTCCACCTCAATTATTTGAGTAGTATCCGCTCAGAGGATTCTCATCCTCTTCGTCCTGATAGGAATATTCAATCCGCTCCACCAGATCGTTGAGCTCGTCGAACCACTCTGTGCGAACCTCGAACACATAGGTTCGCTGGGCGTGGTCGAAAGACAACTCGATCTGGCAGGTAAAACCCTCGTAGGCCCGCATTTCGTTCAGGCGCACGTCGACTGCCTTGCGCTCGTCCCGTTCAAGGTCCGCTTCCGAGAGTTGAGCCAGGGCGTTTTCGACGACCTCGGACGTGAATTCGCGGGCGTACAGGCTCACCATGCGCACACCAGCGGCGAAAGCGGCTTCCACGAACTCCCGGTAATCGGGGTGATTCTCCACATCCCAGAAAACGGCCCCGGTCAGAGAACTGTCCGAGTCCGCCCGCGGATAGCTGCGAAAAACCGCCAACCCCCGGGTTCCCAGGTGTTGCTGGATTTCGCGGTGCAAGGCGTCGAGGTTGGGTCTCATCCGGACAGTGTTCTGAGGAACTCTCCCACGCTATCACAGCTATCCAAAAGAAAAACGTATCGCCTGGCGTCATCCCACACCCGGCTTTCGTCGTCTTCCTAAGTTGATGTAAACGAATGAAAATTAAGGAGCCTTAAGGAGGTAGGCTGTAACCTTTGGCCAGGTTCGCGGCATCATTACACAGCGTAGCGTTTATCGCACGCAACTCAAGGGAGGATCCTTAAAACCATGAAGAAGTACCTAGTATCACTGATGGCCCTGCTGGCACTGACCGGTTTGGTGTTGCTGGCGGCCGATATCGATGGGACCTGGACAGCGGAAACCCAGGGCAAGGCTGGTCCGGTGACGCAGACCCTCACCCTGATGTCCAAGGGTAGCGCCCTCACGGGCAAGCTGGACAACGGCGGCAAGGGTGGTCCGGCGGACATTTCCGAGGGCAAGATTGAGGGAGGCAACGTATCCTTCAAAGTTGTGCGTGATTTCGGCGGCAAGCAGGTTTCGCAGGAGTGGAAGGGCACACTTGCGGGCGGCGAGCTGAAGCTGCAATCGACGGGCGGTCGTGGTCCGGTCGACATGACCTTCAAGAAGAAGTAGGCCCGGATTTACCAGATTGGCGGGCGCGCTGCGGGACGGGAGGATTCGGTTCTAGTGTCCAAGATTCTTCTCTTTCTGGCAGTGAGCCTGCCATTGGTGTTTACCCAATCTGTTTCCGCACAATCGGGGACTGTCAAAGCAGGCGGCCAGCCGATTCCCGGCGCCACGGTACGCGCGACCCAGGGCGATAGAAGCCTGGTGACGCTCACCGACGCCAATGGTGCGTTCCGCTTCGACGGGATGACGCCCGGCGCCTGGGTCATCGAGACCGACATGTTTGGTTTCGATCGTCTGCGGCGTGAAGTTCAGGTCGCCGCCACTCCCACCAGTCTCGATCTCACCCTCCAGTTGTCTGCGCGCGCCGTAACACCCGCGCCCGCGCGTGTCGCAGTGCAGAACCCCCCGGAGGCCAATGCAAACGCTAATTTCTCAGCAACCCCGCCTGAGGCCGTCGCTGAGTTTACCCCCCAGGTTTCCACTGACAGCTCCAACGAATCCTTCCTGGTGAATGGGACAGTGAGCGACGCTCTGCGAACCAATCAAGGCGATTTTGCGGGCGCTGGCCCGGGCGGTTTTGGCTTTCCCGGCGGCGATCAGGGTCCGTTAGGGCAATTCAATGGACTGGGCGGACCTGGTGGCCCTGGTGGCGACCAAGCGGCGCTTGCAGGCGGCGGTCCCGCGGGACGAGGCGGACCCGGTGGTGGTGGCCCCGGCGGTCGTGGCGGCCGAGGCGTTGGTGGACCAGGCGGAGGCGGCTTCACGGGCGGCGGCCGAGGTGGCGGGGGAGGCGGTTTTGCCGGTGGAGGCGGCGGGCGCGGGGGTGGTGGGGGCCGCGGAGGACCGAACGGCCGCGGTGGCCGCGGCGGACAGAACGCTGCCTTTATCGGGAATCGGGCGCGGCGTTCCGCCAACACCATCCGGGCCCAAGTGTTTTTCACCGCGCGAAACTCGGTGTTCGACGCACGGCCGTTCGCGCTCAATGGCCAGGATCAAGCGAAGAGTTCATACGCCAACAACCGTTACGGCCTGAACATCGGCGGACCGGTCATCATTCCCAAACTGTTCGACCTCAGCAGGGTTCTGAATTTCACGGTGACCTACAACGGAATTCTGTCGCGCAACCCTTACGACACCACGGCGACTTTGCCCAGCGCGGCGGAGCGCGGTGGCAACTTCGCGGGGCGGAACACGATCTACGATCCCGCATCGTGCGTTGCCGGGCTCGGTTGCCAGCCATTCACGGGCAACCAGATTCCCCTGACCAGTATCAGTCCCATCGCGCAAGGATTGCTCCAATACGTCCCGCTGCCGATCTACGGCGGCCTGATCCAGAACTACCGCTTCACCACCGCGTATCCCACCAATTCGCAAAGCGTCAACACCCGGATCCAGTGGACCGTGGATCAGACCAACCGGATTTCGTTCACTTCCAACTACCAATCTCGCAATGGGCAGAACGTCAACCCCTTCGCGTTCCGCGACGAAACGCAGGGAAGCGGCTCCAATTCGAGCATCAACTGGACGAAAAACCTGAGCACGCGCGCGTTCAGCAATTTCACTATCGGATTCAACCGGAACTATAACCTGACCGTGCCCTATTTTGAGGCGCTGGGCCTAGACGCAGCTTCGCAACTGGGAATTTTCGGTGCGTCTCCGGATCCGCGCAACTTTGGCCCGCCCTCGCTGAACTTTACCAACTACGGCGGCCTGAACGATGCGAGTGCCTCCACGTCGGCGGTGAACACCCTGAACCTCTCAGAGGCTGTCACCTACCGGCGCGGCAAGCACAACTGGAGTTGGGGTGGTCAGTGGAGCAAGAGCATGACCAACACCACCACTGATTCGAACGGGCGCGGCACGTTTACTTTCTCCGGTCTAGCTACCAGCAACTTCGATGCGAACGGCCAGCCCATCGCTAAAACAGGCTGGGATCTGGCGGATTTTCTGCTCGGCCTGCCCAATTCGACCTCCATCCGCTACGGCGCGGCAAGTCAATATTTCCGCTCGCAAACGATGAGCTTCTTCGGCCAGGATGACTGGCGCATCCGCAACAATCTTTCGCTGAACCTGGGGCTGCGCTACGAATACTTCACACCGATCCAGGAGAAGTACGGGCATTTGGCGAACCTGGACATCGCGAAGGACTTCACCGCCGTTGCGCCGGTCGAGGCCGGTGGCGTCGGTCCCTATACCGGACAATTCCCGGCCACGCTGATCAATCCGGACAAGAACAACTTTTCTCCCAGAATCGGCATAGCGTGGAAGCCCACGCAGCGAAGTAAATTCACTTTCCGCACCGGCTATGGCTGGGCCTACAACATGGGAGTGTACAACCAGTTTGGAAACAGGCTTGCCCAGCAACCTCCCTTCTCCAACACCAACTCCGTGAATACGACCATCGACAACATTCTGACGCTGGCCGACGGGTTGAACGCAGTTCCGGTCGGCAAAACCATCACCAACACCTATGCCGTGGACCGCTTCTACTCGGCGGCATACATCCAAACCTGGAACGCGACGGTCCAGCGAGAGTTGCCCAAAGGCATGGCCATGGAGGCCACTTACACCGGTTCGAAGGGCACGCGCCTGGATGTCCAGCGCCTGCCGAATCGTGCCGCACCCGGATCGCCGCTTACAGCTGAGCAGCGCCGCCAGATCGGAGACGCCGTGGGATTCACCTACGATAGTCCCGTTGGCGATTCGATCTATCACGCCGGAACGCTGCGGGTAACCCGCCGCTTCCGCAACAACTTCTCGTGGCAACTGAACTACACCTTTCAGAAGCTGATCGATAATTCGAGTGCATTGGGCGCAGCCGTGGCGCAGAACGATCAGAACTTGAGAGCGGAACGCGGAATCGATTCACCTACCGGACAAACGCTCCAGTTTCAATACACCGCCCAGTCTCCCGTCGGTGTTCGAAACGCCATGTTCCAGAAGCAGCCCTGGCTGCAGAAGACGCTCAAGGATTGGCAGCTCACGGGCACCACGCAGGTGCAGAGCGGACGTCCGCTGACGGCCACGGTCCTCGGCAACGTCTCTGACGCCGGAGGAACTGGCGCGGTGGGCAGCTCTCGCGCCGACGCCACCGGATTGCCCATCGGCGCAGGCTCGGGTTACTTCAACCCGGCGGCGTTCGCGGTTCCGCTGGCGGGCTTCTACGGCAACGCCGGACGCGGCACCATCCCGGGCCCGGGCACCTTTACGATGGGGCTGCAACTCGGCCGCACGATCCAGCTCACCGAGCGTAAGAACTTGGAATTCAACGTGAGCGCTACCAATCTGCTGAACCACGTGAACATTTCGGGCTTCGGCACGGTGGTGAACTCGCTCAATTACGGATTGGCGACCGGCGCCGGCGGGATGCGGACCATTTCGGCGACCGTCCGCTTCAGGATGTGAAGACGATGAGACCCATTCTTCTGCTCGTAGCGGCTTCCTTATTCGCACAGGAAGTCACCTTCAAGGTCGAAAGCAAGCTGGTGATCGTCAATGTGTCCGTCAAGGGCAAAGACGGCAAACCGCTCACCACCCTAAAGAAGGAAGACATCGAGATCTACGAAGACGGCGTGAAGCAGGACCTGGCCGTGTTCGAACTGGAGCAGCTCAGCAACCAAGTGCTGGCGCCCGTGGCCGCGACTCCCTCCGCCCCCGTTACTCTGGAGGAACGTGTCGAGCGTGTCCCCGCCGGTCAGGCCGTGACCACGGCTGCCGCGACGCCTACCGTGCGCCATCAGGACAAGCGTCTGGTCGCGCTGTTCTTCGATTTCTCGAATATGCCGCAGGCCGACCAGCTCCGGGCCAAAGACGCCGCGGTCGATTTCATAAGCAAGCAGATGACTGCCTCGGACCTAGTGTCCATCATGGCCTACGGAAACCGGTTCGACGTGCTGGAGGATTTTACGGCGGATCGTGATCGTTTGCTCTCCCGGCTCCAGAAGATGGCGACCGGGGAAGGGGCCGGCCTGGCGGACGTGGCCGCCACCAGCGCCGATGAGGGTGACGATAGTGGAACTTTCGTCGCCGACGACACCGAGTTCAACGTGTTCAATACGGATCGCAAGCTGAGCGCTTTGGAAGATGCCACCAAGAAGCTGGCTGCGTATCCGGAAAAGAAGGCTCTGATCTATTTCGCGAGCGGGCTGACCCTGACCGGTCTCGAGAATCAAAGCCAGTTGCGCGCGACCGTCAATTCGGCGGTGCGGGCAAACGTCGCGTTTTATCCAGTCGACGCTCGCGGGCTAACGGCAGAATCGCCCGTAGGCGACGCCTCGACAGCCTCGGGGCGGGGCACCGGATCCCTTACCGGGTCCACCCAGTCGCAACGCCAAAGCAGTCGGACGGGCTCGCAAGACACGCTGTATACGCTGGCTTCCGACACCGGCGGGAAGGCCGTGGTCGATTCCAACGATCTCGCCCTGGGCATCCGGGAGGCCCAAGAGGACATCACCAGCTATTACATTCTGGGCTACTACAGCAAGAACTCGGCCGAGGACGGAAAATTCCGCAAGCTCCAGGTGAAGCTGGTCGGCAAGGAACTGCAGTCCAGCGCCAAGCTGGATTTCCGCAACGGTTATTACGCATCCAAAGTTTTCGCGAAATTCACGAGCAGCGACAAAGAGCGGCAACTCGAAGAAGCGCTGACGCTGGGCGATCCGGTGAGCGAGCTCCCTCTGGCGCTGGAGGTCGATTATTTCCGCGTAGCGCGGGATCGCTACCTGGTGCCCATCTCGGTCAAGATTCCCGGCTCGGTTCTGGTGCTAGCCAAGAAAGGCGGCAAGCAGAGCACCGATTTCGATTTCATCGGCCAGGTGCGCGATGGGGCGAACGGCCGGCTGGTGGGCGGCGTGCGCGATAACATCCCGGTGAAGCTTAACGATACGGATGCATCGCAGCTCGAGCATCGCCACTTGCAGTACGACGCTGGACTTACTCTTCCGCCCGGCAAGTACAACTTGAAATTCCTGGCGCGTGAAAATCAGACCGGCAAGATGGGCACATTCGAGACCAACTTCGTCGTCCCGGACCTGACGGCGTCCAAAGAGCTGCGCTTGAGCTCGGTAATCCTGAGCAGTCAGAAAGAAGATGTCAAAGCGGCAGTCGGTTCGGCCGATAACGACAAACGGGCGCTGGCGAATCATCCGCTGATTCAAAACGGCCAGAAGACCGTGCCCAGCATCACGCGCGTGTTCCGCAAGGATCAGACGTTATACGTGTACTTCGAAGTCTACGATCCGGCCGCCGATGCCACTTCAAAGACCCCCAGCCTCAGTGCCCAGGTGGAGCTGCTGCAGGGCGCGCGTAAGTCCTTTTCGTCCATGCCGGCGCGCCAGGAGAAAATGACGCCCAATCGTCCGGGCGTGACTTCCTTCAGCTTCCAGATGCCGCTGGCCAAGATGGCCGCCGGCCAATATACGGCGCAAGTCAACGTGATCGACGAGGCCGGGAAGCGGTTCGCGTTCCCACGCAGCGCGATCGTGGTTTTGCCGTAGGCCACTCCGTAGGCGTCGCCGCGTTCTGAAACATGCCGCCGTGCTTTTGTTTCGTTTGAATGCTGGAATTCGAGCATGGATCGATATTTGGCAGCTTGTAGCGATCTCTCGAAGAAAAGGGACGCGGTTGAACGATTGGTGTATTCGCTGCGGGCGGGCACGATGACGTCGCAGGCAGTTCTTGAATTCAACGAACTGTGGCCGGCGGAGATGCTCGCCGAAAAGACAGTCTTTCAAAAGCGCCCCAAACCCGTGGGCAAACCCTTCGCCGACCTCTTCTAAACGTGGCGTAGGCGCTTCGAGCGCCCAGTGACTCTGCACCGAACCGCGCGCGCCAGCAAGCGGCCTAATGTAGGAGCGAGGCATGCCTCGCCCCACGTCCTTAGAGCCCCATCCGCTCGAGCTTCCGATACAGCGTCTTCCGCTCGATCCCTAACACCTTCGCGGCGCGGCTCTTGTTTCCGTTGGTGGCGGCCATCACCCGGCGGATCTGCTCCGCCTCGGTATCCGCCAAACTATCGCTCGCGTGGTCGCGGGAGTCCATCTGGTCGATCGACTGGCGAACCGCGGCATCGTCAATCCGCCCGCCCGGCGCGAGGATCGTCAGCCGCTCCATCATGTGCTGGAGCTGGCGGATGTTGCCCGGCCAGCTATAGTCCTCCATCGCCTTGAGTCCGGAGTCCGTGAGCTTGGTGTCGAGCTTGTACCGCTCGTTATAGCGCTTCAAGAAATAGTGAACCAGCAGCGGAATATCGCTGGCCCGCTCGCACAGCGGCGGCACGGTCAGCCGCACGACGTTGAGACGGTACCACAGGTCCTCGCGAAACTTGCCTTCGTCCACCAGCTTCTGAACATCTTTGTTGGTGGCCGCGATCACGCGCACGTCGACTTTCTTCGCGCGCGACGAGCCCAGCGGGCGGATCTCCCGCTCCTGCAGAAATCGCAGAAGCTTTAACTGGAATCCCAAGTCGATATCGCCGATCTCGTCGAGAAATACGGTGCCGTTATGGGCGGCCTCGAATACGCCCATGCGGTCGCGATCCGCGCCAGTGTAAGCGCCTTTGAGAGTTCCGAACAATTCGCTCTCGAGCAGCGAAGGAGCGATGGCGCCGCAGTCCACCGGCACAAACGGCTGCTGCGCACGCTTGCTGTTGGCGTGGATCATCCGCGCGATGAGTTCTTTGCCGGTCCCGGTTTCGCCTTCGATCAGAACCGTAGCGTCGGTCGGAGCGACCTTCGAAAGCGTCTTATAGATTTCGATCATGCGCGGCGAGCTGCCGATCATTTCCGTATCGGGAAGATCGTCGATCGACGCCGCTTCGTCGTTGTCCGGCTCACCCAGCGATTTTTCGGCACGGCGGATAGTGTCCACCATCTGGGCCATCTCGAACGGCTTGGCGAGGTATTCGAACGCGCCGCCCTCGGTCGCCGCCATGACAGTCTCCATGCTGCCGCGGCCAGTCATCAGGATCACCAGGCAGTCGGGATTCGTGCGGCGTGCCGTGCGCATCACGTCCAGGCCGGTGCGCTCATCCAGATAAATGTCGGAGATTACGATCGGGTAACTCTGCTTTTCCAGCCGGTCCAGGGCCTCGCGCGTGGAAGATACCGCGTCGACGGCGTACCCTTCCAGCTCCAGGCACGTGACCATGGTGGTCCGCACGGACTGGTCATCTTCGACGATCAGCAGTTTCTGCATCGGTTGGAGCGCTCGCGTGAGCCTTCATAATCATGGTAAAGCAAGAGCCCTTGCCGGGCGTGCTGGTCACCTCGATCCGCCCGCCGTGCCGGAAAACGATCTGCTCTACGATAGAAAGCCCGATGCCTGTGCCGGTTTCGCCCGAAGCCTCGGCACGCTTCGTCCGGTAGAATTTCTGAAAAACATTCTTGATTTCCTTGGCGTCCATTCCGATTCCCTGATCTTGAACCGCCAGGCGCAAGTCTCCTCCGCGAAGCTCGGAAGACACGTGAATTTCGGTATCGGGCGGCGAATACTTTACGGCGTTGGTGAGCAGGTTGTAAAGGGCATACTCCAGAAGCTCGCGATCGCCCAGGAGCGTGCCTTCCACAGCGTTATCCAGGAACATTCCAATGTGCTTGCGCTCTGCTAGCGGCTTGGCCCGGGCCATGCAAGTCTCAACCAGATCGGCCACGGCCAGCGGCTCCTGCTTCAAATCCATTTGACCCTCTGCGAGGCGTTCGACGTCGAGGAAGGTCGAGATGATGCGGGCCAGGCGCTTCGATTCCGAGTTGATCATCTCCGTCAACTCGCCGCGCTTTGCATCGGGAAGATTGTAGCGTGTCATCAGCTCGCTCGATCCCTGGATTGCCGTGAGCGGCGTCCGCATTTCGTGCGCAGCCCAGTGAATCGCCTGCTGATAGCGCGACTTTTCGGATTCGGATTTGCGGAGCTGCCTGCGCACCACGAAGTGTTGGTAGCTGGCCGCGCCCGCCGAACTCAGCCATGCCACTAGAATCAGACCGAAATAGGGGAAGACGATGTCGTGGCGGAAGAACTCGAATGGCAGCAAATGCGCCAGAGCCAGCAGCGCTGCTGCGGAGAGATACGCAAACCATCCGGACAACATCCAGAAAATCAATCCTGCGGCCGTTGCAAAGGCTGCGAATGCGAGCAGGACGTAGACCTCGCGGGCAGGCGACAGGAACTTTCCGTGTGCCAACGTTTCGAATGCGTGTGCGTGAAGCACGACACCGGGAACGTAGCCGCCGGACGGGGTCACCCGCCGGTCGCGAGCCATGGATAGCGCCGTGATTCCGACAAAAACCACCTTGTCGTGGAGCCTCTCGGGATGCTGTGGCACTTCTAGAGCCGACTCAACGCGCGTACCAGCGGGCAAATATCGGATCAACAGGGGACGGGATCTGTCACGAAACGTCGGAATCGCGATATCCCCGACCTGAAGCTGATCGGGCGATTCCACAATCGCGGCACGATTTGCCACCCGGAACGCTTCCAGCGAAAGAGCCCAACGCCGCTGCCCCCCGCTCACCAGCTCCAGAGGGATCTCGCGGCTGACACCGTCGGTAGGGTCCTCCTCCGATTGCACATGCCCCAGGGAAACCGCCAAGCTCTTAAAACGATCCAGAGGATCCTCCCACGCTCCGTTAACAACTTCACACGGCAGGATCAGATTCGGCGTAGCGCGCATCGCAGCTTCGAGGCGTGCGTTTCCAGCCGGATCAAGCAACTCGTCCGCCAGGATCACGTCCAGAGCCACAGCCCTGGGCTTCGCCGGTGCGATTGCTTCCAGTGCTTCGGCCAGGATGGACCGGATCTCCCGCTGCCCGCCCCGCTGCTTGAGTGTCTCTTCGTCAATCCCGACCACAACCGATTGTGGACTCGACTCCCTCAGCTGCGTTGCGGTGCTGATCATATCGTAGGCTGAGTTGTTGAAGCGATCGCCGAACCAGCCCGCGAGCACGCCCACGGTCCAGCAGGCGGCCAGCACACCCACGTATCCGGCAGCTTGAAGTTTACTTGCCAACGAGCTTCTCTATATCCGCGATTTCGCGCGGCAGGGCCGCGCTCAGAACTTTCGCGCCATCCTGAGTCACTACGACGATATCCTCGATGCGGATGCCGATGTTCTCTTCAGGAATATAGATACCCGGCTCGATGGTGATGACCGTGCCGGCTTTGAGCGGAGCCGACGGATCGCCGGGATCGTGAACATCCAGGCCCACGTAGTGCCCCAGGCCATGCACGAAATACTTGCCGAGTGGCTGGCCGTGCAAATCGTGGCTGTGGGTGTTGATGTAGTCGTAGGCGATCTGGTGCAAAGACGGCCCGTCAGCGCGCAAACGCATGCCAGGACGGATCGCGGCGATGGCGGCTTTTTGCGCGCCCAGTACGATCTCGTAGAGTTCGCGCTGGCGAGGGGTGAACTTGCCCCCGGCGGGAACCGTTCGCGTTATATCGGTGGCGTAATCCGAGCACTCCGCGCCCACGTCGGCCACGACGGACTCGCCGGAATCGAGACGCCGATGATTCGCCGCGTAATGCAGGATCACGCTGTTCGGCCCGCTTCCCACGATGGGGGCGTACGCGTTCCGCTCGCAGCCCCGCTCGAAGTACGCATTCGTCATGATGGCGGCGATCTCGTATTCCCAGACGCCCGGACGAGTCTTCTTCCACCCCGCCAGATGCGCGGCGACCGTTGCATCGGTCGCCTTCGCGATCAGCTCGATCTCGGCGGGTGATTTCACCATGCGCAGGCGCGCGATTACCTGAGCCGCGTCCGCCTCGTCGTGGAATACCGCCAGCGATTTCAGTTTCTGGCCGCGCACATCACCGGGGATCGTGTAAACCCGCCGCGCCGTCTCGATCACGCCCAGAAACGCGGATTGCAGCGCTGTCTTCGGCATCACACGGTCGAATCCCGCTAGCTTCGGCGCGTCCGGATCGCTAGGGTCGAGTCTGCGGCCGGTGTACAGCTCCATTCGCAAATCGCGCGCGGGGAGAAATAGGATCTCAGTCTGCTGTGTCAGCAGCATGACCGCGCCCGGCTCGCGCCAGCCCGACAGATAGAGAAAGTTCGATTCCTGGAAGAAGCTGGTGTGCAGGTCGTCGGGATCCTCCGCGCCGAACAGCACCATGACGCCGTCCAGAGATCTGCGAAGCTCGGCGCGGCGTTCCTGATATTCGCGAGGCGCGATACCGGCAGCCGTCAAACCGGCCGCGGATATGGCCAAAACCAACATCAGCCGCATGTTTAGAGTTTAGCGAAGCTGGATATTGTGGGTCTGGAGGATGGTACCGGTGGCCAGCTCGAAGGTCGCGATGGCCTTACCCAAATCCGACTCGGCCCGCCGCTCCTGGCTGCGCGCAGTGATCATGTCGGTCTGCCGCTGCTGCACTAGAAACAGAGTCGAGGTGCCGGCGCGGAACTGGCGCTGCTCGCTTTGATACTGCTCCTCGGCCGATTCGCGCGCCACGCGCGACGATTCCAGCCGCGCTTTCGCCGATTCCACCGATTGCATGGCATTGCGAACGCTCGCCTCGATCGACTGTTCCGTCTGCTGCCGCTGATTGCGGATGCGGCGGGTCTCGGCCAGCGAGTTGTTCAGATTGGCCTCGGCGGTGCGATTGCGGAGCGGAAGCGACAGCCGCAGCTGGACCTGCGTGGTTGGGAAACTGCCATTGAAAACGTTGCTGAGCGACTGCCCGTAGCCTCCCACCAGCAGCGGGGGCAGGCCGCCGCCAGTTCCGCCGCCTGTGGCCGGCAGCGGCTGCAACCCCGCCAGCAAGGAGAGTTCGTTAATCCGATCGCTCAGATTGACCAGGCCAGCCGTGAACGGATTCGGTCCCAACGGAAGCTGTAGTCCAGCCAGCCCAGCGTTGGTGTGCGTAGCGATGAGGTCCACTTGAGGCTTGGTCTGTTCACGGTAGAACCGGTTGTCGGTTTCGTTGATCTCGCCGGAGATCTGCACTTGGGCGAGTTCAGGCCGATTGGCGAGGCCTTCTCGCACCGCATCCTGCAAGGGCGTAACTGGCGGCGACACATTGACCGGCGTAATCGGAATCAGCCCGCTCGACCAGGTGGGATCCGTGCGATCCGGCAGGATCAGCGTCTTCAGGGCGTTCTCGGCGGCGGTCAAAGCCTCCTGCGCGCTGTAGGCGTTCACTTCGAAGGTCGCGAGCTGCCGCTGCGCCGCGACGACGTCGATGGGCGCCAGTAGCCCCTGCTCCTGTTGCCGGCGATTACTTTCGTCCTGCTCGCGGCCGATCCTTACCGCGTCCAGTTGCACGGTCAGATTGCCATAGGCGAAGGCCAGGTCCCAATATGCCTGCTCGGTCTGCGTGACGATCTGCATCACCCGCTGGCGAAACTGTTCGTCGGTAAGCGACAGATTTTTCTTGGCGACTGCCAGGCGGTGACGGTTATCGTCGTAGCGCAGGTTGCGCCACAGCGGCTGGGTGAATGAGAAATTCAAGGAAGTGGGATATTGCGGGTTGAGCTGCGTGAAGGTGTTGTTGCTGGAGGTTCGCGATGACGACAAATCCAGCTGATAGCTGTTGCCGAGCCACGGCAGGCTCCCCGAGAATTGAGGATCGGCGATACCGTTGCGGCTGGTGACTGCGCCAGTGGCCGATCCGCCCAGCGTGGAGGCGACCGGCGTGACCGTTTTCTGGAACGACGTGGCGCCCCCAATCCTCGGATCAAAGTAACCCTGGGCGCCAGAAACGCTATTGACCGCTTTGTCGCGATCGATGCGGGATCCGTCGATATCTTTGTTATTGGCCAGGGCCATTGCCAGTGCGTTTTCGAGCGTCAGCTCCGTGTCGGTGATTACGCCGATACGCGGCGGCAGCACGAATGGCCGGACGGGAGGAACGCGCGTGACTGCCTGATCGGGTTCAGCTTGCTGCTGCCGATCGGGCTGAGGCCCACGCTGCTGTCCGCGGACGATGAGGGAAGCCAGGAAACACAGGAATAACAGCTGCCGGACCATTAAGCCTCGCCACCTTTTCTGTGAACCACGGCCCTGACGCCGGCACCGGCCTGTTGCAGCACGCCAGCGACGCTTCCCATCTTGCGGCTGAGCGCGCGCGCGAGCCGCGACTGCTTAGCGTCCTCAAACAGCGAATAGAACACCGGGACCGCCAGCAGGGTCAGCAGCAGGCACAGGGACTGGCCGCCCACCACCAGCACTCCGATCGACCGGTTGCTGGCTGATCCCACCTTGTCCGAGATCACTACCGGAAGCATCCCGGCCACCAGCGCCATGGTAGTCATCAGAATCGGCCTCAGGCGGTCGCGATTGGCCTGCATGATCGCGGGATAAAGATCCATACCCGAAGCGCGCAAACTGTTGGTGTGGGCGATCTGCAGAATCGCGTTCTTCTTCACGATGCCGAACAGCAGCAGGAACCCCAGGCCCGAAAAAACGTTAATCGTCTGCCCCGCGATCAGCAGCGAAAGGATCCCAAAGGGCACCGCTAGGGGCAGGGTCAGCAGAATCGTGAACGGATGCAGAAAAGACTCGAACTGTGCCGCCAGTACCATGTACATGAAGATGAGTGTCAGCGACACCGCCACGACGAAGTAATACGCCGTGCGGGCCAGCTCTTTGCTCTGGCCAACCTCCACGCCTGCGTATCCCGAATCCATGTTCAGATCCGCAGTGAACTGGTTCAGCTTGGCCAGCACGTCGGCCTGAGACCCGCCCGGCAATAGGTTGCAGCTGATGGTTACCTGGCGCTGCCGGTTGAGACGGTCGATGCTCGAAGGGGCGGTTCCCGTCTTGATGCGAACCACTTGATCCAGGCTGACTGGACCGGCTTTGCTCGAAGAGACTGCCAGCAGGGTGAGCGCGTTGGTGCTGGTACGGAACTCCTGCGCGGCACGCAGCCGGACATCGTACTGCTCGCCGCCCGAAGGAAAGCTGGAGACGACCTGTCCGGCGATCATGGTGTTCAAAGCCGTGGCGATATCCGACACCCGGACACCCAGATCGGCCGCGCGCTGCCGGTCGATTTCGACGCGCAGCTCGGGCTTGCCGTAGACCAGCGACGTGTCCGCGTCGACCACGTTGGGCACAGTCTTGAGCCGGGCGAGCAATTGCTGCGAGTATTGCGAGAGCTTGTCGAGATCCGGACCACTGATGGCGTACTGGACGTCGGCGCTCCCGCTCCAGCTTTGCACGCCCACGCTGGTGCGCAAATCGGATGGATAATTCTTGAAGACGTCGCGCGTCTTGATCATCATCTCTTGTTGGGACTCGCGGCGCTGGTCCTTGGGAGTCAGTTTGACGTAAATGGAGCCGGAATTGGCGGCGCGAGCGGTGCCGCCACCCACGGTGGTCAGCGTCGCTAACACGTTCGGCATAGCGCGGATGTCGCGGGCGATCCGTTCCATCACATTCGTGGTGGCCGCCAGTGAGGTTCCTTCCGCCGTGCGGATGGAGACCAGGTATTCGGATCGGTCGTCCACCGGCGTGAAACTCTTTCCGACCACCTTGAACAACGGCACGACGCTGAAGATCACCAGCACGCTGATCGTGACCATGGTCTTGCGGTGCGCCATCGCCCAGGTCAGGGACCTGGTGTAAAAGCGGTCCAGGACCCGGAACAGAGCCGAATCCTTGGAGGCCTGTTTGTGATCGCCGGGAGCCTTGGGAGCCTTCAGGAAGCGGGAACTCAGCATCGGCGTCAGAGTGAACGAAACCAGCAGGGAGACCGCGATCGCAAAGGACGCCGTCATTCCGAAAGATGACATGAAACGTCCTACGATTCCGCCCATGAATCCGATGGGCAGAAACACCGCCAGCAGGGACAACGTGGTGGCCATCACCGCCATGCCGATCTCTTTGGTTCCTTCCACGGCCGCCAGCATCGGGCTCATGCCCTTTTCTTCGATGAAGCGGTAGATGTTTTCGAGCACGATGATGGCGTCGTCGATCACGATGCCGACCATCAGCGTCAGCGCAAGCATGCTGATCTGGTTCAGCGTGAAATTCATGGCCGACATCATTGTGAACGTTGAAATGATGGAAACCGGAATCGCCACCGCCGCGATCAGAGTGGTCCGGATGTTGGCGAGGAACAGGAAAATGACGGCCGCGGCCAGAAGACTCCCTTCAATCAGGTGGGACTGGATGGCGTCGATGGCGGCTTTGATGAAAATCGCCTGGTCGTTTACGATCTCAATGTGGATGTCCTTGGGGAGCGTTTGCTGCAGCTCCTTCAGCCGGTCCTTGACTAGTTGCGCCGTGGCCACCGCATTGGTTCCGGATTGTTTCGAGACGATCAAGGTCACCGACGGATCGCCGTTCATCCGCGAGGAGGTGGTGGCTTCCTCCTGGCTGTCTTCGGCATGACCGATGTCGCGCAGCTTTACCGGATAGGGCCCGCGTGTCGCCACCGCGATTTCGTTGAACTGCGCCGGATCCGCCAGGCGGCCCAGGGTCCGCACCGTAAGCTCGTTGGCGCCCTGAGTGACGCTGCCGGCCGGTAATTCCAGGTTCTGCTGCCGCAGGGCGTTGGCGACGTCGGTGATCGAAAGCCCGTAGGCCCGCATCCTCTCCGGATCCACCCACACGCGAATCTCGCGCTTCAGACCGCCCACCAGGCGGATCTCGCCGACGCCCTTGACGTTCTCCAGGCGCTGCTTGATCTGCTTGTCGGCGAGCTCGGTAACTTCGCGCAGCGGCCGCGTGCCGGAAACCACCAGCTGCATGATGGGCGTCGCGTCCGGATCGAACTTCTGAATCACGGGGGCTTCGGCCGTTTCCGGCAGATCGGGCAGAGTGGTGGCGACCTTATCGCGAATTTCCTGGGCCCCGACGTCGCCGTTCTTATCCAGCGAAAAGCTGACGACCACGGTGGAAAGCCCCTGGACCGAGGTAGAGCGGACGTCATCGATATCGCTGATCGTATTGACCGCGTCTTCGATGCGCTTGGTGATATCGGTTTCGATTTCTTCGGCGGTGGCTCCTGGATTGACTACCGTGATGGACACTGTGGGCACGTCCACCTTGGGCGTCAGATCCACGCCTAGCGAGAAGTAGGAGAAGCCTCCCACCACCACCAGGGCGAGAATCAGCATGGTCGCGAAGACCGGCCGCCGTACGCACAATGCTGCGAGTTTATGCATGTTTCAGGCTCCTGTGGCCGATGCTCCAGCCATCCTCACGGACTGGCCGTCGTACAAATCCTGCAAGTGATCGGTGGCTAGAACGGCGTCGGCCGGTATGCCCGTCAGAATCCGCACCAGGTCGCCGTCCCGCTCTCCCACTTGCACCACCGCCAGGCGCGCCTTGCCATCGCGGATCAGGAACACCTGCGACGAATTGGTGGTGGCATCAGTGATCAATGCGCTGGACGGAATAAAGATGCCTTGCGTACTCCCGGGCAGCACGATCCGCGCCGTGGCGAACATGCCGGGCCGCAGGGCCACATCGCCGTTGGCGAAGGTGACTTCCACTACAAATGTGCGCGAATTCGGATCGACGGCCGGATTGATAGCGGTAACCTTGCCGTCAAATACTCGTCCCGCGTAACCTGTGACGCTCGCGCCCACGCTCAGTCCGCGTTTCATTTGCTGCGCGTACAGCTCCGGCACCTGCAGCTCGAGCTTGATGGGCGTCACCCGCAAAATCGTTGCGATCTTGGAGCTGGTGGAAACATATTCGCCCGGCGTGACCGCGCGCGCGCTGACGTAACCGGCGAACGGCGCGCGAACCTGGGTATCGGACAGAACTTTCTCGGCCATGGCCAGCTGTGCGCGCGTGCCAAGCTGACCGGCTTCCTGGGTCGCGACGCCCTGATAGTTTTGACGAGCCGCGTTGAGGGCGGCTTCATACTGTTGCCGGCTCGCGTTTACCTGCGCATCGGCGGTTTCCACCTGGGTGTGGGCTTTATCGTAGGCGCTGCGCGAAACGTCGCCGCTGTTCACCAGGTTTTCGTAACGCTTGGAGTCAGCCTGAGCCAGTTTCTGTTGCGCCACCGCCGACTCATAGGCGGCTTTCGCGGAAAGCACCTCGGGAACCGTGCTCGGATCGAACGCCTGGTTCTGTCCCAGGCCGATCTTGGATTGTGCCTGGCGCACCGAAGCCTCGGCCTGCTGCTGCGCGGCGCGAGCTTGGTCCAGCCGCAGCTGGGCGTCGCGGGCATCTAGTTTGGCGATGACCTGGCCTTGCTGCACGAAGTCGCCGACATCCACCAGCGTAGCGACAATAATGCCGGCCTCGTTGGGGGCGACGTCCGAGGAATCGTGCGCCACGAAGCTTCCAGTGGCCTGCACGGTGGCGGATACTTCCTTGGTGAGGGCGCGGATCGTGGCGACGGTAGGCGTCTGGACCGCAGCCTTTCCCTCGGCCGGGGCGTTGGAGGCGTTGGTTCCCGAGCGTTGGCAGCCGGCCAGGCCGGCAGCCACTAAGACAATCGAGAATACTTTAGATTTCATGGGTCCTACGCTTTTCGCTTGCTCGTCTTTTTAGAAGTTTCTTTGTTTGGATGCAGGGCAGCCAGCAAAAGCTTCGCGAATTCCTCGGCGATTTCTTTTTCGGGACGCGAAATGGTCTTCATGCCGTAAATGTGTTTACTGGTGGCGTATTGCAGCGCGGGCGAGGCCAGCAGCATCACCAGTGCGTCTGGATCGCCTTTCCGGAAGGCGCCTTCGCGTTGCCGCAGCACCACATAGTCGCGCAGGAATTCGAGCATCTGTGAACCCATCCGCTCATGAAAGATGCCCGGCAGCGAATGGCCTTCCAGGGCGGCGTAAAGCATCAGGCGATGGAACGCGGTGTCCTCGCGAAACGATTTCAAAATCTGGGCCAGCAGGCAACGGATGAAGCCCAGGTCATCGCGGCGTTTGGCCATAGCCTGCATCTCGGCCAGCCACTCGTCGTTACCGGCCGCGGCTTCGTGAGTGTCCAGAATGGCGTGATACAGGTCTTCCTTGGTGGCGAAATGGCGGAACAGGATCGCCTCGCTCACGCCGCAGGCCGCCGCGATGTCCTTGGTGCGCGTTCCGCTAAAGCCGTGCTTCGAGAACAAGGCGATGGCATGGCTCAGCAGCTGACGGCGCCGGTCGTCGGAAGACAGGCGAGCCCGGGGCGCCGGAGGCGCAAGGGGGGCCAGCACGGGAACTGCAGGGGGAGTATTCACAAGTAAGTACTCACTTAATTATACAGAGGGGTCCTGGAGCCGTCAACCGACCCACAATCTCTAAATCGCAGTATCCCCGCAAAAAGTTACATTCGACAGAGCCGTTCGGCAAAGTGCGTCCCAGAACCGGTCAGTAGCGACAGAATCGTTCCTACGAACTGTGCTCGGTCTGGTGCTGATGGCGCGTCAGCCACAGATCGATCAGCAACAGCACGGCCCCGACGCTGATCGCGGAATCGGCCGCATTGAACGACGGAAACTCGTACGACCCAAAGAAAACCTGGAGGAAATCCGTCACCGTCCCGCGGAACATCCGGTCCCAGACATTGCCGAAAGCGCCGCCGAACACCAGCGCGAGCCCCACGGAAACCAGTCCGGGTGTCTGCATGGCCGTGGCGCCGCGGGGCCGCCACAGCATCACGCCGATGATGGACATCACCACCAGCGAGACCGCGACCAGCAACATGCTGCTCCACGCGCTCGGGGAATCCGCGAAAATCCCAAAGGCCGCTCCCGGATTCTCGGTGTGCACGATGTTGAAAGACCGGCCGATCACAGGTGTAACATCCCAAGCCGTGTACTCCGAGCGGATGTACAACTTCGAAATCCGGTCGACGACGATCACCGCCGCGGAAATCGCGGCCGTGCGTAATCGCGGGTTCATCCCAACATGTCCCTAAGCGCAGCCGAGCACGAATCGCACACAGTAGGGAACTCGGCATCCTGGCCCACCGCGGTTGAATACTTCCAGCAGCGTTCACATTTGACGCCGTCGGCGCGTTCGATGGTCGCCTTCAATTCTTCTCCGGGCTCAAACACTACTTGCGACACGATAAAGACCGAGGGCAGTTCTGCTTCGAATCCCTGGTAGCCGGCGAGACGGACTCGCGCCTCGAGTGAAGTGCCGATCAGCTTGGCCCGCCGCGCTTCTTCGAGTGCCTTCAACGCCACGTCGCGAACTTCCATCAGGCGGTCCCACTCGGCGAGCCTGGCCGCCGGCAGACCGGATGCCACTTCCTCCGGTTCGGGGAGCAGCGCCAGGTGGACGCTTTCCGGCGCCCCGTCGGGTTTCGCCGTGTAACTCCAGACCTCTTCGGCGGTGAACGCCAGCAGCGGGGCCATCAGCCGCACCAGCGCGTAGTGGACCCGGTAAAGTGCGGTCTGCCCGCTTCTTCGCTGGGGGCTCGATGTCGCCGCGGTGTACAACCGGTCCTTGAGGATGTCGAAATAGCGAGCACTCAGATCGGCCGTGGCGAAATCGTAAATCGCTCGATAGACTTTGTGGAACTCGAGCGTGTCATACCAGCCGCGGCAGCGCCGGATCAGATCCTCGGTGCGCGCCAGGATCCAGCGGTCGATTTCGAGCATCTCCGCCGCCGGGATGGCGTCTTTTTCAGGATTGAAATCGTGCAGGTTCCCCAGCGCGTAGCGGAACGTGTTGCGCAGCTTACGATACGCTTCGATCAAACGATCCAGGATGGTGTCCGACAGGCGGACGTCCTCGGTGAAGTCGATGGAAGCCACCCACAGACGCAGCACGTCGGCGCCGTACTTGTTGACGATTTTTTCAGCCGCCTCGCTGCCGCTCGATTTTGAAAGCGCGCGCCCTTCACCGTCGAGCGTCCAGCCGTTGGTCGCGGTCGCACGATACGGAGCCGCGCCCTTCAATGCCACAGCCACCAGCAGCGAGCTATGGAACCAGCCGCGATACTGGTCGCCGCCTTCGAGATACATGTCCGACGGCCAGGGCAGGGAATTCTTCGGAGTCAGCACTGCCAGATGGCTTACTCCGGAGTCGAACCACACATCCAGAATGTCCGTTTCTTTTCGGAAGGATTTCCCGCCGCACTTGCCGCATTTGGCGTCTGGTCCAGCAAGCTCCTCCACCGATTCGGAATACCAAACGTCCACAGTATTGTGACGAAACTTGTCCACCACGCGATCCAGAATCTTGCGGTCCGTGAGCGGTTCCTGACAACCCTCGCAATAGAACACGATAATCGGCACGCCCCACAGCTTCTGGCGCGAGATGCACCAGTCAGGCCGGGTGGCGATCATGTTGGAGATGCGCTCTTCACCCCAGGCGGGCGTCCACTTGACGGTCTTGATGGCTTTGAGCGCCCGCTCGCGCAGATTGTTCCGGTCCATGCCGATGAACCACTGCTCGGTGGCACGGAAAATTGTCGGGCGATGGCACCGCCAGCAGCGCGGATAGCTGTGCTCGATCTTGCTCTCGGCCAGCAGAGCGCCGGCGTTTTTCAGGATCTCGATGACCAGCGGGTTCGCCTGCCAGATTGTTTTTCCCAGCAGCTCTTCGGGCAACTTTCCGGCCGCGCCTTCGGCCGCAAAGAATTTTCCGGCGCCGTCAACCGGACAATAAACCGGAAGACTGTAGGTCTGTCCGATCACGTAGTCTTCCTGCCCATGGCCCGGAGCGGTGTGGACCGCGCCGGTTCCCTGTTCAAGAGTCACATGCTCACCCAGGATGCCGATTGAGTCCCGATCCAGAAATGGATGACGAAACACGGTCTTATCCAAACGCAAACCTTGAAACTCGGCAAGAACCTCGACGTCTTTCCAGCCGCAATCGAGCTCCGTCTGGGACAAAAGGTCCTTGGCGACGATGTAGACGTCGCCCCCCGCCTGTGCGGCAACGTATGTGTAACTCGGGTGATACGAGATCGCCAGATTGGCCGGAATGGTCCAGGGCGTTGTGGTCCAGATCAAACCCCAGACGCGTTTGCCTTTTAATGCCGGATCGATAACAGTCGGGTCGGACGCCAGTGCAAAACGAACCCAGATCGACGGGCTGGTATGGTTCTCGTATTCGACCTCGGCTTCGGCCAGCGCCGTGCGATCGTAAGTGCACCAATTGACCGGCTTTAGCCCCTTGTACACGTAGCCTTTTTCGAGGAAATCGACAAAGGCGCCGGCGATGACGGCTTCGTACTCGGCGCTCATGGTGAGGTACGGATCGGACCATCGCCCAAGCACGCCCAGGCGGATGAAATCCTTGCGCTGCAGGTCGACGTACTTGGCTGCGTATTTGCGGCAAGCCGCCCGGATCTCGACCGGCGACATGCTGGCGCGCTTGGAGCCCAGTTCGCTTTCGACTTTGTGCTCGATGGGCAGGCCGTGGCAATCCCAGCCGGGCACGTAGGGCGAGTCGTAGCCCTCCATGGTCTTCACCTTGACGATGAAATCCTTCAGCAGCTTGTTCAGCGCATGACCCAGGTGGATGTTGCCGTTGGCGTAGGGCGGCCCGTCGTGGAGGATGTACGTGGGCTTTCCCAGCCGCGCCTCACGAATCGCGTTATAAAGTCCGGACTCCTCCCAGCGGGCAAGTAGCCTGGGTTCCAGTTGCCCCAGGTTGGCCTTCATGGAGAAGTCGGTCTTGGGTAGGTGGACCGTTTTCTTCAAATCTACATTCGCGGATTTGGCGGATTCCATCGCGGTATTCTTCTCATCGTAACCGATATAATTGGGCCGGGTCCAGAAGACCTTCAGAATCAATGAACTAGCCGCAGTACCCAAATGGCATACTTTGTTATTGACAGTAAATGAAGTTCAGATTAAGATGCTTTGAGCCTATTGGGCGGGCCACGATCGCTCCGGCACAGGTGCTTCAGGCATGACTTTCCAAGTTGGAGAGAAGGTGGTTTACCCCAATCATGGGGTCGCTACCATCGAGAACATCAGTTCGAGGGCCTTTGCGGGCAATCTCGAACGCTTTTACCTCCTTAGAATCACTTACAACAGTCTCACCGTGATGGTTCCGTTCTCGCATGTAGGAGAACTGCGCCTGCGCCGCGTCACGCGCAACGGCGAGCTGGCCCGCGTGGTGAACTTCCTCTCTGAGGGCAGCTGCACGCGCTATCACGATTGGAAGGACCGCTTCAAGGACAACACCGAAAAGATGCGCGACGGCAGTCTTCTGGCCGTTGCGGAAGTGCTCAAGAGCCTGCTGATGCTGCAGACGCAGAAAGTGCTGTCGTTCCGCGAGAAGAAGATGCTGGATCGCGCGCGGCACATGCTGATCACCGAGCTTTCCACTTCGCGCGGCATGACCGAAGCCGAAGCCGCACAGGTACTCGAAAAGGCGCTGGTGAAGGCACAACTGCATCTGCCCGAACCGCTGTAGCATTCCCCGACTGTGTTAAAGCTGTCCCGATGTGTTACAGGTGAAGTGTGAAACGCTGGCCCTGGCAAGTATGGTTGATCGTTGTCTGCCTGGCCGGCGTGGCGTACGTGTTTGTGATGGTCCTGGTCGTAGCCAACGGGAGCGATTGAATCCGGTCCGCTAGCAGAGAAGGTGATCGCTATCCATTTCTCGAACGCACTCCGTACACAATCCGTGCGAAAATGCCGCTTCCGAATGCGCGCCAATGTAAAGTTCTAGCTGGTGCCAGGATCCGTGTTCATCGCGAATTCGTTTGCACGATGCGCAGATCGGCAACAGTCCGCTGAGCAGTTTCACCTTGGCGAGCGCATCCTGCAGTTCCGCAATCAGTCGCTCCCGTTCCGTTGCTGCCTGTTTCGTGGGAGTCACGTCCGTGCAAGCGCACGTAATGCCGACCAGAGTACCCCGGCTGTCGCGAAGAGGCTCAGCGGTAAGGTCAAAGTGACGCGTTTGGCCCATGAAGGTGACCGCACACTCTGTCCGGGCTCCCGTTCCGCTATCCAGGACACCTTGCTTGAAGGCAGTCAGAAAAGCGCCCTCTTCGCCGCTGACGATTTCCGCGTCGGTTCGACCGATATAGTCCTGGTTCGCCCAAGCCAGGACGGGCGAGTTGATCCACGTGTATCGCAGCTCCAGGTCCTGGTTGAAGACAACTACCGGGGAGAGCTTTAGGGCAACGCGGAAACGCTCTTCACTCTCGCGTATCGTGTCATGCATGCCCTTGCGTTCGGTGATGTCACGGATAGCGGCCAAGGCGAGTGTTTCCCCGTCCGTCTCCAATGGGCTGAGACTGATTTCAGCAGGAAACTCCGTATTATCCTTGCGCCGGCCATACAGCTCCAGACCGGTCCCCATAGTGCGGAGTTTAGGCTGACCGAAGTAGTTCGTCCGGTGTTTTGCGTGGCGGCCCCGAAAGCGTTCGGGCGTCAAGATCTCAAGGTCGTGCCCCAGCAATTCTTCCCGGCCGTACCCGAACAAGATCTCCGTTTGGGCATTGACCAAAACGATTTGGCCATCGCGGTCGACTAAAATCATTCCGTCTGGTGCGGCGTCTAGCAGGGGACCGTACAGGGTCAACTGGCTCATCTAACTCCGTCTTTGGCGAACCAAGAAGTAAGGATGCCCGAGTATCGCACAGGCGTGCGTACCCGGGCGCGCGATTCAGCGCGCGGCTGACGAGATCCGCTGCAGCTTCCGCATCAACCCATCGAGTTTGTCGAGCCTCAACGCATTCGCCCCATCCGACAACGCACGGTCCGGAGCTTCGTGGACTTCGATGAACACGGCATCGACGCCCACGGCCACTGCCGCGCTGGCCAATGGCTCGATGAACTCAGGCTGCCCGCCTGAGGCAGTTACCGCGGCGCCCGGTAACTGCACGCTGTGCGTCGCGTCGAAGATCACCGGCCATCCGAAGCCGCGCATGATCGCCAGGCCGCGCATATCGACCACCAGATTGTTGTAGCCGAACGAGGTGCCACGCTCGGTCAGCAGAATCCGGTTGTTGCCGGTGGAGGCGACCTTGTCCGCTGCGAGCCGAATGTCGGCCGGCGAAACGAATTGACCCTTCTTGATGTTGACCGCGCGCCCGGTCTTTCCCGCCTCGACCAAGACATCGGTCTGGCGGCATAAGAACGCCGGGATCTGCAGAATATCCACCGACTCGGCCGCAAGGGCTGCCTGGGCGGGCTCGTGAATATCGGTCAGCACGGCGATGCCACGATCACGCACGCTCTTTAGAATTCGCAAACCCTCATTGATCCCCGGACCGCGATACGAATTCACGCTGGAGCGGTTGGCTTTGTCGAAGGACGCCTTGAACACAAACGGGGCTTCCAGTGCCTTCGCCAGTTTCGAGAGCGCGGTAGCGAGCATGTTCACGTGCTCCTCGCTCTCGATCACGCACGGTCCGGCGATCAGCGCCAGCCTGCCTCCACCGATTTCTACTGAGGAAGTGATGCGCACTATTGCAGGATTACAGATGCCCGCCCGGGTGCAGCATGCGCGCGCTTGTCAGGTTTCGTTTCCGCCCGGACGCGCCGATAATCCAGCGCCGCTCCAACAAACGCGCGAAACAAAGGATGCGGCTCCAGGGGCTTCGATTTGAACTCGGGATGGAACTGGCAGCCGAGGAACCAGGGATGATCGGGCAGCTCGCAGATTTCGACGTAGACGCTATCAGGAGTCTCGCCCGTCAGCCGCAAGCCGTGCTCTTTTAAGACTGCTTCGTACTCGCGATTGAACTCGTAGCGGTGGCGGTGACGCTCGCTGATCTCGCGCCGGCCGTACGCCTGGCGCGCAAAACTGTTTTCGGCGAGCTGACAGGGATACGCCCCCAGGCGCATGGTTCCGCCCAACTCGTCGACGCCCTTCAACTCGCGCAGCTTGTAAATCACGCGATCGGGCGTGGCCGGATCGAATTCGGTGGAGTTGGCTTGCGCCAGCCCGCATACGTTGCGCGCGAACTCGATCACCATGGTCTGCATTCCCAGGCAGATTCCGAAATACGGAACCTTGGATTCCCGCGCGAAGCGGATGGCTTGCAGCATGCCCTCGATGCCCCGGCGGCCGAACCCGCCCGGAACCAGAATTCCGTCGAAGGCTTCAAGCTCCCCGCTAGCTTCGGGCCATTTGAGGCGCTCGGCCTCGATCCAGGTGATGTTGACCTTGGCGTCATGCGCCAGCCCGCCGTGCAGCAGCGCTTCCTTCAGGCTCTTGTAGGAATCTTCGTATTCGACATATTTCCCCACCAGACCGATCGACACTTGCCGCGACGGCTGCTTGATGCGATGCACCATATCGGTCCAGGCTGTGAGATCGCGCGGACCGGCATCCAGTGCCAGCAGCCGCAGGGCGATTTCATCCACGCCCTGCTCGGCGAACGTCAGCGGGACCTCATAGACGCTGTCCACGTCCTTGGCGGTGATGACGGCCTCCAGCTGCACGTCGCAGAACAGCGCGATCTTTTCCTTCATATCCTGCGGGATCGGGCGCTCGCTGCGGCACAAAAGAATGTCGGGCTGGATACCGATGGCGCGCAGCTCTTTCACGCTGTGCTGGGTCGGCTTGGTCTTGAGCTCCTGCGCGGCCGCGATCCAGGGGACCAGCGTGACGTGCACGAACAGCGTGTTTTCGCGACCTAACTCGTGACGAAGTTGCCGGATCGCCTCGAGGAACGGCAGCGACTCGATATCGCCCACCGTGCCGCCGATTTCACAGATCACGACGTCGGCGGCGGCATGGTCCGCGCTGGAAACGCGGCGAACTGCGGCTTTGATCTCGTTGGTCACGTGCGGGATCACCTGCACGGTCTTGCCCAGGTAGTCGCCGCGGCGCTCGCGCGAAATGATCTGCTCATAGATGCGTCCACTGGTGAGGTTGTTGGCCTGCGAAAGAGGCGAGTGTGTGAAGCGTTCGTAGTGGCCCAGATCGAGGTCGGTTTCCGCGCCGTCGTCGGTGACGAACACCTCGCCGTGCTGGAACGGACTCATGGTTCCGGGATCGACGTTCAGGTAGGGATCGAATTTCTGAAGGGTGACCTTCAGGCCGCGGCTTTCGAGCAGACAACCCAGACTCGCTGCCGCGATTCCTTTGCCCAGGGAGGAAACCACACCGCCAGTTACGAATATATATTTGGCCATGTTATCGATTCACCATCGGTTTTTCGAATAGCTCCGCGACTTGTTTCCAATCTTCGGGCGTGTCGACGCCCAGGGACTCATACTCGGTTTCGACTACGCGAATCTTGAATCCGTTTTCGAGCGCCCGCAATTGTTCCAGGCGCTCGGCGCGTTCCAGCGGCCCCACCGGCAGATCCGGATAGGACAGCAAAAAATCGCGGCGGTAGACGTATAGACCGATGTGTTTAAAATAAACGGGTTGCTCACCGTCGCGCGCATAGGGGATTGGCGAACGTGAGAAATATAGCGCGTTGCCCTGCCCATCGGTCACTACCTTCACCACATTCGGATCCTGAATGTCGGTGGCCCGCTCGATGCGTTTCTTGATGGTGCCCATGGGAACGGCGCCCATATCGTCGTCCAATAGACCGAGGATCGCTGCGTCGATGGCCGCCGGATCGATCATGGGCTCGTCGCCCTGGACGTTTACGATGATCTGGGCTTGCGAGGCCGAGGCGGCTTCGGCGACGCGGTCAGTTCCGGATGCGTGATCGGCGCGCGTCATGACCACGCGGGCGCGAAAATCTTCCGCCGCTGCGCGAATTCGCTCATCATCCGTTGCGATCACCACATCGGTGAGGTAGCGCGCCTGGCAGGTGCGTTCCCACACGTGCTGCAGCATGGTCTTACCAGCTATGGAGATGAGGGCTTTACCGGGGAAGCGAGAGGAAGAGTACCGTGCGGGGATTACACCAAGAATCCGTTGCGGCACAATCGAATATAGCACAAAGGAGGAGGTAACGGGGAGGCGGCTCTGGTATCCAGAATTTGGAATTTCGCGTGTATCAAAATCTGTATGTCCTGCTATAATCGGGTCAGATTGCGGGCCACTATGCGCTTGATTTGGGCCATCGCGCTGCTGTGCACGTCGTTGCTGCCCATGACAGCGGACGACGCGCCAGAAAAACGGGCCGATCCGCAGGCGCCCACCATCAGCATCCAGCCTCGCCCCCGGCCCTCCGCCACTGACGGCAGCCAAACTATCCTGGACCGGCGTTCAGATCTTCGTATCGATACGACCTTAGTACTGGTTCCGGTATCCGTGACCATCGCCGCGACCGGGAAGCTTCTTACAGGCCTGGAAAAAAACAACTTCGAGCTGACCGAGGATAAGGTGGCGCAGGAAATCGTCACGTTCGGAAGCGAGGATGTTCCGCTCTCGGTCGGCGTCGTTTTCGATACCAGCGGCAGTATGGGCGCTAAACTGGACCGTTCGCGCCAGGCGGTGGCTCAGTTCATGCGCACCGCGAACCCGGAAGACGAATTCTTTCTGGTTCAGTTCAATGACCGGCCCGAGCTGACCGTCCCGTTCACCCCCCGTCCCGAGGATGTTCAGAGCCACCTCACCTGGGTTCAGTCGAAGGGCCGAACTGCCCTGCTGGACGGGGTCGCCATGGCTATGAATGAGATGAAAAAGGCCCACAACGGCCGGAAAGCTTTACTGATCATCTCTGATGGAGGCGACAATTCCAGCCGATACACCGAGAGCGAAGTGCGGAATTGGGTGCGGGAAGGCGACGTCCAGATGTACTCGATCGGTATTTTTGAGCCCCTGGGGAATCGCGGGCGCACGCCCGAAGAGATGAGTGGTCCCGGACTGCTAAGCGACTTGGCCGAGCAGACCGGCGGGAGGAATTTCTCCGTGGAGAACCTTGCGGACCTGCCGGACGTGGCGGCCAAGATCGGCCTGGAGCTTCGCAATCAGTACGTACTCGGCTATAACCCGAAGAATGCGGCCCGTGACGGCAAGTACAGAAAAGTGGAAGTGAAACTGGTCAAGGTCAAGGATCTGCCGCCGCTGCGGGCACGGTACCGTCCGGGATATGTTGCACCATCTCAATAAGTGGCTGATCGCCGGACTGTTGACAGCCGGCCTGATGGCCGTCGCGGTTCGCGCGCAGGACGAAATCCCCGTTTTCTCCACGGGAATCAAAGAGGTCACGCTGCACGTAAGTGTCCTCGATAAGAGCGGCAAACTGATCACCAACATCCCCAAGTCGGCCTTCAAAGTTTACGAGGATAACGTCGAGCAGCCGATCAAGCTGTTCCGCCGTGAAGACGTGCCGGTTTCGATGGGCATTCTGGTGGATAACAGCGGCAGCATGAACGATAAGCGCGCGCGCGTAGCCGCGGCGGCTCTGGCGCTGGTGAAGGCGTCGAATCCCGACGATGAGGTTTTCATCGTGAATTTCAACGACGATCCTTACCTCGACCAGTCTTTCACGCATGACGCCAAGAAGCTGGAAGAAGCGCTCTCCCGAATCGACGCGCGCGGCGGTACAGCCATGCGGAACGCCATCAGCGGCGCGATCGATTACATGAAGACCGACGCAAAGCTGGACAAGAAGGTGATCGTGGTGGTCACCGACGGCAATGACAACTCCAGTGGCGAGACCACGCTCGAACAGCTTCTGCGCAAGGTCCGCGATAGCGGCATATTGGTGTACTCGATCGGGCTGCTGAGTGAAGAAGAGGCTCGCGAGGCCCGCGCGGCCAAGCGCGCCCTCAATTCATTGGCGGAAACCTCAGCCGGCGCGGCGTACTATCCTAAGGATCTGGCAGAGGTGGAAAAGCTCACGCCGGAGATCGCGCACGAGATCCGCAATCAATACACCATCGCGTATTCCCCGCTAAACGAAAATCTGGACGGCTCCTTCCGGAAAATCAAGGTTGAGCTCAGCGGGCAATACAAAGGAGCCACCGTGCGCGCCAAGAACGGCTACTACGCGACGCCGGAACCTCCCAAGGCCACAAGCTCGCGGGGCCGGCCATAATCTTGGGTAAATCATGATTGGCTTGCTGTGGCGGTCGGCCAAAGGAAATCGCTTGCGGCCGTGGCGGAGTCCCTATCTGCGCTGGCGGATCGAGACTTATTGGGGCCTGCACGCCGAGCTAATTTCTCCCGCTGACTTCCGGGCATTTCTGTGGAACCATCGGCGCGAGTTATTGCGATTCCTGCGCTGGGCGGCCAAAATGGAGTCGGCAGCCCGGTCTAAAGGTGCAGTGCAGCGGCCAATTCCTTATCCCCTCGAACCCGCCAGATCTTCGAATCCAGCAGATAGTGCATGAAGGCGATGCCCCATAGGGCGGCCGCCAGCGTTTCCCCGGGGAACAACGTCTGCGGAACGATCTCGGCGGTAAAGTACAATCCCGCCGCAACGGCAAAATAGTACCCGAATTTTTGGGCGAGCACGGCCGCCAAGCCGTGTTTGTCGCGCGCCCCCGGCCCCTGATAGCGGTTCTTGTTGTGGAACCACATCAGGCGGTGATACTGCAGGGAATGAAACAGTCCCAGCGCGATGCCGGCCCGCACGATCCCATCCGGGCCGAAGCGCGCGGCGTATCCGAACGCAAGCCATTGCAGCGGGACCATGCCCGCCAGCAGGAGCAGCTTGGGCGGATTCATGGGCTTTCCCGCACGCCACTTGCGGAATTGGTAGACGGCGTAGACCACGATCAAGATTGGGTATGTGGCGATCATGTCCGCGGTTAGGAGGCCCCCGAGGATCGAATTCCCGAGGCGGGTCTTCACCACGAACAGGGCCAATGGAATCACTCCCGAGGCCAAGACAAACCAGCGGTCCAGCCGCATATCGAAAGCGTCCCGTTCCCGGTTTTTGACCTTCCACAGCATCACGAATCCCATGTGCTGCTTGGTAATGTGATAGTGCTGCCAGCAAACCGCGAAGAGAAAGAACAGCGCAGCTTGTCCCAGATACACGGCTACGGGCCCGACGAACAGCAAAGGCAAGAGGGCCCAGAGAAGCCAGCCCAGCCGGCGGCGCTCTTGTTTATCGAAATAAGTTCGCGTCACCGTTCCGGTGACGTGGGGCCCATCCACTCCCAGAAGCCAAATAGCGGTGAGAAGCGTCAAGGAAACGCCAACCGACACCAAGGCCAGGGCCAGATAACCCACCAGGGCCGTTCCCACGAACCAGATGAGATCGTCCTGCCGGGAAATGATCCAGCGGGTTCCCGGGAAGATGCCAGGTGCTTCCGCATTGAAAGATGGAGCTAGAACGCCCGTGCTCATTTTGGCTCTTCAAGACTGATCGGCCCGGCCAGCAGACTCCTATATCAGGTGTTCACCGTAGCCCGGCAATGCCAGGCTTTCTGTCAAACTTAGTACTTAAGATGCTGCTTGGGTTGCACCATGTCACAGGGCTAACCGGCGATGCTCGGTCCGCCCTCGACTATCACACCCAGGTGCTCAAACTGCGGCTAGTAAAGCGCACCGTTAACTTCGACGATCCCGGTACCTATCACTTTTACTTCGGCGACCGGCTCGGGTCGCCTGGATCGCTCCTGACGTTCTTCCCGGGTTTCCAACGCCCAGCGAAGAGGGGGGCGGGTCAAATTGTTTCAGGCCCAACCCTGGATGGCGTTACGTTGTGCGAGAACGAACTCGAACCCACGGCTCGGTTTCTAGCGATGCTCGGGTTCGCGCCTGCGGGCTCGGAAGGAAATCGCCATCGTTTCGAGCTGCCTGGCGGCGCCGCACGAATCGACGTACTTCACGAGCCGGAGGCCGAGCGCGGGAAAATGGGTGCGGGCGCCGTTCACCACGTGGCCCTTCGAGTTGCGGATGAAAGCGAACAACTCGACTGGCGCGCGCGGCTGATCGAGGCCGGAATTCACGTGAGTCCCGTCAAGGACCGGTTGTATTTCCATTCGATTTACTTTCGCGAGCCGGGCGGAGTACTATTCGAAATCGCCACGGATGGCCCGGGCTTTCTTATCGACGAACCGGAGGAGACTCTGGGGAGCAAGCTGTGCCTGCCTCCGTGGCTGGAACCCATGCGCGAAAGCATTGAGGCGCGACTGAATCATGACCATCGAAACCAACTTCTTGAATTGCGCCGCTGAAAAGTTGGCCGAGCTGTGCCCGCGGATTGAAACCTGCCTCGGAAAGCTGACAGCGGACCAGATTTGGATGCGGGGCACGGAGAACCAGAATGCTGTCGGTAACCTGGTGCTGCATCTGAACGGCAACGTGCGCCAGTGGATCCTGAGCGGGGTCGGCGGACAGCCGAATGTGCGTCATCGCGACGAAGAATTCGCGGCGCGCGGCGGAATGGAGCCGCAAGCGCTCGGAAGGCTGTTGCGAGAAGCGGTGGACCAAGCACTGGCGATTATCCGCTCCTTGCCGCCCGAGCGTCTAGCGGAAGAAATCACGGTTCAGGGCTACGACGGGACGGTGCTCAAGGCGATCTTTCATGTGGTGGAGCATTTTTCCGGTCACACCGCGCAGATTATCTTCATCACGAAGATGTTGACCGGCGAGGATCTCGGATTCTATTCGCACTTATCGGGGAGTCCGCATTCCAATGCCGGGAAAACTGCCTAGGATCGCTCTCCATTTCGCGTTCGTCATGCCGCTGATGGCCCAGGATGCCGTCCGCTATGAGCTGCGATTCCCCAACGCGGCGCACCATGAAGCCGAAGTCCGGGCGACGTTCTCAGGTGTGCGCGGCGGTGTGCTCGAAGTGGTGATGAGCCGGTCCTCGCCGGGACGCTACGCGCTGCACGAGTTCGCGAAAAACGTCTACAATTTCCGCGCCACGGATGCATCTGGCAAACAGTTGCACGTGGACCGTCCCAATCCCTATCAATGGAATGTCGCCGCTTCGGGCAGCACTGTGATCGTCGGTTACACTTTGTTCGGTGATCGCGCCGATGGGACCTACGATGCGATCGATCCTACACATGCGCATCTGAATCCACCCGCCACCTTTGCCTGGGCGCGGAGTTTTGAGAAGAGCCCGGTGTCGCTCAAGATCGAAATTGCTCCCGCGTCCGATTGGACGGTCGCCACGCAACTCGCCCCCGGCGCAGGCGGAGTCTGGACGGCGCCGAACTTGGACGCGCTGATGGATGCTCCGCTCGAGATCGGCCCGCACGTAATGCGGGAATGGAGCGCCGACGGTTCACGGTTTCGCCTCGCCCTGCATTCTCAAGCCGCTGACGACGTCGTGACGCGTTTTCAGCGCATGTGCGAAGCCGTGGTGCTGGAGGAGGAAGGTGTTTTCGGAGCTTTTCCCAAGTATGACAACGGTTCGTACACGTTTCTGGTGGATTACCTGCCGTACGTTTCAGGCGACGGCATGGAGCATCGTAATTCGACGGTGATCACCAGCGCGCGGTCCCTGAAGCGCGAGTCCGCGCCGCAACTGATCGGATCGGTGGCGCACGAGTTCTTTCATTCCTGGAACGTCAAACGGATCCGGCCGCGCTCGCTCGAACCATTCGACTACGAGCGGGTCAACATGTCGGGCGAGCTGTGGTTCGCCGAAGGATTCACGGATTATTACGGCCCCCTGGCACTGGCGCGCGCCGGCCTCACCTCGCGGGACGAGTTCATCGCCACCATGCGCGACGCAGTCAATGCCGTCCTCACCGCGCCGGGGCGCGAAGTGTTCAGCGCGGCCGATATGAGCCGGAGAGCCGCGTTCGTCGATGGAGCTGCGTCGACTGATCCGGAGAACCAGGCCAATACCTATATTTCGTATTACACCTACGGCCGAGCCATCGCTCTGGGAATCGACTTGGCGATTCGTGCGCGGTTTCCCGGCAAATCGCTGGACGACTGGATGCGCGCGATGTGGCGCAGGCATCCCGACATCCAGAAGCCGTACACGATGGCGGACCTGGAGCTGGCGTTGGCCGACGCAACCGGCAGCCGCGAATTCGCAAGAGAGGTCTTTCGGCGGCATATCGAAGGATTGGAGCCGATGGAGTACGCATCGCTATTGGCCCGGGCGGGCTTTGCACTGCAACCGGAATCGCCCGCAAAAGCATGGATCGGAACCCCGCCCATGAACTTTTCGGACCGCGGCATCGATATTACTGGACCGACCATTCGGGACTCCCCGCTCTACGCCGCCGGGATCGACAGCGGCGACCGAATCATTGAAATCGACGGCAAGAGTCTCAAGACCCGGCGTGACTGGGACGATCTGGCCGCGGCGCACAAGCCCGGGGATCGGAGCACGGTGACGGTGGAGGCACGCTCTGGGCAGAAGAAGGCCGAGATCACCTGGGCGCAGGCGCCGGATGTCTGGATCACGTCCTTTGAAAAGGTAGGGCGTCAGGTGACGCCCGAGATCACACGGTTCCGCGATGCGTGGCTAGGATCCAAAGCGCTGTGGCCGTTGCCGAAGATCGAGTAGTGGGGCAGGTTTTCAACCCGCACGCAGGATGCAATCCTGCCCCACTACAATAAGGGATTATGAAAAGCTTTCTGCGACCGATCCTCGTTCTGATCCCTCTGCTGTGCTGGGGGCAAGCCGCCAAGCACCTCTCGAACGTCAAGCAAATCACCCACGGCGGGCAGAATGCCGAAGCCTACTGGTCCCCCGACGGAAAGCGCCTCATCTTCCAGGCGACGCGCGACACCAGCGAGTGCGATCAGCAGTACATCATGAACGCCGACGGTTCGGACATGCACATGGTCTCGACCGGCAAGGGCGTCACCACCTGCGGCTATTTCCTGCCCGACAACAAGCACATCATCTACGCATCGACGCATGAAGCGGGCCCGTCCTGCCCGGCTCGGCCGGATCGCAGTAAAGGCTACGTATGGGCGGTCTACCCGGGTTTCGATATCTACCTGGCCGACGACAAGGGCAATATCGAAAAGAAGCTTACCAATACGGCCGGGTACGACGCCGAAGGCACCATTAACTGGAAGAACAACAAGATCATCTACACCTCCATGGCGTCCGGCGACCTGGATTTGTGGACCATGAACCTGGACGGTTCCGGGAAAAAGCAGATCACCAAAACCGAGGGCTACGACGGCGGGCCGGTCTTTTCGCGCGATGGATCGAAGATGGCGTGGCGAGCTTTCCACCCAGATACTCCCGACAAGACCAAAACTTACCGGGATCTGCTGAAAGACAACTTGACGGCTCCGATGAAGATGGAGCTATGGGTGGCCAATGGGGACGGGTCGAACGCCAAACAGATCACCGACTACGGCTGCGCCAGCTTCGCGCCCACCTTTACGCCCGACGGCAAGAAGATCCTGTTCTCGTCCAATAAACAGAAGTGCGACAGCCGGGATTTTGAGCTGTACACGATCAACCCGGATGGTACCGGTTTGGAACAGATAACCTCGTATGGCGGGTTTACGTCGTTCCCGGAATTCTCGCCCGACGGCAAGAGGATCGTGTTTATTTCCAGCTACCAAGGTAAGGGCGACTATGAATTTAATGCCTTTACTGCCGATTGGAAGTAGGGGAGAATGAAACCTATGAACCGTTTTGCTTTTGCCGCCGCAGTCACGCTCGCCGCTGTGCTTACCAGTGGGCCTTTGTTTGCCGGTGTAAAGATCGTGTCGGAAAACACCGACCTGGCCACCAAGAAGGTCACCACGGACACGATCCTTCTAGACGCGAACCGGCTGCGCACGGAGTCCGACGACGGCCGAGTCGTGATGTTCCTGACCGACGGCGGCAGGAACCGGATGGTCATGCTCGATAAGACCAAGAATCAGTATCAAGAGATCGACGAGCAGACGATGCAGCAGATGGCGCAGCAAATGTCTGGAGCGATGGCGCAGATGGAAGCGGCCATGAAGAACGTGCCGCCCGAGCAGCGCGCCATGATGGAAAAGATGATGAAGGGCAAGATGCCGCAGGCGGTCGCCGCACCTTCCAAGACTGTGTACACGGCAAAGGGCAGCGGCAGCGTTAATGGATTCAGTTGCACCAAATACGAGGGAATGCGGGGCGCGGAGAAGGTGGCGGACGTCTGTGCGGGAGTTCCCGCGCAGCTCAAGCTCGGCACCAGCGACATGCAGATCTTCGAAAAGATGCGGGAGTTCTCCAGCAGCCTCCTCAGCTCGCTGGCCAACTCTCCGGTGAAAATCAGTGTCCCAACGGGCTCGTTCGAAGCGGGTTATGAAGGTTTCCCGATCCAAAAAACAGACTTCGCCAACGGCCAGCCGACTAGGCGCGGGGAACTGAAGTCGATCACGCGGACGAACTTCACCGATGCGGATTTTTCTCTAGGCGACGCGAAAAAGGTTGAGATGCCGATGCCCGGCGGACCGCAAGGCCGAGGCAAGCAGCGCTAGGTTGATGGACGTATGCCGCGGAAGCGCAAGGTCCACGTAACTAAGGTGACCGCGTTCCTTCCGTATTCGGTCGACTTGACCAAGCTCAAGAGCAATAACACCTTGGACATCGAGGTGCGAAGCGGCGACGAGTTGCTGGGCAGGCTCCTGATGGGCCGTGGAAGCGTGCAGTGGTGGCCCAGCGGGAACAAGACCCACGCGTTGAAGAAGAACTGGCGGCAGTTTGCGGAAATGCTCGCGCGCGGGATGGCCTAGGCGGCTTCGCGGCTATTGGAGCTCGACCAGTTCCATCCGTTTGAGCTGCCCGCACGCCGCGTACACATCCAGGCCGCGCGGCTTGCGAACGAAGCAGGGAAGTGTCCGGCGCACGATCGCCTGGAATGCGGCCACGCGTTCCGGCGCCGGTGTCTCAAAGGGAATCCCGGGACCCGGATTCAGCGCGATCAGGTTCACCTTGGCGTTCAGGTTCGCCAGCAGCTTCGCTACGCGGCGCGCGTCGGCATCGGTGTCATTGACGCCTTTCAGCAGCACGTATTCGAACGTCAGTTTTTCCCAAGGCCGCAAGGGATACGCGCGGCAAACGTCGATCAAATCCCGCAAGTGATACTTGCGCGTGATCGGCATCAGCGTCTGGCGCTGCTCCTCGGTCGATGCATTGAGTGAAATGGCCAGCTTCGGGCGTACCTGCTCCCGTGCGAGTTCCCGGATCTTGGGGATGATGCCGGAGGTGGACAGCGTGATCCGGCGCGGTGAAATCGCCATGCCTTCGGGATCGGTCAGCAGCCGCGTAGCTTTGATCACGTTGCTCAGGTTGAGCAGCGGCTCGCCCTGACCCATCATCACGATGTTCAGGCGGTCGACGTTGGCTTCCAGGCCGCGGTCGGCAGCCACCCGCAGAACCTGACCGACGATCTCTCCTGCGGTCAGGTTCCGCTCCAATCCCAGCAGGGCCGTGAGGCAAAACTTGCAATCCACTGGGCAGCCGGCTTGCGTCGAGATACAAACCGTCGATCGTTCTCCCTCGGGCATCCACACGGTCTCAATGGTCTTGCCGTCGGCCAGTTGCAGCAAATAGCGCCGTGTGCCGTCGGAGGAATCGAACACCCTCTGCACTTCGGGAACGCCCACCGGAAACTCGTCGCGCAGCGCCTTGGGTAAAGTCGACACGCGGTGCAGGTCAGTCACGCGCTGGCGGTACACGGCTTCATAGATTTGGCGGGCGCGAAATCGGGGATGATCCGGCCCCAGAGCCGCCACGATGTCGGCAACCTCCATCCCTACAATAGCTTGCGAAAAACCTTGCGCCACAAGTTCAGCATATCACCGGGAGTGTAGAGGTCCCGCGCGGTAAGATGGAGGAGGATGCCTCGCAAGCTGCGAAAGACCAAACCCCGAGAGATCGAGCGACAGGTCCTGCCAAACGGTATACGCGTCGTCACAGAGCGGGTGCCGCATGTCCGCAGCGTCTCGGTGGGTCTGTGGATCGGCACCGGCTCGCGCGAGGAGCAGCTGCACCAAACCGGACTTTCTCATTTCGTGGAACACATGGTGTTCAAGGGCACCACGCATCGCACTGCGGAACAGATCGCCCGATCGGTGGATTCCATTGGCGGCGGCTTGGATGCGTTCACTTCCAAGGAATTGGTCAGCTACAACGTCAAGGTGCTGGATGAACACTTGCCGGAAGCCTTCGACGTGGTGGCGGACCTGGTCCGCAATCCCCTGTTCGAGCCCAAGGATATCGAGAAGGAAAAGACCGTCATCCTCGAAGAGCTGAAGATGGAGGTGGATAATCCCGAGTACCAGATCCACGAGCTGTTCTCCAGCCGTTTCTGGAAAGGGCACGCGCTGGGGCGGTCGATTCTCGGGACCAAGCAGACCATCCGTAGTTTCGATCGCGACATGATTCACCGTTACTACCGGCATTTCTACGCGCCGTCGAACATCCTGGTGACAGCGGCCGGGAATTTGAAGCACAAGGACATGGTCCGGCTGGTGGGTCATCATCTGGGTGATTTAAAGCCGCGCCCGTTTCATCCCCGGCAATCCAAGCCGCACCCGCACGCGCCCCTGGTGTTCTGCAACAAGAGCTCGCTGGAGCAGGTGCATCTGTATATCGGCGTTCCCTCCATCCCGATGCCGCACGAATCGCGCTTTGCCTGCTACATTCTGAACGCCATTTTGGGCGGCGGCATGAGTTCGCGCCTGTTTCAGAACATCCGTGAAAAGCAGGGACTGGTGTATGCGATTTTCTCCGAGCTGGCCATGTATCACGATGCCGGCTGCATGCTGGTCTACGCCGGCACGTCGCTTCGTTCCGCCAGAAAGGTGATCAAGTCGATCGTCCACGAGCTGAATGAGGTCGCGGCGAAGAAAGTCAGCGACGAGGAGCTGCGCCGGGCCAAGGATCACATCAAGGGATCGACCGTTCTCGGCATGGAGAGCACCAGTAGCCGCATGGGCAATCTGGCGCGGCAGGAGTTGTACTTCAAACGGTTCTTTTCCCTCGACGAAATGCTGGAGCGCATCGAGCGGGTGACCGCCGCCGAGGTTCAGACCCTGGCGCAACAGTTCTTCGATCCCAAGCACATGGCGGTGGCGATGCTCGGCCGTCTGGAAGGCTTCCGCTTGCGCCGCGAGGACCTGACACGATAACGTCTCTGTGTATGCGGCGATTCCGCGGGGTGGCGGCGCTAGCGGTCTTCTCCTGCGCTCTCGCCCTCGCCATTGACACCTCTAAACTGAAGCCCACGGGTTACGTGAACGATTTTGCTCACGTGATCGACGCGCGATCCGCGGCGGAAATCGAAGCCTATTGCGGCAGCGTGGAACGCGCGACTGGCGCGCAGTTCGCGATCGTCACCGTGGACACTCTCGAGGATGAGCCCGTCGAGGACGTCGCCGTCCGCCTGTTCAAGGAATGGGGAATCGGCAAGAAAGGCACCGACGAGGGTTTATTGGTCCTGCTGGCGATCAAGGACCACAAAAACCGCATCGAGCTCGGCTACGGGTTGGAGCCCATCATTTCGGACGGTGACGCCGGAAGTATTCTGCGCGGGATCCGGCCGATCTTGCGGCAGGGGAACTATGGCGGAGCGTTGCTGGCCGCGGCGCAGCAGTTGGGTCAGCGCGTCGCCGACGCCAAAGGCGTCATGATCGACGGCCAGGCGCGCCGGCGTCCACAGAACCGAGATTCGGGCGGCGGCGGCGGATTCTTCGGGATCGTGATCGCTTTCATCATCTTGATGTTCATCCTTCGCGGGCTCAGCGGGCGAGGACGAGGCGGACCTGGAGGCGGTGGCAGCGGCATGGGTGGCTTCCTGACCGGCATGCTTCTCGGTAATCTGATGGGGGGCCGAAGATCCGGAGGCTGGGGCGGAGGCGGGTTCGGTGGTGGCGGCGGAGGCTGGGGCGGAGGCGGATTCGGTGGCTTCGGAGGCGGCAGCTCGGGCGGCGGAGGTGCTTCCGGTGGATGGTGACAAAATGGAAATGCTGAAGGAATTGGTCACAAAACTGGAGCACGCCTTCAGTGACCGGCTGGTGTCCGTGGTGCTGTACGGATCGGCTGCCTCACCGACTCACGTGGACCGGTTTGACGACTTGAACGTGCTGTGCGTGCTCAAACAGATCACGCCCCGGGAGTTGATGGAAGGCGAGCCCGTTCTCAATTGGTGGCAGGGGAAAGGGCATCCTTGGCCTCTGCTGATGAGCGAAGATGAGGTCTACAACTCGACGGACAGCTTTCCCATCGAATTCCACGACATGAAGGAACGGCGGCGCGTGCTGTACGGACTGGATGTGATCGCGGATTTGAAGATCGACATGCGGAACTATCGCGCCCAAGTCGAGCACGAGCTTCGCGCCAAACTTTTGAAGCTCCGGCAGCAGGGCGCTTCCCAGTTGTCTCACCCGGATGGCCTGCTGGCGCTGTGCGTGGATTCGGTTTCCACGTTCTGCGTCTTGGGACGCCATGCCCTGGAACTGGCCGGAACCAAAACCAAGTCCGAGCGGCGGGCCGTGGTCCGGCAGTTGGCCGAAATCCTGCATGGGGACATGAAACCGTTTGAGATCCTGTTGGATATCCGGGAAGACACTCCAGGCGCGGGACTTGGCGATCTGGGGGACCCCGGCGAACTATTTGCGCAGTATCTCGTATGTATTAGCAGGCTGATCTCGTTCGTAGATGGTCTAGACGGGCAGCGGGGGTGAGGAGACTATGAAAGGCGTACTGATTGTATTGGGTGTCATCGTCCTGCTGGTGCTGATTTGCGGCGGCAGCTTGTTGGGTTCCCGAAATGAGCTGGTGACGGAGCGGGAGGCATATAAGGCGCAGTGGCAGCAAGTGGATGTCGTACTACAGCGCCGGTTGGATCTGATTCCGAACCTGGTGGAGACGGTCAAGGGTTTCGCCAAGCAGGAGCTGGCAGTCATGACTGCGGTGACCGATGCGCGTGCCGCCATGATGGGCGCCAAAACACCCGCCGAGCGGATCCAGACCAACAACCAGTTGGAAGGGGCTCTGGGCCGTCTGTTCGTGATCGTCGAGAACTATCCCAATCTCAAGTCCGACGAGAATTTCCTGCGCCTGCAGGACGAGCTTTCAAACAGTGAAAACCGCATCGCGGTCGAGCGCCGCCGCTACAACGAAGCCGTTCAGAAATACAACACGGATATCGAGCTGTTTCCCAAGAACATCGCCGCGTCGATGTTCGGATTCCAGCGCGAGAACGCCTACTTCTCGGCGGATGCCGCTGCGAAGCAAGCACCCAAGGTGACGTTCTAACGTCGAGATCGAATGGGCGTCCACGCGTCCGTGAACACGCCTGTCGGGATAGCAGCGATTCGAGATCTGGATCCCGAAGATTTGAGCGCCATCGTCCGATTCTGGTACGACAGCGGCGTCGACTTTCTGGATCTTATTGGAATCGATCGGTCCCGTCTGGGAACGCGAGAGCACACGCACCAGCGCTTTCATCGCGCGATTTGGAGGGGTGATCTCAATCAGCAAAACGCTGCGTTCGCGATCACCGTCGGCGGCGACTTTGTGGGCTACACGCTGTTGAACCGGTATGCGCCTGAAGTTAACTACTCCCACTGGCACATCACCAATCCAGGTCTGCGTGGGGCTGGTCTGTCAACGGCTCTCTACCCACACCGGATCAAGACCTATTTCGATCTGTTTCCAATGGAGCGCTTGATCCACCAAACGCGCACCAGGAATATCGCCGTGAACCGCATGCTCGACAAATACGTACCCATCGCGGAGACGCGCTATATCGAAGACCCCGACGGCGTGGCGGTTCCCGGTGAGTTTCACCTGCGCTACGTGTTCCGTAAAGACGTTCCGCGTTTCTTCACCTAGCCCGCGGCACCGTCCATCTCGTCTTCGATGTCCTCCAGCCGCTCGGCTTCGGCCGCATAGCGCTTGAGCACCCGAATCGAATTGCCCGTGCTGAATCCCGCGCCGCGCAGCTTGCGGAAGGCTGACGCCAGCTCTTTCTGCTCCTGCAGCAGCGCGCCCAGATCCTTCCCGCGATACTTGCGCTTCAGAAACGCCTCGATCATCGCGGTTTCGTCGACCCCTTCGAAGGCCGCATCCACCGCTTCTTTCGCCACTGCCGGTGCGACGCGCCGGGCCATCAAATCGCGCAGAACGCGGGTCTTGCCCATTCCCTGGTTTTCACGACGCCATTCGGCGAAGCTCCCGGCGAAGCGGCGGTCATTCACCACGCCCGCCTGCTTCAAACGGGCCAGCACGGCGTCGACATCTTCCATCCGGGCCGCGCGTTTCTTGAGGCGCGTTTTGAGTTCGGAGACCGTATATGCGCGCGCCGAGAGAGCTCGCGCGGCGTAGTTCATCAATCCTTCGACGTCGAGCGGCTTAGGGGTTCGGAAGGCCACGCTATTTCTTACCTTGTGCCGCGCGGCGAAGGCGAACCCATTGCGGAAACAACGGCGGATTCTCGAGCCACGTCAGCATCCACAGTGCCATCTCTTGTTTTTCAGCCCGCTTGCCGGGTACTCGCGCGGCCCAGCGGGCATGATCCTTGGACTCGATTACTAATCGCCGGACGGCTGTTTTTTGCGCAAGATCGCCGCCTTCGTATTCCTTCAGCAGGTTCAGCAAACTGGATTCTAGCGCTTCGAAACTCTCCTGGCGGACGCCCTCCACCAGGGGCGACAGGGGCACACCCGATTGGCGCAATAATCGCCGCAGGTAGCTGCCCGAAACGGGGGCTAGCTCCACGTGCAGCATGGTCCATTCCCGCTCGCCGATCCGCGCCGGGCGTTCGCGCTCGAGCCACCGCAGCAAGTCAGCGCGCTTTCCTTTCGGGCTTTCTTTGTGACGCATGGCGATAGTTCCGTACGGCTTTGTCGTGGGCAGCGAGATTCGAGGAAAACACGTGCCCATCGCCGCCCGGTTTGGCGACGAAATACAATAACCCGGTTTCGGCCGGGTGAAGCGCCGCGGCCAATGAACTCGCACCGGGGTTTGCAATGGGTCCCGGCGGTAATCCGGCGTGCTGGTAAGTGTTGTAGGGATGCTTGCTGTCCAGGTCCGAGCGATGGATCGCGCCCCGGTAACGATTTTCCAGCAGCGCGGCGTAGATCACCGTGGGGTCACAGTCGAGCGGCATGCCGATCCGCAAGCGGTTCTGAAATACGCTGGCGACTAACGGCCGTTCGACCGGAACGCCGGTTTCTTTCTCGATCAGCGACGCCAGCGTGACTACTTTAACCATATCCGCCGGATCTGGCATCAGTTTGTTCCACTCTTTATGGAACTGCGTGGTCATCATCTGGCATAGCGCTTCAGGCGTGACGGAGTGCGATAAACGGTATGTGGACGGAAACAAGAACCCTTCCAGAGTCTCCGACGCTTTCAGAAAATCCTCGCCGGGCATGATTCCCTCGGATTCCAGCAATCGCGCGATGTCGAACCTGTTCGACCCTTCCGGGACGGTGAAGCTGAAGTAGTAAACATCTCCACGCCCCAGCCGGCTGAACACGTCGCGCACGCTGGCGGCATGGTCGAATCGATATTCTCCCGCCTGAAGCGTGGTGCGCGGGTGGATTGCGCGCGTGAGCCAGAATTGCCACGCGTACCGCACCACTCCCGCGTCCGCCAGCTGCCGCGCGATGGCCCGTGTCCCGGACCCTTTGGGAACCTGCAAGAACAGATCACCCTCGAATCCCCGGTAGGGCGATTGGAGCGAATACAGCGCGACACATGTAAGTCCAGCTGCGAGTCCGGCCACGCACAGCAGCGCGACCCACTTAGAGGCTCTCAATCCAGCGTCTCCAAATTCAGAAAACTGTCCAGCAGGATCTGCGCGGACAACTGGTCCACCGCCCGCGCGCGCTTCGCGGTGCTGATACCGCTCGATTTCAGCACGCGTTGGGCTTCCACGGTTGTCAGCCGTTCGTCCCACAGACGCACTTCCCGGCCGGTTCGCGCCGCCAGGCGCTCGCCAAATTCGCGGGCATGCTGAGCCTGGCGGCCTTCGTCGCCGCTCATGTGCAAAGGCAGCCCCAGCAGGATCAGGCGGACGTCGTGTTCGGTGGCCAGACGGTCCAATTCCGCTAAATCGGTCCGGATATTGACGCGCTGCAGGGTGGGAAGCCCTTGCGCGGTCAGGCCCAGCGGGTCGCTCAGGGCCAGTCCGATCCGCTTTTTCCCTAGATCCAGCGCCAGAATGCGGCCTTTCCCTGGATTTGCGTTTGTGGGCAAGCTCAGTCCAATTATAGTGATAGATGGAGTGGTGACTCAAAGCACACCGGCGGAAAAAAGCTACCGCGTTGCCGTCAGCATCCTGGCGGCGGCCGGCGGCGTGGCCCTGCTGTATTACGGGCAGGTATTTTTCATCACCATCATCATCGCCTTCATGATCGCGTTCCTGCTGGAACCGGCCGTGCGCGTATTCATGAAGATCCGGATGCCGCGCGGACTGGCGAGCTTCCTAGTATGCGCGCTCTGGCTGGGATGCCTGTATTTCGCCGGATTGGGATTGTACACCGAAGGCATCGCGATGGCGGACGACCTTCCGGCGTACGGCGCCCGCATCAACCAGTTGGTGGACAGCGCGGCTGATCGTGTGGGTGGCTTTGAGAAGAACGTGTACCGCACACTGGTGCCGCGGCGTTTCCAGGATCAGGACGTCGCTCCGCAACCGCAGCCGGATCTCCCCGCGGCTCGCGGCAAAAGGAAACCTGCCGAGCCGCCGCCCGCGCCTCCCGTTCAGGAAGTGCGCGTGCGGCAGGAGCCCACCGCGATGGTCAGCGCCATCTACGACTATCTGCATTCCTTCTACAGCGTCCTGCTGATGGCGTCGTTCATTCCGTTCCTGGTGTACTTCATCTTGAGCTGGGGCGATCATCTGCGCGCCCGGCTTCTGTTCACGCTGGAGGGCGAGCCGCGCTACACAGTCGCCAAAGCCCTGGACGGAGTCGGTGACATGGTGCGCGCCTACGTCGTCGGAAACTTTCTGCTGGGAGTATTGCTGAGCGTAGCCAGCGGAATCCTGTTTGCCTCCGTCAGGCTGCCCTTCTGGCCCGTAGTGGGTCCGCTAAGCGGATTTCTGAGCTTGGTACCCTATATCGGGATGCCACTGGCGTTGATTCCGCCTATGATCGCAGCGCTTCCGAAAGGGGATCCGACGCTGTACTTGTTTTTGCTGGTGAGCGTCGGCCTGCTGCACCTGTTCGCCTTGAATCTGCTGTATCCGAAATTCGTCGGTTCGCGCGTGCACCTGAATCCACTGGCGGTCACCATCGCCCTGATGCTGTGGGGCATCCTGTGGGGCGGCATCGGGCTGATTCTCGCCATCCCCATCACCGCCGGCATCAAAGCCGTCTGCGACAACGTGAGCAGCCTGAAGCCCTACGGTCGGCTGCTGGGAGACTGATCGGCATGGGCCGTAGCGTGATCGCTTTCCTGGTGGGCTTGGCCGTGGTGGGAGGCGGGATCTTTGGCGTCTTGTACATGAACCGGGGATCGCACCTGCAACTGAAGGGTGAGATCCTCAAGGTCCGTTCCTTGGCCGACGGCGACGGCGCGATTGTGTTCGCGGACTTCCGCGTGACCAACACGGCCGCGATTCCGTTCGTGGTGAGTTCGGTCGAGATGACCATGGAGACTCCCGACGGTGAAGTGGCGAAAGCGGTCGTGTTCTCAAAAGCCGACGTCGGGAAGGTCACCCGGTACTTAAAGCTTCTAGGACCGCAATACAACGACGTCCTCTCGATCCAGGACAAGCTTCCGCCGGTCGAGACGGTGGATCGCATGGCCGCCGGCCGGTTCAACTTTCCGCCTAAGTTTCTCAATGACCGCAAGACCCTGCGCCTGCGGATCGAAGAGTTAGACGGCGTGGTTTCCGAGATCGTCGAGAAACAGTGACGCTTCGGATCAAGGTGATCCCGCGCAGCAAGAAGAATGAGGTCAGCGGCGAAATGGCCGACGGAACCGTGAAGGTTCACGTCACCGCGCCCCCGGAGAAGGGGAGAGCCAACGAGCAGGTGTGTGTAGTCCTGGCGGCGCATTACAAGGTGCCTGTCAGATCCGTCGAGATTGTGAGCGGGCACAGCAACCCGCGCAAGTTGGTGCGGATCGACCTGGAAGGGACAATAAGGACTGACAGCCATGCCAGCGCAAAAGAGCAAGGTCGGAACCAAGAATAATCCCTGGAAACTGAAAACTCCACCCGGAACCTCGGAATTCGAAGCCTACCGCGACGAATCGCTGGACCCTCCGACTTTAGTCGTCACGGTCGGCAAGACCGTGCTCCATTATCACTTGCGTGCAATCCACGACCTTCACGAAAAGCTCAAGCAACATGGCGATTGGATGCTTCTCGGCAGTGCCGACGAGCAGAAGGACGCCGCCGAAGGAACCGTTGAGGCCTGGGGCCGGTCGCCCAAAAATCCGATGCGCGGGTGGTATGGACTCAAGAAGGGCTTCCGGGGGCGCTTTGCGATGTACCTGCCTCCTGTGTTGGAGGCGCTCGGCCTGGCGGAAGTCGAGCACAACCCGCGAAACAACCGTATGCGCGCGGTCTAATTCGAGCCTTGACCTCGATCCTCCAAATGTATTATTATTCATTCGACTGAATAATCATTCACTGTGGAGACGCCCATGGCCGCACCGAACTTCGCCGAACCGGGTTTTGCCAAACCAATGGTCCAGCACCTGACTCAGGACCTGGATCTGTCCCAGGAAGCGCTCACCCGCATCCTCGACCTCGCCGCCCAGGTCAAGCGCACTCCGCAGCGTTTCGCCCAGGCACTGGCCGGGCGCTACCTTAGCTTGCTGTTCGAAAAGCCGTCGCTGCGCACGCGCGTGACCTTCGAGTTGGCGATCAAGCAGCTCGGTGGCGATGCCGTCACCATGGTCGGTCCGGTCGGCGAGCGGGAGCCGGTCAAAGACGTGGTCCGGAATCTGGACCGCTGGACCCAGGCAATCGTGGCGCGAGTATTCTCCCAGGACACAGTGAAAGAGCTCGCCCAGTGGTCGCATGTTCCCGTGATCAACGCCTTGAGCGACCTCTATCATCCGTGTCAGGCGCTCGCCGACGTCCAGACTATTAAGGAACGCTTCGGCCGGTGGGAAGGTCTCAAGCTGGCGTTCGTGGGCGACGGCAACAACGTCGCGCATTCGCTGATGCTCACCGCGGGGCGTCTCGGAATGCACGTAGTCGTGGCGACACCCAAGGGATATGAGCCGAAGCCGCAGGTTGCGGCAGCGGCTAACCGCCTGGGACGGATCACTCTCACGAACGATCCTCTGGAAGCCGTGGACGGTGCGCACGTCGTCTATACCGACGTGTGGGCCAGCATGGGTCACGAAGGTGAGAAGGATACGCGGCTGCAGAGCTTCCCTCCCTATCGCGTGGACGAGACACTCATGTCCAAGACGCGGCCGGATGCCATTTTCATGCACTGCCTGCCCGCGAAGCGCGGCGAGGAAACCACCGACGCCGTGATGGAATCCGCGCGCTCGGCCGTGTTCGACCAGGCCGAGAATCGCCTGCACGCTCAGAAGGGGCTGCTCCTTACGCTGCTCGGCTGAGCGACAATTACAATCTAAAAGCTTATGCAAAAACCCAAGAAGGTAGCGCTCGCCTACTCCGGCGGACTGGACACATCGATCATCATTCCGTGGCTCAAGGAAAACTACGGGTGCCAGGTAGTCGCCGTGTGCGGCGATATCGGGCAGGGCGGCGAGGAGCTGTCGGGCCTGGAAGCCAAGGCGCGCAAGACCGGCGCATCCGAGTGTTACGTCGCCGACATGCGCGAGGAGTTCGTCTCCGAATACCTGTGGCGGCTGGTGCGAGCGGGCGGCGAGTACGAACACAAGTACCTGCTGGGTACCTCGATCGCGCGACCGCTGCTCGCCAAGAAGCAGGTGGAAGTGGCCCTGGCCACCGGTTGCGATGCCCTGGCGCACGGTTGCACGGGGAAGGGGAACGATCAGGTTCGTTTCGAGCTGACCTATAAAGCGCTGGCGCCGCATCTCCGGGTAATTGCTCCGTGGCGCGAGTGGGACATCATTTCTCGCGAGGATGCCATTGCGTATGCCGCCAAGCACAAGGTTCCCATCGCCCAGACCACCAAGAAAATCTACAGCCGCGACCGCAACATCTGGCACATTTCGCATGAGGGCGGGGCACTGGAAGATCCCGCCAACGCCGCTCCCGACGACGTCTGGATGCTTACCAAGAGTCCCAGGAAAGCGCCTGACAAGCCCACCGACGTGACCATCGGTTTCGAGGCGGGCCGCCCTGTTTCTGTGAACGGAAAGAAGCTGTCGGCGGTGTCGCTGCTCGAGCAACTCAACAAAGTCGCCGGCGATAACGGCGTCGGACGGATCGACTTGGTCGAGAACCGCTTCGTCGGCATGAAATCCCGCGGGGCGTATGAGACGCCCGGCGGCACTCTGATCATGGCCGCCTTCCGCGAGTTGGAGGCTCTGACGCTGCCGAAGGACCTGGCGCATTACAAGCAGAAACTGGCGTTGGATTACGCCGAGATGGTCTATAACGGCCTCTGGTTCACGCCTCTGCGCGAGTCGCTCGACGCCTTCTTCGATGTGGCCTGCCAGAACACCACGGGCGAGGTCACTCTGCGACTTTACAAGGGCAGCTTCCAGCCGGTGAGCCGGAAGTCGCCTTATTCGCTGTACTCGCTCGATATCGCCAGCTTTACCATGGGAGCCGAATATGATCAGAAGGACGCGCGGGGCTTCATCAACCTGATCGGGTTGCCGATCCAGGTGCGGGCGGCCGTGGAGAAGGCGGCCAAGCAGTCCAAGAAGAAATCCGTATGAAACTATGGGGCGGCCGGTTCGAGGAAGGTCCTTCGGAAGTCTTCGAGCGGTTCTCCGGTTCGCTCCATTTTGACCGGAGGCTGATCGATGCGGACATCCGCGGCTCGCAGGCATTCGCACGTGCTCTGGAAGGTGTGAAGATCCTGACGGCGGCGGAACGCGCCGAGCTCGTATCGGCCTTCGACGCGATCCGCGACCAAGCTCGCGGCTCGGAGTTCTTCAACGGAGCGACGGACGAAGACGTCCACACGCTGGTCATCCGCAAGCTGAAAGAGCGCGTCGGTAGCCTTGCCGACAAGATTCACACCGGCCGGAGCCGCAATGAGCAGGTCTCACTCGATATCCGCCTTTGGTTAAGAGACGAGATCGATCGCGCCGCGGAACTCCTGATCAACTTGATGCTTGCCTTAATAGTCTGTGCGGACCGGTACCCCAATGCTGTAGTCCCCGGGTATACGCACATGCGGCGTGCCCAGGCCGTCCTGTGGCCGCACTATCTGCTGGCATACTTCGAAATGTTCGCCCGGGATTTCGAACGGATCCAAGAGACTCGCGCGCGCGTGAACGTGATGCCGCTTGGAAGTGGGGCGTTGGCGGGCAGCGGATTCCCGTTCGATCGCGAAGCCATGGCGCGCGATCTGGGATTCGCCTCGGTCACCAACAACAGCATGGATGTGTCGGCCGACCGCGACTTCGCGCTGGATTTCCTGTATGCCGCGTCGACCACAATGGTGCACCTGAGCCGGCTCGCCGAGGACTGGATCCTTTACTCCAGTGAAGAATTCGGGTGGCTCGAACTAGGTGACGGCGTCACTAGCGGGTCCAGTCTGATGCCGCAGAAGAAGAATCCCGATTCTCTGGAGCTGATCCGCGGCAAATGCGGCCGAGTGTTCGGTTCCCTAAGCTCGCTCTTTGTCACGATGAAGGGTCTGCCGACAACCTACAATCGCGACATGCAGGAGGACAAAGAGCCCTTGTTCGAGGCGGCGGATCAGCTGTCTGGATCACTGGAGATGGCATGCGCTGTTGTCGAATCGGTCAGACTCTATCCGGAGCGTCCGGCTGCGGCTGCGGAGATGAGCTGGGTCGTCGCGACTGACCTTGCTGAAGCTCTGGCGCGCAACGGAACGCCATTTCATCAGGCCCATCAGATCGTGGGGCGGCTGGTGCTCGAAAGTGTTAGCCATGGGAGAACGCCTGCTGACTGGACGCCCGACGCGCTGGTCAAGTTCGCGCCCGAGTTCACGCCCGAGATGGCTAAGTTACTCCAACCTTCAGAAGGCATGAAGACACGCGAGATTCGCGGCGGCACGGGTCCGAACGCGGTCGTGGCTGCTTTGGGAGAAGCGGAAACTCGATTGGAACGCTTCCGCCAAATGGCCAAGAAATGAACAAGAGCTACCGCCAGGGCCAGATTCTCCAGCTGGTTCGTTCGCGATCCCTGCGTACTCAGGAAGAGCTGGCGCGCGCACTTCGTGCGGTGGGAGTACGTGCCACGCAGGTCACCCTGTCGCGCGATATTCGCGAGCTCGGGCTGCTGAAGACCGCCGAAGGCTACGCGCGACCCACGGAATCCGCCGCGCCCGCGGGCCCTGACTTGGCCACGGTCTTGCGCGAATTCCTGTTGGACGTGCGCGTCGCGCAGAATCTGTTGGTTCTCCTCACGCCACCGGCGCACGCCAGCTCGGTTGCGGAAGCACTGGACCAAGCTGCATGGCCTGAAATTACTGGAACCGTCGCAGGCGACAATACCGTTCTGGTGATCGCGCCGACAGCGAAGAAAGCCACGTCGCTCCGTGAGAAGCTGATGCGATTTCTAGGCTGACTTACTGGACGCCGACGATCTCGCCCCACATCACCTGATAGGCTTCAATGCTTCCGTCCAGATTCGGACCAGCGCGCACGAACACACGCGTATTCACGAGTGCCGCGGCAGCATCCTGTTGTGCGCCGTCACCAAAGTAGCGAGTATCCTTCCGCAACAGCAGTGTCTGTTCGCCATCGTGCGTACGGAGCGTCATCGACCGGGCGTCGCGGCGGATGATGACACCGGAAACCGTGCGATCGCCGCGTGGAAGTTGCATAGCTGGACGCGTGGCGACGGCATTGACGCGGCCGGGGGGCGGTCCGGGCGGAATCACCTGCAGCATGCGGATGTAGCAATCTCGCGAACCCGGTTTGTGGTCTGTGATGATTTCCAAGGGGTCCCCCGGTTCCAGTTTCGCCACCGTGATCCGCTGGCGGGAGAGCTCCAGATAGCTCAGAGAATCGTAGCCGCAGCCTTCCACGCTGCCGGAGTTGTTGCGCGCCAGCAGCACGCCCTTGACCGGCGAGCCCTCCCAGCTCACCATCTGGCCGCGAAATAGGCCCTTCGGCATGTCCGCCGGAGCGCACAGAGGCGCGGTCAGCACCGCGATCGCGACCAGGCCGGAAAGGCGCATGTCCGTTGGTCCATTATACAATCTGAAGATTGACATCATTTCTCGAGCACGCGGGTTGCTGGTTCTTGCACTCCGGAATTCAGGAACGCGCCGGCGGCGTGGCCCGCTTCTACCGGTCTGATTCCGCTGCCAACGCCGCCGTTTCAACCGAAATTACAGGATACGCGGCGAGCACGCTTGCGTACTTGCATTCCCGCACTGGCCAGCAGGAATATCTGGACGCAGCCGTGCGAGCTGCCCGCTACCTGACACGCGAGGCCTGGGATTCCGAGGCCTCAACCTTTCCGTTCGAGCCCGGCTCGGATCGCGCGTACTTCTTCGACATTGGAATCATCGTGCGCGGGTTGCTCGCGGTCTGGCGCGCTACGGGCGACGATGAGTTTCGCGCGCGCGCGCAGGAAGCAGCTCTTTCTCTGGCGTTCGATTTTCTGGGCGACGGCGTTTTTCACCCTGTGATTTCCCTTCCCGACAAGCAGCCGCTGCCTGCGGAGCCTCGTTGGTCGCGCAAGCCGGGATGTTATCAGTTGAAGTCGGCGCTGGCCTGGCGGGAGATCGGTGATCCGCACGCCCGGCAGCTTTTCGAGGCCGCTGTTGTGTCCGCGATCGCCGGCCATGAAAAGTTTCTGGAAGAAGAAAAGGATCGCGAGAAGCTCATGGATCGGCTGCATGCGTACTGCTACTTCCTGGAGGCATTGTTGTTCACATCCGAACGCCAGGCGCTCCATTCGGGCTTGAGTCGCGTAGCTCAGCTCTTGCGGGAGATCGCGCCCGCGTTTGAGCGCTCCGACGTCAATGCGCAACTGCTGCGCGTCCGGCTGATCGCTCATCACCTGGGAGCAGTTCCGCTGGACGAAACCGCGGCGCAGGAAGAAGCCACGCGCACGGCGTCCTTCCAGGCACTGGAAGTGGCCGATGTGCGGCTGCGCGGCGGCTTCTGGTTTGGACGAAAAGGAGCGCAGGTCCTGCCGTTCTCGAATCCCGTGTCGACCGCATTCTGTTTGCAGGCCCTCGCGCTGTGGGACGATCATCAGGCGGGGCGCTGGAGCTTCGAGCTCCCGCAACTCATTTGAGCAGTTCACAATCAGTCAAAGTCCTGTTCGCTTCGGCGTCCGACCCCGTGGTCGCGCTGACGCTTGAGCGGTTCCGTTCGATCTTTCCGGAGCTTCCCCTGGTGGTGGTCTCTGAATTCGCTCCACCCGATGTCGAGTGGATTCCGTATCACATTCGCCGGTCGTGGAAAGAGAACCGGGACTTGATTCGGGCGCGGCTGGGAGGACGCCGCATTCGCCTGGCGGCCGTAATTCTGGAGCCGCGCATCCCGCACTGGCGTCTGCGCGCCTTGGGCTTGGCGCTCGCTCCGCTGCATTTCCTGGCGTTCAACGAGACGGGCCAACATTTCATGCTGCGTCCGCGCAGTGTTCCGACTATGTTTCGGCATCTGACGTGGCGCATGAAGAACCTGGTGCGCAGCCAGGCGCAGCCCGAGTCGAGCACCTACCGCGCGATGGAGTGGTTCCGCCAGCCCGGGAAGTTCCGCCTGTCGATGCTGTACCGGAAGGCGATGGCGCGCGGGCGGACTCTTGCCAGATCACGTCCCGTGATCCAACCCGTCCCGATGACCGCGAAACAGCGGCCGCGAGGAATCTCGGTGGTGATCCCTTCGCGCAACGGACGCGACCTGCTGGAACAATGCCTGCCAGGCATTCAGGACGCGCAGGAGATCATCGTCGTGGACAATGGCTCGGACGACGGAACCGCCGGGTACCTGGGCGAGTCCTGGCCGAAGGTCCTGATCGAGCACAGCTCGCGGCCGCTGGCCTTCGCAGTGGCGGTGAATCGCGGCATCCAGCGTGCCCGATTTTCGCATGTGTGCGTGCTCAACAACGACATGCGCGTGGAGGCTGGGTTCTTCGCGGCGCTGCTGCGGCCGTTCGATAGTGTCCCAGATCTGTTCTGTTCCACCGCGCAGATCTTCTTACCAGAGGGCCGGCGGCGCGAGGAAACCGGCAAAACAGTGATGAATCCTGCGCCTGGCGTTACCCAGTTCCCGATCCAGTGCGACGTCCCGCTGACGGGTGAAGATCACAGCTATGTTCTGTACGGCAGTGGCGGATGCTCGTTGTACGACGCCGCGAAGCTCGCAGCACTAGGTGGGTTCGACGAAGTTTATCAGCCGGCGTATGTCGAGGATCTCGACCTCGGCGTGCGCGCCTGGCTGCGGGGTTGGCCGAGCGTCTACTGCGCCGAAGCGCGCGTGCTGCACGAGCATCGCGCCACGACGTCTCGCTACTTTTCACCCGAAGATCTGGATCGGGCGTTGGAGATCAACTATATCCAGTTTCTGGCGCGCGCCGTCGGCGATCCCGAAACGTTCCTGCGTTTGTGGCAGCACAACGTGCTGCGGTTGAAGGCTCTCGAAAAGGAAGTTGGGCTTTCAGCGGCGGCGCATCAGCGGGCAGCGTCTGTCCCATCGGGAGACATGCGTTTCCTCGATCTGGTGAACGGCGAGGTGTCGGTCTTCCCGGGACGGGCCGCCTCTGGCAAGCCCGTGATTCTGGTGGCGAGCCCTTACGTTCCGTTTCCGCTATCGCACGGAGCCGCTGTGCGTATTTACAACCTGATGCGCCGCGCCGCTGCCGATTTTGACCAGGTGCTGGTGGCGTTCACCGAAGAGTCGCTCCCTGTGCCGCGCGAACTTCGGGAGCTTTGCGCAGAGATCGTCACGGTTCGCCGCGCTGGAAGCCACGCGCTGCCCTCGCGGGGGCGGCCCGACACTGTCGAGGAATTCGATACACCGGCGTTTCATGCCGCGCTGCGCCAGACGATCGCGAAGTGGCGCCCGGGCATCGTGCAGCTCGAATTCACCCAGATGGCGCAGTACGCCGCGGAGTGTGCGGGAGCCAAGACCATCCTTGTCGAGCACGACATTACCTACGATCTGTACGCCCAGATGCTGGCCGGTGGCGACGATTGGGAGATCCGCCGCCAGCACCAACTGTGGACCACGTTCGAAACCAGCGCATGGCGTCAGGTGGATCGCGTGGTCACGATGTCGGAAAAAGACAGGGCACTCGTGCAGGGGGCGACGGCCATTCCGAACGGCGTCGACCTGGACCGGTTTCAACCGTCATCGCAACTGCCCGATCCGCGGCGGCTGCTGTTCATCGGGTCCTTTGCGCACCGGCCCAATGTGATGGCTCTGGAGTTCTTCCTGCACGATGTGTTTCCACGTCTCGACAACGTCACGCTGCACGTGATCGCGGGCCAGCGGCACCAGCGCTTCTGGGATCTGGAACATCCCGGAGTCGAGGTCGAAGGGTTCGTCTCGGATGTGCGCCCGGCCTACCAGCGCGCAACCCTGGTGATCGCGCCGCTGGTGGCTTCCGCCGGCACTAACGTGAAGATCCTCGAAGCCATGGCGATGGGCAAAGCGATTGTCTCCACCGAAGCCGGGATTCACGGTCTAGAGTTACAGCGCGGAGCCGACGTCATCGTGACCGACTCGGCGGAAGCCATGGCGGCTGCCATCACGCACCTGTTGAAAGCCCCCACCGAGCGCGCCGCGATCGAATCACATGCCCGGCAAACCGTGGAGCGTGTGTACGGCTGGGATGCCATCGCGCGCGAACAGAAGAAGCTATACGAGAGTCTGCTACAGCTTCCGCGCGAAGATCGCGTAGTCTAATCCGCCGAAGAACGCGTCCCGAAACGCAGGCGGCAATTCAACCAGTGCCGGCATGCTCTCGACGGCGGGAGACCGGCGCTCGATCTCGACGCTCCCGAACCCGGCCTCTTCGAGATAGAAGCGCAGCAACGGACCCGGAATCGGACGCGTGTGCGTTGGATCAAGGTAGAAGTGTGTCGCAAAGATCGCCAGGCACTCCGGATTGGGTGTTTCAATCGTCACCAGTGCGCCAGGTCGCAGCTTCCGCGAGAGCAGTCTCACCAATCGAGGCACCGCGGCCGGAGGAAGATGTTCGACCACCTGAGCGCAATACGCGCCTCCGAGCGAACCGTCTGCGAGAGACTCCAAATACTCGAACATGTCGGCTTGCTCCACTTCCAGGCCCTTGGCTTGGCACAGCTCGACGGATTCCGGATTCCGGTCGACGCCACGGGCGGGGAGACCAGCCGCCTTCGCGGCTTCCAGGAACTCCCCTCGGCCGCAGCCGATGTCCAGGATCACGCCAGGCGCACCCGTAAAACGTCCGACGTAGCATTTCTGCTGCTCGCGAATCTTTTCTTCCGATCCGCGAAACTGTTCAGCGAAGCGCACCCAATCTATGTCAAGGTCGACTTCCAGATAATCCTGCGGCACACGCGGGGTGACGACAGCGGCAGCGGGCGCGGTGGCCTGTTTCTGGCGCAGCAGCCGCAGCTCAGTGTGGATCAGGCGGTCATATTCGCCCCGGATCTTTTCCAGGTCCTGCCACAGCCGCTTCTGGATGTCCAGCGTTCGCCGGTCCATCTCACTGGTGAAATCGTCGTGCTGCTGGCGAACCGAATCGCGGAAGTTCTGCTCGATCAGGCTGGCTCGCAGGTGGAACGCCGATTGCAGCTCGGACACTGTGCGCAGAAGATGGACCTCACTCGCGTTCCGGCGCTCCTCGAATCCGGCACGCCATTCTTCCGCACTCGTCCGGAAGTCTTCCGCATTCGTCCGCAGCTCCTCCGAACTCTTCCGGAGCTCCTGATGGTACGCAGCCAGCGCCGCCAGGCTCCGGGTCAGATCGGTCAGAGCTTCGAGCGTCGTTTGCACGCACGCCATGGTGGCGCGATTGAATTCCACTTGTTCGCGGACGTGCCAATCCAGCGTGCGGGCGATGAAGCGTTTGAAGCTCTGAATGATCGCATTGGTAAACCCCGGCGGACGAGGGTTCACTGTGCCTATCGCGGCGACTTTTGCCTCCGCGGCATCGCGAGCGTGCACCAGTGGCATCAGCTCCGCCGCCGTGACGCCGTCCAGGCCCAGCGAACCTTGCGGAACCCGCGATCGGACCCGCTCCTGAACCTCGCGAATCGCCGCAGCCAGTTCGTCGTCAGTCACGTTTCTTGGTCCGAGCCCATTGTGCCGTGATGCGCGTCGAAATACCGCCGCGGGGCGTGAAATCGCCCACCAGCGTGGCGGAAATGGGCCGCGCCCATTTGACCACATCGGCGAGCATGCGATTCACCACGTTCTCTTGAAAGATCCCGAGGTTCCGGAACGCCAGAGTATACATCTTGAACGATTTGAGCTCAAGACATAATTTGTCGGGTACGTAGCGCAGCGTCAACGTTCCATGATCCGGCAATCCGGTTTTAGGGCAGATCGAAGTGAACTCCGGCATTAGGATTTCGATCTCGTATCCCGTACGGTATTGGTTAGGCCAAGTCTCGATTTCGGGCAGATCCGCCTTCACGCCGGCCTCGGCGTGTTCGTCGGTGTACTGCCTTTTCACCGCGAGGCCTCTGCCTGGGCTGGCGATTGGGCCTGGGGCAGCGCCGCCGCGAGCGTGCCCAGAAACTGTCCGACGTCGGTCACGACGCCCACGGCCTGGCCGGTTCCGCGATCGCTGACCTTGGTGGCCACCGCCGGGTTGATATCGACGCAGACGATCTTCACCCAGCTCGGCAGCATATTGCCGGTGGCGATCGAGTGCAGCATCGATCCCAGACACAGGACCACTCCCGCCCCCTTCAGCTGCTCGGCGTAGGCGTCCTGAGCCTTGTTCATGTCGGTGATGGTGTCGGGCAGGGGACCATCGTCGCGTAGGCTGCCGGCCAGCACGAAGGGGATGCCGGCTTTCACGCATTCATACATGATGCCGCTCTTGAGTCTCCCGCATTCGACCGCTTTGGCGATGCCGCCCGCGTGATAGATGGCGTTGATGGCGCGCATGTGGTTGCGGTGACCGTGCTCCTCCTGGCGGCCGTCGCTTTGGCGCACGCCCAGGGACGTCCCCAGCAGCGCTGCTTCGATATCGTGCACGCCGAGTGCGTTACCGGCCAGCAGGCCGTTCACCCATCCGGCCCGGATCATCTTGGCCAGGGGAGCGACTCCGCCCGTGTGCACCACCACGGGCCCGGCCACAACCAGGATCTTCTTTCCCTCCGCGCGGGTCTGCTGCATCAAGGACGCAATTTGCCGGACGGCGGTCTCAAGCTGGCGCTCCGAAGAGATTTCGTTGCTCATGAAGGCGAACGCCAGGCGGTCGCGCTCCTTGGATTCGGGAACCACTCGAATCCCGCGCATGCCGACCACCACGCGGTCGTCCTTTTTCAGGTCGCGCAGACGGCGGCATGCCGCGCGCTTTCCGGCGACCACGATCATCGCGTCCATACGCTGATTCTCGACTTCGACCCACTGCCCGGCGTGGCGGACCAGCGTCTTGTGGTTGGTGGTGGAGTAGAAATCCTCCGGCGCGCAGCAGTCGCGCTCCACCGTGCCGAGTTCGGCGTTGCCGGTATCGGCAGGACTGCAGCCCAAGCCGAGCAACTGGCTGAGCACCTGCTGCATGTCGGCCTCGTCCGGCGTTTCCACGCGCAGGCGCAGGTAGGACTTGTCGGCATTGGTGCGGCCGATGCGAAACTCTTCCACTTCAAACTTGCCGTTGTATTCGACCACCGTGTCGAAGATCTGCTCCATTAGGTGCGAATCGATCAGGTGGCCTTCGGCCTCGACGACTTCCTGTTGCATGGGGGTATCTTCAGGATACCGTGACCCCGCGGACACTTGTAGATGCAACGGTAACAGCCGCTCAATTCGCGGATGGCCGTTCGATGTGGTCCACGATGATGACCTCGACGGGGCCTTTGGCAGACTCGAGCCTCAGGCCGAGCTGTTCCTGGATGGCCGTCAGAATGGACGGACTGCTGGAATCGAGGGGCGCGCCCGGTGGCGGGGCCGGCAACGCAGGCGTTGTTTCATCCGGCAGGAAATCCAGTTGGAGATCGAAGAGCCCCGTGAACCCGGTCTTATCGATCACGGTGCGGGCTAGCACGATCGAGAGCTCTCGGGCGAACTCCGGCATGGTTATCTGTCCGCCTCGCATCCGCGCGCCCGTGTTTTCCAGCCGGGTTCTGAAACCGCCGCACGGCGACAAGGGCGGCTGACCTGGACCGGGTGGCGTCATTCGGCCTCGGACCACCTCCGGAGGGACCGTTCCGTCCGGGACAAGGCTCACGCAACCTCCGTCCTTCGGAGGAGGGAGCTTGAGACCGCTCCTGGCGGCTACCAGCGTATAGACCGGGAGATCCCTCGTCTCGCGATGGATCTTTAGCTGGAAACGGTCCGCGAGGAGCGATTCTAGCATCAGGAACATCTGGTCACGACTGATGTTCCCGGCGGCCTTCGCCTCGATCTCATACCGCTCGGAGTTGATCCAGTCCGGACCTCCCAGGATTTGGAACAAGTGAACCGTGTAGGCGTTCTGCATCAGCAGCTTTACAGTCGCGTTCGCGGTCAGCCGGCCCGGCAACGGGCGCACGGTCATGGGACCCGGCTCCTGCGAAGGCTTGATGGAGGCAACTTCAAACTTGGGCCGGGCTACAGGCTGGCCAAATACGGTAAACGCGGTGATGGCGAGGAGCATCGCGGCGGCGATGACTCCCGGCCCGGAAAGCGTGCGGGAGGCAGGACGCGGCTGGCCGAGCAACCTGGCAATACGGTGAGCGAGGGAACCGCCAGTGGCAGCCATCGCTGCTCCGAAATGGATGCGGCGAGAGGACTCTAATTCCGCCAGGGCGCGTGCGTAGGTGAGAACGTCGCCACTGACGGATACGGCCACGTCGTCGCAACACAGCTCGCGTTCCGTGCGGAGGTGGCTCGATACCCACCAGACCGCGGGATGATAGAACAGCAAGGTCTCGACGACACTCTGCAGGACGTTGACGAGATAGTCGTGGCGGCGGATGTGCGCCAGCTCGTGAAGGAGAAGCGCTTCTATCTGTTCGGGCGGCAAACCGGTGAGAGCGCCGACCGGCACCAGCACGACGGGACGAATCCAGCCCACCACCGCCGGCGCCTGCACCAGAGACGACACAAGCAAGCGGACCGGGCGGGACACGCGAATGCGGGTTTTGAGCCGATCGAGGGCTTGCTGCCATTCTGGTGGCGCGCGACGGACCAGACGGGAGCGAAGGCGCACGGCCCGGATCCATCCGCTCAGTAGGCGGAACCAGAAGACCAGGGCGCCGGCAAACCAGATCGCGACCACCCACGGCAGGAGAGGCTCGGGCAATGCCCGGGGGACGCTGCTGAGCAATGCGGGCGTGGCCACAGCGGGTGCGGAGGTTGGGGTGTTTGCTACGTGAGGCACGGAGACCGCAATGGAGACTGCGGCCGTTGGGTTCATCAGGCTCCAGGTGATGACAGGAGCGGCGGCCATTCCAGCCAAAGCCGCACAGGCCAGCACATATCGCACATTCGGGCCAGCCGAGCGGGCGATCCACTTGCGGGTTGCCGCATACACGGCCGCGATCAGGACGCCCTGCCACAGGAAATGCAGAAGCATCCAGCCAAGATGTTCGACCCATGGCGGGGACGAGAGGAACTGGATTGCGCTCATTTGGATCCTCGTTTCTTTTTGTCAAACGCGTCAATCATGTGTCGAATGTCCGCTAATTCCTCCGCGGAAGCTGGCTGTGCTCCGAGGGCGCCCATGACGAGTTCCTTGGCCGAGCCCTCGAACACCCGCCTCAGCAGATCTCCCGCGATCCGTTGCTGCATCTGGTCCTTGGGCACGCGGGATTCGTAGACGTGAGAGCGAAATCGCTCGGTGCGTGCCAGGAGCCCCTTGTCGAGCATCAGTTGCATCTGCTTGAGCGTGGTTGTGTAGCCGGAGTCCTTGCCCAGTGCCTCATGCACTTCCCGCACGGTGGCCGGTCCCAGACGCCAGAGAACGGCGAGGATATCGACTTCGGCGGCGGTGGGAATCGGAGGAACCGGAGGCTTACGACTGCTGGAGCGCGGAGGCATCTGGAACGAGACTACTACGATAAGAATCGTATGTCAACGATAAAACTCCTAGGAGGCATGCCACTCGCGGAGAGGAACTGATCAGCCCTTCTTTTTGAGCTCGTTCTGGGCGATCCGCGCCTTCACGAGTTTCTTCACCAGAGCGGCTGGCGGAGGCTTGTCGACAGGGAAGCGGATGGTTCCCTTGGATGTTTGGAAGCCCTTCAGATCATCCTTGAACGTTTGGATCACGGACGAACCCACCGGAACAAGCTGCAATGGTTCGAAAACGCCGCGTAGCCGAACAGCGCCCCTTTGTACTTGGACACTGGCATCCCGTAGCTGATGACCTCAGTGGTTTCGGACGGTGCGACGGATCGGATGATCGCGCGGATCTTGATTAGGGTGCTGCGGGCGGGTTCCGGGACGCGCTTTATGTATTCATCCACATTCTTCGGAGCGGCGCTGCGTTTTGTCGTCTTTTCATCCGGCACCTGTTGCATCGGGTACTTTCAGGGTACCGTGGCCCCGCGGTGTGGCCCAGGGGCAAAACGAACCCAAGAAAGTGATTCTGATCGCAGCCTTCTTCACGAATATTTCACAACCTTCTTACAGTCGCTTTTCGGGTTCGGCCATCCAAAGAGTTGTGGCCGGTCGCTCGATCAAAACCGGCCACTAATCAAAATATGAAAAGGATAGAGTTCGCATGAAGAAAGTTTGTTTACTGTCATTGACGCTGTGTGCCGCAGCATTTGCTCAGACCGATACGGTTGTACGCTGGCGCGGGATCGAAGGAGTGATCACCGCTCCTGGGGTCGACAACCCGGTCAGCCAAATCCACAGCGGTGCGGGGCCATGGACAACCCAAAGCGGCAACGCCCGGGTCAATCTCAACACCGGCGAAGGCTCCTTCGAAGTCGAGGGACTGGTTTTGAACGGTGGAGCCGCCAGCGGCACTCCTGGCGCGGTCACCAGTGTCATCGGCACGCTGGTGTGCAACCCGGGCGGAGGGCCGGGATCCTCAGAAGCGGTGATCGACACCCCTGCCACGCCCCTCAGCGCGGACGGCAACGCGGAGCTTTCCTTCAGGATCAACGTTCCGGCGGCGTGTAGTAAGCCGGTGTTTCTGATTCGGGTTGCATCCGGACGCTGGATCGCGACGGGAACCAAGGCTGCCACCAGCTCGAAATTCCCCTACTAGATTGCGGAGTTTCAATTCAGGAGAGCGAGGCCATCTTGGCCTCGCTCGATCCGCATGGACGGATGATGAAGGGCGTTCCTGGATCGAGTAACGGCAGCGCCGCTTGTGGTTTAATCAGCAGTATGCGTCGCCATATCTGGATTGGAATAGCTTTTGTGGGAGCTTGCTTGTGCGCGCAAGCCCAGTGGCAGAGTCCGAGTCCCGGGGCTACTCGCACGCCCGATGGCAAAGTGATTATGACCGGGCCGGTTCCCCGCGTGAACGGAAAGCCCGACCTTTCGGGAATCTGGCAGGTGGAGGCTGAGCCCCGAGGGCCGGGCCTATACGGATTGGGCGAATCCCCCAATTCCAAATACTTCCGCGACATCCTGTCCGATTTCAAGGCCGGCGAGGAGCCGCTGACACCGGCAGGGAGGGAAATCCTGCGCCAGCACAGCCAGCCGGGAGTGGTCGGTTACAACCTGAAGTGTCTGCCGGACGGCGTGCCCCACGCCGACCTGTTGCCGGAGCCGTTCAAGATCATTCAGACACCCGGCGAGATCGTGATGCTGTACGAAGTGGAGACCATCTTCCGCCAGATCTTCACCGATGGACGCAAGCATCCTGCCGATCCGTCGCCGACCTGGCTGGGGTATTCGGTCGGGACCTGGGACGGAGACACGCTCGTCGTCGACACGATGGGGTTTAACGATCTCAGCTGGCTGGACGCACGCGGCCACGGGCACAGCGAGGACATGCGCGTCGAAGAGCGCTTCCACCGGCGCGATTTCGGCCATCTGGAGGTCGCCGTGACGATTACCGATCCGAAAATGTTCACCAAGCCGTTCACGATCAACTTCGTCGAGCAGCTTCTTCCGGACACCGATGTTTTCGAGCACATCTGTTACGAAAACGAAAAGGACGCCGCGCACCTGCCCAAACCGGCCCGATAGTCGGTCCACTCCATCGGCCGAGTTGAATCTCACTCGGCGAAGACTTCTTGCAGCGTGCTCAGAGTGGACGTGAGCGTCTTTGTCGACACGGCTCCCAGTTTCTTCGCCAAACGGGTCTGGTCCACGGCGCGCACCTGATCGAGCAAGATCAGACCCTTCCGGCCGCCGTGCGTAACACCGATGCGAAAGGGCGCGGGGCGGCTCTTGGTGGTCATCGGCGCAACGATGACGGTACGCAGATGATCGTGCATTTCGCCCGGGGACACCACAACGCACGGGCGCGTCTTCCTGATTTCGCTCCCGATGGTGGGATCTAGATTGACCAGCCAAATCTCCCCACGCCTCACCACGCCAGTTCCGTGTCCGCGGCATTGCCAAATTCGCCCATCACCAGCGCGTCATCGCCGGCTTCGGCGATCTTCTTGGCTGCCTCCGCCCAACCCTTGCGCGCAGGCCCCGCTGGCCTGCGTAATACGAGAGCGCCGCCCTCGATGCTCATCTCCGCTCCGGCCTCGCCGTTCAGGCCCAATTGCGCCAGAAACGGCTTGGGGATCACGACACCTTTTGAGTTGCCGATCTGTCGAATGCTTACGTACATCGCTTTCATAGTGATAACAATGTTATTCCAAGAAGTCGTGGCGTGTCAAGCACAGGACAAACTCGCGCAGGATCGGAACGACATTTGCATCGGAAGGATCAACATGATATCTATCAATACGACCCGCAATGAGGACGCTCGCCAGGTCGATCCCGCTGCTTGCGCTGCTGCTTTTCGCCAGTGTCTTGTCCGCCCATCACGGAAACACCGCCTACGACGAAACCGCTCGGGTCCGTATCAAGGGCACCGTCACGGAATTCATCTGGACCAACCCGCATTCTCAAATCTATCTGGACGTGAAGGACAGCTCCGGCAAAGTCGTCAATTGGGGCGTCGAGACCAACAGCCCTGGGATCTTGACTCGCGCCGGATGGACCCGCCGCTCGCTCAAGGCCGGCGATGAGATCACGATTATTCTCTGTCCCGCCAAGAACGGCCAGCCCGTCGCCTACGCCGGATCGGGAGATCCCGGCACGAAGGTCATCTTCGCCGATGGCCGGGAACTGGACTTCACCGATAAAACCGTAGATAAAACCGCTCCTTGACAAACATGCGAATCGTCGTCGTGCTCTTGCTGCTGTCGTCCTTCGCCGGTGCGCAGACACCCACCCGGCGCGATTTATCCGGCGTGTGGGGAATGCAGGCCGCGCGCGAAACCTCTGAAGACGATAAGCAATCGCCCGGCGGCGAGATTCCTCCCCTGACCGCCTGGGGCAAAGCGCGCTATGACCTCCAGAAGCCTGGCTACGGAAAGCGAGCCGCGCCCGGCGGCAACGATCCCATCCTGCAATGCGACCCCATGGGCTTTCCGCGCATTCTGTATTTTCCGACGCCCTTCGAATTCGCGCAGATCTCCAACCGCGTGCTGCAAATGTTTGAACGCGACCACGTGGTCCGCGAAATCTGGACCGACGGCCGCGCGCTCCCTGCCGACCCCGATCCTCTCTGGTACGGATACTCAACAGGCAAGTGGGTGGACGATACCACCTTCGTGGTCGAGTCCACCGGTTACGACGACCGCACTTGGCTGGGCGCCGCCGGCTTTCCGCACAGCGAGACTATGCATCTCGAAGAACGCTACCAGCGCGTGGATCGCGACACGATAAACTTCACCCTGAAGATCGACGACCCGCAGGCCTATACCAAGACTTGGGTCGCCTTGCCCCGTGTTCTCAAACTGCGCCCCCGCGCGGAAATTCGTCAGGGCTACTGCGTGGCGTCCGAAGAGAATGCCTTCACCAAACGAATTCGCGAACCCGGTGCGCTAAAAACCGGCACAGATCCCAAGAAATAGTCGCGAAAACTATTTGGGTGTGAGCTTCAGCAAACGAGCCGCCGTCGGTGAGGACATAGACATAGACCGCTCCTTCGGGGTGCGAGTTTCTTCGCCAAGTCCATTATCACTGCTTGGGCGGACCGCCTTTTTGCCCACCGCCGCGAGGCGGGGCAGGCGGCAGCGTGCCGCCCTCGGCCAGGATCTTCATATTCTCGAGTGCCGTGGTGAACTGCGCGGCTCTTCGCATTCTGTCTTGCTCGCGCGCGGCGTCGTCCGCCAGCGTGGAGTTATCCAGAACCAGAGTGTAGACGAGTTTCGAGGTGGTCGCGGTGAGCGGCCTCGCCTCCAGCGTGCCGTGGTAGAGAATGTAGGGCTGGCCTTCCCTGACGGGCTGCGTATAGGTGTAGGAAAGTTCGGTCTTCCCGACCAGGATCTCATTGCCGATGGACCGGACGGCGCCGAATTCGCCATCCTTGCCCGCGATGATCGTGCAGTTGACGCGCAGCCATTCGCCGATATCGCAATACTTGCCGACCCGCTTCCATACTTCGGCGGCAGGACGGTTGACCGTGATTTCCAGGGGAATAGAGATGTACGTCGGATTAGGGATCGCAAGGGGAGCCGGGCCCCGTCCCTGTGCACTGGCGACCTGCGCCAGACAGGCGATTGCGAGCGTACAGCCAGCGGCTGTCTTACTAAAGTAATTCGGCATGGATTCCTCCAACTTGGGTTTCGCCTTGGGGCGTCGTACTGACGGACAATCTTGGCACACGCAGCCTGGGTGATGTGCTACAAAGTACTTTACCACACGATGGTGGGCGACCGCGAGCACGAGCGTTCTAGGTACCGAAAGTGCCGATGGTGCCCACGTTGCGCAGCAGAGTGACCTTCGTGCGGGTTTGCGGCGCCTCCGGCAGAGCACAGACGTTGCGAGCCATGACATCACACGCCTTGCCGAACGAACTGCCCGCAGCGGCCAGACGCGTCTCGAGAACCGAGTTCCGGATTTCCTTGTAATCGTTGGGCAGAGTCCCGAACACCGGCCTTTCCACGACCTTCTCGATATTTTCCATGGTCAGGCGGCCCCGCTCCCAACGGTTGACTACCAGCTTTACGTGGTCCGCTGGAACCTCGCAGTTTTCGACCTCCGTCCGGCGCACCTTAGCCAGCTTGACGGAAGCCAATTCGGGCTGGCATACAACAAAGACCGCATGCGAGTGGCGCACGAACTCGGCGGTGGCCTGGTTGATGACTTCCGGCAGATCCACCACGATGTAGTCGTACTGTTTTTGTATAAGTAACAACAACTGATAGTAATCGGCCCAGGAAGGGAGGCGGCTGCGGCGGCCGGGATTGGACAGCAGCAGATCCAGGCTGTTGATCTGCGGTGTGACCTGCCGCCACTCCAGAGGACTCAACAATTCGGCATTAAATTCCAGAGCTTCCGCGAGTCCTTTGTGGCGCTCCAGGTTCAGCATGATCGAGAGAGGGCCGGAGCGCTGGTCGCATTCAATCAGTAGCACCTTCTTGTTGCTGTCGGCAATCGCGGCAGCCAGGTGGAGCGCCACAGTGGAACAACCCCCTCCGGCCTTGGCCGGTACAAACGCCAGTATGTTCGGGTGGGTTACCGGATACCGCCGGTGGAGCGCTTCATACGCCGCCGCTTCGATATCCCCAGGAGAAAAAGGTTCACTCACCAAGTCCACGATGCCGGCGTCTTCAAAGGTGAGCTGTTCGGCGCGATTCCAGCGCGGGCGGAACCCGATGATCACCGTGCGCGGCAAGCTGAAGAGGATTTCTTTGGCGACGCCCTCGGCTACGACCCAGTCGCCCAAGTCCAGAAGAAGGATTGCGGGAGTCTGGGCCGTAAGCAACCGGGTTATTTCCTTGATGGGAGGAACGGGGCTGATCCTGTAACAGGGCTGAAATGCGCCGGACTCCATGGTCAGCATTTCGATAGCATCGGCCGCGAGAGGATTGGGGGTCACGACAGCGAGCCGGAGCATGGTTATCAGACGTTATTCTACAGGTTTGAAATTGGCCGCTATGTCTTAGGACCCAAAGCGCTCTTCCTTCCATGGATCGCCATGCATGTGGTATCCGTTCCGCTCCCAGAAGCCGGCCTTGTCGGTTTCCCGGAACTCAATTCCCGCCACCCACTTGGCGCTTTTCCAGGCATACAGCTGAGGCACAATCAGCCGGGCAGGGCCGCCGTGCTCGGTGCTGAGTCGCTCGCCATCATGGGTGAGCGCCACCAGCGCATCCTCGGCTAAAAAATGCTCGACCGGCAGGTTCGTGGTCCAGCCGTAGTCGTATCCGTGCACCACGACGAACCTGGCGTTGGACAGGAGCCCTCCCGCCCGATCCGTCAGTTCCCGCGCCGACACTCCTTCCCAGAGGTTACCCAGCCTGGACCAGCGCGTGACACAGTGAAAATCGGCGAAGACTTTCACGCGGGGAAGAGCCTGGAACTCCTCCCAGGTCCAGGAGGTGGGCTTAGCCACCAAGCCTTCCATCGAGAATCGCCAGGTTTCCAGGTCGATGGACGGCGGGCCGGATGCGTCCAGGACCGGCCACTTGAGCGTGCGGGACTGGCGGGGCGGAACGCGACTTTCCCGGCGGGTATCGGGGCTGATGACGACATCTTCGCCTCGGTTTTCAGGAGAAGGGATCTGCTTGCCTTGGAGTTTGGAGGAATCCATTCCGAACATAGGAAGATCCTTAACCTCCAGTGTATTCCCGGCCTGAGAATTCTTACCCCCTTCGTGGACTTAAGTTTGTATGCGCAAGGGTGTTTGTATGCTCGCCGGGCTCGTGAGTTTGGCACGTTTGGCGGGGGCCCAGACCAGAGTGGAGTACATCGGCGGCACTGTATCGCAGATTGCGGAAGGAACCCAAGGGTCGATCGTCCTCACCGATGACCGCTATCTGGCGTTCTATGCGGGGAAAGTGCAAATGCGGGTAGCCTATGACCGCGTCAATCTGGTCGAATACGGCCAGCAAGTCGGCCGGCGAATGGCTCTGGCGCTAGTGATCTCGCCGGTGTTCTTGCTCAGCAAGTCGCGCAAGCATTTCCTCACCATCGGCTACAGCGGTGAGGACGGTAAGCAGCAAGCGTGGGTGTTCCGCGTAGATAAACAGAGCATTCGATCCACGCTCGCTGGTCTGGAGGCGCGCACCGGAGTGAAAATCCAGTACCAGGATGAGCAGGCGCGCAAGGCTCGCAATCAATGAAGAAAATAATCTTGTTGGTCTTACTGCTGGGCGCCGGGGTTGTCCGCGCTCAGGAGGACTTATCGAAACAGTTGTTGAGCATCAAGCGGATTTATGTCGACCGGCTCACCGGCGGTGAAACCGCGGCGCAGATGCGCGATCTGATCATCGCAAGTCTGCATGGCGCCAAGCTCTACGTTCTGACGGAGAATCCCGAGCGCGCCGACGCCGTTTTGCACGGCGCCGCCGAGGACCTGATCTACACCGACCAGTTCGCATCGTCGGACAGCGTGGACCTGCGCAGCGGCGTGGGCACGGGCACGCGGTCTACTCGAACATCCAGCGGCGCAAGATCCCTCAGTGTCGGGGTGGGCGACAAGGAGTCCACGGACATCCGCGAGCGCAAACACGAGGCGCTGGCCACGGTCCGGTTAGTGAATAAAGACGGCGACGTGATCTGGTCCACCACGCAGGAAAGCGACGGAGCGAAGTTTCGCGGGGCGAGCGCCGATGTGGCGGATAAAATCGCGCGTCAACTGGCGGCGGACTTGGATCGCGTGCGTCAGGGCAGGGATCGATAATAGGAGTATGGCTGCAAACACCAGGAATCGGCATGAGCCCACGCGTGAGAAGGGCCGCCGCCATCGCATGAGATTGAAGGATCAACTGCTTGCAACCGGGAAGCGATGTGCCGCGCACATCAAGAAACCAGTCTCCTCTGCTGATCACGCAGCGCTTCTGTACGACGGCAGCGGCTTGCCGGGGTGATCACTCGAGGACTCTAGCGACTAGGAAAGGCTTGTGGGCAGGTCTCTAGACCTGCGCGGGTTTGAGCCAGGTAGAACACCGAGCGGGGCTAAAGCCCCGCGCAGACTGAAGTCTGCCCCACTAAGAGCTCGCGTGGCGCTTCAGGATCTGGGGCAGGTTTTGCGAAAACGCCGAGCGCGCCAGCACCATGTCGCAGCCCGCTTCCTGCGCCTGCTGCTTCAACTCGCCTTGGACATGCGAGAGATAACCCACCAGGTTGATGCGACTGGTGTGCTCATCGGCCTTCAGTTTCCGGATGAGGTTGAGGGGGTCCACGCCCTGGAAATTCAAGTCCACGATGATGAGCGCCGGGTCGAGCTTGGCCTGCTCCAGCACGTCCAGCTCGCTTTTGACGAACGTAATGGCCAAACCCGCCCGTTTCGCGGTTTCATTGATCTTGACGGTGAAGAACAAGTCTTCGAGCACGGCCAGGACTTTCTTGGGTTCCGGCATAGAGGCAAGTGTGTCTTTCTGAAAAACCGAGACGGGGGGTAATCCCAATGCTACCATGCAGAAATGACGGAGGTCCGGAATCCTTTCGCGGATCCTTTGCGCTTTGAGCGGCGCGTGCCCGAGTGCGCCATCGTGATCTTCGGCGCGGCCGGCGATCTGGCGAAGCGCAAGCTCTTGCCCGCTCTGTACCGGCTGGCTTACGACCGGCGTCTTCCGGCTTCCTTCGCGATCGTCGGCAACTCGCGCACGGCGATGAGCGACGAAGAGTACCGCCAGCGCATGCATGACGCCGTGAAGCAGTTCAGCGAGGACGGCGCCTTCGACGAAGACCTGTGGACGCGTTTTGCCGGCAACCTTCATTACGTGGCGGGCGACGTGAAGGACCCGCAGATGTACCTGGCGTTGAAGGAAAAAGTGAACGCGACCGGACAGGCCAATATCCTCTTTTATCTTTCTACTCAGCCCAGCTACTACACCGTCATCGTGGACGGGATCGGCCATTCCCATCTGGCCTCGGCCCCCGACGGAGCCTGGCGCAGGCTGATCGTGGAAAAACCGTTCGGCCACGATCTGGAAAGCGCGAAAGAGCTGAATGCCCGCATCCACGCTGTTTTTCGCGAGCAGGATACCTACCGCATCGATCACTATCTGGGAAAAGAAACGGTCCAGAACATCCTGGCTCTGCGCTTCGGAAACGGAATTTTCGAGCCGCTGTGGAACCGGCGCTACGTCAACCACGTGCAGATCACGGCCGCCGAATCGATCGGCGTCGAGGGCCGGGGCGGCTATTACCAGGAAGCCGGTGCGCTCCGCGACATGATCCAGAATCACCTGCTGCAGGTGATGGCGACTGTCGCCATGGAGCCTTCCGCAGTCTTCGAACCCGATGCGGTCCGCGACGAGCGCGCCAAGTTGCTGCGGTCCATCAAGATCATGCGTCCGGAGGAAGTAGATTCGTACGCAGTGGCCGGGCAGTATAAGGGGTTTCGTCAGGAACCCGGGGTGAATCCCGACGCGCAAACCGATACTTACGCCGCCGGCACTTTCTTCGTCGACAATTGGCGCTGGGCGGGAGTGCCGTTCTTCATCCGAACCGGCAAGAAACTTCCCAAACGGGTCACCGACATCGCGATTCAGTACAATTCGGCTCCTCTGGCTCTGTTCCGTTCCGGGGACGGAGCGCAGGGAACGCGGCCGAATCTGTTGATCCTGCGCATTCAGCCCGAGGAGGGCATTTCACTGCTCTTCCTATCCAAGGAGCCCGGCAGCGGGATGCGCCTGCGGCCCGTCTCGATGGACTTCAACTATGGAACGAGCTTCGGCGAACGGTCTCCTTCCGCGTATGAAACTTTACTGGTCGATGCCATGGTCGGAGATCCGACGCTTTATACCCGCCAGGACATGGTGGAGGCAAGCTGGACGGTGATCCAGCCGATTCTCGAAAACTGGAATAACCGGCGTTTCGATTTTCCGAATTACGATCCCGGCACGTGGGGTCCGGCCGAGGCCGACGCCATGATCGCGAAGCTGGGACGCCAGTGGCGGAATAGCTGAGCCATGAGTACCGTTGCGGTCCAACCTGAACGAATCCTGAAAGACCTGCAGCAGTTGTGGGCGCAGATGGCGCAGGATCAGGCCGAATCGGGAGGCGTGCTGCGCGCCTGCGCGATGACCCTGGTGGTGGCGGCCGAGGATTCCTCCGACGCCGAACGGGTCCGCCAGACCGTGGGCGTACTGATGCACAACCATCCCAGCCGCGCGGTAATTCTGCACCCTGGTGGCAGCGGTGCCGATCTGGACGCCCGCATTTTCGCCGAGTGCTGGAAGCCGTTCGGCAAGGCCCAGCAGATCTGCTCGGAGGGAATTGAGATTACGGCGGGGCGGAGCGGGTTTTCGGAAGTAGCGAAGTTTCTGGTGCCCCTGCGGGTTCCGGATCTCCCGGTGGTTTTGTGGTGCCGCGGAGCAGCAGCGCTCGATCCGGGACCTTTAGAATCCCTGTTTCCGCTGGCTGACAAAATCATCTTCGATTCCGGCCACGTCGCGGACGCCGATAGCGCGCTGCAGTTTCTGCGCAGGCTCCGCGGGCGCGGTAGGCGCGTGGCTGACCTGCACTGGACCCGGATCACGGGCTGGCGAGAGGTGTTGGCGCATCTTTTTGACGATCGAGCGCTAAAGCCGGAGGAAGTCAAAGCCGCTCAGGTGACATTTGGAGGGCCGGCGGTAACCACCGAAGCCCGCTATTTCGCGGCCTGGATCCGGACGTCGCTGCCTGGGGCGCGCGTGACGCTTTCGTCGGGGGATGGTCCTCCGGGGCTTCGCTCGGTGATGCTTTCCACTGCCTCCGACAGTCTCACCATCGCCCTGGGCAGCGATCACTGCGTCGAAGTATCCGGATGCGGCCGCCACTATCGTTCGCTGCTGCCGTCCGCGTCGGAAGAAGCGCTGATGCAGGAGGAACTTGGAATTCTCGGGCCGGACCCGGTTTACGAACGCGCCCTAACAGCGTGAGTAACTCATGAACGTGTCGCGATACTCCGATCCCGTCGCGGCAGCCGAAGCCTGCGGACAGCGCGTTCTAGATCTCCTGGCGAAAACGATCGCCGCGCGGAAGCGGGCGACTCTGGCAGTTTCCGGCGGGACATCGCCCAAGCCGATGTTCGAACTGTTCGCGAAAAGCGGATTCCCCTGGGAACAGGTGCATGTTTTTTGGGTGGATGAGCGGTGCGTTCCTCCCTCCGATTCCCAAAGCAATTTCAGGCTGGCGAACGAAACCTGGCTGGCCCCTGCCAAGGTTCCGTCCGGCAACATACATCGCGTGCCCACGGAACGGGAACCGCACGAGGCCGCTCGCGAGTACGCCGAGCATGTGCGAACCTTTTTCAATCTCCAGCCCGGCGAACTGCCGCAATTCGAGGTGATCCACCGCGGCGTTGGACCCGACGCGCATACGGCCAGCCTGTTTCCGGGTGAGCCGCTCATCGAGGACCATAAGGAACTCGCCGCCGCCGTGTGGGTGGAGAAGATGCATCAGTGGCGTGTGACGCTGCTGCCAGGAGTTTTGGAAGCAGCGCGGAACACCGTGGTGCTCGCAACCGGCTCGGATAAGGCCGCTGCGCTGAATGCGGTCTTAAGCGGACCGTACGATCCGATGAAGTGGCCCGCGCAGATCGCGACGCGGGATGGCAGCGGGGCGCCTTTATCTGATACGATGTGGTTCCTGGACCAAGCCGCCTCCCCATAGACTCAGCCGCCTCCCCATAGACCGAGCCGCCTCCCCATAGACCGAGCCGCCTCCCCATAGACCGAGCCGCCTCCCCATAGACCGAGCCGCCTCCCCGAAGGACATCGAATGACGTTCTCGCGCAGGACTATGCTTGCTCTGTTGGCCGCTCCGCCGTTCTCGCAGTTGGCCGAGCCGTCGCCGCCCGAACCGGCGCGCACGCGACTCATTCTGGGCGGCGATGTGATGCTGTCGCGCCATGTGGGGCGCTTGGCGCGCAGCCGCCGCGATCCGGCGTTTCCTCTGCGCGATCTCGCTCCCGTGCTCCAGGCGGCCGATATTGCGTTCGTGAATCTGGAATCGCCGTTCTCGGATCGCGGCGCGGTGGTGGAGCACGGCATGATCTTCAAGGCCGAGCCGGAGATGATCGCCGGGCTGGAGCTGGCCGGTGTGGATGTCGTGTCGACGGCGAACAACCATGCGCGCGATCAGGGATCATACGGCGTGGAGTTCACGCTGGACTGGCTCGAACGCCACCGGATCGCGGTGGCCGGGACAGGGACGTCGGCCGAGGCTGCCCATGCCGGCGTAGTGATCGAACGGAACGGGGTGCGGTTCGGCTTTCTGGCGTACACCTACGACCAGTCCAACGGGAACCACACCGATACGGACGATCGCGTAGCGGTGATGGATGTGGCGCGCATGCGCGAGGATGTGGCGCGGCTTTCGTCAAGCGGAGCCGCGCGCGCGGACGCGATCGTGGTCTCCATGCACGCCGGCACCGAGTATTCGCCCAAATCCAATGCGCGGCAGGAAGCGTTCGCGCGAGCCGCGATCGACGCGGGCGCGAGCGTGGTGGCGGGCCATCATCCGCACGTGACCCAGCCGTGGGAGCGGTACGGCCAAGGCGCGATCTTCTATTCGCTCGGCAACCTGGTGTTCGACCAGTTCCAGCGCGTCGAAACCCAGCGCGGCGCACTGGCGGAGATCTTGTTCGAGGGGCCGCGGCTGGCCCGGGCCAACCTGCTTCCGGTGGAGATTGTCGAAACGGCCCCGCGCCTGGCCCGCGCTACATTCGCCGGGGGACCCTCCGGCGAGCTAGCTGCAAAATGACCAATCCGATCCCGGCCAGCACCAGCGTATCCGGTTCCGGCGTCGAGGATATTGCCGGGGCTTGGACTTTAGTGAACGCTTCAAAGCTCGGGAGCACCAGGCTTGGAGAGAAAGCCTGGGGGCGGATGTAGAGCGGTGCGGTGATGGGCGTCGTGCTGACGATACCGAAGAATTGCACGTTAGCGGCCGAGTTGGAAGAGTTGGTCAAGGAGTAATCGCAGGCTCCGTGGGACAACTCGACGCACCAAAGTCCGAAACTGGAGACCACGGAAATGTGCACACCGAAGGCATAGACGCCCAAGGCGGGAAAGGCGATCTTGACTCCCTCGCCCTGCTGTGTCGCGGTCAGCTTCCCCGAGGCCACCGTAAGATCGGTCGGGTCGTTGAGGACGAAGTCATCGAATCCCAGGAAATCGATGGCGGTTCCACTGGCGTTATAGAGGCCGCCGGACGCCAGATCGCCCGCCGAAAACGTCATGGAAGGATTCAACAGCGTCAAGCCGCCTACGGCGGCGTTAAACGCGTTTTCCGCCGACGAGCCGCCAGCGTAGTAACTAGTGGTCGCCTCGGCGGGCGCCACTAGCAAGATCGTAGTCGCAAAGAGAAAAATCCGCGTTCTCAAACTAAACATGCCACCACCCCCTTGGCAAAAGCGTTTCCGCTGCGCGCGGTCGTCCAAATTCGAGAAATTTCCAATTCGATACTTGGTAGGACGAAGCGAAGAAATATCTCCCATGGGCCTCTACCGGGAGATCCCGTGCGACATACCCCTGGGGTGGTATCGCCGTAAAATGTCGGTGGCATCCTGAGCAGTGGCGCGAGACGTGGTCCAATAGCGGTATGAGTAAACCTGCCGTCTTAGCGATTGCCGGGATCGCCTTGTTGTGTGGCGTGTACTCCGGCATCGGCGCGGGCCAGAACAAGCAATCCAAGAAGCAAACCGATGGTGCGGATAGCATCCGTCTGATCGACTCCATCCAGGGTCCGAACCTGTACAAGGCGTATTGCGCGGTCTGCCACGGTCCCAACGCCAAGGGCGACGGTCCGATGGCGATGTTTCTAAAGACCGCGCCCCCTGACCTGACGCGCATCGCGGTCCGGAATAACGGCATGTTCCCGCTGGCGAAAGTGCGACGGGTCATCGCGGGCGAAGACCCGCTCCCGGCAGGGCACGGGACGCTGACCATGCCCGTTTGGGGTCCGATTTTTTCGCAGGTCGCCTGGGACCAGGATCTGGGACGAGTACGAATCGATAACCTGGCCCGGTATCTCGAGAGCCTGCAGGGCAAGTAAGTGGGTAGCAGAACCGCGATCCTGATCGACCCGGTTTTCAAGCTTCACGACACTGGCCAGGGCCATCCGGAGCGGCCGGAACGTTACGATGCGCTGACGCGCGCCTTCGAGCGGGCTGGACTCACCCAGTCTTTGCTGCAAGTGGCGACGCGTCCGGCGACTGAAGACGAGATCGCCCTGTGCCATACACGCCCCTACATTCAAACGGTCAAGCGAGACATCGCCGCGGGCGCTCGCGAGCTGAGCACCGGCGACACGACGATCAGCCCGAAATCCTTGGAAGTGGCTCTGGACGCCGCCGGCGGCTTGATGAATGCGATCGACCTGGTTGTTGGGAAGAAGGCCGCGAATGCTTTCTGCGCGGTTCGCCCTCCGGGCCATCACGCCCGTCCGAACCAGGGCATGGGGTTCTGCATCTTCAACAACGTGGCGATCGCGGCGCGTTACGCCCAGCGCAAGCATGGAGTCGAACGGGTTCTGATCGCCGATTGGGACGTGCACCACGGCAACGGAACGCAGGACATCTTCTACGCCGACGGCTCGGTGTTTTTCTTCAGCACGCACCAGTCGCCCTGGTATCCGGGCACCGGCGACGCCAGCGAAACCGGCGAGGGCAAAGGGAAAGGCTGCATTCTGAACTGCCCGTTTCCGGCGGGCGCCGGTCGCCGCGAGATCCTGGGCGTGTTTCAGGAGCGACTGCTGCAGGCCGCGGATCTCTTTAAGCCGGACCTGGTCTTGACTTCCGCGGGGTTCGACTCGCGTTTCGGGGACCCGCTGGGGCGGTTCACGCTCTCCGATCAAGACTTCGCCGATCTGACACGGGTGATGCTGGAAATCGCCGATCGGCACGCCGGCGGGCGGCTGGTTTCGGTGCTCGAGGGTGGCTACGATCTGGCCGGGCTGGCGTCGGCGGCCACGGCGCATGTTCAAGCTCTAGCGACTGGCTGAAAACAACCATTTGGCTGGAAGCGGCCACAGCGCCCCGTGGCTATCCATCATTTGTTTCTTAGACTTACGGTTGGCAAAGAACGTGCCACAAAGGAGGCATGTTCTACCGTCACGCACTACTGGCAGCTACGGTCGCCGCAGCCGCTGCATCCGGCCAATCTTCAAGTGACCTTCCCGCGCAACTGACGCTTCCGGCCGGAACCTGGGTGAGCGTGCGTGTGGATCAGACTCTTTCGAGCGATCGCAACCAGCCGGGCGACGTTTTCTCTGTCACTCTGGCACAGCCGTTAGTGGCGAATGGTTTCGTGGTGGCGCGCCGCGGGCAGACCATGTCCGGCAACGTGGCCGAAGCCGTCAAGGCGGGCCGGGTGAAAGGAACTTCGCGCCTGGCGCTGGAACTGACGGATATGACTCTGGCGGACGGCCAGGTGATGCCGGTGCGCACTCAGCTGATCAAGTACTCCGGAGGAACTTCGCAGGGACGCGACGCGACAGCGATTGGAACCGCCACCGGCGTCGGCGCGGCAATAGGCGCGGCGGCCAACGGAGGAATGGGCGCGGGAGTTGGAGCGGCGGCGGGCGCCGCGGCCTCGACCGTCGGAGTCCTGCTGACGCGAGGGCGGGCCACCGAGGTCTATCCCGAAGAGACCCTCACCTTCCGCACGACGGAGCCGCTGACCATTTCAACCGACCGCTCGTCGCTCGCTTTCGTGCCGGTGCGCCAGGAAGACTACGAGCCCTCCGCGCCGCCTCGCCAGCCTCACTTGGCGCGGCGGCCTGCCTACGGTGGCTATCCTTATCCGTATCCGTACGGGTACCCGCCTCTGTACGGCAGCGTCGGTGTTGTTATCGTGCGTGGCGGCGGCCGTCGTACTGATCGTTAGGCTCGCGCGGCTAGCGCCGCTTTGATTCGCTCCGCGGTGAACGGGACCTGACGGATGCGCGCTCCCGTTGCGTCAAAAATCGCGTTGCCTATTGCCGCGGCTACGAGCGTGATCGATGTCTCCCCCGCGCCCATCGCTTCTCCCTCCGTGCGGTTGATGAGCACAGCCTCGATTTTCGGGACTTCGAATCCCAGCGGCAGGCTGTGATACGTCCGCCAGTCGACCGAGGTTATCTTTTCGTTGTCCCACGTTACTTCCTCGCCCAGGCAACGGCTCAAGCCCTGGAGCGCGCCACCTTCCACCTGGTTGCGAAGCCCATCCGGATTCGAGATCGGGCCGACGTCGCTCGAAGCCACCATCCGTTTCACGACAATCTTGCCGGTGTCCTGATTCACCTCGATCTCGGCGACCAGGGCGGTGTAGCCGTTGTCGCCTTCGTAGAGCACGCACGCCGCGCCGCGCCCGCTCATCGTCCCGGTTTTGCGATTTCCGGCCTTGGGCGAGGGCCGTGTCTCCCAGTTTGCCGTCTTGGCTGCCGCCTGGAGGACCTCTTTCAGGCGTGTGTCGCGTATGTGACGTAGCCGAAACTCAACGGGATCGGCCTTCACCCGCGCGGCCAACTCATCCATGAACGATTCGTGCGCGAAGGTGTTCTGGAGCCGCGCAGGCGAGCGCAGCGGCCCCGTCCAAAAGCGCGATTCGACTGCGTGCGTCAGCACGCGGCCACTCCGTACAGTCCCAGTGCCTGCGGCGAAGTACGAGGGTACGGCGTTACTGTTGTTGTTGAATGCGCCCGGAGGCGGTGCGGGCGATCGTGGCGCGAAGTCTGCTGGCGGGAATCCCAAGAGCGATCCGGTGATGATGTTCCCCGGCCGGTTGGTTCCTGGGCGGTTGCCCAAACCGGGCGACCACGATTCGTGATCCCACGTGGTAATGTTTCCGCTGGGATCAAGTGAAGCCCGCTGATCGATCGCATACGCGGGACCGTAGTTCTCGAAGGCCATCTCGTCTTTGCGCGTGAGCTGCACGCGCACGGGTTTGCCCACCGCTTGGGAAAGGATTGCCGCGTCGTACGTTACCGTGTCGGCGCCGTTCACTCCATAGCAGCCCGATCCTCGGCGGAAAATCACGCGAATGTTCTCAGGCTTCAGGCCCAGGATCATCGCCGAGGTGTTCTTCTGATACCAGACAGCTTGCGTGGCGGAGTAGATGGTTGCTTTCTCGCCCTGGACGTCCGCCACGGCGCAGGAACTGCCCATCGATCCGTGCATCTGATAAGGGTGAAGATAAGTGGCCTTCACGACAGCGGCCCCAGAGAGCTTGGAGTCCACATCGCCCGAGTCGACCATGAGCGTGTCGCGGGCCGGCTGCTTGCGCAACGTATCGTGAATCGTCGCCTGATCAGGCAAAGGCGGGCCGGGATTCCAAGTCACCTTCAACTTGCCGGCGGCTTGGATCGCCTGCCAGGGCTTCTCGGCGACCACGCCGACGAAATTCTTCTTGACCACCACCTTCTGTAAATCCGGCATCCCAGCGACGGAGCTTTCGTCGACACTGCCCACGGTTGCTCCCACCAATGGCGGCCGGACCACGCGGCCGTGCAGCATACCTGGCAAACGCACGTTGTGGACGAACTCGAATTTCCCAGTCACCAGATCGGGAAGATCGGGGCGCGCAATCGGCTTTCCCAACACCGTCCATGTGCTGGCTGGCTTCCGCTTGGCCTGGGGATCGAGCGCGAGATTAAACTTCTTGCCTTGGACAAGCTGCCCGTAGGTCACGCTCTTCGAGCCATTCGTGATGACGCCGTCGCTCGCGGTGAGCCGATCGGCGGGCACGCCCAGGCGCTCGGACGCCATGCGGAACAGAAGCTCGCGTGCGGTGGCCCCGGCCTGCGCCAAATTTCCGGAGTTGAAATTCGTCGGATGCGACTGGCTGCCGGACGTATGCGCCTGGTCGGGCGTCAGCGCCGTATCGCAGTAGATCAGCTTGACCCGGTTGAAGGGAACCGAAAGCTCTTCGGCGACCAATTGCGCCTGAGCAGTGGAAATCCCCTGGCCCAGCTCTTCCTTGCCGCTGTAGGCGGTGATGCTGCCGTCGGCTGCGATGGCGATCCACGAATCGAGCTGGTTCATCGCGGGCGAACCTTGCAGGGGTCCCTGCGCGCGGGCGACTGTCAGACTGCCGGCGCTGAATCCGACAATGAGCGCTCCGGAGGTCTTCAAAAAACTGCGGCGACTGGGGTTCATCGCGCCACCGCCTTTCCGTACATCTGGATGGCGCGCAGCATCCGGACGTGGGTGAAACAGCGGCATAGAACGCCCGACATGGCCTGCTGAATTTCGGCCTCAGTGGCTTTGGGGTTTTTGTCCAAAAAGGCTTTAGCGGTCATAATCACGCCGTTCAGGCAGAAGCCGCATTGGGCGGCCCGCTCGTCGACGAAGGCCTGCTGGATGGGGTGCGGTTTCTCGGGTGTGCCCAATCCTTCGAGCGTGGTGATGTCGGATCCTTCGGCCGACTTGACCGTCGTCACGCAGGAGCGGACCGCTTGCCCCTTGACGATGACCGTACAGGCTCCGCACTGCCCGAGTCCGCAGCCGAACTTGGGACCGTTCAATTGCAGGTCGTCGCTGAGGGCGTAGAGAAGGGGCGTAGCCGGGTCCAGATCCAGCGTGTGGGTCCGGCCGTTGACCTTGAGTGTGATTGCCATGTCGTCTACGATTCTAGACCAGCTTAAGTGGAGCAGGCTTCAGCCTGCAACGGAGGCTTTAGCCTCCGATTCGGCGCGGGTGCTGAAGCACCCGTCGCAGGCTGAAGCCCGCTCCACAAGGACTACACTAACAACTTGACCCGTCTGAAGCGCTACGTTCCCGAGTCGCTGCGACCGCTGTCCCGCAGGCTGTACCACTCGCTGTATCGAGCTGGTTTGCGGGTGCAGTGGCGAATCCTGGATTGGCGGAATCCGCCGTCGGCGCGAGCGGAGTTCCCGCTGCCTCCTACCCGCCTTAGGTTCCGTGTGGCCGAAAACGCCAGCGTTCTGAACTTCTTTACCGTTGGCATGCGCACCTCTGAACGGCTTCAGGAAGCCATGGCATATGCCGATTTTCACCTGCGCGATGGCTCCGCCGCGCTCGACTTCGGTTGCGGATGCGGGCGAACTCTATTGTGGCTGGCGCGACAGTTTCCCGGCGTCCGCTGGCATGGCACCGACGTTGACGCAGAATCCGTCGAGTGGTGCCGCTCGAGCATTCCGGGCGGAGTCTTCAGCGTGAACGGCCCGCTTCCTCCGTTGCCCTACGGCGACGGCACATTCGATCTGATTTACGCGGTCTCGGTTTTCACGCATTTAAGCGAGCAACATCAGCAGGCTTGGTTGCCGGAGCTGCGGAGAGTCCTGAAACCTGGAGGTCTGCTGCTCCTGAGCTTCCATTCGAAGAATGTCTGGCAACCGCTGGAGGACGCGAGCGCCGTCGAGCGCGACGGGTTCGTCTTCCGCACCTCCGCCAAGCTCAAGGGAATCCTGCCGGAGTGGTACCAGACCGCGTTCCAGAGCCAGCCCAGCATCGTCAGCGCGCTGTCGGCGCACTTTACGGAGGTCGGCTACCTGGAACGCAATCTCGGCGACCAGGATATCGCCGTCGCGCGAAAGGCGGTGGCGTGAGCGTGGAGGTGGTGGCCGCGGTGATGATGCGGGATGGGAAAATCCTCATCGGCCAGCGTAAGCGCAGCGGCCGGCATCCACTGAAATGGGAATTTCCCGGCGGCAAGGTCGAGTCGGGGGAGGATCCGCGCGCGGCGCTAGCCCGCGAACTGCGCGAGGAACTGAGCTTGGAAGCCGAGATCGGCGAAGAACTGGATTCCTACGAAGTCCGCTACGAAGACGGGTTCGCCCTGCGGCTGCATTTCTTTCGGGTCACGCGGTTCCAAGGGGAACCGCGCAATCTGGACTTCGAGCAGATCGTCTGGGAACGGCCCGAGCGGCTGGCGGAGTACGACTTCCTCGAAGGGGATGTCCGTTTTATTTCGCAGCTGGGGCAGGGGGCGGCGGGGGCGGAATAACGTTGAGTGTAAACGGCGCCGAAACGCGCGTGCCTACGCGCACCGTCATCGGCTGCTGGCTGCCATCCGGCAATCCAGAAGCCAGAGTAAACACGACCTTGATGACATCCGACTGCGCTACCGGATTGAGCGCGCTTGCGATATGATCCACGCCGCCGACGCTGATGTGCACGCTCGACGCGGAAACGGAAGATGCCGAACCCGCCAGCCGTATTACGTCGAGAGTGATCACGTCGCCGGGGGCCGCGGGATGAAGCGTGTCATTTTTTACGAAAGGGCCGGTTCCAGTACCGCCGGAGGCGGCCTGGATAATGGGCGGCTGCGCATCGACGTTGAAGAGGACCGGGGCGATGGCATCGCCACTGGGCGAAGTCAGCCGCAGGACCGCCGGACCTAAGGGTGTCGGCCCCGGCACCACCGCCCGCAGCGTCTTGGAATCGTTGTCGAGAGTGAAATCCACTTTCACGTCGGCGATCGTGAGAGTCCAGCCGGCTAGATTGGTGGGTAAGCCAGTGGCAGCGATCACCGCTGTGCCTCCCGCAGGCACGCCTGTCAGACCGGTAGCCAGATTGAGGACTGGTACACGGAGGCTGATCTGGTTCGAAGCAGCCGGCCGGATTTGCAGTCCGGCGTTGAGCGTCACGGCTTGCACTCCGGTGGCTGCGGTCACGGTGACCAACGCTGCTGTGGCTCCGCTATTAACTGAGATATTCAGCAGAGCCTTGCCGCGGTCGAGAATCCAGACGCGGCGCACGGCGACGTCGCTGGATCCGAACCCGATCACGGTCTGACCTTCCGCGAAATTCGTATTGAATCCGTCGACTTCGATCATGGTGTCGATCCCGGCCGTAACGGTGGCGGGAGTGATCGTAAGGGCCGGATGATCCGGGGATGCGTAGGTGAACGTCGGCGGAGGCAACGTGCCCATCGTCTGCATGGAAGTCTGCCCGTCGCCGGCCAGAGCTTCCACTACGGCAACATGGTTCCCGATCGCCGGCGGAGCGGCGACGGTCAACGTCCCATCGTCGTTCTTCTGGATGGAGGTGGCGGCGGCGCCGTCAAACAGCACACGCGTGTCTGGAGCCAGATTGTCGCCCGCCAGCGTCGCAGTGGCGTGGCCTAGGGCGTCGGTGGACCCGGAGACCGCGCTGATGGCGGGTCCGGCCGTGGGCACAACCGTAAAGGCCGCGGGCAGGACGTACAGATCGCCAGGAGTCCTCACCGCCACGGCCACCGGCGTGGGTCGCGAGACCGGATTCGCGTCTACAACGATGTAAAGATACCCAGCGACGAAGTAACCCAGGAACTCTGGTTCCAGCCGCGCGTCCGGGCCGATCGCGCCCAGGCTCAGTCCCGGTTTCAGAAGCGTCGAATCCGGGAGTACCGTGCCGGGCGCATCGAACACCAGCCATCCGCGATAACCGGAAACCAGCGATGGCATGTGAACATAGGCTTCCTTTCCGGCCGGGCCAAGATAGCCCAGAAGGCTCATATCGTAAACACTGGGGCCGGTGCGCTGTTCCACGTCGAAGTTGACGTCTCCTACCGTAGTCCCCGCTGTCACCGTGCTGGTTGCGGCCTGCTGCCAATCGCGCGTGTGCGGGAAGAATTGCCCGGCGAATCCGGTAAACGCGCTAGTACTGTTCCCCTTAGGATCGGCGGGCGGGTAGATTGCAGCCGGCGCGGCCTCGTCCTGCTGGGCCGGAGGCAGCGGCTGCGTGTAAACGTAATAGTCGCCCGGCGGGATTCCGTCGATGCGATAGTTCCCGTCGGGGTTGGTCAGCGTGCCGATCGCCGTTCCGTTCAAGGAAAGCGCGACCACGCTTGCCATGTTCACCGCGACTCCGTTTAGCAGAACGTGGCCCGTGATGCTGCCCGTGGTGGCCAGCTTCGTCGTGGGGTAAAGCAGCGAGATTCCGGCGATGTCGTCCGGCGCCAGCGGCCGAGCTTTGGTGGTCGCGCGCGTCCTTGAAGTCGACATCGTCGCGGAAACCGTGGAATGTTGCAGGCCCAAAGTATGCCCAAATTCGTGAACCATCGTCAGGAAGAAAGTGTCCGCATAGCTGGCCTGTTGCTTGACGGTCAGATCGCTGCGCAACTGGAGTTTGGAGCGCAGGATCGGTACGAAGCCGGGGCCTTTCGTCAGATCTCCCACGTCGGCCGGCGTGGACGGCCAGGTTTGCGCCAGCAGGCCCGGGGGCATTTCATCGTCAAACACGACGTCAATCCCGGGAGTGACGCCGGGAGTCGCCGGCGCCGTTCCAAGCGTCTCGAATCCGCCGAAATGCAGACGAATATCGGAGGTCGCGACACCATTCCAGGTCTCCGCCGCGAGGCGGATCTGGCTCACCAGGGCGTCGTAGTTGTCGCCATCCACCAGTTTCCCGGGAGGCTTATCGGAGATGAAATAGGAAACCGTCTTATCTGGCAGCGCGCTCAGATCGAACTTCGCGGGATACGCCTGGAACGGCCCAGTGCCTCCGGGGAAGAAGATCCAGTAGTAATACGCGGACGAGATCGAGGAAAGCGAGAGTAGCATGGCCGCCAGGATGGCAGCCCGCGTCATCGCCGGGAGTCCACTACGCAAAGCTTGGAGTACGCGCCGCATTCCTCTACTTGGCCGCCCCCAGTGCCCGCAGCACGCGCGCCCTCAGATCCTGGAGCTGAATGCTCACCGGACGGTCTTCGACCGGCAGTCCGGATCGGTCCAGCATGAGCTCGGAGGCGGCGGGTCGCAGAGCCACCGCTGCACCACTTCCGCCTCCCGAGCCCTCCTCTGAAAGCTTGAACACCCCTTGTGAAAGCCCGATTACCTGGGTCAGCCCGGAGGGGCTGGTCCACAGGAACAGCACGTACTCCTGCCCGGGCTTCAAAGCGGGCGCTCCTGACACGTTCTGGCGGATTCCGCTGACCACGCCGCCCGGTACCGCGACTTCTGTGATTGCCTGGCCCTTCCAGTTCTCGAGAACCTGAAGCTGGAAGGACGTGTAAATGCTGGCTCCCCGATAAGCACTGTGGGATCCAGTAACGCGGGCCCGGACAATCGTCGTAGACTTCTGAGCCATCTCATCCAGGGTCAGCTGTTCGAGCGTGGTGGCCGGCATGGGCGCTATAACGCTCAGAACAAGCGCCAATCCGGTCAGAAGCTGGGTCCACACGCGCATACCAATTCCTGGAGCTGCAAGTGCATCTTGCGGCCCGAAGTTAAACTTTGATAAGAAAAGACTTAGCGCCATTCCGCAGAGCCATTTTGTGGACCTTGGACACGGGCTTGAGACAGAAGGGAACATCCCGGGTCACCTGTCCCATCAAGCCGGGTCTTCCGGGACAAAGCGGACGATCTCGAACATCGGACGGCCATTTGAGTCGGGGATGGAGCGGACCACCTCCCGGCGATAGCCGAACGAGCGGGCGGCCCGATCCAGTCGGGCTCCCACGTCTGGAAACACCTCGTGCTCGTGAACGTGGGCCAAGATCAGCCCGCCAGGATCCCGGAGCATGTCCCGAATCTCGCCGAGCTGCTCGGGGCTGGGCGAGTCCGTATTGACGGGGCCGATGGCAATGCGAAAATCCAAGCGGCCTTGGTGTAGAAGATTGAGGTTCTCAAAGATGCCCCAGTCGATGACGTAGAGCGTTCGATCGGCGTATTCATCCAGACTGGCCGACAGTGGATAGAGCGCATCGGAAAAGACGTCGCCTGCACCGTTCCGTTCGAACTGGAATACGTACTGATTCACCACCAGGAGATTCATCACCATCATGATGGCGCCGGCGGCCCAAGCCAGCGGCCGCCAGGGGAGGGAAGCGAGCGCGACCGCCGCGAACAGAATCGGAAACGGCCACAGCAAAACCACGTGGTGGGCGGAAGCGCCGGCATCGTGGGTCAGCGCCATCAGAAGCCAAGTCACTGCCATGAAGACCAATGAAAATCGGGCTGCGCGGTGCTTCCACCACCAGGGCGCGGCCAGCAGCAAGGCTCCGAAGACGTAGTAAAAACCGGTGCTCCTGTGGACGCCCAGGTGATCACTTATGTGAGCCTTGATCCACGCCGCGGCGCGACCGTCGAGAGATTGCGGAACCTTGGGATTCGGCCACCACTGTTCACCCGCCATGTAACCGAACAACGAACTGCCGTTCGCCGCTAATTCGACTTGAATCCACTTGCCGGGGACGCTGCGCGGGTCCAGGTGTGCGTTCTCGGTGAGGGTGGCGCTCGCGTGCGAGAGGTTGTAGATCACCAGCGGCAGTGCGCCGCATAGAAACGCCGCAGCGGCCACCAGGACTACGCGCGGACTCAAACAGCGCTTGATTTCCGGCCAGAAGACCAGAACTCCTCCGGCTATCACCCCGCTCAAAGCCCACACGAAAATCGCCTTGTTCCAAAGGGCCAGGCCCCAGCACAGGAATCCCGCCACAAGGTGCCAAATCCGGGCATCCGGAGCGACCTTGCTCCCGAAACGGTACAGGAACCAACAGCCAGTCACAAGGAATGCATGTTCCAAAGCGACCGGTCCCCAGTCAAAAGTGTTTGTCAGCAGGAAAACGGGGTCTGTAGCCAGCAGGAAGGCCCCGATAGCAGCCGCTCGAGCCCCTCCGAAAACTCTTGCTAAGTGGAAGAAAATGAAGATGGTAATAGCGCCCAGGAGCACTACGGGAAGTCGTAGCGTCCAGGCGCTGGCGCCGAAAATCCGGAAGATGGGCCAGTAGGCCAGTGTTTTCAACGAGCCGACGTAGGTCATGATCATGAGGGGAACATGATGGGGCAGGCGGGGAAGCCGTAAGTCCTTGCCAATGTGGGGGAAAAGGGGAGTGGAAAAAAGAGCCTCGTCAGCCTGAATTCCCGCGTAAGGAATTACCAGGACGCCTAGCAAGACAAAGAGGGCGGAAGCGGCCAAACCGGCTCTGCTGCGTATGGGGTGCATGGTATCATCCGACTGAATTTGGCGGCACGACTCGTTCTACGTATGAGAGTTTTTCAGGTTTACCAACACAGTATACGTCAAGCTGAATTCGAAATTCGCTGGATTAGGACTGTCCCTGGAATAACTTACAGCGTGGACGCGATAAGGAGGACAGCGGTCTCTCACGGCCAGGGTTAATGTTTTGGCCTAGGGACTCCGATAAGAAAACTCATTGGTAGCCGCACTGCTGGCCGGTTGGCCGGCCCGGAGCAGGCAGTCGCAAATGGTTGGCATTGAGATTGCTTGCAATATGGAGTTCGATGTGGTAATGTTCTTTGAAAGCTTAGTTGCTGGAAGCTTGAGGTTGGGCACCCATGGGGTTGTCGCCGCCTCGATGGGTCTCCACGTAGTGCCACGCGCGGATTTGCCGCTTGGCATACCCAAAGTTCCTTCTAGAACGTAGATTTGGAAAGCGTGAACCTTTTTGGTTCACGTCACGTCTAATGGCTTAGCTGAAATTGACCGAGCAGAACTTGAGACAGGACGCGATTAGTTAAAAGACGGTTAAGAACAATTAAAAAAGAAAGACCGGAAGAGACAGGAGAAGAAGAGGGCAGAACAATGACGAAGAGTGAGTTGAACAAATATAAACACGTGCTGGAGGCCAAGCAGGCAGAGCTTGTCCAACTGGTACGGAATCGTGACGGCATCGCCATCGAGAAGAGTCCCGATGCGCTGGACGAAGTGCAGCATGCCGCAGAGCGCGAGCTGGCGATCCGCAATCTGGATCGCGAGTCCAATCTGTTGCGGAACGTCCGCGCAGCGTTGCGCCGCATCGACGAGGGCAGCTTCGGCGTGTGCCTGCATTGCGAAGAGGACATCAGTCCCAAGCGCTTGGCAGCCGTGCCGTGGACGGCCTTCTGCATCCAGTGCCAGGAAATCGCCGACCGCAACCAGGGCGACAACGCCGACAATCTCGACGAACTGCTGGTTAACGCCGCCTAATCGCGAGGCTCATCCGGTCTCTGGCATCCGGTCTCAATCCGAGGGCGCGGTCCGCGAGAACTATCCGCCGGCCGCGCCCTTGGTGTTTTTGGAAGAGGCTCAAGCTGTGACTCGGATGAAAGAAATCATCCGTCCGGCGCGATCCTGATCGCGGCGCCAGGAAAAAAATCGCGCAGGGGTGCAAAATGTACAGTCGCCGACGACCTCGATACTGTCCGGCTTGAGTCCCGCGGCGATCAACTGCCTTCGGTTTTCCGCCGCTAGATCGAGATTCCCAGCTTCAGGCATTCCGAACTGCCGGGCCACTTCTATTCCCACTTCGTAACAGCATGCGCCGATACCTGGTCCGATGGCAGCGAAAACATTCCGAGGGTCGGTTCCGAATTCGCTTCGCATGCGGGTAAGTGACGCCCGGACGACACCGGCGGCGGTCCCTCGCCATCCGGCATGAACCGCGGCCACGGCCCGCGTGTTCGGATCGGCCAGCAGAATCGGAAAACAGTCGGCAGTACGAACCGAGACCGCGACGCCCGGCTCGCTGGTGAGCAGCGCGTCTCCTTCTCCCGCGCAGCCGGGTCCGTGGGCCGCCAGCGATATATTGGAGTGAATCTGCTTCAGGCTCGCCATCGTGGCCTGATCGAGGTTCGCGTGACGTGTCCCGAAGCCATGCTCCAGCCAATCGAGGCGCTCCAGAAGGCTGGCAGTGAGGACGCTCACAGGATCAACTAGCGAATCGCCTGGTCCAGAAGGAGGGAAAACCGGCGGCTCTTTTCGCCCACCTGGCCGCGGAAATCGGATAGCTCCTGCTCCACTCCGCGCAGACGATCGGCCAAATGGAGACAGGCCAGCACGGCCACGCTGCTTCCGTCGACATTGCCGGCCTGATGGGCGATATCGCTCATGAGCTGATCGACCGAATGGGCTAGCGCCTCCACTTCGCCGGATTCGCCGCTGACGGCCAGAGTGTACGGCTGGTTGTAGATGGTGACGCGGACGGTTTTGCGCTCGACTCCGGAATCCATGCCGATGGTCTCCTTTCGGCAATCTTACAGGATATTTACGACCCTCGGATCAGATCCATCTGCCCGAGCAGTTTCTCGATGCGCACGCGCGCCTGCTTGCGCTGGCTCCGCAGGTCTTCTAATTCCTGCCGGAGTTGCCGGGCGTCGGCTACGGCCGCGTCGCGCTCCGTGCGGAGTGTGGACACCAGTTCCACGGTGCGGTGAATGCGTTCTTCGAGGCTGGCAAGGGCGTCGTCATTTTCCATAACTTAAAACCCGACTTCTTTTCGGAACCCCGACTAGCTTACACCTTTTCGGCTGCCGCTTTGGCCTGGTTCACCAGCGCGGCAAACGCGGGCGCGTCATTCAAGGCCATGTCGGCCAGGATCTTGCGATTCAGGTCGACGCCGGCTTTCTTCAGCCCGCTCATGAAGCGGCTGTAAGAGATGTCGGCCGCGCGGCAGGCGGCCCCGATGCGCACGATCCACAGGGAACGGAAATCGCGCTTCTTGAGGCGGCGGCCGACGTAACCGTACTTGAGAGACTTTTCGACAGCCTCTTGTGCGGAGCGGTGCAGCTTGCTCTTGGTTAAGAAAAACCCCTTGGCGAGCCCCAGGGTCTTGCGCCGGTTTGCCCGGCGCTTGGTTCCACGTTTTACTCTCGGCACGTTTCTTCTCCTTTGTTGGATTTGAAATACGCGGCGGATCAGGCACGTGCGGCGCGCTGTCCACTCGCGGGGGAGTCCGGAGACCCCGCCTTAGTACGGAATCATGCGCTTGATTTCCGGCGAGTTAGCGTCATCGGCGATGCTCGATTGACCTAGCCGGCGCTTGCGCGAGCGCGACTTCGAGGTCAGGATGTGGCGGGCAAAGGCGTGCCGGCGTTTGACTTTGCCGGTTCCCGTCTTCTTGAACCTTTTGGCCGCACCTTTATGGGTTTTCAACTTCGGCATAGTAGGCTGTCCTGGAGAATTATCGCTGAACTGGCGATAAACTCTTTCCAGACTACCACAACGGATGTACAATACCCAAATGCGTCTCAGCTTGGCCCTGAGGATCGCACTGAGCGTGTCAGGCGCGCTGTGCGGGCACGTGTGTGCGGCAGTGGTCGTCGAAAACGTAACGATCGTAGATGTTGCCGCCGGTATCCTCCGGCCGCACCTTACTGCCGTGATCGAGGGAGAGCGGATCGTTGCGGTCGGCCCGCAAGGCTCGCTCAAGCTTCCCGTGAATGCCCGCATGGTGGATGGAACCGGACGGTTTCTTTCCCCAGGCCTGTGGGATATGCGCGTGCAGCTCCGCAATCCCGACCGCCAGCTTCCCGCTTTCCTGGCATTCGGTGTGACCGGCATCCGCGACCCGGGAGGCGACTACTTGCAGGCGGCGGAAACGCGCCTGGAAATCCAGAAGGGCAAGGCGATCGGGCCGCGCATTGTCGCCAGCGGACCCGCAGTGGGCGGAAACCAGACGGCGCAAACGGCGCGCCAGGCGTTCGACCGGCTGTTCGACGACTCGGTGGACTTCATCCAGATCCTCCCGGACCTTTCCCGCGAGGCATACTTGGCGCTCGCGGAACAAGCCCGGCACTGGCGTCTGCGGTTCGACGGCGCGGTTCCGGTGGACGTATCACCACTCGAAGCGGTCAATGCGCGGCAGGGAATCATTGAAGGGTTGTCTAACCTGGGCGCGCTGACCGAGGACACCGTGATCCATTTCTTTGAGAAATGCGCCATGATGGGGACACGTATATCACCCCTTCTAAGCCGTGAGTCTTCTACCAAGCTGTATCAACTCACCGCGCTGGCCAAACGTTACAAAGTGGAACTGTTGGCGGGGACGGGGAGTGCCGACGCCTATAGCGCTGCGCGCGGAAGTCTGCAGAATGAGCTGGCTCAACTTGTTGCTGCGGGATTATCGCCGAGAGAAGCCTTGGAATCGGCCACGCTAGCGCCCGCGAGGCTGCTTGGCTGGGACCGCCTGATGGGATCGGTCGAGACCGGGAAGCTCGCAGATCTGGTCCTGCTTGAGGGAAACCCGCTCGAGGACATCGGCAATACGCGCCGCGTCGCGGGGGTGCTCGCACAGGGCCGTTATTACTCGCGCCAGGACCTGGACGGGATGCTCGCTGCCGGACGGCAGATCGCGCAAGCAGTTCACTAGAATCTGGCAGTCAGTCCCACACGCATTGTGCGCGGCGAGCCTGGTGAAATATTTGTATTGCTGTCCGCGTTCAGATAATACTTCTTGTCCAACAGATTCTCCAGATTCGCCTGCAGGCGCCATTTTTCGGTTAGCGAGGAGAACACCGCCGCATCCGCCCGCGTGTAACCCGGCAGAGTCACCGTATTGTCAACCGCGGCGAACATATCCGACCGGTGCAGGATCCCCAAGCCTGCGCCCAGCCGGCGCGCAATCTGATAGTTGTTCCACAGCGAGAAGGTACGGTGCGGAACCTGGCCGACCTGCTGCCCGGCGAGCGCAGCCGTGGTTGCGCTGCTGATGAACGCGTCTTGATATGCATAGCCTCCGGCTATGCTCCACGCGTGGGTCAAGCTTCCGTTAAGCCCGATCTCGAAGCCGTTGGTGCGCGTGCTGCCGGTCTGGATAATCCGGGTCGGATCGTTGGGATCCGTGGATCTGGTGTTTTCGCGGTTTAACCGGAATACGGCGGTGGTCAGCGAGAGCCGAGGACGAACGTCCCACTTCACGCCTACTTCGTAGTTGTTGAACTTCTCCGGCTTCACCTGCTGCGTAATCGTGGTCAGCGATGAGAACTGGTCGCCCGAGCTAGGCAGATACGAGACGCTATAGCTCCCGTAGATCGAAACCGTGCTGACCGGCTTCACCACGATTCCGGCGCGCGGCGATACCAGCTTGTCGATGCGGCCGAGGTTCTCGCCGGTGCGGTTGTTGTGATATTGCAGGTCGAAATGGTCGAAGCGGATGCCGCCGATAAGTTGGACATAGCGCGAGAGCTCGACTTGATCCTGCACGTAGGCAGCGGCGGCGTTGGTGTCGAGATGATTATCCGCGTCGGTCGCGGCCTGGCGAAATGTGACGGGCGTAGCGATGGTCGGCGCCGACAACGGAATCAGGATAGAGGTTGCCGTGTTGTTGAAGAATGCCGTGTTGCGGAAATTGTCGGTCAACTGGTGGCCGAACTCGGCGCCGGCGAGAAGAGTGTGCTTGATCTTGCCGGTATACGCCGTATAGGTCACGTCGGTCTGGTTGAAGATGTTGAAACGCTTAGTTGCGTTGTTATAACCGGTGAGTGTGTCCTGGGTTTTGTCCGCGCTGACCGCGCCGGGCACGAAGTTCTGATAGCCGCGATCGTAGCCCCCGAAGGTCGTGCGATTGTGAATGGTCACGCGCCCCACCTGCTGCTCGACCGCAATCGAACCCAAGTTAACGGCTGCGCGGACGTGGCTTAGGTCGGGGTTTCCGAAGAACGTGGCGCTGGGAATATCCACCGGTTTGCCTTGAAACGACGGAATGCCGCGGTCGGCCGTGCGGTCGTCGCGGAAGCGCTCATAGCCCAGCGTGATCCTGGTGGTCTTGGTGGGCTTGAGAGTGACGGTCGGATTGATACCGTAGCGCGTCAGGCCAACATGATCCCGGAAGCTGTCCGAGTTCTCGTACATGCCGTTCAAGCGGACCGCGACTTTATCGCCCAGCGGCTGGTTCAAGTCGGTTGCGAAGCGTTTGTTGTTGTACATGCCTCCATCTAGCGTGATTTCTCGCAGAGGCATGAACTCCGCCTCCTTGGTAACGCGATTGATCACACCGCCGCCGCCGCCGCGTCCGAAGATCATGGCGTTGGGTCCCTTGAGCACCTCCACCCGATCCAGGTTGTACAGGTCGCGATAGTACTGAACGTCGTCGCGCACGCCATCCACGAAGAAGTCGGCCGAAGTGCTGTTGCCGCGGATGACCACCTGGTCGCGGTTGTTCTCGCCCTGGATGGCGGTGATGCCGGGAACATAGCGCACCACGTCGCTCACGCTCAGCATCATCTGATCGTGGATCAACTCCTGGGTGACCACCGTGATCGACTGGGGAACGTCGAGCAAGGGCGTCAGCGTCTTGGTTGCCGTAGTGCTCGCGGGCACCACATAGCGCGGACCTTCGGTCACGGTCACGGAGTAGTTCGGCACGGCGGTCTGGGCGAATCCTGGTAAGGCCAAGGAGATCAACAGGATTGCCTTTAGTTGCAAGTGAGTTGCACTCATGAATCGAAAGTAGAGTAGAGTTGATTGTTACGCTAAGACTATTCAGCAAATGACTTGCAACTAGAGCTGAGAGGGGAATATAGGACTTAAATGGTCCTGGATGGTTCTGGAGCCTTAGAGGCGGTTCATCAGGCTGGCCGCGTAGCCGGCACCGAAGCCGTTGTCGATATTTACTACCGTCACATTACTTGCGCAACTATTCAGCATGCCAAGAAGGGCCGCCAGGCCCTGGAAACTTGCCCCGTAACCAACGCTGGTTGGTACGGCGATCACCGGCGCGGCCACCAGCCCGCCGACCACGCTCGGCAGCGCGCCTTCCATTCCCGCGCATACGATCACCACGCGGGCTTCCGACAAGCGCTCGCGATTCTGCATCACCCGATGGATGCCGGCGACGCCGATATCGTGAATGGCGACGACTTCGTTGCCCATCACTTCCGCGGTGACTTGCGCTTCCTCGGCCACCGGCAGATCGCTGGTGCCGGCGCAGACCACTGCGATCTTGCCTTTGCCGCGCAGCGTGCGGTCGCGCCAGACCCGCACGGCGCCAGAGGCGGGGAAGTATTCGGCCTGGGGATGCTCGCGCTGGATACGCTCGGCGGTGGGTTGATCGGTGCGCGTCACCAGAACGTTCTGGGCTTTGTCGAGCAGGCTCGCTACGATGGCGCTGATCTGGTCGGGAGTCTTGCCCTTGCCGAAGACGACTTCCGGGATTCCGTGCCGCAGCGCGCGATGATGATCGATCTTGGCGAAGCCCAGGTCTTCGAAGGGCAGATGGCGCAGGCGTTCGATGGCTGCGTCGACGTCCACCGCTCCGGCGCGGACCTGTTCGAGCAAGCCGCGCAGATGATCCTGATCCATACGAATCCGAGTGTAGCGAGAAAGCGGGGGGCCGAAGGATTTCAGTACTTCCGAAGGACGGCGAGGACCTTGCCCTGGATCGCCACCGAAGACGCCGGGACGTAGATGGGCTGCATGGCGGCGTTTGCGGGCTGCAGGCGGACGCGGTCGCCCGCCTCTTTGTACAACCTCTTGAGCGTGGTTTCCATGCCGTTGACCAGTGCCACGACGATCTCTCCGTCGCGGGCCGTGGCGGCGCGCTCCACCAGCACGTAATCGCCGTCGCAGATGTGATCTTCGATCATGGACTCGCCGCGCACCTGCAAGGCGTAGGTGTTGGGGTCGGAGGTGAAGTCGGCGAAGCTGACGGTGTCATTGCCGGCCAGCGATTCTACCGGCACACCCGCGGCAATGCGGCCAAGCAGCGGAATTTCGAGCGGGGGCGGCGCTTGACGGTGCTGGCGCTGCTCGTCATAATACCGTGGGGCGATTTCAAGCGAGCGGCTCTGGTTAAAGCCCCGCTTCAAGTAATGCTTGGATTCCAGCGCCAGGATGTGCTTGTGAACGGTGGCCAGCGAGGCGAGGCTCAGCCCGTCGGCGATCTCTTCGTAGCTCGGGCAGTAGCCGTTCTTCTCCAGGAAGCCGGCCAGGAAATCCAGGAATTCCTTCTGGCGTTTGGTGAGAGCCATGGCCTCATTCTAGGCGAACAAAAGGGAAAATGCAAGCCCACAGGTAATAATATACGTGACGTACCTAGCGCTGACGGGCTACGCTAACGACTCAGGCGTTGGAAACTCAAGGGTTGGAAACTCAAGGAAGGATATATACGGGAATCCTTCGGTCCTCGCTACCTGAGGGACCGAAAAAACGCTCCTCAAAATATCGTTCTGGCTGCAATCCGACTTCAACGATAATAGCGTCGGGATCATACTCTGCGAACTGGAAGATGCGTGGGACGAAGATTGCGCCCATTTCTGGTTGCGTGCGCAATTCCTCCGCTAGATTGACTGCTGCCAGTATTCTGACGTCGCCGTTCTCCCAGGCCTCGTTAATGCTGATGTGGACCCCGTATAACGGGATAAGATCAACATCTTTTATTTTGTGCGGGACAACCTTCCATTGGGCGGCCGAGAAGGCCCCATTGAGTTGTTCGGCCAGTCTCTTAGGCTCCCGATCCTCCAGATATCGAAGTACTACAGAAGTCCCGGTGAATGCTTTCAATCTATCAACGAGCAGGCGTAGGTGTACGGAACGCGGTGCTACTGCGGCTTCAAGCGTCGCGCGAGCGAGAGCCTCATCTTCAGCCCTTTTGCGAAGTGTGGCTGCTTCCTTAATAGCTTTCCCGGCGCGTTCGTCGGCCTGAGCAGCTTCCTTGCGGGCCGTTCCGGCCTCTCTGTTTGCGTTCCCCGCTTTAATGAGAGCTGCCATTGTCCGTTTTTGCGAATCCGAAAGTTCCGTGTCAGCGAGGGTATCTGTTTGCTCACTGTAGGGAAGCGCTAGAAACTCCAGTCCGATTGCTAGTCCAAAGCCAACTAAAGACATTGTCCTGAGCGTGCCCTTTAGTCCCACGCTTCCGTCATATGCTGGCCAGTATGGGAGTCCAAAGACACGCTCATTCCAACTGAAACTTAACCTGCGCGCCCTCCAAGTAACTCGGCGGGTAATCTCTGCTGTGTTCTCCATGAGGTGGAGGATTACGTCACATCCCACCACTCCCAAAAACACTCTAATCGAAGACTGCTCTAAGAACAAATGGACAACTCTGGAAGTCTCCAGACTGTCCGGAGCGAGAATGTACACGGACGACCTCCAAAGACTGTGCGTCTTAACGCTTATTTTGCGGATAATTCGCTATATCAAGGATATAAGGAAATGAGCGTTCCTACGTCCGTTTCTTTCGCTTTCGCTTCTTCTCTGGTGTATCAGGGATCGCCTTTAGGCGGGGATTCTTCCTTTGCCGTCCGTACCAGTTCGTCCAAGCGTTCCTTCGGAACAGCAAGCACACCACGCATGACTGTCTTGAAATGCTGGAACTCTGGCTTCGAAACGCGAGCGCGTGTAGATGTCCTTACCCTATCCCAGAGGGTTGGTTTCACGGATTAAGCGCCATAGACGCAGGCTGCATGTCTGGCGTATAAGGGTTCAAGCATGAACAACACAGGGCTCTTTTGGGGTCCGCTACTTCTGGTTCCAGCCCTGGGGCTTGCCAGCACGATCATTGAACCCAGCCCGGTCATCAGCACTGTATGCACGGTTGCACAAGTCGCGGTGGCGTGCGGCCCCGCCTACCAACCGAAATTCTACGGAAACGAAAACGTGGCTGCGGGCGCTTCGGTCTCCATTCTCGGACTGAACACTGCGGACGGCCTGGACATTGAGGCTGGCGCGGGAGCCACCGCCGGAACGACCAGCCGGGATGATCTGGGTGTCGGATCGAGCGCGATCGCTTTCGTCTTTCTGGATTTCTTTGGATCTACCGATGGGCCGGCTCGTCAGGGATTTGCTACCTTTGCCATCGTTTCTGACCACGATCAAGACGGCGGTGCCGTGGGCCTCGCGTCAAGTTTCATAGCGGGCCTGGGATCTTGTGAAGGAACGCTGTGCGTGACAGGAGCCACGCTGGTTCCGTTTGAACTCGGAATGCCATTTGAGATCGGATTGTCCCTTCGCGCCGCCAGCGGTTCTGGACCTCATGTGCTCGACGGCGCCGGCACTTCCGCGGTGATTCAGCTTCGATTGTTTGAAACCTCCGGAGACCCGGTCGTCATTTTCGACCCCCCGGGCCCCAGCGTGCCAGAGCCGGGTAGCTGGGTATTATCCGCGCTCGGGATCCTCACTTTTTTGATCTTTCGGGCGAAAACCATCTCTACACGCCAACCATAGCTAGCGCTTGCGGGCGTTTCGCTGCCGCTCGCGCGGAGTTGCCGCGACTACCGAGAAGCTAAGTTTCTTCTCCACGCCATCCACGCGATCCAGGCGGACACGCACCTTGTCGCCGATCGAATATTGCCGCCGGCTGCGTTCGCCGATGATCTTGCGGACGTTCTCGTGATACGTGTAGCGATCGCCTAGAAGCGTGTCGAGCGGCACCAAGCCTTCGATGAACAGGTCCTCCAGCTCCACGAAGAATCCGAAGCGGGTGGTGGAAATGATCAGGGCCAGGAATTCGTCGCCCACTTTGTCGATCATGAACTTTACTTTTTTCCACTCGACCAGCTCGCGCTCGGCTTCGGCCGCGCGGCGCTCGGTATCGGAAGAGGATTCCGCGATGCCGCGCATGTCCGCCTCGTAGCGGCTCGCGTCGAGATAGGCCCCCAGCACGCGGTGCACGATCAGATCGGGATAACGGCGAATCGGCGAGGTGAAGTGCGTATAGCTGGGCGCGGCCAGCGCGAAATGGCCCTGGTTGCGATCGCTGTAGCGGGCTTGCTTCAGCGACCGGAGCATCAGGTAGCTCAGGATGCGCTCTTCCGGTTTGCCTTCGATCTTCTTGACCAATCTCTGATAGTTGCGCGACGTGAAGTTGACATCGTCCAGCGCGACGACAACGTGTTCCTTGAATCGTTTGACGGGCGCCGCGCCGCCCCGGAGCGAATAACCGAAGTGGGTGGCGACCTCCTCGAACTCCAGCACGCGCTTGGGATCGGGTCGCTCATGGATGCGGAAGATGGTGGGAACCTCCAAAGCCTCCAAGTGCGACGCGACGGCTTCATTCGCCGCCAGCATGAACTCCTCGATCAGCCGATGCGCGATGTTGCGTGGCGCGCGCGTAACGCCGGTCATTTCGCCAAACTCGTTGAACTCGAGCAGAGGCTCGGGCAGATCGAAATCGATGGAGCCGCGGCGGACGCGCTTTCGGTTCAGGATCAGCGCCAGTTCCTGCATCCATTTGAAACGCTGGACGAGCCGCTCGTAGCGTTCAAGCAATGCCGGATCGCCCTCGAGAACGCCGTGGACAGCGGTGTAGGTCATCCGCTCGGCGCTGCGGATGACGCCGCGGGTGAATTCCTGGGCTACTACGTCGCCCTGGGCGTCGATTTCCAGCAGCGCGGAGAGCACCAGGCGGTCTTCGTGCGGCCGCAGCGAGCACTGATCGGTCGATAGCTCCACCGGCAGCATGGGAACGGCGCGGTCAGGGAAATAAACGCTGGTTCCGCGCAACGCCGCTTCACGGTCAATGGGCGATCCGGGCCGCACGTAGTGGCTCACATCCGCGATGTGTACTTGTAGCGCCCAGGTCCCATTGCTTAAAGGTTCCACCCACACTGCGTCGTCGAAATCCCGCGCGGTTTCGCCGTCGATGGTGACAATATCCAGTTCCCGAAAATCGCGGCGGCGGGCCAGTTCGGCCGGGGAGATCGGCCCGGGAATCGCCCTCGCTTGTTCCAAAACTTCATCAGGAAAGTGATGCGGAATGTGATGCGAGCGGATGAGAATTTCGACGTCGATGCCGAAGTCGTCGGGCAGACCGAGGATTTCGATGATGCGGCCCACGGGACGGCCGCCGTCTTCGCCGAAGTCCATGATTTCCGCGGTGACGACCATGCCGTCCAGGTCTTCGACGGTGCTCACGGTGATGGCCGAAGCGCCTACGCGGTCCACCGTCACCTGGCGGGCGGGCAGCGCCATATCTTCGGGAATCTCGATCCACTGGCGAATACGGTCGTCATGGGGAACCACGAAATTGCCAGTGCGCCGGATGCGGAACTCGCCGACCACGGTCGGATGGGCGCGGCGCAACACGCGCACGATCTCGCCGTCGGCCTTCCCGTCGCGCTCGATTCGGGCGATGCGTGCGACTACGCGGTCCCCGTGCATGGCGCGGGCCGCCGACTCCTTAGGGATATACACGTCGCCGCGCAGGCCGGGAACGGGGACTTCGGGAATCACGAAGCCGTAGCCGTCGCGGTGGACGTTGAGTCGTCCCACGGCGAATTCGCGGCTGACGCCGGTAGCGGTGTAGTGCCCGGATCGCGTTTCGACGATGTCCCCGCGCTGGGCCAGGCGGGTCAGCTCGGCTTCCAGCTGCGGCCGTGTGATCCCGTGACGCGCTTGCTCCCGCAGCAACTGCTTGAGAGTCGCCCGGCCGTGCGGAAGCTTGCGGATGTGCTCGATGAGGGGCTGCGCCACGATCCATTATATTGGTGGAGATGGAATTGAAGGTCGTTCGCCTCGACATTCCCGAAAACGGCAACATCATCGTCGGGCAGAGCCATTTCATCAAGACCGTCGAGGATCTCTATGAGGCCATGGTGAACACCGTGCCCGGGATCAAGTTCGGCATCGCCTTCAATGAGGCTTCGGGCGACTGCCTGACGCGCGTGGAGGGCAATGACGACGCGTTGAAGGCGAACGCCACCAAGAATGCCCAGTCGATCGCCGCCGGGCACGTGTTCGTGGTCGCACTGCGCGACGGGTATCCGATCAACGTGCTCGGGCGGATCCGGGAGATTCCCGAAGTGTGCTCCATCTTTTGCGCCACGGCGAATCCGGTAGAAATGATCCTGGCCGAGACCGGGCAGGGGCGCGGAGTACTGGGCGTGGTCGACGGCAGCTCGCCCAAGGGCGTGGAAGACGCCGCGGGGGTCGAGTGGCGGCACGGATTCCTTCGCAAGATTGGATATAAGCGTTAATATGCGAATCTTTCTTGCGGGATTGCTTGCGGCGGCCTACGCATTCGCCCAGCAGTCTGTGCCGATCTATGAAGATGCTCGGGTTCGGATCTTTAATGTGCCGATCGCGCCGCATGGCGACTACATCCGGGTTCCGTTAGCCGGTAATAATATCCGATTCTCTCGCGGCGGAGTCCAGACGCAAGGTGAGATCACAATCGAGCTGTTGCAGAAGCAGACGAAATCCCCATAACGTCTGCGGCGAGGTGCTGCAGGGGGAATACCTGCACTGCCGCGAACCTGGAGCGGATTGGCTCGGCGCGAATCTGCAGATTCATTTCGAGACGGATCAGGCGCATTTCGGCATCCTGCAAATCGCCCCGAATGCCACGCTGGCAATTCCTCCGGCGGACGTGCCGCCCTTGCTGATTGCGCTTGAAGGCACGGAAGCGGAGGCGGTCAGCCGGGCGAACGGAGCCCCGGCTGGCAGCGGTTCCCGGCGCAACCTGAGAGCTGCTAATGTGTTGCGCTCACCTGCCGATCAAGTTACTGAGGTCCGGAATACGGGAAAAGCCCCGGCGCGATTCCTGGTGGTGGAATTCGGCGGACCCGGCGAGTAACGCACTTTAGTAACGCCCATGGAACTTCCCGCCACGATCGGAAAATACGAGCTGCTCGAATTTCTGGGCGGTGGCATGTCGCACGTCTATCGGGCCCGCGATACAGTGATCGACCGCGCCGTGGTGGTGAAGATTCTGACCGACAACTCCTGTCAGGATGCCGAAGCCAAGGCCCGGTTCCTGCAGGAAGCAAAACTGGCCGGAAGCTTCCAGCACGAAAACATCGTCAGTGTTTTCGATTACGGCGAATACGACGGCAAGCCTTACATCGTGATGGAGTATCTCAAGGGCGAGGATCTGCGCGAGGCCATCCGCGGGAGCCGGCTGGGCGGAATGAATGACCGGCTGCGTATCGCGCTGCATATCGCCGACGCGCTGGATTACGTGCATGGCCGCGCCATCGTGCATCGCGATATCAAGCCGGAGAACATCCACATCGATCCCCACGGCCGCGTGAAGCTGATGGACTTCGGCATCGCCAAGACGGCGGATCTTTCGCTCACGCGCACGGGAATGGCCATGGGTACGCCGTACTACATGTCGCCGGAGCAGATTTCCGGGAGTGAGACATCCCATCTGGTCGATATCTACGCGTACGGGCTCCTGCTCTACGAGTTGTTGACAGGTGTGCGAGGTGTCCGCGGCGAGACCATGGAGCAGGTGTTTTTCCAGATCCTGAACCAGACCGTGGATGTCGCCGCAATGGAAAACGCCGGTGTTCCTCCGGCGGTGCGCGATCTTGTGATGCGCTGCACGGCCAAGAAGGCGGAAGAGCGCCCACAAACATTCCGGGCGATCTCGGAGGAACTCCGCGGCATCCTGGCCGGTGACGCCAAATCGGCCACGCAGACGGTTCCCAAAGACGTTGCCCCGAAAAAGAGCGTCGCTCCCGAAAGTGCAACGCCGTCCCGGACGCCGCTGTGGCTGGGCATCGCGGCGGTGTTGGTGATTGCGGCCGGAATTGCCGCCTGGTTGCTGCGTCCCGCATCCGCGCCCGTCGTCCCGGGCATGGTTTACGTGTCTGCCGGAACATTCCTTTCGGGCGAAGACAAGAAACCCACGACCCTCAAAGCCTTCTTCATCGACGAAACCGAAGTCTCCAATGCCGAATTTTGCAAAGCCCTGGGATGCAGTGTGGCGCCGGGGCAGGAGAACCTTCCCAAGGTCGGTCTCACGGTCGCCGAGGCCCGCGCGTACGCCAAGCAAGCCGGCAAGCGGCTGCCCACGTCGCTCGAATGGGAGCGCGCGCTGCGTGGAACCCAGGGCGCGTCGTTCCCCTGGGGCGATCAGAAGGATTCCGCTAAGGCCAATGTCAGCGACAATCCTGCCGCTTCGCACGAACTGATGCCGGTGCGATCGTTTGCCGGGCCGCCCTTTAACATGATTGGGAACGTTTGGGAGATGGTCGAGGGCCCGGTCACGCCCAGCGCGAATGCCATCGCCATGTTCGCCACGGTGATGACGCCGCCTGCGACGGCCCAGGAGCCCTGGATAAGCATGCGCGGGGGTGCATATGACCGCGCGCTCGATCCGGGCTTCGCCTACGACGCGGTCAGCGTTCCAGAACGCTTTTCCGCGCGTAACGTCGGATTCCGCTGCGCGAAAGATCCGTAGCCTTTTGAACTAGACGTCGTAGGTCGGCGGTACGATTCCCTTGTTGCGCAGGTACATTTCCCCGTAGCCGCGCGTGTGCGCCGTGTGGATCATCGCCTGGTACAGCAGCTCCAGGCCGGTCGCGGCTTGCTTGCCTTGGCCGAAAGTCTTGGTCAGATCCGCCGACGTCAGCTGTCCCACCACGCCGATCGCCCAGTCGAAGGAAGCCGTCAGATATGCAACTGTGGCGGCCTTGGTGATGTCATTCCGCGGAGCCGCGGGAGCCGCGCCCTTGCCCAGCCGTCCCAGGTAGAAGCCTTCCGCCTGTCCCAGGTGCTGCTGCTCCGCGCCGAACGCGCGGGCCTCGGGGAACGGCTTGTAATCATAGTTCTCTGCCGGCATGGCCTCGGCCGTCTTCAAGGTCAAGTCTTTCGACTTCTTCCAGTGGCCCACTAAAATCTCGATTTCCGTATCGGCGGCTCTCGCCACGCGTACTGTCGCGGCTGTGCCCGCCGCTGCTACCACCATGGATCCAATTGCCTTGCGTCGGTTCATTCGATCCTCCTCGGACCATTCTACATGTCTACATGAAGCCGCATGCTAGGCTCAAAGTATGGGGCTATCGCCGTCCTTCTTTGCCGCAAAATTCGGGATCACCGAGCGCGATCTGGAGTCCTACCTGAGCGAAGCGCTCTCGGCGGGAGGGGAATACGCGGATCTGTATTTCGAATACCTCTCCACCAGCTCGATCGGTATCGACGAAGGCATCGTTAAGAGCGCCAGCGAGAGCGTGACGCTGGGCGTAGGCATTCGCGTGATCGCGGGCGAACGGACAGGTTACGCCTACAGCGACGATCTCAGTCCTGAGAAGATTCGCAAGGCGGCCCGTGTTGCTGCGCTGATCGCGCGCGGTCCGGCGAGCGTGATGAAAACCGGCTTCCAGGAGGCCCGCAAACACAATCTGTATTCCATGGTGACCTCTCCACACGAAGCCAGCCTGGCGGAGCGCGTGGACCTGGTCAAGCGCGCCGATACGGCCGCTCGTGCCTACGACAGCCGCGTGTTTCAGGTGATCGCGAACTACGCGGATAGCGTGCGGGAAGTTCTCGTTGCTTCGAGCGATGGCCGCCTCAGTTTTGACCGCCAGCCGATGGCGCGCATGGGCGTCGCTGCGCTAGCTCGCGAGACCGACGGCGTTCCGCAGCAGGGATACTCCGGTGGCGGCGGACGCGTGACGCTCGATTTCTTCCTGAATGAGAAAACTCCTGAGCATTTCGCGCGCGAAGCCGCGCGTCAGGCAATCGTTCAGCTCTCCGCCGTGGACGCGCCGGCGGGTGAATCGGTCGTCGTCCTGGGACCCGGATGGCCCGGTATCCTGCTGCACGAAGCCGTCGGACACGGCCTGGAAGCCGATTTCAACCGTAAGGGTGTTTCCGCTTTCAGCGGCCGCATCGGCCAGCAGGTCGCCAGTCCTCTGTGCACGGTTATTGACGATGGAACGATTGGCAGCCGCCGCGGATCGCTGAACGTGGACGACGAAGGCGTTCCTACGCAGAAAAACGTCCTGATCGAAAACGGCATCCTGCGCGGATATCTGCAGGACACGCTTTCGGCGCGATTACTGAAGTCTGCTTCCACCGGCAGCGGCCGGCGCGAAAGTTACCAGCACATCCCCATGCCGCGTATGACCAACACCTACATGCTGGCCGGACAGAGCGACCCGGACGATATCATCCGCAGCGTCCCCAAAGGAATCTATTGCGCGACGTTTGGCGGAGGACAGGTCGATATCACCAGCGGCAACTTCGTCTTCCAGGCCACCGAAAGCTACCTGATCGAAAACGGCAAGCTGACCCAGCCTGTGAAGGGCGCGACTCTGATCGGCAACGGTCCCGAGGCGCTGAAATACGTCAGCATGGTGGGCCACGACCTCCAGCTCGATGAAGGCATCGGCGTCTGCGGCAAGGAAGGGCAGAGCGTCCCGGTGGGCGTCGGTATCCCGACCGTGAAGATCGACAAGATGACCGTCGGAGGCACGGCAGCGTGAGCGACAATCTTCTGGATATTGCCGCGGGGGCAACTAAGAGAGCCCTGGAACTCGGTGCGAGCGGCGCCGAGTGCACCATCTCCGAAGGCGAAGAATTCTCCGCCAGCGTGCGCATGCGCGAGGTCGAAAACCTCAAGCAAGCCGGCTCGCGGGGCGCTGGAATCCGCGTGCTGGTGGGTAATCTGACCGGTTCATCCAAGACATCCGATTTATCTCCGCAAGGTATTGAAACCATGGTCCGTGGAGCTCTGGATCTGGCCCGGATCACCACCCCGGATCCGCACGCGGGATTGCCCGACCCGGCCGATCTGGGGCGCTTCCAGGGCGACCTAAAACTCTACGATGATGCGGTTTCACGCATCGAAACCGAGTGGAAAATCGCGCAAGCGACGAAGGCCGAAGAAGTCGCTCTGGCGGCCGACGCGCGCATCACGAATTCGGAAGGCGCCTCGTTCGATTCCTATCTCGGTTCGCGCGTGTTCGCCAATTCGCTGGGGTTCGCCGGCGAGTATCGGACGTCGAGCTGCGGTCTGAGCGTCGTCCCGGTGGCCAAACAGAACGGCTCCATGGAACGTGATTACTGGCACACATCGGCGCGCGAGGTATCGCGTCTCGAAAGCCCGGAGGAAGTAGGCAGGCGTGCGGCGGAACGGGCTCTGCGCCGCCTGAATCCTCGCAAAGTGCCGACGCAGAAGGTGCCGGTGATTTTCGAGCCTCGCACTGCCCGCATGCTCTTGGGCGATCTCTTCGACGCGGTCAACGGCGGAGCGATTTACCGCCACGCCTCGTTCCTGGCCGGCAAACTCGGAGAGAAGATCGCGTCCGAGGCGCTGACGATCATCGACGACGCGACCATGCCAGGCTTGTTCGGCAGCTCGCCCTTCGACGATGAAGGCGTGACCTCGCGGCGGACGGTGGTCATCGAGCGTGGGGTGCTCAAGAGTTATCTCTTGAATACCTACACGGCCCTGAAGCTTGGGCTGAAGACCACCGGCAACGCGTCGCGGGGGCTCGCCGGGAGCGCCGGCGTGGGCCCGGGCAACTTCTACATCGAAGCGGGAGAACGTTCCGAAGGGGATTTGATTGCGGGCGTCCGCCAGGGACTCTATGTTACGGAGCTGATCGGCGCTTCCGCCAATACTGTGACCGGAGACTATTCCTCGGGCGCCGCCGGTCTGTGGATCGAGAACGGTGAACTGGCGTATCCTGTTTCGGAGATCACCATCGCCGGAAACCTGAAGCAGATGCTGATGAACCTGGAGCAGGTGGGAGCGAATCTCGAGTTCCGCAGCTCGATCGCTTCCCCAGCGCTGTTGATCGGGGAGATGACTATCAGTGGCCAGTAATTATCCACTCTCGGCCGCCGCGCCGCCCAAGCGCCAGGGGTTCGGGGTTCCCCACATCGTGTTGATCGCGCTGGTACTCGCCGGAGCTGGAGTGGTTGCTTATCTGGAGCTTGCCCCGCAGAAACCGGCGGCCGAAGCGCCGCTCACTCCGGAGGCGCGCGCCTACGTCGGCAATCTCAGGCTAGGCGACGTCAGCATGAAGGCCGCCAAGAATTATTTCGGTCAGATGGTGGTGGAAATTGCAGGAAACATCACTAATGCCGGTGATCGCAATCTGGATACGGTGGAACTCTACTGCGTGTTCCAGGATTACTACGGCAAAATTACTCTGCGGCAGCGCGTGCCGATCGTCAGTCCCAAAATGGGTGGCTTGAAGCCTGGAGCAACCAAGAGCTTCCGCCTGCCTTTCGATAACTTGCCGGAAAGCTGGAATCAGGCGATGCCGCAACTGGTCATTGCCAGCGTGAAATTCGACTAAGCTGGATCGAACCATGGCGCGTGTTCTACTCGTGGACGACGACCCTGGCGGCCTCGAGATCCGCAAAATGCTGCTGGAGCGCGACGGTCATCGAGTGTCCACTGCTACCAATGTCACATCAGCCAGGAACCGGTTTCGCGAGATTACGCCGGAATGTGTGATTCTGGATCTCCGCTTACCTTCCCCCGAAGATGGCCTTGCGCTGGTCCGTGAGTTTCGTCAGACAGCGCCGGACGTGCGGATCGTGGTGCTGGCGGGCTGGGGTGCGGACCTGGATGGCCGCCCCGAGCAGAAGCTGGTCGACGAGGTTCTCGCCAAACCGGTCCGCTCGGAGCGGCTCATAAATGCGGTCGCTGCTGTCAAGAAGCGCGCCTAACGCCCGGCCTTAACGCCCCACAATCAAAATGTGGAAGCTGTCGGGCACGATCGTCCCGCGACCCTTCCCACCCGCGGGAGGCGGACCCTGTTCCGCCGCCGGGAGGTACAGCTTGTGCGTCTTGGGATCAGCGCCGATGGTTCGCGCGGTTCGCGCGGTCTGTACCGTCTCGACTACTTCGAATTTACCCGGCGACGTTTCCTGAACCACGGTCATCGTTCCGTCGCCGCCATTCGAGCTGAAGGCGAAGCCGTTGTCGAAAGCCGCGCCATCGGCGCCTGGGCCGATGTCCACCGAACCGATCACCTTGCCGCCATCCGGATCCACCATGACCATCTTGCGATTGCTGCACACGGCGAACAGCCGCCGCTTCTGCCGGTCGATCGCTAGACCTGAGGGCTCTTCGCAAGGCGCCAGCGGAATACGCTTCGTGATGGCGGCTTTGGCAGCGTCCAGCTCCGCGATTTCACTCGTGTTCTCGACATTGAAATAGACTTTGCCTTTGCCATCGTATTGAGCGAACTCCGGCTTCCCGCCGACGGGCAAGGTCGAGATCACCGTGCCGGTCTTGGCGTCGATCACCGTCGCGTCGTTGCCGCGCCCGTTGAAGGTGAACAACCGATGCGAGCCCGGTTCGTACAGGATCGCGTCCGGATTCATGCCGGTGGCAATTGTGCCGGTGGCCATCAGCGTCTTCAGATCGAAGATGGTTACGTTGTTGGCGCGGCCGTTGCTGGTAAATCCCTTGCCGAGATCACTCGCCACGGCGATTCCGTGCACTCCGGTCGTGTCTGGAATCGTGCCCACCAGTTTGTTCGTGACCGTGTCGATTACTTCGGTCTGATTGGTGTGCGACACGTAAACCCGGTTGGCATCGCTATCGACATAGACGTAGTCCCAGCCGCCCGCGCCGCCAATCTTGATTTTGTCGATTACTTTGTAACCGGGCGCGGCGGCCAGGGCCACTAACGCTGTAAGCACGATTAAAGCCGGTCTTTTCATTGCCTGTTTCATGGTTGAACGCTCCTTCTGGCAGCCAGAATTCTATCAAAAGACGAACCTAATTCCTCCACAGTTACTCCCGTCAGGCCTGGAATATCTTTTTTATCGACGGCGCCGCAATGGACGGCCCGTTCGAAATAGTTGAGCAGCCCCCGGCCGGTGGCCGCATCGTCAAAGACCGCTCCTACCCGCGTGGCCTGCGCGGCTCGATCCATGAAATTGCGCAACCGGGCCGAGGCTTCCTCCAGACCCTCCAGGAAAAACGTGTGCACCGCCACCAGCCGGGCCGGAATCTGGGCAGGGTGCAGATCCCAGCCTTGATAAAAGCCATTGTAGAGAGAATGGCGAATGTTGTCGTAATGCAACTTCCAGGCCTGATGGACTGCGGGTGGAATTGGTATGAGATTCGTCGCACCGTCCACCAGCCAAACACCGGTCCCAGCGAGAGACGCCAGCATCATCGATCGGCCAAAGTCACACGCTGGATGATGCAAATCCTGATTAGCGGCGGTGATGCCGAGGCTCGCCGTATAGTCGTAGGCCCCGAAATGCGCAGCGAGACATTTACCTCGGGCTGCTTCCAGCAGCCGCGGCAGCATAAATATCGACTCCGGCGTTTCGACCATAATCTCGATGCGCACCTGGGGATAAGCCCGAAGCGCATCCACCAACCCGGCGACCTGTTCGTGCGCGGTGATCTTGGGCAGCGTGACCACGAAGTTCTCCGGCAGAGTCGCCCGCGAAAGAAAACGATTCAGCGTCCGCAGCGCACGCGCTTTCGTTTTCTCCGAGGAAAACGATTTTATGCGGATGCCAAACAGCCCCGGCAGCGAGCCCGCCTGAACGGCCTCGGTGACCTCGCGAGCGGCGTTGTCGGTCGCGGCATCCTCCTCGTCATCCGGGCGATATCCGAATCCGTCCTCGAAATCGATCCGAAAATCTTCCACGGGCTCGCGCCGGAGCTTCTCAGCCACACGCGCGTGGACCGTTTCAGTCAAGGCTTCGGGGATCCCGAAAACCTGTGCCAGGGTGCCGGCATTCGGGGCGTGTTCCACGAACGCTCGCTCGGCTAGCGCGCCCAGCTTGCCGCAAGTGGTTGATTTGAATAAGTGTGCGCCGCCATAGACGGTGTGGATGGGCTGATGAAGTGAAGAGGTCACAAAAGCTCCATTCTACGCGCTAAACTAGAGGTGTACTAATCGTTGTCCCTTAACCCAATGCAAACCCCCTGGCTGCACCGTTACGCGACCCTGGTCGCCGTGTGCACTTTATTCCTGGTGATCGCCGGAGCCTCCGTCACCAGCAAGGAAGCCGGGCTCTCGGTTCCCGATTGGCCGTTGTCCTACGGGCAGGTCATCCCGCAAATGACCGGCGGCGTACTCTTCGAAACCGGTCACCGCATGATCGCGACCGCGGTCGGGACGCTGACCATCATCCTGGCCATCTGGATCGCACGCGTGGATAAACGTAGATGGATGCGCCGTCTCGGCTGGCTCGCGTTGGGTGGAGTGGTCGCGCAGGGTCTGCTGGGAGGCGCCACCGTGCTCCTGCTGCAGCCGGCTCCGATCAGCATCGCGCATGCGTGTCTCGCGCAACTTTTCTTTTCGGTCACGGTGGCCATCGCCGTTTTCACGTCGCCAAACTGGCAGCAGGGACCGGAGCCGGTGGAAGATTACGGCTGGCCGTCTTTGCGATCGCTGGCAATTTTGACGCCGCTTTTGGTGCTGGTCCAGATCGGGCTCGGCGCAGGCTTTCGCCACCGCGCATTCGGGCTCCTGCCGCATGTGATCGGCGCGATGATCGTGCCGCTGGTGATCCTGCTGGTCGGTATGTTCGTACAGCACCAGTTTCCCAAGCACCGGGCACTACGACCCGCTGCGACCGGCCTCCTGGCGATCACAATGATGCAGGTATTCCTGGGCATCGTCGCCTACGTCGCACGTATCAATGCCGCCGAATATCCGCTCGCGATGGTGCTTACCACCGTGGCCCATGTTGCCACTGGCGGCCTGACCCTGGCCGCGAGCGTAGTGCTGGCGATCCAGATCCGGCGGAATGTTCGGGCGGCCACGTCCGAAACTGCGGAAACACACCAGGTGGTCACTTCATGAACCGTTATCTGGAGCTCACCAAGCCGCGCATCACTCTGTTCATCCTGATGAGCACCGGCGTCGGGTTCCTGTTCGGCACACACCTCGGCCAGCCTTGGACCTGGATGGAGCTGTTCCACACCCTGCTGGGGACCATGCTCATCGCCGGTGGCACTGCAGCGCTCAACCAGTGGTACGAGCGCGAAGGTGACGGCCTCATGAACCGGACCAAAGCGCGTCCGATTCCATCCGGCCGGATTACTGCGGATCGGGCGCTGGTCTTCGGCTCGATTCTGTCCGCGGTAGGTTTCACGGAACTATGGATCGGCGTGAATCTGCTGACGGCGTTACTCGCGCTGTTCACGCTGGCCAGTTACCTGTTCGTATATACGCCTCTGAAGCGCCGCTCGCCGATATCCACCACCATCGGCGCAATTCCCGGGGCGATGCCGCCGCTGATCGGCTACGCCGCCGCCAGCGGCCATTTGAATTACGAGGCCGGGATTCTCTACGCAATCCTGTTCCTGTGGCAGTTCCCGCACTTCTACGCGATCGCTTGGATGTATCGTGAGGATTATGCCCGGGCCGGCATCCGCATGCTGCCGGTTGTGGAGCCGACGATCGATTCCACCGCCCGCCGCATCGTCTGGTTTTCGATGGCCCTGATTCCCATGAGCCTCGCGCCCAAGTTCTTCGATATGGCCGGTAACTTCTATCTGTTCGGAGCGTCCGTCCTGGGCACCATCCTGCTCTACGCTGGATTCCAGGCCAATTCGACTCAGACCCGTCTCCAGGCCCGCCGCGTGCTGCTCGCTAGCGTGCTTTACCTTCCCCTGCTGTATGGTCTCCTGGCGCTCGATAGCTAGTCTTGCGACGCTTCTTCTGGCCGGCTGCTCCCATCCGCCGCCGGAAACTGGCTCATGGATCCCTCAGTTTACACTCACGGATCAATCTGGGGACGCTTTTAATAGCGATTCTCTCTGGAGTCATGTCTGGGTCGCGAATTTCATGTTCACCAACTGCCCTGGTCCCTGTCCGCGCATGAGCTCGCAGATGCATGAAGTGCAGACCGCTCTGGCCGGGCAGGACGTGAAGCTGGTCTCGATGACCGTGGATCCCGACCGCGACACCCCCGAGAAACTCGCAAAGTACGCCGCATTCTACAGCGCCACGCCCGGTGTCTGGTATTTCCTGACCGGCCCGCGCGAGACTCTGAATCATCTTTCACAGGACGTGTTCAAACTCGGGCCGGTCGACGGTAGTTTCGACCATTCCACGCGCTTCGTGCTGGTCGATCGGAAATCGCAGATCCGCGGATACTACCTGACGTCAGAACCCGATGCGATCTCGCGCCTCATCGCCGATGCTCGCATGCTTCTTAAGGAAGCCAAGAGTCATGGCTATCGACGTCCATAGCCTACCTGCCGTCAACGCGATCCTCAACGGCACCGCCGCCATTCTGCTCGTGCGCGGCTACTTCCTGATCCGCGCGGGCAAACGGGAGCAGCACAAGAAGACCATGATCGCGGCCTTCTGCGTCTCGACCGTGTTCCTGATCTTCTATCTCGTCTATCATGCCAACGTCGGCGCCGTTTATTTCCAGAAAACCGGATTCATTCGATACGCGTACCTCACCATCCTGTTCACGCACACGGTCCTGGCCGCTGCAGTACCGGTACTGGCGATCATCACGCTGCGCCGCGCCCTAAAGGCTGAGAAAGCGACGGCCGAGAAAGCCGGGAACTTCGACCGTCACCGGCGCATCGCCCGCTGGACGCTCCCCATCTGGCTGTACGTGAGCGTCACCGGCGTGGTGGTTTACGTCATGCTGTATTGGCTGTAAACGCCGGCTCTTCCAAAAGCGTCTACAATACAGGCAGGAGGCGACTCCCATGAGATCCATACCGGCTGTATTGTTCCTGGCCTTCTCGGTTTCGATCGGGTGGGCTCAGCGCGCTGCCGATCCCACCGGTTTCGGCCGAATCTCCAACCCTGGAGCAGTCGCCGGCTCCACCGGCGGGGCTGGATTCGGCAGGATGATTTATCCCGGTACCGGAGCGCCTGTGGCGGTACGGAATCCTCGCCTTCCGGGCTCACCACTGGTTGCCGCGCCTGTTCCTCAGGTCGCTCATCGGTCGCATGGAGTCGCGGTAGCCGTACCGTACCCGGTCTTCTATGGCGGCGGCTTTTACGACTATGAAGCGCCCTCCGCGCCCGTCGCGCCTTATTCGCCTGAGGCCTATCAGGTGCCGGGCTATGAGCAGATGACGCAGCCTCCCGTGGTGATCATCAACCAGTACTTCAAGCCGGACACCGCCAGTCCGGTGTTGCGCGATTACTCGAACACACCCCTGCCTCCGCCTGCATCGCAGCAACAAAATATCGATCAGACGGCTAACGCGGGCGATCAACAACAGATCATGTTCCTGATCGCTTTGAAGGACCACACGATTTTCCCGGCAATCGCCTATTGGGTGGAAGGCGACACCCTCAACTACATCACCGTGCAGGGCAGCAAGAACACCGTCTCGCTCGGTCTGGTGGATCGCGAGTTCAGCAAGCAGATCAACCAGGAACGCAAGGTGGAGTTCGGCCTGCCATCCAAATAGCGCCGCCGTCATTGGTAGGATAGGTCCTGGACGGAGTTCGAGCCATGGCCAAATCCAAGAAAGAGTTAGGCAGGCGCCGGTTCCTGGGAACCGCAACCGCGGGCGCTGCAGGTCTCGTCGCCGGCGCTAACCTTGCACCTGCCCAACAACCGCAAGCTGGCACTCCGCGCGTCACCGCGCCCAACGCCGTGGCTCGCGAGGCTGAAACAGGAACGCCGGCCAACGTCGAAGTTCTCACCAACGAACGCCCCGGTTCGGACTTCATGGTCGACGTCCTCAAATCGCTGGGCATCGAGTACATCTGCTCCAATCCGGGCTCCAGCTTTCGCGCGCTGCACGAATCGGTGATCAACTACGGAGGCAACCGCAATCCCGAGTTCCTCACCTGCTGCCATGAGGAATCGGCCGTGGGAATGGCTCACGGCTACGCCAAGATCGAAGGCAAGCCGCTGGCCGTTTTCGCGCATGGCACGGTTGGCCTGCAGCACGCGGCCATGGCGATCTACAACGCCTACTGCGATCGCGTGCCGGTATATGTGATCTTTGGCAATATCGCTAACGCTACGAATCGACGGCCTGGCGTCGAATGGGCCCACAGCGTTCAGGACGGCGCGTCGCTGGTGCGCGATTTCACGAAATGGGACGACGCCCCGGCGTCTCTCACGCACTTCGCTGAATCTGCCGTGCGCGCCTACAAGATCGCGATGACGCCGCCCATGTCGCCTATCGTGCTGGTGGCCGATGGCGATCTTCAAGAGGACCCGATCGCGGCCGATGCCCGTTTGAGCATCCCCAAGCTCACACTTGCCGCGCCGCCGCAAGGCGAATCGGGCGCCGTGGCTGAAGCAGCGCGACTGCTCTGGGCAGCTGAAAACCCGGTGATCATCGCCGACCGCGCCGCTCGCACGCCTGCCGGAATGGCGCTACTGGTGGAACTGGCGGAGGTGTTGCAAGCCCCCGTGATCGATCAAGCTGGGCGGATGAACTTTCCCACCCGCCACCCGCTGAATCAGACCGAGCGCAGCCGTGCGCTGGTCGGCTCCGCCGATGTGATCCTCGGGCTCGAGCTCACCGACTTCTGGGGGACAGTGCATTCCTATCGCGATCAACTCCAGAGGACCTCCCAGTCGATCACCAAGCCGGGCGCCAAGCTGATCAGCATCACCGCGGGCGATCTGTTCCTGCGCAGCAACTATCAGGACTTCGAGCGTTATCCCGAAGTCGATCTGGCGATCGCGGCCGACGCCGAAGCGACGCTGCCGTCTTTGATCGAAGCCGTGAAGCGCCTGATTACGCCCGATCGCAAACGTGCGCTCGATGATCGCGGTGCGAAACTTGCCGCCGCCGGACGCGACGCCCTGGAGCGCACGCGGACCGAGGCAACCTATGCCTGGGACGCGCGCCCCATCAGCACCGCTCGCCTGTCAGCCGAGCTATGGGCGCAGATCAAGAACGACGACTGGTCGCTGGTGTCGGACGTTCCGTTCGTCAGCCGCTGGCCGCTGCGCCTATGGAACTTCGATAAGCATTACCAGTACATCGGTGGATCGGGCGGCGCGGGTGTCGGCTACGGCGCGCCGGCTGCCGTGGGCGCTGCTTTGGCGAATCGAAAGCGCGGTCGCTTGAGCGTCAGCATCCAGAATGATGGCGACCTGATGTACGCCCCCGCCGTTCTGTGGACCGCGGCGCACCACAAGATCCCGTTGCTGAGCGTGATGCACAACAATCGCGCCTATCATCAGGAAGTCATGCATGTGCAGCGCATGGCGAACCGTCACAACCGGGGGATTGATCGCGCGGGCATCGGCACCACTCTGGAAGATCCCAATATCGACTATTCGAAAATCGCGCAGGGATTGGGAGTACATGCCGAGGGGCCGATCACCGATCCCAAGGATCTGGGCCCGGCTCTAAAGCGGGCGGTTGAAATTGTCCGGCGCGGCGAGCCCGCGCTGGTAGACGTCGTTACACAGCCACGATAGGGGAGATCAACATGAAACAGACCGTTCTAATGACGATTCTGGCTGCCGCGTTCGCCGCAGGGCAGGGCACACCCGTTCCGAAATTCACCGGGCCCATTCCCGTCACCGCGGATTCTTATCCTTTCCTGGACGCCGCTCACAGCCTCGTTCCGTACGATCTCTCCAAGTACGGTTACGTGGAACAGGAGTTCATCGTCAGCGGCAACGCGAACGTGTACGACTGGGCCGCGGATGGTTCTCTCACAGTGAAAACCGAGAAAGCTCCCTACGCGGCTCGGATACTGGTCCGCCGGCCCGCCACTGCCTCGAAGTTCAGCGGAGCCGTGGTCGTCGAGCCCATGGGCGCGGTGCGCCGGTTCGATTGGGCGATCATGTACGGCTATCTGAACGAGCATATGATGGAGCGCGGCGACGCCTGGGTCGGGATCACCATGCCAGCCTCTGCCGACGGCCTCAAGAAGTTCAACCCCACCCGTTACGCTGCCGTGAATTTCGCGAATCCGAATCCCGGCGAATCTTGTCCGGGCGCCAAAGGCGGTCCATCGCCGATGGAAGAGGGTCTGCGCTTTGACTTGATCAGCCAGGTGGGCGCTTTGCTCAAGGCCGCTCCCGCGAGCAGCCCCTTCGCGGGATTCCGCGTGGAAGCTCTGTACATGACCAGCCAGTTCCCCGATGTCGTGACCTACCTCGACGCGATCCATTCGCATGCGCGCCTCGCCAACGGCAAGCCCGTATACGACGGCTATATGCTTCGGAACCCGGGTGCCCCCGGCCGTCTCAGCAATTGCGGCGCGGCTCCTGCAGCCAACGATCCTCGCAGGATCGTCGCGAAAGTGGACGCTGCCGTGATGGAGGTAGTGGCACAGGGTGAAGTGCCGGACTCGCTGGCACAGCGCCGTCCTGACAGCGACGAACCGGGCAATCGCTTCCGCCGCTACGAGTTCGCTGGCACCGCCCACATCGACCGTTGGGCGTATGACCGCGGTTTCCCAACCTTCGCGGATCAGGCCGCAACCGGCGGCAACCCTCAGGGAACTCCGGAATTTCCGCTCAACGCCAAGTGCGATCCCCCATTCACGTTCAGCACGGATACCAGGCTGAAATACGCGTATGATGCTGCTCTGCTGAATCTGGATCAGTGGGCCCGCAAAGGGAAACCCGCCCCGCGTGCCAATCCCATCGAAATCAAGGATGGCGCTGTGGTATTGGATGAGGCCGGCAACGGTGTCGGCGGCGTTCGGAGCCCGTGGGTGGACGTTCCCGTGGCGACGTATTTCCCTGGCACCACGCCCGCAGCCTGCCGCGAGTTCGGCCACACCGTCGAGTTCGACAAGGCTCGCATGGACTCGCTCTACGGCAACGACAAGAACTACCAGACTAAATTCGCGAAATCCGTCGATGAGCTGGTAAAGGCCGGATGGTTCACCGAATCGGACGGGAGGAAGATGAAGGCGGAAGCCGCCCGCAGGTAGTGGCACAGGCCTTCAGCCTGTGCTCCCTAATGGTGCCCGGCCGCGCGGATGACCGTCGAGGTCTTCGGTACTTCGACCTTCGGCCGCCGCGGCATGCATAGCTCGGTCAATCGTTCGCGACGTTCCGCCTTGTCCCGCGCGCATTTCTGGTCGCGATCCTTGAACTCCGGCAGAACCTCTCTGCTGAACAGCTCGATCGACGAGCTCAGCATGTCGTGCGAGATGTTGGCGGCCTGCGACAAGCAGATTACCTGGTCGATCCCTGCATCCTCGAAGTCGCGTAGCCTCTGGCGGATCTGCTCCGGCGTCCCGACGCAGTCCAGCGGGCGTCCTTCCGGCAGGGCGAATTCTTTGGGATGATTCTTGAACTCGTCCCAGATATCGGTTTTCGCCGGCTCGTGCTCGCCGAAGAAGCTGTAGTGCCCCAGCGCGTAAATGAAGAAGCCGTAGCTCTCGGCCCCGATTTGCGCAAGCCTCTCTTCACTTTTGTCGCACAGGAACGGGCAGGCGATCGCGACATTCGGATTCACGGCGTATCCCAGTGGCTCGCACTCCTTTTCGAACGTCTCGTGGTAATCGGCGACCCACTGCCGCGCCTGGCCGGGATCGATGAAGGAGAATGTCAGGGCGCCCAAACCCAGCCGCGCGGCTTGCAGAATCGACGGCCGGTTCGAACACGCCAGCCACATCGGCGGATGCGGCTTCTGCAAGGGCTTGGGAACCACGTTGCGTGCCGGCATCTTCACATACTTTCCGTCGATCCCTGGGAAAGGTTCCTGCGTGAGCATTTCGACCACGGCCCGCGCGCCTTCCAGCATCATGTCTTTCTTGACGGCCTGCGGCACGTTGTATCCGCCCAGTTCGGCTTCCGAGGCCCCCGCGCCGATCCCGTACTCGACACGCCCGTCGCTGAGAAGATCGAGCGTCGCGATGCGCTCGGCTACCCGCGCCGGATGGTTGATGTACGGAGGCATCTGCACGATGCCATGCCCGATGCGAACGTTCTTGGTGCGCTGGCTGCACGCGGCCAGGAACACTTCGGGAGCTGACGAGTGCGCGTATTCCTCTAAGAAGTGATGCTCCGTCGCCCAGATGTAGTCGAATCCGCTGCGGTCGGAAAGCTCGACCTGATCGAGAGCGTTCTTGAGCAGCGTATGTTCAGAGTCCCTTCTCCACGGCCGGGGAAGCTGATGTTCGTAGAACCCGCCAAATTTCATTTCTTCAAGTTTAACAGCCGCTTCAGAGTGAGCTTAGGAATCGCTTAACCTCGTCATGATTGCCCTGGAAAACAAAGATGGCCTCGTCTTTGTCCAGACGGAAGAGCGCCCGCAGAGACAATCCCGCCCGCACCTCCCAATAGCCCGCGGGATGCAGCTTTCGTAAGCCAAGGCCGGTGTGTTCTTGTGGATTCGAGAGAGCGTTCTCCAGGTCCAGGATTAGCTTCAGGATAGCTGCGCGATCTTGCGAAGAAGCAGCCCGGCATTGGCGCCTGAATCTATCCAGAAAGGAGAGTTTCAACGTTTTCCCGACATATCCTTCTTGAGGAAGCGCGCGGCGGCGGCGGCTGACCGAAAGGTCTTACGGGGTTCCGATTCGGTGATCTCGAGTAAGCGTCTGGCTTGGCGATCCGTCATCGTCGTCGCTAGCTCAAGATCGGAAGCGTCGATTGGGCGTAACGCCGCCACGGGGCGAGAGTCCTTGATGATCACAACCTCCTCGCCTTTGCGCGCTTGCTCAATGAGCTCGCTGAGCTTCCGGCGAGTCTCCGATACCGATGCCGTAATCATAACGTTACTTTAACATAACATTAAGTGAGCCAACAATTTACTTGACGCACTAGACCTAGGAAGCGGGCTTGCGCTCGATCAGTTCGAAAGAGTCTTCAGCGGCTTCATAGTGGATCAGTCGCAGTTTGATTTGGTTGGAATTGATCAAGACGCCAGTCTTCAGATAAGACCAGTGCTCCCGCGAATACTCTGGCGTGTATTCATCATCGTCAATAGACGCGACCACAGTTCCGTAGCAGCCATCCCAAAGCTTTAACCGGTCCCTCACCATCAGCTTTGTTCCGTCAGGATAGTTCACTGAGGATCGCCCTACAGTGCCAGTTTACGACGCCGATCCGACCACTCGCTCCGGCCCTTCGCTTTGGTAGTCAGCAGATCTGGATCGTGAGAGGCTCACGATAGTGAATTGGCTTAGTACTTCGGAACCTTCGGGTCGACCTTATCGCTCCACGCCAGGATGCCGCCCTTCATGTTCTTGACCTTCTTGAACCCGGACTGCTTCAGAAAATCGACGGCCTTGGCGCTGCGGACGCCGCTCTTGCAGTGCGCCACGATCTCGGTCGCCGTGTCGAGCTCATTCACGCGTTTCGGCAGATCGCCCAGCGGGATCAACTTGGACGTCGGGATGCTACAGATCAGATACTCGTGCGGCTCGCGCACATCCAGCAGCATGAAGGTGGATCCACGATCCATCATTTCCTTTACTTCCACCGGATCGATCTCGCCGTCCTTGACACCCGGCGCGGGAGGTGGCTCGTGGTGCGGAATGCCGCAGAATTCCTGATAGTCGATCAGTTTCGTGATGGTCGGGTGATCGCCGCACATCGGGCATTCTGGATTCCGGCGAAGCTTCAACTCACGGAAGCGCATCGCCAGCGCGTCATACAGCACCAGGCGCCCAACCAGCGGCTCACCCACGCCCAGGATCAGCTTTACTGCTTCGGTCGCTTGGATCAGCCCGATCGTTCCCGGCAAAATGCCCAGCACGCCGCCTTCGGCGCAGCTCGGGACGAGTCCCGGAGGCGGCGGCTCGGGATACAGGCACCGGTAGCAAGGCCCGCCCGGATATGCGAATACCGTCGCCTGACCCTCGAATCGAAAAATCGAGCCATACACATTCGGTTTCTTCAGCAGCACGCAGGCGTCGTTTACCAGGTAGCGCGTCGGGAAATTATCCGTGCCGTCAATGATCAGGTCGTAGTTCTTGCAGATCTCCAGCGCGTTCTCGCTCGACAGCATCGTGTCATAGCGCTCGATCTTAACATTCGGATTGATGTCGGAAATCGTGTCGGCGGCCGAATCGAGCTTCTTGCGTCCCACGTCTTTGGTGCCGTGGATGATCTGGCGATGCAGATTGGTGAAGTCGACGACGTCGAAATCGACCAGGCCGATCCGGCCAATGCCCGCAGCCGCGAGATACATGCCCAGCGGCGCGCCCAGTCCCCCGGTCCCCACCAGCAGGACGCTCGCGTTCTTCAGCCGAAGCTGCCCCTCCATGCCGACCTCCGGCATGATCAGGTGGCGCGAATACCGCAGAATCTCGTCGTTGGAAAGCGACGCCAGCGGAGGCGGCGCGACTCCAGCAGATCCGCCTGCGATGCTCGGCACGATCGATAACGTGTCGCTTGCGGCTACCGGCGTCGCGTCCTTTTTCAGATAGCGGATGTCCTCGTCGTTCAGGTACACGTTGACGAAGCTGCGCAGCTTGCCCTCATCGTTGAAGAGCTGCTTGCGCAGATCGGGGAACTTGGTGGTCAGAGCGCCCAGCACCTCGCCCACGGTCGTTCCAGTGAGCTCCACGGAGTCGCGTTTCTCCGAGTATTGGCGCAGGGGCGTAGGAATCAGGACTTTGGCCATATCAAATCTTCTTTCTCCGCGGCGGTTTGGTCGGCGTTCGGCAGGAAGCTGGCCGCATGGTCGAACTTACCGCTCTTCACTGATAGTACGACGAATGAATACCACGGGCAGGAGTTCTCCAGATCGGTTTTGGAGAAGTACGCATCGCAGTCCGGATGCGAATGGAAAATTCCGATCAGATCCAGTCCCGCTGCCCGAGCACGCTTATCCGCTTCCATCAAATCTTCGGGACGCAGCTCATAGCGAGCACCCTGCGCGCCAGCATAGGCGTTCTCCATCGGCTCGGCGCCGGTCACGTGCTTTTGGTCGCCGTCGATCTTACCGATCATGGCCCCACAGCACTCATTCGGAAATTTGGCTTCCGCGTGGGCCACCATCACGGCCCAGGCTTTCGAATCGACCTTAATCATTCCAAAATGGTTCGCTCAAGTACTTGGTCGCGCCGTCAGCAACGATCGTGACGATCACCCCGCCGCGGCCTTCTTTAGCCAGCCTTTTAGCGACCTCGCGCGCGGCATGCAGATTTGCGCCCGAGCTCATGCCCGCCAGCAGTCCCTCGTTGCGGCCCAGCCACCGCGTCATGGTGTAAGCGTCCTCGGTTTCGATCCACAGGTTGTCGTCGGCCAGCGTCTCGTCGTAAATGCCGGGCACGATGTTCGTCGGCATGTGCTTCAGCCCTTCCAAACCATGGAATCCCGAGGAAGGCTGCGCCGAAATGCACTGCACGTGCGGCAGGTCTCGCTTGAACCGGCGGGTGTTTCCCATGAACGTACCGCTGGTGCCCATGCAGGCCACAAAATGCGTGATCGCGCCCTTGGTCTGCTCCATGATTTCGATCGCCGTGCCCTCGAAATGCGCTTTCCAGTTGGCCGGATTATTGTACTGGTCCGGATAAAAATAGGCGTCCGGATCGGCTTCGTAGATCTTCTTGCAAAGCCGGATCGCTCCGTCCGAGCCTTCGCCCGGGTCCGAGAAGACCATCTCGGCCCCGTAGTTCGTCATGATCTGCTTGCGCTCATGCGAAGCGTTCTCGGGCAGGCACAGCTTCACCCGATAGCCCTTGATCGCCGAGATCATGGCGTAGGCGATGCCGGTATTACCGCTGGTTGCGTCGAGCAAAATCCGGTCTTTGGTGAGGCGGCCGGTACGCTCACCGTCCAGAATCATGTTCAGCCCGGCGCGATCCTTGACCGACCCGCCCGGGTTGAAAAACTCGGCTTTAGCGTAGATTTCAACGCCCGGAAACTCCGCGTCCAGCTTCGCCAGCCGTAGTAGCGGCGTATTGCCGATTTGTTCGAGCAGGGACGAGGCAGGCCGTATGGCCGTGCTGGGCTTGGGGAAGGCAAGTGGCATGAAATGAACTACTCCGATTGTATATTAATCTCCCTAATCCCTGTCAACATTGGGGGAGATGCGACATCCCCGGCTTGTTAGATGCACGACCCGTCTTCAAGTCGCAGGATTAATTGCCGCAAACGCAGTCTGTTAGACTGATCGAATCGTCATGCAGCATGAGATGTTTCGCAAGCTCGCCGGCCACTGGCTCACGGGGGTTTCCGTGGTGACCACCCTGGACCAAGACGGCAAACCGGTTGGTATGACCATGAGCGCCGTAACGTCCCTATCCCTGACTCCGCCGCAGTTTCTAATTTGCGTCGATAATCGCGCCCGGACCCTGGCTGCGATCGTCGCCAGCGGCCACTTCTGCATCAACTACCTGCGCCAGGATCAGGAGAACCTCGCTAGCGCCTTCGCCCGCCGCGGCGAGGATCGATTCGCGGCTTTAGCCCACCGCGTCGAGCATACGGGATCCCCCGTGCTTGAAGGAGCCATCGCCTTCATCGAATGCAAGGTGAACTGCGTCCACGCCGGCGGCGATCACACCATCATCGTGGGCGACGCGGTGAACGGGGATGCGCCCGGCGGCGAGCCCCTTGCATATTTTCGAGGCAGCTATCGGCGTCTGGAATCGATCACCGATCCGCAGCAGGTTTGGTGGTGATCAAGTGCTTCACGTCCCGATTGTTTTCTTCGCAGGAGTACTCGATCAATTGGGATAATCCCTGAGCGGTCGTGGGCAGCTAAGCTACTGCTCCTGAGCCTTCGACTTCGTCTCGAACTCTGATCGGTAGTAGTTCAAGATTGGGGTCGGAGCATAGACCAAACGGTCGATCCATACGACGACGTTGTAGAAATATCTCTCACTGGTGTATCTTGCAAGAAGTTCACCAATCCCGCGTTGTCGAGTCTCTCACCCCGAATCTCCATTCCTACAGCTGGCGGAGACACAGTCGAAGCCTGTATCAGACTCCCATTGCCGGCATGAATTCCGGAATTCGCCATGGACAGGCTGCATAACGTCGGACGGAGTTTTTGCGGAGCACAGCCCGGCTTAGTCCTAAACGCGAAGCCGCAAAAGCATCGCATTACCGGCGTTATTTAACCCTCTGGTTCCACTTCAGCCCGATGCTCATCCCCGGCCAAGTCGAGCGGACAGCTCGGCCCGGCTCGCTCATCACTACGGCGCGGAATTGTTAGCCAGCGCGCAGCCTGCGAAAACAAAGAGATTCGTTAAACGGTTCTGATTCGCAGTGTTGTTTGCCACGCTGCTGGGGCATTCGATAAACATGCCGAAGCCGCCATTATAGTTGGCCATGTTTCCGATCACAGTGACAGTCAGAACGGAGATGCCGGAGTTCCCGTTGGATTCGGCTATGCTGTCGGCTATCCTGCCGCGCTCCACACTAATCCCGAAACCGCCATTGGAGCTGACCTGCAATTTCTCTACCGAGCCACCGCTTATTCTTACTCCCAGGTCCCCCATCCCATGGATGATCCCGTTGACCACGGTGATTCCACTCTGGGAGCGAGCGTCAATACCAAATCCGCTACCGGTGGGGCTGCAAGAAGTCACCGGGATACCCGTGCAGACGGTCGGACCGAGGATACTAAAGCCATTCAAGTCGATCGTGACGTTGTCAGCGTGTACCAAAATGGCAGTGGTGTTCGCGTTCGGCACCGTAAGGTTTCCTGCCAGGCGGTAGCTCCCCGGCTGCGTGATTGTATACGGAAATCCCCCTGCCGCCACCACAGTGGACTGATTGACCAACACGATGCCATCCACACCGAAGGCGCTGAATGGGACCGCCATTGCCAGTACAGCGAGCACAGTCACCTTCATACATTCTTCTCCTTTTTCATTTGCATGCGATTCACCGCGACCAGACCTGCCAAAGCGCAGCCCAACAGGAGCGCCGACGAAGGTTCAGGAACCGTGCTCACAGCGCCGGCATATGAATAGGTGTCTACTGTTCCCTGGATGTCGGTCACCCCGTCGTCCTCCAGAAGATCCAGGGGTGTCAATGCGGGGATGGATTGCGCCGCAACGTTCTGGGAGTTCAGCATTGCAGTAGGGATCTTGAAATTCACCGCTAGTTGGTTTCCTACCAGGCAACCACTGCCGGTAGTCACGCAACCCAAAAGGCTGAAGTCGAAGAAACTTCCGTCGGCCGAGACCGTCAAGCTGACGGCGCCAAAACTGTTTTCATTTACCGAAGCGGTGGAATCCAGGAATGCGAGAGTCGCACCGGCAAGCGGGTTAAAGGCTCCTGAACCGGTGATTGAGGTCGGGAAGCCGAGCGTTACGATATAGCTGTCGCCATCCGCGACGTTGTTCAACGCCGGATTATTCGCAGCGGGGCCAGTACCATCGGAGATCGATTGAGAGATTTTGCCGCCAAAGCTTATCGTATCCGCTGTGGAGATTTTTGCAACACTGAGAATCGCGAGTCCGAGAACAAGCGCGCGCATATGCAGCCCTCAGGAATGAGACTCAGTGTACTATACACCCGTCTACCCTGATGGCACAAGCACCAAAATGGAATTCCCAGTACTAGTACGATTACGATTGATCGGCGCCAGGTTTGTCTTTGAGGGCGGCTTGGGCGACGATGCAGCAGCGGCGTGACCTTCCCCCCGAATCCGTTCATCTGAGCATACGACAACTCTCCTCGATTACAATCCCGGCTTGAGCGGGGATGGGGGTGTTGGGCAAGGGGTCGGCGTTTGAGATCCCTTGCCCCGCCCCAGCACTGAATTGACCCGCAGCGCGACTGCTGGCCTACTTTCGAGGCAGTTACCGTCGCCTGGAAGGACTTACCGATCCGCAGCAGGTTTGGTGGTGATCAGGTGCTTTATGTCCCGATTGTTTTCTTCGCAGGAGTACTCGATCAATTGGGGTAATCCGTGGGCGGCCGGCCGCGAAGGCCGTATGATTCGTTCCTGCTTCCAGGGCTTTGCGTACATCTTCGGATCATCGATAGTATATTCCAGATTGATCGTCGTCGGAGTGCGCACGAAGCGTTCGGTCAGGTGTATTTCATCGGTGTGCTGATGCCCGGCTGTATCGAGCCAGCTTCGATCGTTGATCCCAATGGTGTCGACCACAAACGTATCGCCTTCCCATTTGCCGACCGAGTCTCCCATGAACGACGGAGGGAGATTCTCCGGATGCTTCCGCCCGTCCGTAGGAATCGCACGCCACTGCCGCATGTATTCGAACAAGATCGTCACGTATTCTTGTGTTTGTATGATCTGGATCGGATACGGAGATTGCATGATGCGAGGCATTCCAGGATACAGGCAGAGTGATGTCGGATCGTCCTTTGCGTCGTGATTCTTGAACGCCGCCCGCCCGGCATCCGTATAGGGGATAGCGGCTTCGCCGTCCTTCGCGGCCATGTTCGGCGTGTATGGCAGGTCCCAATAGCCGACGAAGCTCGGCTTGCCATCGGGCATGCGCGGGATCACGGGATCAGCAGGAGCCTGCGCCGCGGCGGTCGCCGCCAGGATGACCGCTGCGCTAAGCCCAGCGAGTCGAAATCTTGCGGATTCTGCTAAGAGCTTCTTGAATATTGTCGAGCGAATTTGCATAGCTAAACCGTAGAAACCCGTTCCCGTGCGTTCCGAAGCAGCCGCCATCCAGGCACGCGACCCCGGCGTCATTCAGCAGCATATCGGCTAGCTGTTTCGAAGGCAACCCGGTTCCGGTTACATTCGGGAACGCGTAGAACGCGCCCGCCGGCTCCGGGCAGCGAATCCCCGGAATCTCGTTTAATCCCTTCACGATCACGTCACGACGCCTGCGGAACTCGGCCACCATCTTGTCCACGTCGTCCTGCGGACCGTCCAGCGCCGCGATGCCCGCCCTCTGCGTGAAACTCGCCGTGCACGAGTTCGAGTTGACCATCAGCTTGACCACCGCGTCGGCCAGCCATTCCGGCATCACGCCGTAGCCCAGCCGCCAGCCGGTCATTGAATAGGTCTTCGAGAAGCCGTCGAGGATAATGGTCTTCTCCAGCATCCCCGGGAAACTGGCGATCGAAACCGGCTCGCCCGTGTAGACGATGCGCGAGTAGATCTCGTCGCTCAAAACCATGATGTCCCGGCCTCGCAGAATATCCGCCAGCCGCTGGACATCCTCCCGAGGCATGATCCCGCCAGTCGGATTCGCCGGCGAATTCAGGATCACCAGCTTGGTCTTCTTTGTCAGGCTGCGCTCGAGCAGATCCAGGTCGAAAGAAAATCCGCGGCTCTCCACCAGCGGGATTGGAACCGGCTTGGCTCCCTGGAACCTGATCATCGATTCGTAGATGGGGAAGCCCGGGTTGGGATGGATCGCCTCATCCCCCGCTTCGAGCAGCGCGACCATTGCGAAATACATCACCGGTTTCCCGCCGGGCACAACGCACACGTGCTGCGGGCCGACTTTTACGCCTCGCGTGCGCGAAATATACGCGGCGATGGATTCGCGCAGCTCGGGGAGCCCCTGCGTCGGCCCGTACTTGGTCCAGCCCTCGTCCAGCGCGCGTTTACCGGCCTCCACCACGTGCTTCGGGGTAGGGAAGTCAGGCTCGCCTATCTCCAGGTGGATGACGCTCTTCCCCTGCTTTTCGAGCGCCCTGGCTCTGACCAGGACCTCGAAGGCAGACTCCACCCCTATGCGGGACATTGCTTCGACAAGTTGCATGTTTGAAAAAACTGTCCGGATTCCGGCGCTACATCAGGGCGGTGGTCCGGCGGGTCCAGGGTGCGCCTTTGTCCTTGGAGACGGCCTCCACGTCTTTCACATAGGCGGTGGTCTGCGTCAGAATGTGGTGCAGATCGTTGCCCAGGCTGATGAACGGGAACCCTTTGTCCAGAAACTCGCCCACCCGCGCGGTTCCGAACAGGAACAGCCCCAGGATGACGTTGTTCTTCTTGGCAGCGGCGCGAAGTTTGTCGGTCGCGGCGGCCAGCTCGGGCGAAGTGTACATATCCGGGAACTTGTACTTCTCAAACAGGCCCATCGACATGCACAAATCGTTTTGACCCAGGAACAGAATATCGACGCCCGGCACCGCCGCGATCTCGTCCATGTTCTTGATGCAGTCGGCCGTTTCCACCTGCAGCGCCACGATGGTATTTTCGTTGGCAGCGCCGGCGTAACCCAGCAGTCCGGCTTTGTTCATGCTGCGCTGCGGAAAATACACCGATCGGGTTCCCGCTGTGGGATAGCGCGTGCAGCTTACCGCCTGCCGGGCCTCGTCGGCGTTGTTGATGTAGGGAATCAGTACGCCGTCGGCTCCCATGTCGAGCGTCTGCTGGATGCCGGCCCGGTCCGAGTACCCCGATACGCGCACCAAAGACTTCGCTCCGCCCGAAGCGATGCCCGCGAGCATCGCGGAAAGGGTTTCATACCCCATGGGTCCGTGTTGTGTGTCGACCAGCAGCCAGTCGTAGCCGCTGTGCGCCAGTTGTTCGGCGACCGTAGGGCTATGCGAGTTCACGAAAAGGCCTAACTTGGGCTTTCCCGCGCGCAATTGCTTCTTAAACTCAGCTCCACTGAGAACTTCGCTCATTCGATTTTTCTCCTGGTTTCAGACAGACCCCCGGCGGCGTCGAGCTGCCTCATGGTCTCAAAAGAGTATACAACGGTTCTGGAGGCTATCTGGCCGAGCACGCCTCGGGCTTCCACGGCGCGTTATCCGGCAGCTTCTTGAAGTGCGTGCTGGTAATAAACGGCTCTGTCAGATACTGCGGATCTTTCACCTCGGTGCTGACCACCAGCCAGATATCGCCGTTCGCGGCGGTATGGCGGTCGTACCACTCCGTGACGATTGCGTTTTCGCTGTAGGGGATCCCGTTTTTGCGAAGATATCCGGGCCGCAACCTGGTCGTGACCACTTTCAGGTCGCCGTTCGGCGGCTCGCCCGCGCCTACCGCGGCTTTCTCCCACTCGGCGACCGAATAACCCTGCCACGATGCAGCACTATTCTGCTGCGCCACGTTTTGTACCGCGCTCACGGCTGCCTCTCCGCCGAAATGAAACAGGCGCGTCTGCGTGCCTGCTTCCGTCTCCACCTTCAGAGTCGTGTCATTGTCCCAGGTGATGTGCAGCCTTCCCGGCACGCGCATGAGCACAGCGGCGCCGTACGATTTGCACTGTTCCCCTGCGGCCTCGTCCTTCGCCGGATCCCACCCATTGGCTACCTGGCGAGCCGCGCCGTTCAGTGGAACGCCCAGGAATTGGCCCTTGGGCGGCGTCACCATGCGAAACATCCAATCTTCTGTTACGACCGACACCCAGTAGCCGGTCATATCGATGGCCGCGCTGGCTCGGGGAGTCTGAGCAGCGCCGCCACGTCCGCCGCGCCCGCCTGCGCCTCGGCCACCACCGCCGCGTCCCTGCGAAAAGGCAGGCGAGGAAAGCAGGCAAACTGCGGTGGCAAACACGGCCAATCGCGTCATTATTCGCGTCTTCTTACTCAATGGTCTCGCCCGGCCTGGTGCCCCAGCCGAAACCGTCCGACGTGCGATGCAGGGTCTTCAGCGCGCCGCGGTTGTCGCCTTTCGTGCGCGACGGATTAGCCGTGATGACCACATCGTCCCCGGCTTTCAGAGTGTCGCGCTTGATGCCCGCCTGCCCGAGTTGGCCCGAGCTGCGCCATTCCAGCGACCAGCGCTGCATGGTCCCGTCTTTGTCCGGTACATCTATCTGAAGGAATGAATGCGGGTTTCGCAGCAAAAGCTGGACGATCTTTCCCTCCAGCTTCACCTCTTTATCGCCCTCATAGGTCGCCCCCAGAGAGTGATGCGCGTAGGCCGCGACGCCGAACACGAGAAAGCTGGCCAGCCCTAGAAGCGTCTTCGTTTTCATTCAACTCTCCTAAACAAACATTGTACCTAGCGCTTTGGACTCAAGCTCTTATACACCGCCTCGACGAACATATCGGTGGTCCACGCCCCCGTAGTCGCGCCGTAGAGCCCATCGTACTCCAGTGTGGGCTTGGAAGCCTTCACCTGCTGTAACGTCATCCCTTTTTTAATTGAGTCCGCGACGCGATCTTTGATGATCGCTACCATGTTCCGATAGTTGGCCACGTCTCCGGTGTCGCACAGCCGACCGTGGCCCGGGATCACCAGCGTCCCGCCCTGCGAGCGGAACTCGGGAATCGCGATATCCAGAATATGGTTGAGTCCGTCGAGCGCCCCTTGTATAGTCCCGCCCTTGGCCAGATCGATCACCGGATAACTGGTGGTGGAAAGAATATCGCCCGCGGCGATCACATCCGAGTACCGGAAATACACCATGCTGTCGCCGTCAGTGTGCGCCGCTGGATCGTGAAAGAGCTGCACGCCTTCGCCGTTGAAAAATTCGCTGAGCTTGTAGGAACTGCCGCGATAGGTGTCCGTGGGCCACAACCCCGAGGCGACCGCGGGCTTGCCCTTGGTCTCCGCGCTCATCCGGCCCAGCACGTTTTCGTGCGCGATCACCGTCGCGGTCGGCGCGACTCCCACCGGCGGAAACGTCACGCCCAGGATCTTCGAATCGGCCGGCAGAGCGGAAAGCGCCTCATTGCCGCCGGTGTGATCCGGGTCCATGCTCGTATTGATGATGTAGCGAATCGGCTTCGGCGGCCCCGGTGATGCGATCAGGGCATTCAACGATGGACTAGACCATCGATACGGGCTATCGGGGCAGTGCAGGCCGACGCAACGATTGGGACCCGGCGATGCGGCCACCGCGGTGACCAGTTGCAGAACCGTCGAGAGCACCTTGGGACTCATCTGGCTGGTTCCCGCATCCACCAGCAGGATTCCATCCCGCCCAATCGACGCGGCGATATTGCCGCCCGCTCCCACCAGCATGTAGATATTGCCCTGCACCGGCAGAACGTGGATGTCCTGCCCGAACGCGGCCGCCGCGATCAGGAAAAGGAAAATCAAGCGCTTCATGGTTTGGCCGCCTGCTTCAGCTTCTCGCGGTAATCCGGATAGGTACTCTCGGCGCCGCCCCGGGCGGCTATGGGAGGAATCCAGCCGGCGGCGTCCTTCAAATGTTCGGTGGTTCCCGGCAGGAAGTGCGGGACCGCCGTCGAAATGTTCTCCTCGCTCACCGTGCACGGATAGTAGGTCAGGGCAGTATGCGTGTCCAGCGCATAGTTGGTGGTCTGGATGAACGGCTCCTCCAGCCAAACCGGATCCGTCAGGATCATCGTGATGGTCAGATAGTCGCCGTGCCGGTCGATGAATTCCTGCATCGTAGCTTTATCGCTGAAGCTCGCCCCATTACGCCGCAGGTAGCTGGCCTTGATATGGTCGGTCGTTACCACCAGTGTGTTGCCTACCCACTTGCCGGTCGAGAATCCGGACCAGCTGTAAGGAGCATACTCGGGCGGATGCGGGCGCCCGTCCATGTAGATCACCCGATCGAGCGATCGCAGATACTCGACATGAATCGCGCGCAAATCCCTCCCAATGGGATCCACTTCATTCCAGAACCTTACGCTGCCCAGCGCGCGCCACTGGTAAGGAGCCGAATGAGGGCGGCACTGAAACTCGGGCAGGCTCCACTCCGAGTGGTCGTGGCTATCGGCCTTCCTGCGGCCGGCGTCGTTGAGCGGAATCCCCTGATAGTCGCCCAGTGGCGGGCCGCCGGATCGCTCGTAGCTATCTTCATGAACACGCTCGGCCCACACGCCGGAAAAGTCGGTCAGCTCCAGGACCGGAGCACCCTGGGGGAAGGCCGGAACGCACGCCGCCAACAGGAGCAAAGGAGGAAGGAAACGCATGGCATCCCCTAATCTACAACATCTTTGTTGCCTGCGAATCGCCTGATTTATATGAGCGAACACTCAACGCTGTTAACTTGAGTCGCGAACACATCGAGCAGGTGTTGGTTCCCGATCAATTCGGCTACTTGCGCCGGGAAATCCTCCGCCACCAGCTGCCGGTGACAGCCGCAAGTGCCGAAACCGATGTGCTCCGCCACGATGCAGCCCATCTGGACCGCGTCCGTCAGCATACTGCCCGCGTTGGGACAGTGATGCAGGGCGGCGGCGTCCTGCAGGGCTTCAGGCAGTCCCCAGGCTTGCAGGATGAGCCCCGCTAATTCGGCGTGGTCGGTTCCATACATTGCGCGCTCGTTCTCCTGCAGGTCCAGACCGCTTGAAACCGATTCGTTCACCAGCCGGACGTACTCTTGCCCGCCGTGCTCAAGCAGTGCCAGTTGTCCGACTCCGTGGAGCAGCCCGGCCGTATAGGCATGGTCGATCGGCATGACCGCGGTATGCTCGCCGATCAGCGCCGTCGCCACGCTGTGCCGCCACCAGGCTTTCACAAACGGGGACGTGCGATGGGGAACGCCTCGCCATAATGCCGCGGTCACGGCCATTTGGGTCAGCCGGTCTAGCCCCACCATGGCGATCGCGTGCAACACGGAGTGAACCTCCTGCCGGCGCGCGTACAATCCCGAATTGGCCATCCGCAGAGTCCTGCCAGACAACGCGGGGTCGAGGGCAATCAGCTTCGCAACTTCTTTAAAAGAAACGTTTTCGTCGGCTACCAGAGACATCAGCTTAACCGCGATAGGAGAAAAGGCCGGAAGGCGCTTCAGGAACTGGCTGATGGCCCTGGCCGGAGTCCTCATGGTAGACACGGATCCCACCTAGGTCTTATCGCCAAACCCGGCTGGGATTCTAGGGTTTTTCTTCTTCAGCTTCGGCCGATCCTTCTGAAGGCCAGTTTTAAGAAAGGCGGGGCCACCAGGGTCGTGGCGACCGACATGAAGACAACGACGGCGCAAATGTTCTGTCCTATCAGCCCCAGCGAAAGACCGAGTTGGGCGACCACCATCCCGACCTCGCCGCGAGGAATCATTCCCACACCAACCCGCCGGGCGTCCGGCCACCCTAGCTTGTAGGCTCCCAAAGCACACCCCGCGAATTTGGAGACGATCGCCGCCGCCAGGACCGCCAACGCCAGCCACAGCGTCGGCGCGCTCGCAAACGCGGCAACGTCGAGATTCAGGCCGATGCCGACCAGGAAGAACGGAACCAGCAGCTCGGTAACGCCCTGGGTCAGGTCGTGAACGCGATGTGTGACGTTTTCCGACAGGGCCATCCCGGCCATGAACGCTCCGATGATCGCAGCAACGCCCGCATAGACCGAAAGCACGGCCAGCGAAAACAGCAGCAGCATGGCCAGCGTGAACTGCACTTCGGAGCCCTTCAGCGTTCGGAGCAGAGGCGGAATCACCAGGTTTACGGCTCTCGTGCCCCATGTGGCGACAATCGCCGTAAATCCGATCGCCAGCACCGCTGTGATCGTCAGCTCTAGAACACGCACTTGGCCTTTGGCGAGGCTGCTGATCAGAGCCAGGATCAGGAGTCCCAGAACGTCGTCGATCACCGCCGCGCCTAGAATGATCTTGCTGGCCCGGTGTTGCAGAAGGCCCTTGGCCGCCAGCACTTGCGCCGTAATGCCGACGCTGGTGGCGACCATCGCAGCGCCCGTGAATGCCGCCTCAATCGGAGCGTGTCCCCACAACAGAAGAAGTCCCCAGCCCAGTCCAAAGGGCGCCGCGACTCCCAGCACGGCGACCAAAGAGGCGGTGCCTCCGGTATTCATCAGCTCCGAGGACTTGATCTCCAGGCCGACGCGAAAGAGCAGGAACATCACGCCCAGTTCGGCCAGCGCGGAGAGAAATTCATTCGGCGCGATCCAGCCTAAGACGCCGGGACCCACCATAACGCCGGCTAGAATCTGACCGACGATGCCGGGCTGGCCCAGCCGCTCAAACAGCTCGTCGAGCAGCTTGGCCGAGCCGAAGACCACCAGCATCGACAGAGGTAGCTGCACAGCGTTCGCGTCGAGCGCCACGTAACCAGCATCTCACGGCGATGTGAGAGTGAGACAATGATTCCATTCCATGAATCGCTATTCTCGAATCGCGCTTGGTGCAGTCCTTGGTGGCGCGTTTACGCTGCAAGGGCAAACTCCGAACCCCCTTAGTACGGAAGTGAAGTGGTCCTACGGCGTCATCAAGAACAATCTGCTGAAGTTAGCCGAAAAGATGCCCGCCGAGAATTACACCTTCCGCCCTACTCCGGACGTAGAAACGTTTGGCCGGCGCGTGGCCCACATCGCGGACGCGAATATGAGTGTCTGCACCGGGCTCAATGGCGAGCGCAAGTCTCTGGACGCCGCGTCCAAGACGTCTAAGGCGGAGCTGGTCGCTGCCCTGAAGGAGTCTTTCGCGGCTTGCGATGGCGTCTTCGACGCACTTACCGATGTGACCGCCAGGGAGATGGTCAGTTCGCGCCTCGGAGGACCGTTCCCGCCGGATCCAAACCGTTCCAGGCTCGCGACGCTCTACAACCTGGTGCGGCATTCCAATGAGATGTACGGCTACATGGCCGTTTATCTGCGCCTCAAAGGCATCGTTCCACCGACCAGCGCGCCCGAGTAACGCTATCAGGGCGCTGGTTCGATTTTGAGAAGTGCGCCCGGATCTTCGTCCGTCAGCAGATACAGCAGCCCGTCCGGGCCCTGGCGAACCTCGCGGATCCGCTGATGCAAGTCGCTCAGCATGATTTCACGGCGCAGCTCTTCGGTCTTGTCGTTGAACACGATCCGTTCCAGGTGTCCGGTGCCGGGAATTTCCCCCATTCGCATGCTGCCCACGAAGGCATTGTTTTTCCAGGCCGGGAAGCGGTCGCCTGTGTAGATCGCCATGCCCGCCACCGCGATCGACGGCACCCAGAACACGATAGGCTGTTCGATGCCTTCGCGCCATGGAACGTCCGATACCCGGGGTCCTTCATAGGTCCGGCCGTAACTGGCCACCGGCCAGCCGTAATTCCTACCCGGCAGGATGATGTTGATCTCATCCCCGCCGTTGGGACCGTTTTCGTTATTCCACAGTGCGCCCGTCACAGGATGGACGATCAGCCCCAGCGTGTTGCGATGCCCCATCGAATATATCTCCGGCTTGTACCCGGCGCGGCCGGCGAAGGGATTGTCCGGCGGCACCGTGCCGTCATCGCGCAGCCGCATAATCTTTCCGCGGTGACTCTTGGGATCTTGGGAAGCGTCGCTATTCGAAGCCCCGTTCGAAACGTAGATCATGCCGTCCCGCCCAAAGACGATGCGCGAATTGTAGCCGTTTGCGCTTTCCGGCAGCCAATCGGCCACGAAGATGTCCTTGACGTCCGTCAGGGCGCCGCCCTCCAGCCGTCCACGCGCCAGCGCCGTGGCGACCTGTTTGTTTGCGCCGGGCTTGTTGTAGGTCAGATAGACCAGCTTGTTCTCGGCGAATTTGGGATGCAGCGCGACATCCATCAGCCCCGAGTTCCCGATCAGGAGCACGGCGGGTACGCCGCTGATCGGTTTCGGGTCGAGCTTGCCGCCGCGGATGACCCGGAGCCGCCCGGGGCGCTCGGTGACCAGCATGCTTCCATCAGGAAGAAAAACCAGGCTCCACGGGTGCGACAAACCCTTGGTGACCACCGAAACCCGGATCTTGTGCTGCTCGGCCGTGTCGAAGACGAACGGCCCGTCTCCCATGGGAGGCACCGGCACGCCGATCGGCTGCTGGGCGATCGCCGCGACTACCAGGAGAGTCGCCAGCAAACCTGCGTAGCAATGTTTCAGTAGCGTGTGCTGCATATCAACAGCTCGAAAGTATCACTCACCTCGCCCTCGCGCAAGCGATGACCTTCAGTGTTCCCGCAGGGGTTGGTAGCCGGCGCCTGGTGGATCGTAGGCTTGCGTGCCCACGACCCACTCGAGCGGGAATTAGATTTCGCGCCTCATTTGCAGGTGTTGTAAACGTTAGCCAAAATACCCGGAGTATTGGGCACGTGTGCAACGCAGGGAATCGCGCTCAAGTATTCGTAGATGGCTTCCAGGTCGTTATCCGACATGTTGGCAAAAGCCGGCCACGGCATGATCTGGAGAAGATTTCCGTCGCCCACAAATGGCTGGACGCAGCCGTCCGGGCCGACCGTCGGGCAGGGTGGATGGATGTGGTCAAAGTCCTTGCCCGTCCTTATGATCGTCATAAACTCTTGTAGCGAGCCGCCGCCTATGGGGCGGCCGGTTTTGTCGGGTGTCAGATTGCGGCTCTGAATCACCGCACCGTTCGGAAATGTAGCGAACGTCGTGCCGCCACCCAGGTAGGATGCCGGATTCACGACCGGAGGGTGCTGGTTAAAAAATGGGTTTCCGCCGGACAGATATTCGGGACCGATGTCGGGGCTCTGGTGGCAACCGTTGCAGTCGCCCTGCGTGTTGACGATATAGCTGCCTACTCCCACCCGGGCGTGGTTCCGTCCCTTCATATTGAGCTTGACAGGCGCGACCTTGAAACCAATTTGAACGCGTGAATCCGAATTGTCAGAGTCGTGATTGTCAAAGTCGTGATTGTCAGAGTCGGCGTGCACGCGAGTGGACGTCATCCATATCCCTGCCAGGCCGAGCAGCGCTACTGCTGCTACGGCTCCGGCGGGCTTGACGAATTGCAAGGCTCTCATTCTATGTTCCTCCATTGGACGTGAATTACTTCTAGAGCGCCAAGTATATAGCAATTCGATCGCGCTGGCACCCGGGTCTCCGGTCCGGTAGCCTGGCAGATGCTGCTGGTTGCGCCTATTTCCCCACCAGGTGGGGGAAATCTTTTTCGTTTTCCAGGCAGATGAAATCCATCAGCTCGGAATTGAGCACGATCGACTGGCTGATCTGAATGGTCCACGGCTTGGTATACGCCTTGGGATCTTGCACGGTGAGCTCGATCTCCAGCACGCCATAGTTCACGCGACGGAACTTCTCTGTCATCGTGGCCTTGCCGGTTAGCGGACTGCCGAAGCGGTCCAGCCACTGCCCGTCAAGGAATCCGTTGGTCTCGACCACGAGCGTGTCCCCGTCCCAGCGCCCCGTGGAGTAGCCATTCCGCGACGGAAAGATCCGGCTTCCCCTCGGGCGTCCTCGGCGAGGGCGCGTTCAGATTCGGAGCTCCCGCGGCTGTCTTCGGAATTCCCGGTGTCGGATAATTCAGCTACTGGCCGAAGGTGGGGATGACGGTCAGCAGGGGGGCCGCCACGGCGCGAACCATCGTTCACCTCCAGTCGCCTTTTGGTTTCCGGGCGGACGTAGTCTATCAAATTGATGGGAGGGGTGGACCTGACTGGGCGGGCAAAACGATTGGTGCGGGGGAGAGCTATACGAGCGGGAAAAGTGCTACACCCTAGCTTTGGGGCTACAAGTGCACGGGTTCGTTGCGTGCGAGGATGCGGGTAGTCGGTCTCGCGCATCTGTTCTTTATGTCGTTTCTCGTGGGGCAGGAAACGTCGTAGATGCTTTAGAAAGGGAAGTCGGGATCGACCGGATCAAGTTCGCAGTTGGCGACCACGACTTGTCGGGAGTAATCGGCTCTCGCGTGGGCAGGCGGTTGGGACCAGATGGAAGGGTTCCCTTTCTTCTTTGGCGGCGTGACGGATATCTATGCAGGGTACGGGGGAAGAATTACGAGAGTAAACCGTACGCTGCATCTATCCGGTGCGTGCTGAATAAACTCTACGGTACCTTGACCAAAACGGCAATGGGGCAATCGGTGGCTACTGGACTCGTAACGAAAGGAATGGAGAGCTCCCTTCATGCGTTCGTAAAAATCTTCCATACGTTTGATGTCAGCACCACTCACGTTCGTGCAGTCAATCAGATATTGATCGGCCCCAGTTTGCTTAAGCGTAATTATCCCCGATACCGGCAAAGGAAAAACGTCTAGCTTTTCCAAATCATCCGATGTGTACTGCTGCACCTCATCCGGCATTCCGTTTCTCCTTAGAAACATTCTATCCCAGTCTTGTAGTAACGCTATGCGTTGGGCCAACGGGTCTTTTTCATCCGATAGAATCCTGATCAGTCTGGGGCGAAATGGCACATCTGAAATAGCTCCGCTGTCCGTTATGGACCTGGAAAAGTCCCGTGAAAAACGCCGTTCACGTTAGCTCTGTTGGTGTGGTCCTCCAAAATGCAGCACGAGCAAGGGTCTGAGGTGCCTCGCTACCGATTCGTACGTGCGCGCCGTGCCGCACTCGTCACGTTATGATGTATGAGTGGCGAACGAGTCACAACTGGCGGTCTTGAAACGCGACGGTGTAGAGGCCTGGAACTCTTGGCGGGTTGGGCATCCCGATGAGTTGCCCGACGTCCAACGTGCAGATTTAGGTCGATCGGATCTCCGTGGCGTGAACCTACGTCTCGCAAATCTCCGCGGGGCAAACTTGCGTGCCACCAACCTACGTGGAGCAGACCTCAGCGGAGCAAATTTACAGGGAGCCGATCTCATCCAGGCGAATCTCATAGATGCATCCCTCGCTGACTCTGACCTTATCGAGGCAAACCTCAGCGGTGCGACCGTCGGAGGGGCCAATTTTAGCTCAGCAAAAATGGGTGGGACGCGTCTGCAAGACCTAGACCTGAGTGAGGCTATCGGTCTCGAAACCGTTTCGCACGCTGGTGCTTCGACAACTGGCGCGTCGACAATAAATCGTTCAGGGAGTCAGGTCCCTGAAAGCTTCCTGCGAGGTAGCGGGTATGTTCCTGACCCAATTGTGGCTCATCCTGCCCGGCGAGTAGTTGTTGCCGGAGCTGCCATGGTACCCGATCTCCTTCGGGATGACGTCACGCGCTTCCCCAAAGTCTACTTCTTGATGGATCTCGTGGGCCACCAGGTCGTCATTCTTGCTGTGGCCCTCTCAGTGCGCCTATTTCATCTAGCGATTTCGTGGCTCGAAGTGCACCTTCCCCTTCATAACCTGCCAGAGGAGTTGAGACCGTACTCATCGATATCCCTAACCCGCTCTATAGTTACTGTAATGGATACCGTCGCTGTCCTGATGGCGGTCCTTGTCGCCATTGGTGATTTGTGGAAGCTCTGCCGAGAGACTTGGAGGAGTGTACTGAATGACTAGAGTCAACCTCATTTTCAAAGACGCTGGCTGGATTGTTGCTGAGTTGTTTCTCGGCACTCTGATCTGCTCAATTCCTGCTGCCCTAGTGGGAGAGGTAAGCGATACCACGGTCAGAATTGGTCTCGTGTTGACTGCGACAGTTCTTGTTCCCGCCGAAGTCATCAGACACATGGGCCCTAATCGCGTTCGTCAAGTTCTTCAAGATTTGACGATATCATCGCTCCAGTCCCTCGAGTCCTCGGAGAACGAGGGTGGTGTCGCCAGGGTGCCAGACACCTATCGGTACGGAAAAGAGCGGTCGCAAAGCGTGGCGGATCGAGGTGTGGAGAGGCCCCGGTAGTAACTTCACTCTAATGATCGGGCAAGTGGCAAGACCAGATCACTCCGTGAAGTCGGCTTCAGGATAACGAGCATGTCCTAGATGTGACAGCCATTGGGTTTCGGCTCGGTTGGTTGTTTCCTTCGGGGCCCCCCTTGAGGGATTGGCATGTACTGGGCGTGTGGTGATTCATGCAGGGAACCTCGCAGTGGTTACACATGCCGTTGGTCCTTGGGCTCACCGGTGCTTGCGGAATGGTGAATATATCGGAACCACGATCAGCTCTCGGCCGAGGGTAGGGTCTATTCGATACCGGCACACTTTCGTCAAAGGATTCGGAAAGGCCGCTAGCACCCATTGCCGTGAACTCAGCCCTGATAGTCCCTGGTATCGTTAAAAATCGCGATCACGAGGTGGGTACGGCGTGGATGGCGAACTCAACGTGCCCGCTGAACCTCTTCACGTAATCTTCTCGAACGCGAGGAAGGCCTTCAACGGAACAGCGGGAATGCCAAGCAAACCAGCAGCTGTTCTTAGTGACATTTTCCGGGCAAACTCCCTGGTTTCTTCGGTCACGATTCGTGCATCAACACCCTCCGACCGCAGACGTGCCGCCACTGCGAGTATGTATGGATCCGCCTCCTCGGCCCCGGTATCTTTGTCGGGATCTAAAACCGCAGGAACACTCGCGAGAACTTTTCTGATTTCTTCAAAAGAGGGAGCACGCTCACAAGCTTTGGCTGCGTGTTTCTTAGCCCACTCATGCTGAGCGTCTGGAGACTTGGGCTCAGCAACTCTTCCAAGCTCATCCACAACCTGTTTTGGATAAACCGCCCCGCATTCTTAGAGCAATTCGGATGGTGCCGCATGGAATCCAATCGGAGCTACGATCAACGAGCCTCCGTGGAATGGTCGAAATCGATCCCCGGAAGCATGATTGTTTTCGCCACGCAGTCGAGCAGCGAAAGAGTAAGAAAACAAACCCCGCCACCTCGCGGTTTTTGAAGATTTTCGCCAACTCTGGAAGCTACGGATTGTTTGTGGAGGTCACGCCAGAAAAACTGCCCAAGCCAGCCACAATTGGTGTATTTTCCGGGCAGCAGGTTTTCGAACAGCGAACAGCGGTTATCGAACGCCAGGGTCGGTGGTATTTTCCGCCGATCGCCGCTCTCATCACCGCTGGGGGTCGGCTACTGTTAGCCATGCTCGAAAAATGCGTCACAGATGCAGGGGGATCGTATCTCTTCTGTGATACAGATTCGCTTTGTATCGTGGCCTCTCAACGTGGAGGAGCCGTCAAATGTGAGACGGCCAACGGTAGTTCCTTGAAAGCCCTCTCCTGGAAACAGGTCGAAAAGATTGCGCACCGATTCCGATCCCTCAATCCCTACAGTCCTGACAGCATCCAGGATCTACTAAAAATCGAGGATCTAAACTTCGATTCGCAAGGGGACCAGCGAAAAATATATGGCTATGCAATATCCGCCAAGCGGTATGCGCTCTACGAGCAAGCCGGTAAGGAGTTGACGATTGTCGACCCGAAAGCCCACGGGCTTGGGTATTTATATCCTCCTACCAGAAGAAACGGGAAGGAACCAGATTGGACATCGGAGGCCTGGGACTGGTTCTTGCGTCAGGAGCTTGGGTTAAGAGCCAAAACACCGAAATGGTTGAATGTGCCAGCAATGATGCGGGTTGTACTGAACACGCCCCAGGTCTTGGATCGTCTAAATCGCGAAACACGTCCATACAATTTCCTATTGTGCCCAGTGATCGATACCGTCGGTGGGTTACCAGCTGGCATTGACCCGACGAAGTTTATACTGATAACGCCGTTCCAGAACAAATCTGAGCGGTGGTTCGATGCGGAGTACATCAATATTCACGACGGGCGAATCTACCAGCTTGCGTTACGTCAGACGACCAAATTGGACAAGGTCGTTCCCCAGACTTTCAGCTACGTTCTACGCCTCTATCCGTGCCACCCGGAATCGAAATCTCTCGCCCCTGACGGCTCAAATTGTTCCGCGACAACACGCGGCCTGTTACAGCGGGCCTCGGTCATCGCTGGTAAGCAGCGATACGTTGGTAAGGAAACGGATCGGCGCTGGGAGCACGGTGAAGATCTCAGTCTACTGGCGTTTAAGCCTTTGGAATACGAGCCATCCGGGCGTAGGGTGATTGCTGACCTGAAGCTCCGAGACGAGATCTCCAAGCACGGGCTTCGCAAAACGATGCGCACGACAGGATTGAGCCAGCACACCCTTGAGAAGATCTGCCGTGGCCAGCCCGTGCGTCAAGCCACACTCCAACGGGTACTAACCGCGATGGGCCGCTGACGTGAAGCCGACTTCATCGCACGTTGCGCATGACGCCTGCGATGCAAGCCGGGATTACTGACTGCGTTTGGGATATCTCCGAACTACTCACAAAGTGATATGATCGCTTGCGAGTACGCATACATGCTCAAAATAAACATATTGGCAGGCGTTCTACTCGTTGCTCTCAGTGGAACGGCTCGTGCTGACTACAAAGTGAAGCAGTATCGCCAGATCATGGCATCGAACGATGAAACCACGATCGCGCTGTTCAAATCGTACTTGGTCGGTGTCGGTAAGGGGTTGGCGTGGGCAAATACGGGCTTTAGGCTAAACGGCAGTTCCCAGCTCTTCTGTGTGCCCGCTAAGATGGCGCTCTTGCCGGAAAACATCCTCGATATTCTAGCCCGTCAAATCAAAGAGGCATCGACCACAATGACCGAGGCAGAACTGAGCGAGGAGTGGGTTGAGCCGCTGATGCTAGTCGGCTTGGAAAACGCATTCCCCTGCCCCACGAAGAAGTAAACGCAGTTTTAGGACACTACCCAGTTGCGAATCCCCAGTTGCTTGGTTGTTCGATACAATAAACTTGCCCAGACAGGAGGCCCACATGGGTGCGCAACAAAGTCAGTTTGTCTTCGAAATTCGTTATAAGCCGAATGCAAAACTCTTAGATTGCCGAGGCAAATCGGCAGAATCAATCGCCGCGCATCTTGGGCTACCTCATTGGCTCATCGTGGAAAACCGTCTCGACGTCTTCGATGCCGAACAGACCACGAGGCTCTTTGTCAGCTTTAGAAACGCCGGTTACGTCCAGGAAAATCCGCCCACGAATCATTTCTTCAGCGACAACTGCGTAAAAGCATTTAAATTCATCAGTACCGTTGATGGATTCGAGTCGCCCCTCAGCGTGGAGCGGCTCGGCATTCGTCTTAGAGCGCTCACCCCCTTCCTCGGCAGCATGACGGAGCTAGTGAACCGGTACAAGGCCAGATATTACGGTTTCAAGTCTGAGGCGGAAACGGCCTTGGACGGCGAACTGGTGGATATCGGCGGCGCGTTGAACTTCAAAGGAAAGTTTGGAAACTTCAACACAAATGGCGGACCGATGCCAGCCGAGCAGGCTAAATCATATTTCCCGAAGGCTCTCGAACTACCAGATGTGGGCTTGTTCATGGATATCGACTACTGGACAAAGCCCAATAAAGCGATGACCACGGACGAGATCACTAAAACAATCCGTCAGTTCTCAACGGAGTGCATTCAGAAACACGCAAGAGTAGCTGATTTGATTCTGGGAGATCCTCCGCATGGCGAACAGTGGATCGCGGGCGCAACGCAAGTTGGAACGCGCCCGAACGCTTAAATCCGGAAGCCCTGACAGTCGCCAATCTCAAGCCGCGAACGATGGTGCGGAGGTTGGAATCCGACCGGCTGGCTCAGAAGCCGAACCGGTTGGTTCCACCGGTACACCAGATCTTCCCAATAGGACCGAAGCTCCTGGCTCGGAACTTAGGATCTACCATCTATCTGATTACTGGGATGCGACAGTTGCGCCCGAAGTGGGAGTGCCAGAGGAGACGCAAGGAGAATTTGTTGAAAGCGTTCCCGGCCTTCTGGACAAGTATCTATTCAGCCAGTTAAAAACCCAACACCTGATTTTGATGATCCCTCTCGTGCCGATGGTGTGGATTTTTGTGCAGGACAACGGGGCGGGGCGTTTAGAAACTATTCAAGGTGTCCTCTGGTGGTTGGCCAAGTCTGGTATCGCACTTTTGGTTTGCGCGGTGTTTCTCTTGTTCGCAGCCTTACTCAAACGCCGATAGTTCGACGGATCAAAATTCGGGGCATGAAGGTCAGGCCCCCCCCCCGAACGAAAGCGTCCAGGGGTCAGTGGGCGAGCTATCTATATTCCGGCTTCACGCAGCCAGTCGAGTACGACTCCCGGCGCGCCCGTCATCAGGCGCTGCTCCGCGACGTCGTAAGATCAGCAGTCCGTCGCCGGACCGCAGAATGGCCGTCAATTCGGCGGGAGGATCGTACCCAAGTCCGTACGTCCGGGTGTAGCACTTTTCCCGTTCGTATAGCTCTCCCCAAACGATTGGTGCGGATAAGAGGACTTGAACCTCCACTCCCTTGCGAGAACTAGAACCTGAATCTAGCGCGTCTGCCAATTCCGCCATATCCGCACAGATAGGTGGCAACTCCATTCTCCGGGACGCGAGGCGCTCTGTCAAACTCGACCTCAACCGCCTCTCCGCCGCGCGCTGCTACAATCGCTCTTTGGTCATGTGCACCGAGTCCTTTTCGTTCTCGTTGCAGATGAACTCCATCAGCTGAAATCCGGGACGCCAGTTTACAGTGTTGCTGGTGGTCCATGGTTTTGAATACGCTCCCGGATCGTCGATGGTGACTTCGTATTTGAGCGTGAGCGAATCGGTGCGAGTGTACCGCTCGGTCAGACGCGCCTGCGTAGTCTGCGGATGCCCCGCCTGATCGAGCCAGGCCTTTCCGTTGAAACCGACGACGTCCACCACCAGAGCGTCTTTCTCATAGTGCCCGGCCGCGTCGCCCATCCACGTTGGACTCACATCCTTCGGATGATCGCTGCGAAGAGGGACCGTGCGCCACAAGTAGTTGTCGCCCTCGAACAGAAACATGACCTGCTTCGGAGTCTGGACCATCTCGAAGGCGTACGGATCGAACATGTAGCGCGGAACGCCCACCGGAAGGCACTGCGCTTCAGGATCGTCCTTGGAGTTGCTGGTAACGCGCTGGTTGAACAGCTCGAGCGCCGCGGGAAGAAACGGCACATCCACTTTTACATCGGCGCTCTTCACGCCCTTCCACTTCGTCTCCGCGATGTTTCCGGAGAAACCCGGAAACCACGCGCCGTTGCCGCCAAAATCTGGTCTTCCGTCAGGAAGGTGTTGCGCCGGGCCTGCTTTGGCGCGCGGGCCTTGCTTGGTCGCGCCGGTGCCTTGCGTCGCGCCGATATCGAACGCACCCGGATCGGGAGCAGTCTGCTGACCCAGCAGCGTGGTCAGTAGTATCGGGACGCTAATCGCGAGTGACCGCATAGCACAAGCTATGATATCCCGGAATCGAGTCGTCATCCTGCTGAACTCTGAGGACCCGGCCGCCGCCGCGCTCTAGCAATCCGACAACCTGCTTGCGATTCATGCCATTCATGTACATCGGCCGCGGCCTGGACAAGAGCGCTGTCCATCTCCCGAGGCGATACCGGAGACGTATCGGCTTGCTCGGATACTGGAACAACAGCAGCCCGCCAGGGGCCAGCACGCGCAGGAACTCGCTGATACAGCGCTGTGCGTCACGAGGCCGCACGTGCTGCAGCGTGATCCACGAATAGATCATGTCGATCGAGCCATCCGCGAAATGACTCAAGTCGCCGGCCGGATTGCACAGGTACTCGCAGCGCGCGCCTTTACGATTGTGCTGGCGCGCCAGCTCGATCATCCTCGGTGAAATATCGACGCCGTAGACCTGATCGAAGTGATCCGCCAGCGCCTGGCTCAGCCGGCCGATGCCGCATCCGAAGTCGAGCGCCGTGCGGCGCGATGCCGGTACCCGCAACGCCTTGGCTTGCTCCATGAAGGCGCCCACCTCGCGAACCCCGGTGGCGAAGAACTCGTCCGCGTCCCAACGGCCACTGGCTTTAGCCGGGTCGGTAAGGATAGCCCACATGGGATCGGAATGGGCCTGACGATCCCAATACTGCTGTACGGTGCTTAACCGCATGGGCTGAGCCTCATTCAGAGTCTATTGCGGCCCGTGGTACGTCTGTTCCCCGGCCGTCACCGCCAGTGGCAGCCGGTTCTGCGGTGTGGGCAGAGGGCAAGTCGCGTAGTCGGTGAACATGCACGGCGGATTCTCGGCCTTGTTGAAGTCCATCTCGACGAAACCGTCCTTGGGGAACGGCGTGTACAGAAACCGCGAGGCTCCGTAGGTAGTCTTCCCGCTGGTCTGATCGCGAAACACGAACCAGAGGTCGTCGTCTTCCTTCACCGGCTCCATCTTGTACTCCCGGCCGCCGCGAGTGAACGTCACGAATCCCGGCGAGTCGTCCTTTTCTTTCGTGCCCACCTCGGTGTCAAAGGTGACCTGATGCGGCGAAGGAATAAACTTCGCCTTGATCTTCCACGACGGGTCCACGGGATACCAGCGCAGTCCGGCGAACTTCTTGCGCGTTTCACTGTCGTTATCTTTCACGCGCACTCCGAACCGGTTCTCGCGCTCAATCACGAAGAACTTCACGCGCCCGAGCGCCAGCCGGTCATACTGGGGTGTGACGTCGGTTTTCAGGTCCATTTCCTTGAGCTGAACGCCGCCGGCCGGCTTGAAGTGAGCTTTGCCCTGAGAAAGCGTGATTGTCCCGACCCGCGCGGGCAAAGTCGCGGGCAACGGCGCGTCCGCCTTCGGATCGGATCCCACCGTGTTCACGCCTTCGTGCAGCCAGTGCAGCCCGACCACGGTCAGCCATCCGTCATCCGCCTTGAGTTTGGCTTCGCGCTGCGCGCGCCACTGGGTGACTTCCTGCTGGTACGCGGAATCGGCGGCGAAAACCGTCATCGCCGCAAAGGCCAGGCAAGCTTTGCGCATAATTCTATCCTGTGCGCTATCTTAACAGGCATGCACGCCCTCCCACGCCGAGGATTCTTGTTCGCTGGCGCTGCCGCTCTGGCTACGCGGATAGCGGCCCAGACGCCGCGTGAGAGTCCGAGCCGCGATGCTTTGATCGACGACGTGGTGACCGCGAACCACATCCTGGCCGCGCAGGAGATCGTCGACGCCTTCGGCCATGTCAGCGTCCGCACGGCACCTGGGGCCGGCCGATACCTGATCTCGCGATCGGTCGCACCGGCGCAAGTGACGGCTGCCGACGTCATGGAACTGGATCTCGATAGCAAGCCGGCGGCGGGGGAGAAGCGGACTTCTTATCGCGAGCGCTTCATCCACGGCGAGATCTACCGCGTCCGCCCTGACGTCATGTCCATCGTGCATTGCCATGCGCCCGCGCTGATCCCGTTCGGCATCACCAGAATTCCGCTGCGTCCGGTGTACCACAACAGTTCTTTTGTCGGCGAGGGCGTGCCGGTATTCGAAATCCGCGAAGGCGGCGGCGATACCAACATGCTGGTCGAGACCGCCGAGCTGGGCCGGGCATTGGCCAAGGCGCTGGGAAACAAGCCTGCCGTGCTCATGCGGGGCCACGGAGCCGTGATCGTCGGCAAAAGCATCATCGAATCGGTGGCCCGCAGCGTGTATCTCGAAGTGAACGCGCGGGTGCAGGCGCAAGCCATGGCGATGGGCCAGCGCATCAGCTACCTCGACGAGGGCGAGGTGAAGAAGCGCGCCGAGGATCCCGATCCTTACGGCCGCGCGTGGGATCTGTGGAAGCGCCAGGTCATGCAAGGCGCTCGATAAACCGTGGGGCGGGCGTCCACGCCCGCGCGGGACTTTTAGTCCCGCTTAGCACAGGCGGGCTGAAAGCCCGCCGCAGGTCTGGAGACCTGCCCCACTAGTAGCCGTACCACCTGTCAGCCGACTTTGCGCGGCCGCATCAGACGGTCACTTCGACCTCATGCGTGGTGACAGCTAATGGAAGGCCCATTTCGGCGCGTACGGCAAGGCACTCCCGGATCGCGTCCGCGATGTTGGACTTGGCTTCCCGTTCGGACGCTCCCTGGCTCACGCAGCCCGGGATAGAGGGACATTCGGCAATGTACATTCCGTCTTCGTCCTGATAGATGTTGACGCGGACTTTCATCGCTCTTTCCCTATTCTACCCGCTTGCCGTAAGCTAAAGATTCGTCCCTATGGAAATCACCAAAATCATTGGCCGCGAAATTCTCGATTCTCGCGGCAACCCTACGGTTGAAGCGGATGTCTGGCTCGCCGACGGCAGCATGGGCCGGGCGGCGGTCCCCTCCGGCGCATCCACCGGCGAGCACGAAGCCGTCGAGCTGCGGGACGGCGATAAATCCCGTTATCTCGGCAAGGGCACTCACAACGCCGTGAGGAATATCGCGCAGCACATCGCCCCCGCGCTGCTCGGCGCCGACGCCGAACGGCAGGCGCAGATCGATCGCCTGATGCTCTCGCTCGATGGCACTCCGAACAAAGCGCGTCTGGGCGCCAACGCGATCCTGGCCGTCTCGATGGCGGTCGCACGAGCGTCCGCAGTATCCCAGCAGACGCCGCTCTATCGCTACCTGGGTGGAGTGAATGCATGCCTGCTGCCTGTGCCGATGATGAACATCCTGAACGGCGGGGCGCACGCTGACAACAGCGTGGATCCCCAGGAATTCATGATCGCTCCGTACGGCGCGGACCGATTCTCGGAAGCGTTGCGCTGGGGCGCCGAGGTGTTTCACACGCTCAAGGGCGTACTGAAGAAGCGCGGCTATTCGACCTCGGTCGGCGACGAAGGCGGCTTCGCGCCCAATCTCAAGTCGAACCAAGAGGCGCTCGAAGTAGTACTCGAAGCGATCACGCTGGCCGGATATACGCCCGGCGATCAGATCGGCATCGCGCTCGACCCGGCCGCCAGCGAGTTCTACGACAAAGACAAAAAGAAATACATCTTCAAGAAATCCGACAAGAGCGAGCGCACCTCCCAGCAGATGGCCGAGTTCTATGCCAATTGGGTTCGCCAGTATCCGATTATCTCCATTGAAGACGGCATGGCCGAAGACGATTGGGACGGCTGGAAGATGCTCACCGACTCGCTGGGGAAGAAGATTCAGCTCGTCGGGGACGACCTGTTTGTCACCAATTCGGCGCGCCTGCAGCTCGGCATCGAGCGTGGCGTTGCAAATTCGATCCTGGTCAAGGTGAACCAGATCGGAACGCTGACCGAGACCTTGGAAGCCATGGAACTGGCCTCCAATGCGGGCTATACGGCGATGATGTCGCACCGGTCGGGTGAAACCGAAGACACCTTTATCGCCGACTTGGCCGTAGCCACCGGCGCGGGCCAGATCAAGACGGGTTCGGCCAGCCGCACCGACCGGATCGCCAAGTACAACCAGCTGTTGCGAATCGAAGAGGATCTGGGCTCGGCCGCGCGCTATGCGGGCCGCAAGGCATTCCGTCAGTGAATCCTAAAATGGCTGGCCGCCCGCTGGTGCTGACCATCCTCGACGGCTGGGGCTTCTCGTCCGCGACGGAAGGCAACGCGATCGCGGCCGCGCGCAAGCCCAACTACGATGCTCTGATTCGCGATTATCCGAATACCCTGGTTCACACCTCGGGGCCCTTTGTCGGACTACCCGACGGCCAGATGGGAAACAGCGAGGTGGGACATCTGAACATCGGTGCGGGCCGCATCATCCATATGGATGTCACCCGCCTGGATCTGATGATCGCCTCAGGCGACTTCTTCCGTGACCCGACGCTGCTTGCAGCCATGCACCATGCCCGCGGGCGGCGGCTTCACTTGATGGGCCTGCTCAGCGACGGTGGCGTGCACTCCATGAACACGCACCTGTACGCGCTGCTGGAAATGGCCAAGCGCGAAGGCGTCGCCGATGTGGCGATTCACTGCTTCATGGACGGCCGCGATACGCCGCCCGAGAGTGGCGCTGGATTCCTCGAAGCACTCCAGCGCGAGATCCGCCGCATCGGTGTGGGCCGCATCGCCACCGTCGTCGGCCGGTATTATGCGATGGATCGTGATAAACGCTGGGAGCGGATCGAGCGCGCCAAAGGCGCGATGGTCAGCGGCTTGGGCGAGAAAGCGACCAACCCGGCTGCGGCGGCAAAGCGATCTTACGAGCACGGGGTCACGGACGAGTTCATCGAGCCCGTCACGATCGTCGACACCCGCAATGAACCTGTCGGGTTGATCCGCGAAGGCGATGCGTGTGTGTTCTTCAACTACCGCGCCGACCGCGGACGTGAGATGACCCAGGCACTGGTCGAATCGAGCCTGAAGTTGCATTTCACAACCATGACGCGGTACGACAAGGCTCTCCCGGTGCCGTTCGTGCTGGCGCGCGAGCATCCCAATAACATCCTGGCCAACGTCATGGCAGCCGAGCATTGGAAAAACCTGCGCGTCGCGGAGACCGAGAAGTACGCGCACGTCACTTACTTCTTCAACGGCGGGAACGAAAAACCCTATCCTGGTGAGGAGCGGGAGCTGGTTCCTTCTCCCAAGGTCGCGACGTACGATCTAAAGCCCGAGATGAGCGCCGAAGGCATCACGGAAGTGGTGATCAAGGCGATCGAAGGCAAGGGATTCGACATCATCGTGATGAATTTCGCCAATGCCGATATGGTGGGGCACTCGGGAAAGATGGAGCCGACGGTGCGCGCCGTCGAGGTCGTGGACACCTGCCTCGGGCGAATCTACTCGGCTCTTCGCCGCGCCGGAGGCCGCTGGATCATCACCGCCGATCACGGCAACGCCGAAACCATGATCGATCCGGTCACCAAGGGTCCGCACACCTATCACACTACGAACCCGGTCCCGTTCATCGTGGTGGATGAAGAGAAGCGTCCGCTTCGCTCCGACGGAGCGTTGCAGGATATCGCGCCGACGGTTCTGGGAATGCTGCACGTCGCGCAGCCCAAAGAGATGACGGGTCGCGATCTGCGGGGCTGAAAGTGGGGCAGACGTCCACGTCTGCGCCGGACCTCTAGGTCCGGCTCGATATGGCGGGCGTGGACGCCCGCCGCAGGTCTGGAGACCTGCCCCACAAAGATTTACTGCCTCTCGAGCTTCTGGATCACGTCCAGCACCACGGTCCCCACGATCTCCAGGCTCTGCGCGCTGAGCTTGTCCATGGTGTCCTCGTCGGTGTGCCACGGATCATAGTCGAAATCGATCAGATCCAGGGCCGGGATGCCCGCCTTGAGGAACGGGATGTGATCGTCTTCGATCGTGATGTCCTGATCCCAGAAGTAGGCCTTGTAGCCCAGCTCCGACGCACTACGCCACACCAGCTGACGCAGCTTCGCGTTCGAATTCTGCTCCTGCTTTAGGTTCAGATGCTTGTCGCCGATCATGTCGACGTTGATCAGTCCTTTGATCTTCGCGGCGGTGCCGTCCTTGGACCAGCGTTCGGCCAGGTGCCGGCTGCCGTAGAGATTGTCCTCGCCCGCCCACTCAGTACGTACCGCCTCTTCGCCGTCCAGCCAGACCAGGTAGACGTCGTCGGTGCGCGGTTGGCCGGCCAACACGCGGGCCAGCTCCAACAGCAGTCCCGCGGACGATCCGCCGTCGCTTGCGCCCACGAACTTCCGGCCCGGAAACAGCTTGGTATCGTAATGCCCGGTGATGACGACGGCCTTCCCGCTTTTGCCGGCGAACTTGGCGAGGATGTTCTTCATCGCGATGGGACCTTTGGGAGTCTGCGGGGTGAACGCATCTTCGGTCACCTGGCACTTGCACGTCTTGAGCTGCGTCAAGATGTAAGCCTGCAACTGGTGAATCGCCTCCGAGCCCGACGGGCGCGGGCCGAAGGCCACGGCATGACGGGTGAACTCGAGCGCTGAACTGCCGGAAACGCCGGCGGCGGAAACCAAGGTGGGCAACAAAATCAGGAAGGCTTGCGCGCGGAACATATATATCCCAGTGTAAAAGACCTGTCCCGGTCCAGGGGGTCGAGCAGCGGCAGGACCAATGCCGGGGGCGCGAAGAATACCGCCGCCACCAACATCAGCGGCCCGGGAAAGAATTGTAAGGCGTTCAGCAGCCGCCGCGAGATCAGCCGGAAAATGCCGCCCACGGGCTGGATCGAAATTTCTGTAAACCCGGCCTGCCGCAGCAGGTGATCGAGCGCAAAGCGCGTGAATCGTCCGTAGTCGTGGGGTTGCTGGTGCTCCTCCCACTGCAAGGGCGCGACCAGCAGGAATCGTCCGCCGGGAGCCAGCACGCGGCCGAGCTCGCAGATTACACGCTCCGGGTGCAGCACGTGTTCCAGCGTGACGATGTTGATGGCCGCGTCGAAGGTTCGGTCGGGGAAGGGAAGAGTCTCCAGATTGCCCAGCACATCGAGCTGCGAGTAGTCCCAATCCTGATCGCCGATGCCCAGATCCAGCCCGCAGTATCGCTGAGCGCTGAAGTAATGCTTGTGGGCGGTCTCGCCGGCCCCCGCGTCCAGTACGCGGGCTCCGCGCGGCAATGCTTTCGCGAACTTCGACACCGCGTCCTCGATGGCCGCCTCGAAATGCATCACGTAGCGGGCAAGGAAGCCGGGCAGCAGGGATCGCAGGCTATCGTAGATCACGATTTTTTGCGTGCTTCACGTTTTTTTACGGGCCTCGATCATGATGGTCGATCCGGCGCGGCATACTGCCTCAAGCAGCGTGAACGGAACTGACGCAGCCACCATCGCGGTGTACAGCAGGTCCTTCCACAGCCGTTTCCGGGGCGTTTCGGCGATCCGCCGGATTCGCCGGGCCATCGGATCGAGCTGAGGCGCGAGGCTGGTGGCCAATCCCGCCGGATTGTCACGCAGGGAAAAATGCTTGTGCCGCAGAACCTCGAACCCGCAGCTCTCCAGCAGCCGGTCCAGATCGGAGGCGCGGAAATCGGTGAGATGACGAGGGACGTCGACACCGCTCCAGCGCTCGCCCAGCAGCAGGAATTGCCAGCAGGCGGCGTTGGGCACCTGCACGATCAAGCGTCCATCGGGCACCAGCAATTCGTGAGCCGCACGCAGGTAGCTGCCCGGATCGTAGAGGTGTTCCAGGACGTGAAACATGGTGACGGCGGCGCAACTGCCGGGAGCGAAGGGCGCCTGCGAAAGCGTTCCGCACACCGCCGGAACTCCCGCCCGCCACCAGGCCGCGTGGGCCGCATCGATGGAAAAGTCGAGGCCCGCCACGGGACCCGTGCGCTCGACGACGCCGCGCTCCGCCAGCATTTGCAGAAAAAGCCCGCCGCCGCAGCCGGCGTCCGCGATGATTCCTTTGGCCTCGGATTCCCTTAGCGCCCGTTCGACGAAGTGCAGATGATCCCGCAGGACGAAGCGGCGATACCGCTGCTCCAGCCGGTCGACTGCGGCGGGCTCCGGCACGTACCAGTAGCCGGGCGGATAAAACTGCTCGAGTTCCTCCGGCGCGGGCATCGGGTGTAAACGAATCAAGCGACATGACGCGCACTCGACCACCTGGAACACACGGTCGGTGGAGCCGTACAGGCGGTCCGTGGCCGCGAACAGTTCGCGGATTTCGGTGTGTCCGCAGGCCGCACACCGTTCCTCGGAACTCTGGCTTAGTTCGCCGATTCGGAAAGCTCCCGCAGGCCGATCCGGTTCGACAGCAACAGTTTGCGGATTTGCCGGCCGGTCAGTCGTTGCTTCTCGCGCCAGGCTCGCCGCTTGCGCAGCATGCCCGGAATCCGCGGAACCGCCTGTGCCGTTCCGCGCAGGAGCGCCAGGGCCGCCGTGAACTTCCCGCCCATTCCCGGATAGTGGCGCATCTCTCCCCGGTTGCGGACCGCCGCCCACATTCCCGCCCCGATCCTCGCCAACAGGAAGGCCCCGTTCGCCCACAGCAAACTCCAAGGAAACAGTTTCACCGCCAGCAGAACGCGATTGCGTTCAATCAGCGTCAGCCGGCGGGCGGATCCGAGCCCCAGGGTGGCGCCCCGATGATGCCGCACCACCGCGTCGGGGGCATACAAACATCGCCACCCAGCCCAGCGGGCCCGCAGGCCCAATTCGGCGTCGTCGGCGTATGCGAAAAAATCCTCGTCGAACCCGCCAATGTCCTCTAGCATCGCACGGCGATACATGGCGGCGCAGCCGTCCGGCCACAGGACCTCTTCGGGGCGGTTAAACTGGCCCCGGTCCGTCTGGCCGGAGCCTCGACCACGGTTTTGGCCATCGGGATACATCAGATGGCCGCATTTGTCGATCCGGGTGGGGTCTTCCCATACCAGGATCTTGGAGGCGGCCATTCCGACGTCCTCGGATTGCCGAATGGCCCGTTCCAGAGCCTCCAGCCAGCCCGGTTCGGCTTCCGCGTCATTGTTGAGCAGAGCCACCATCTCGGTGTCGATGGCGAAAATTCCCTGGTTATTGGCGGCGCAGAAGCCCGCATTGGCCGAGTTGGCGATCAGCCGCAACCGGACGGGATAAGTCTTCGCCATTTCTTCCACAAGAGCGGCGGAGCCATCCGAGGAACCGTTGTCTACAACGACCACTTCAAAGGATCCGTGATGCTGGTGGGCCAGAGAATCCAGGCACGCCCGAAGCAATTCCTTGCGGTTCCAATTGGCGATGACTACCCCCACGACTACGTTGAACTTTTTTTCGGACAAATTCACGGAATGCTGTATTATAGTACCTCCGGGTTAAAGTCCAAGAGCGTCAAAACCGAAAGTATAAGGTAGTCATGAACTCCGTAGGAAGAATTCTCCGGAGCGCACGCGAGCGCCAAGGCCGCGCGGTAGCTGAGATCGCGGAAGAACTCTGTCTCACGCAGCAGTACTTACGCGCGATCGAAGACGACGACGTTAAAAGCCTGCCTGGGACGTTCTTCTATAAGAATTTCGTTAAGCAGTACGCCGCGATCGTGGGAGTGAAAGACTCCGAGATCCGGCTTGGCATCGAGGCTCTGGCTGCTGCCGCGGAGGAACCTGCCGTACCGGGAATCCTGGCGCAATCTCCGGTCCGTCCGCTGGACCCGATTGTCGCCGACTCCAACCGCCGCTACTTTGCCAGCGCCAAACTCGGCGTGTCAGTGACCGGACTCGCGGGGGCGCTGCTGGCTTGTTCGGGCTTTTACGCCTGGTGGATCCGGCCGGCTGGAGTGGCGGCCGCGAAGCCACGCCCGCTGCCCACCGTCGTCCAGCCCGTGTCCCAGCCGGTTTCGCGGAATGCGTCGCCTGCTCAGAACGCCACGGTTCAGGTAACCGCGGAGGCGCAAACGCAAATCGTGGACGGAATCAATCAAGTGGTTCTGAATCTTTCTGCCACGGAAAAAACCTGGCTCTCGATCACCAGCGAAGGCAAGCGGCTTTTCTCCGGGTTCCTTGAGCCTAGCCAGACCAAGACGCTCACTGGTGTCGAAGCCGCCCGCATGACCGTCGGCAACGCCGGTGGTCTTGAGGTTCGGTTGAATGGCAAGCCCATCGGGCCAATCGGGAAGAGCGGCCAAGTCCGGGTGGTCGTGTTCACGCCGGATAATTTCGAAGTGCTGCCTCTGGATCCTCCCGCCCCGCCCAGCGAAACGCTGTAGTTCTTTACGCAGCTGCTGTGGACCTGTCCGCTAGTGAATGTACGCCCAGCCTGCTTCTTGCTTGCGGGCGAGTTCCGCGACGCCTGAGTCCACCTGAGAGGCGAAGGGGAAGAGATCCTCAGTCTTTACATTCATGAGGCGCATCGCGTTCTGACAAGCTGAGAGAGTCACTCCTGCGTCAGCCAATTGTTTCAAACGCGCCTCGTAGGCGGTGTTGGTTTTCCGGAGCATATTCAGACCGGCCGCAAAGAACACTACCTCCACCTCCGAGCCGCCGTCTTTCGCAAGAGCGTCGCGCATATTGTTGACGTGGATGATGAGCGAACCCCAGGCGGCCCCCTCCGGCTCGCTCAACTGGAATACCACGTGGTGCTTCGGACCTGCGGGAGTTTGCGAGACGGCTGCGAACACGAGTACCAGCACCAGAGCGATTACGGCAAGGATCGATTTCTTCATAGAAGAGTTCCTTTCAGCGGACCACGATTAGTTGTTCGATAATAACAAGTTCCATGAATGAGAGTCCCCCTCCAGCCGGCTCGCCACCTGTTGAAACCCGGCTGGTATATGCGCACGGATTGGCTGCCCTCATAACGCTGCTGATCTCGGTGGGTTTCGGTGTGCTGGCGTCGATCGAGCTGCTCATCCCGGATTTGGCCGGCGGACACGGGGCTTGGCTGAGCTGGGGCCGGCTCCGTTACGACCACACGCAGGGAATCATGCTGGGGTGGCTCGGCAATGCGTTCTTCGCGTTTCTCTATCATGCCGTGCCGATCCTCACCGGCCGGTCTGTCACCAGCGCACGGCTCGGGCAATGGATGTTCGGGTTGTGGAATTTTGCGGTGGTCGCGCCCGGCTGGGTGCTGGTGCTGGCCGGTTTCAGCCAGCCGCTCGAGTGGGCCGAGTTTCCGCTGGTGATCGATGTCTTCGTCGTTCTGGCCCTGGTGCTGGCGATCGTCCAGTTCCTGCCGCCGTTTTTTTCGCGAGGTTTGGAAGACCTGTACGTCTCAAGCTGGTACATCATCGGCGGGCTGGTGTTTACGCTGCTGGCCTACCCGATGGGGAACTTCGTCCCGGAGCTGATTCCCGGAGCCCGCGGCGCCGCCTTCAGCGGACTCTGGATTCATGACGCGATCGGTCTGTTCGTCACACCTCTCGCTTTGGCCATCCTCTATTTTGTGATTCCCGCCGCGACGCGACGGCCGATCTTCAGCCACTTTTTGTCGATGCTGGGGTTCTGGCTGCTATTCTTCCTGTATCCGTTGAACGGCACGCACCACTACATCTTCTCGGTGATTCCGATGAGCGCTCAGATCGGGGCTATCACCGCCTCAACCCTTCTTGGCGTGGACGTTGTCCTGGTCGTCGCGAATCTGCTCCTGTCTCTGCGAGGGGCGGGTTGGTTCCCGCGCGACGTGGCCCTGCGCTTCGTGAGCACCGGAACCGTGTTCTATCTGATTGTGAGTATCCAGGGCTCGGTGCAGGCTCAGATGGCCGTCAATCAGAGCGTCCATTTTTCGGATTGGGTGGTCGGCCATTCGCATCTGGCCATGCTGGGATTTGCCAGCTTCTCGGCAGCGGGCGGATTGATTCACGTCTGGCAGAGGATTCCCTGGGCGCGCTATAACCCGATGATGCTCGGCTGGTCGTACTGGCTGCTGGCCGCCGGTGTCGTCGTCATGGTTTCCGATTTAACTGTAGCGGGCCTGGCGGAGGCCCGCCTATGGCAAACGTCCGCGCCGTGGATCGAATCGGTCCGAGCCGCGCAGCCGTTTTGGCTGATACGCACGCTTACGTTCGTGCCTATCGGGGCCGGGTTCGTCACGCTGTTGATCGGATTGACCACCGGCGATCGGGGCGGCGGCCTGCTCGCAATTCGCGACACCGTCGGACTCGAGCCAATTAAAGAAATCGCGCCGGTGTTTTCGGAGCCGTTATGAAGCGCCTCCTCCGGATGTCCTACCTGGTGGGCGGCGTGGCCGGGCTGGGATTCTTCGCGATGTCGGTACTGCTGCTGGGTGTCTGGCCCGGCCGCGTACTCGAACAGCAGATCCGCGGCACATCTCCCGATCATCCTCTGGCGCTGACCGCGAGCGAAAAACGCGGGCGTACGGTCTACGCCCGGGAGGGGTGCGCCTATTGCCACACCCAGCAAATCCGCTACTTGCCCGGTGACGTCGCACGGTTCGGCGCCGCTACCTTGGCTTGGGAGACGATCTTCGATTACCCGCATCTTTGGGGCACCCGCCGGATCGGCCCCGACCTATCGCGCGAAGGGTCGGTGCGCTCCGCCGATTGGCAGCTCTCCCATCTCTATGCGCCGCGGGCGTTAGTGGCGGATTCGGTTATGCCGGCCTTCTCCTGGTTGTTCGACGGCGCTCCGGATCGACCCAGGCAGGACGCTCAGGACTTGCTCGCCTACCTGGAAACTCTAGGCCGGGACCGTGCACTTGCGGGACCGGAAGGAGAGGCGCGCGCCCGTGCGGCGTGCAACTGTTCCGACGATGAGAAACGATTCGGGTTTGGCTCGCCCGTTTTGAATGCAAGTCCTTCCATGGCTCGCCGCCAGGGAGACTACCCGAAGCTGAGTTCGTCTGGCGACTTGACCCGTGGCCAGCAGCTTTATTCCCGCGACTGCGGTGGTTGCCACGGGATTAGCGGCCAAGGAAATGGACCAGGCGCGGCCGGATTGCATCCGCGTCCCGAGAACTTGTCCGAACACGAGTACACCCTGGACCGCCTGGCCTCTTCGCTCTGGAACGGGAGTGTGGGAACGGCGATGCCAGCGTGGCGCGATCTTCCAGTCCAGGATTTGTCCGCTCTGGCGCAGATCGTGCGCGGGTTTCACGCGGCGCAACCGGAACCGACTTTGCCTCAGGATGTGCTCGCGCTCGGATCTCGCGTTTATGCGGCTCACTGCGCTCAATGTCACGGGGAGAACGGGGCCGGGGACGGATCGGCCGCGGGTCAGTTTCCCATCGCGCCGACGAATTTCCGAACCCAGCGCCCGAGCCTGGCCGCCAGCCTGCGTGCACTGAGAAATGGAGTGGAGGGCACCCCAATGGCTCCGTGGACCAGTCAGTTATCGGAAGCCGAACTGTCCGCGGCAGCGTATTTTGTGCGTGGGTTCTTCCAGGGAGCCAACTGATCGTGATGACCATGCCAATGACAATGACGGTCTCGCTCATGGACGTCATCGTGCTGCTCGCCTTGGTATTCGCCGTCGTGTTCTTGGTCGCTTGGATCGCCTCGGCGAGGCTTCGAGCGTGGATCGAACGTCCCAAATACCGGTTTCTCGCGGATGTGCAAAGCTATGACAAGGACCATGAGCCAAAGCACACGCGGTAGCGCCACGGTTCTCGTTTTGTGCGGCGCGATCGGTGTGATCACCGTGGCGGCAACTCTCGCTTGGGGGCGCGGCTCTCTCATCCCGGAGCGCACAGGCGCGGCCGGTAGTTCCGTCAATGTCACCGAGGAATATGGGAAGCGGCTCATTACACAGACCACCGAATTGCTGGGTCCGGACGTCGCCGACCCCAAGATGCGGTTCACCGACAGCCGGCTGGCATGCGCTTCTTGCCACATCGGAGCCGGTGTCGAGCCAGGCAACCTGAGTCTGACCGCGGCCATGAGCCGCTACCCCAGGATCTCGCCCCGCAGTGGCGGAAACGAAACCATCCAGGACCGCATCAACGGCTGCATGACGCGCAGCATGAACGGTCGCGCGCTGGCCGAGAATAGCCCCGAGATGATCGCCATGGTTTCCTATCTGCGATTTCTGGGCGACCAGGACGCGGCTACCGGCGCCGCCCAACGCAAGGCGCACGAGTCACCGGCCTTCAAGACCCCCAACCGCGCGGCCAATCTGGAAGCCGGCCAGCGCGTATTCGAGCAGCGCTGCGCGGCCTGCCACCAGAACGACGGCCAGGGACTGCCGGCTACAGGCAATCTCGTTTATGGTTACGTATTCCCGCCCTTGTGGGGACCCAACAGCTTCAACGACGGAGCGGGTCTGCATCGCGTCCTGACCGCTGCCCGATTCATCAAAGCCAAGATGCCTCTGGGCGCCGCGAATCTGGATGACGACCAGGCCTTTGACGTCGCGGCGTTCATCAACTCAAAGCCGCGCCCCGAGATGAGCGGGCTGGATCGGGACTATCCCGACAGGTCGAAGAAGCCCGTCGATACCAGCTATGGTCCCTATGCGGACTCGTTTTCGATCGAACAGCATCACTTCGGTCCGTTCCAGCCGATTGACGCCTATTACAAGAGTTTACAGAAAGCCTCCAAATGAGAAAGGCGCCGCCAGGGGCGTGCCCGTGGAGAATTAGGTGACCAGCGCTCACCTGGCGGTGACTGCGATGCCTTCCTTCAGATCGTTAGGCGGGTGCAGGATCACTGCCTCCCCTGGATTCAGGCCCCGGATGATCTCGGTCTCGAGTGCATTCCGGTGTCCCACTTCCACCGTTCTTCGGCGAGCCCGACCGCCATCCACGACAAAGACGTTCCAGTTCTCCCCATCGCGGAAGAGCGCGCTGCCCGGGGCGATCAGCACGTCGGGAATCTCCCAGATCACGATACGTGCTTCCACGCGATAGCCGTCGCCTAAGCCCGCGGGCGGATCGAGGAAATCGGCGATCACATTCACGCGCTGTTCCTCGATGCCGAGTGCGGACACTTTCGTGAATCCGTACGGTTCTACCATGCGGACGCGCGCGCGTAACGCCTTCGGCCCTCCCCAGCCCTCGATGCTGACGGCTGCGCCCGGCTTAACTTTTACCGCATCCGTGGACAGCAGATCGATGACGATCTCGATCTTGCTGGGATTGCTTAGGCTCACCACCGGGGTTCCGGCAGTCACAACGTGCTCGCTCGGCTCCAGTATCCGCAGAATCCGCGAGGCCACGGGGGATCGCAACTCGACAATCCTGCCGCTCTTTTCGTGAGTCTCCTCGATCGAGATCAGACCAGCCCGTGCGCGGGCGATCTCGGCTTCGGCCGACTGAACTTTGAAACGCGCCCCGGCTACCTCTTTCGCGGCCCGCTTGTCCGCAGTCTGAGCTTGCTCCAGAGTCTGCCTCGACACCATATCCTGGCGTTGAAGATCCGTATACCGCACCACGTCCCGTTGCGTCTGCTCGTGATCCGCTTCCGCGCGTTCCACATACTGGAGCGCTTCCTTCCTCAGCGCTTCCAGCGATTCGATTTCCGCCTTGGTTCGCGCCACTTCACGCGCATCGATCGGCAAAGGGCTAATGGTGGCGATAACGGTTTGAGGGCTGACCGCATCGCCTTCGTGCAGTTTAATCCGGGAAAGGCGGCCGGAGATGGGCGCAGCCAGCGTAAACCGGTCGTGCGCGCGAGTTTGTCCGTCTTCGTCGATGGTCACCTGCATGCGGCCGCGCGCCACCCGTCCGGTTTCGACCACCAGCGATTTTTGCCGAAGCGTCCACGCGACCAAGCCCACTAGCCCGAGGACGACGACCGATCCGAACAATCTTTTGATGATGCGTTTCATGAAAGCCTCATTCCCTGGACTTGAGCACCTCGGTTAAATCCATATGCGCGAGCCGTTGGATCACCACCAGACCCGATAGCAGGCCCGCGGCCACCACGATTCCGCCCGCGTACGTGTAGGAGACGGGTCCGATGACTAAGGGCAACCGGATCAGGTCGCGCGCCAGGGCGTGCGAAGTGAGGAAGGAAAGCGCATAGCCGAGGGCCAAGCCGAACGGAATCGCCAGCACCAAAAGGAGCCCTTGCTCGCCCAGCAAGATCCGCCCGATTTCAGCCCGCGTGTAGCCCAGGACGCGCAGGCTGGCGAGTTCGTGGCCGCGCTCCGAGAGGGCGATCCGTAAGCCGTTGTAGACGATTCCAAAAGCGATCACACTCGCAAATCCCACCAGCATGGTGGTCGAGATCCAGATCGTATCGCCGTAGGACTTCCAGAAGCTGGCGAGCGCTACCTCTTTAACCGCCACCGCGCTGATCGAAGGCGTGCGCTTCAACAGGCTGTACAATCGCGCAGCTCGTCTGGGATCCACTTTGAGGTGCGCGCCGGATATGGTTCCCGCCTCGCGCATCATCCGGTGCAGCGCGCCCGCCCGCATGTACGTTCCCAGTCCGATCGGCTGGTCCACCCATCCGGCGACGGTTACCACGCGGACGGGTCGGGCGCCTTCCAGCACCTCGATCTGAATCTGACTGCCGGGCGGCGCGCCCAGGATTTCACCGAGCCGGCTGTTCAGCACGATCCCCTCACCCGGAACTTCAATCCGAGTGAGACTGCGGTCGAGCAGAGGGCGCAGCGTGTCCTCGGGAGTCGTGCCGAGAATGCTCGTTTTACGCGACCGGTGGCCAAAGCGCAGCCGCGCCGGAACCTCGCGAAATGTTTCCACCTGAAGCACGCCAGGAAGCTGCGCCAATTCATAGCGGGCATGCTCCGGACGCGGCTCCTGAAACGCAATCGTGAGGTCTTCCCGCTGCATCACTCGAAATTGAAGGTCGACCAGATAGTTGACTGAATCAATTGTGTAGCGGCCCACCACCAGGATCGAAACCGCCAGCGCGATGCCCAGCGCAGTCGCCAGAGCTTTCCAGGGACGGCGCGACAAATTGCGGACGATCATCCGCGTTGCCGGGGCAATCCAGGTCATCAGTCCGCTGTGTTCCAGCACGCCTGCCCGGAACTGCTCCGGCGACTCCGGACGCATCGCTTCGGCGGGCGCGAGCGCCACGGCTCTTCGTGCCGCTGAAAGAGCGCCGATGCATGCGGCGCCGGCTCCCACAGCCACGGCGGACAGCAGCAGGTATGAATTAGGCTGTAGTCTCAGCACGGGAAAGTGGAAATAGCGCGCGTATACGCCGGTGAACAATGACCCAAGCCACAAGCCCCCGGCGATTCCCAGCACCGATCCCGGCAGCGCGGCCAGCAACCCGAACTTGAGGTAGTGTCCGGCAATATCAAGCCGCCCGTATCCGAAGGCCTTGAGTACGGCAATCTGGCTGCGTTCCGTGGCTACCAGGCGCGACATCACCACATGCAAAAGAAACGCGACAATCGCCAGGAATATCGTTGGCAGTATAAGTCCCATGGTGCGGAGTTCCGTCAACTCATCGGCGATGAACCGGTACGAGATCTGGTCGGAACGTCCGTAAGCTCCCAGCCCTCCGTAGGGCTCGAGTAAGTGATCCAGGCGCTCGATTACCTCTAGCTCGCTGGCGCCCTGCGAGAGCGTGAGCGCCAGGTCGTTGAACGACTCCTTCATGTCGAACGCGGCTTCCAGAGTTTCGCGGCTGATCCAGAGCACGCCAAACCGGCGATTGTCGGGAAAAATCTCGCCCGGCTTCACTTCATACAGGTACTCCGGCGATAACCCGATGCCGGCAACGCGGAGCCGCTCCCACTTGCCGTTCACTACCGCATCCACGCTGTCGCCGGTCTTCAGCTGGTTGGCTGCCGCGAAAGCTTCGCTGATCACGATTTCGTCGCGGCGGTCCGCTTCGATGTAGCGGCCTTGCCGTAGGAACAGGTCGTTCAAAAGAGGAACGCGGCGCGCCGGAATCGAGACCAGCCGGGCCGTGGCGGGCTCCTCCAGACCGGGCACATCGAGCGTGACATCGGTCACGATCCTGGTTTGAACCGCGGCCACGCCGGGAATTTCCGCGATCGACCGCGCCAGCGCCTCCGGCGCCCGTTTCACGTGGGCGAAGACATCCGCGAACCGGTACTCGGAGTAATACTCCGACCGGGCGAATAGCAGCGAGTCATAGGAAGCCCGCATGGTCACGTAGGTCGCGATACCGCAGGCCAGAACGGCCGTGATCGCGACCATTTGACCCGTCATTCGGCTCAGGTCACGGAACAGTTTGTGATGGAGCGCCGTCATGGTTACCAACTCAGCTCCGATGGGGAAATTCTCCGTTCATTGCGGGTGATCTCCACGATCCGCCCGCTGCCCACGCGAATGACGCGGCCGGCCATTCCCGCAATTGCGGCGTTGTGGGTGATCACCACCGCGATGGTGCCCAGTTCCCTGTTGATCCGCTCAAGCACCTCCAGCACCAGCTTCCCCGTCGGATAATCCAAAGCCCCCGTGGGCTCGTCGCACAACAGGATGTCGGGCCGCTTCGCCACGGCCCGCGCGATCGCCACCCTCTGTTGCTCGCCGCCCGACAGTTGCGAAGGAAAGTGGTGCAGGCGCTCCCCCAAGTCCACCATCCGCAGCGCTTCTGCCGGATCCATCGGGTGATCCGCGATTTCGGTGACCAGCGCGACATTTTCCAAAGCCGTCAAGCTCGGGATCAGGTTGTAGAACTGGAAGACGAACCCCACATGCTCACGGCGGAAGCGCGTAAGAGCGGCGTCTCCGGCGCCCGTCAGCTGGTGATCAAGATAATGGACCTCTCCCGCGGTGGGCACGTCCAGTCCGCCCAGAATATTGAGCAGTGTCGACTTCCCGCTCCCCGACGGCCCCAGCACGACTACGAATTCCCCGGCATAGAGATCCAGATCGACGCCGCGAAGCGCGTGCACCTCCACGTCGCCCATCCGGTAGATTTTCGTGACGCCGTGGATGTGGAAAACCGGCTCTTTACCAGCCAGATCGGCGCTAGGCGGCAACTCGGTTGACGGTATCACGACTTGGAAAGTGCACTTAGGATGCCTTTCCACATTGGTTTAGCAAGGGGTTTGAGGCTCCCGCACTGTGCCACTGCGCAAAAGGACGCAGGTGGTGGGTCGCCAGGCCCAGGGCGCGCCCGTCGAAAAGTAAGTTACGCGCGGGCGCTCCGGTCCAAGGGCGTCACGGGATCGAGAAACAGCCAGCAGAAAAAACCGATGGCGTAAACCGCGGCCGCCGTGTATAAGGCCGCTGACCAACCCTGTTTTCCGCCTTGCGCGACGAATCCGACCACCGCGGGAGCGACCACTCCGCCCAACTGTCCGATGGTGTTCATCGCTCCGGAGACAGCGCCCACGTGCCGGCCGCCCAGGTCCATGGCAGTGGTCCAGGACGCCGGAACACTGAGCTCGACTGAGAAACTCGAGAAGCTCATTAACGCGATGGCGGCCATGACGGAATCGGCCCGGATCGCCAGGACCATCAGGATCGCCGCGCCCGCGTAGGAAACATAACAGACCATCTTTCGGGCCCGCCTCATGTCGAAACGGCGAATCAGAGCGGAAGTGGCCCAGCCCCCGGCAAGACTACCCAGAGCGGCCATCAATAGCGGGAAGCCGGACAACACGGCGCTTCGCGTCACATCCACGCCGCGAGCTTCCTGCAGATAGGTCGGAAGCCATGTGATGTAGAAGTAGAAGCCGTAAAAATGGCAAAACCATTGCACGCAGAGCATCCACAGACTTCGGGAAACAATATAGTCGCGCCAGGGCGCGCCTCCGTGACCATGACCCTGGTCCGCGACCGGGATCATGGCCAGTTCCATGGCATTAACCGAGGCGTGTTGCGACGGCGCATCGCGAAACCACCAGTAGAAAGCGCCCGCCCACGCAAATCCCACTAGCCCGAGCGCAAGAAACACGTTCTTCCACGACATGAAGGCATAGAGAAAAACCACCAACGAAGGCGCGACCGCGGCGCCCAGGCGCGCACTCGCCGCTTTCAAGCCTTCCGCAACCGGACGCTCGCGTACCGGGAGCCAGGTCCTGAACAAACGCGCGAGGCCCGGGTAGCATCCGGCTTCCGCGGCGCCAAAGAGCAAGCGCGTGGTCCACATCGAAATGAAGTTCCATGCCCATCCGGTAGCGATCGTAAACACAGACCACGCGACGACGATTTGCGTCAGGACCTTCCGCGGACCCTTCCAATCGCCATACATCCCGGCGGGAATCTCAAGCAGCGCGTAGGCCAAGCCGAATGCCGAGAAGATGTAACCCATCTCGACGGCGGTCAGTCCCAGATCGCGTCTGATCAGCGGTGCGGCTTGTCCAATGGCGGCGCGATCCAGGAACGTGATGAAAGACAGCGTCATGCCGTAGGCGATCACGACGTAACGGGTTCTGGTCGGCGCGGCTAGGGAAGCGTCCGTTGTAACCGCCGCTGATGTTTTTGTCGCCATCCGAGCAGGTACATAGTATCAACATTCCGCCGCCGGCTTCTCAAGCATTGGGCGCCGCTCTTTGTGTTTTTGGCCGCACTCTTATACACTTCGCTCATGCCGATCTACGAATACGAATGCAGGCAATGCGGGCATCGTTTTGAGTACCTGGTCCTGGCGTCATCACCTGCCGCGGAATGCCCTGCTTGGGGAAGCAGGACCTAACGCCTGGAAGAGTGACTTTCGTAAAGACTTACGCCAGGAAGTGGACGATGAGGATTGTTTTGCGGTTCAGTGGCCTGTCCATTCTTGACCGTTGCCTCTTCTCGGGACAGCAGCGGGAAGTCTCGCGGTCAAGGACCCGTCAAAGACGATAAGGCTCAGAAGTAGCCGTCGCGGCTTCTTACGCGGTCCGGCGCATATCGCTCGACGTGCCGCCGGCTGCCGGGATGTAGCATTTGAGCGTGTAATCCATCACCATGCGGTTCGCGTTGAAACGCCAGCCGAGCGTGCGAATGGTGCGTTTCATGCGTTTGATCCAGTTGCGCGGCAGGCCGTCGCGGTCGCGCTGGTAGTACAGCGGAATCACCTGCTCGCGAAGCACACGATACAGATCCTCGCCGTCACGCGTATCGTGGACGTTCATGCTGGAGTGCGTCCGTCCCGTTCCGATGGCGAATCCGTTGAGGCTGTCGTAAGCCTCCGCCCACCATCCGTCCAGGACCGAGAGATTCAGACCGCCGTTGAGCACCACTTTCTGGCCACTGGTGCCCGACGCCTCCAGAGGGCGTCGTGGATTATTCAGCCACACGTCAACTCCTTGCACGAAGAACCGCCCGACGTTGATGTCATAGTCTTCGACGAAGACGAAGCGTTCTCCCACGATCGGATCGCGCGTTAATTCCGCAATTTGCTGGAGGACTCTCTTCCCTGGGTCATCCTTGGGATGCGCCTTACCGGCAAAGACGAACTGCACCGGACGGTTGGGGTCATTCACCATGGACGCCAGCCTTTCCATGTCCGCCAGGATCAGGTTGGCTCTTTTGTAAGTGGCGAAGCGGCGCGCGAAACCGATGGTCAGCACATCGGGGCTCAGGATCCTGCTGAGCCTGCGGCGTAGTTCCGGGGATTCCCCTCTGCGCTCGGCTTGTTCCACCGCGCGGCGCCGCACGAATTCCAGCAGCCGCGCTTTTAAGCTGAGGTGCGTTTCCCAGAGCTCGCCGTCGTCGACATTCTCGATACTTTCCCAAATGCGTGCTTCACCGTTATGCTCGTGCCAGCCCGTGCCGAGATGGCGGTCGTAGAGGCGGAACATTTGCGGCGCGAGCCAGGTGGGCACGTGCACGCCATTGGTGATGTGCCCGATCGGGACCGTGTCCTCGGTCTGGCCGGGGAACAGCCCGGTCCACATCGCGCGCGAGACTTCTCCGTGCAGCGCCGAGACCGCGTTTGAGCGCCGCGCGAGTCTCAAGCCGAGCACTGTCATGCAGAATTGCTCATCGGGATTGCTGGGATTCTCCCGCCCTAGTCCCATCAGGCTGTCATGCGATAGCCCCAGTGCATCGCGCAGGGGGCCGAGATGTTCTTCGATCAGGCCACCGTCAAACCGGTCATGTCCGGCAGGCACGGGAGTGTGCGTGGTGAAGGCCACTTCGCGTGATACCCGCGGTACAGCCTGATGGAAGCCGACACCTTCTTCTTCCATCCGGCTCCGGATGGCTTCTAGCACCGCGAACCCGCTATGCCCTTCATTGAGGTGCAGGACGCTCGGAGTGATCCCCATGGCTTTTAAGGCGCGAAAACCTCCCACGCCCAGCAGCAACTCCTGGCGAATCCGGACCCGGCCATCGCCGCCATAAAGCCGCGACGTGAGTTCGCGATCTTCCGGTGCGTTTCCCTCGACGTTCGAATCCAGAAGGAGTAAATCGCAGCGCCCCACTTTCAGCCGCCAGACTTTCGCCCGGATCGATCCGCCGCGCGTCTCGATCTGCACATTCACCGGCTGGCCGTTGGTTCCGATCGCCAGTTCCATGGGCAACTGGTTGAGGTCGGTTTGAAGATACTCTTCCTGCTGCCAGCGATTCTTGTCCAGGTGCTGGCGGAAATAGCCTTGGCCGTAAAACAAGCCAATCCCGATGAGCGGGATGTCCAGGTCCGAGGCGCTCTTGATATGGTCGCCGGCGAGCACGCCCAGACCGCCGGAATATACCGGAAGCGATTCATGGATTCCAAACTCGGCGGAAAAGTACGCCACCGGATGCGGTCGCAGGACGCCCGCGTGCGTCGCACCCCAGGTGCGGTCCGCCTGCAAGTATTCCTGCTGGCGGCGATACGCGTAGTTGATCCGGCCATGCAACACCAGCTCGCTCGCCCGGCGTTCGAGCGTCGCGAGCGGGATCTCGTTCAGTAATGCGACGGGATTGTGATTCAGCTGCCGCCAGCGCACCGGGTCCAGGTCGCGAAACAGGCTGGTTGATTCGTGGTCCCAGCTCCACCACAGATTGCGGGCCAGAGACCACAGCCGCTCTTGCGCGGGAGCGATGAACCGATCGAGTGTGCGTGCTTCGCTAACCACAGGCGCGACCTGTGCGGCCGCGTCCACCAACATACGAATTTCGTCCTCGCGGAACAAGCGTGGCTCCATGGTCTGGACCACCAGAACGCCCTGGAGAACTCCTTGATCGATGAGTGGGACCCCTAAAAAGGACTGATACGCGTCCTCTCCGGCTTCACGAAAGTATTTAAAACGTGGATGATGTTTAACCTGTTCCACCGCGAGCGGGCGAACCTGCTCGGCCACCAGTCCGGCCAGACCTTCCTGGGTCGCCATGCGCAGAGTGCCGATGCATTCCGGGCGCAGTCCCAGGGTCGCCGCCAGCACCAGGTTGGCCCGGTCGGGCTCGAGCAGATAGGCCGAGCACACATCGGTCTGAAACCGCCGGGCAATCAGCGCCACCACGTTCATCAGCGTTTCCGCGGGTTTTCCGCCCTCCTGTGCGAGGTTGCTGATCTCCTCCAGGGTTAAAACATAATTTGCTTCGCGCGCGATTGCCGGGTGTGCCATGTCTTGCATTCCTCGTCGTCCTTCGGTCTTGTGTTCCTTCTCCGCGCCGGGACCACAGAAACGACGGGGTTAGGCGCGACGGAGCGACTTGCGACGGTCCTGGCTGTTCCTACAGTTTACGGCATCTGTCCGTGAAAGGGATCGGCCCCGATCGTGCCTGCCAGTTCCTCCAAATACGTATCGGCGCTCACCCGGGCCAATTGCGTTCGGGCTTGCGTGAACCGCTCTTCGAGATTCAATCCGTCCGGAAACCCGCCATCTTCATTAGCCGATCGGAACTCTTCGAGGGACCTCAGGTGGCGCTGCCACAGTGCGATGTCGCGCGATTGTTTTACCTGAAGGCGTTCGTGGTACCAGTCGCTGGCCAGCAGGCTTTCACGGGTGAACAGAGCGCGGATTCGCGGATCGCCTATCCCTTGTCCTTCATAAGAACCGCATGCCATGATGTGCAGCAGCGCTTTCAATGGCGGGCACGCCGCCTCAACGCTCCCGTCCTCAAAATAGTTGGCGGCCACACGGCGTTGCGACTCCACGATCGCATTCACGCCGGCGGTGAACAAGCCCATGTCTTGCAGTTCGGGCCGCAGCATCTCCTGCGTGAACACTGCGCCGGGCGTTTCGAAAATCCGGCCGAGAAAGCGGTCCACAAACAGCGAGGTGATCCGGTAGCCCAGCCGGCTGGCGAGCACCGTGCGGTCGTCTATCGACAGATCATCGACCTTCTCCAGGAAACCGTTGTGGATCAAGTACTGCGGGTCGCGTTCCGCCACTCGCATCCGGCACCAGATCTCAGGCACCAGCAGGCTCACATCATGGTCCACACGGATGTTCGGGCCGATGCACACAGCGGACGTGGTGAAGCCGGCATAGCCGGTCAGAATCGACGATACCAGCGCGTTGTTGAGATCGACCACCGGCCACAGAGCATTGAAGGGACCTTTGGTGAGAGCGCCCTCGCTCCCGAATCCGGTCGTAGCAGGAGACTTTCCGGTAAGGCTCGAAATGAACTCCATGAAAAGCTCCGGCAATTCCTGATAGTGAATCGGACCGTAGGCCGCCAGCGGTGGCACGCCGGTCGCGGGATCAGGCGGGCTGTTCCTGCGTCCGGCCAGGACCGCGTTCACCGGAAAATGGACCGGCCGGGAAGACGGAATCTCCCGCTCCAGGCGTGCGGCGACTTCCGCCAGATAGCTTTCGCGCGGCGACTCGAGGTCCGGCCGCTTCTGCAGATAGCGGGGATTCTGCGAAGGCTTGCCGTTTACCATGCGCGGATGCGCGGATGAAACCACGTAGGTGTGCGTTCCGTTGAAGTCCGCCAGCAATCGTTTCATCGGTTCGGTGTAGCGGTCGAACTCCACCACGTGATCGACCATGGCTCGCACCTGATCGAGCGTCAACGGTTCGTAGTTGGAAAGGAACGTATCGGAACTGGCGATATCTGCCTCAGCCTGCCGGTCCATGCCGCGATGCGTGGCGTCGTCCGGGCGCTGGAACAGCAGGCTCTCGCAATTGCTCACCAGCTTGACGCTGGGATGATCGTACTCAGGATCGAGGTCGTTGAGAGCCGACCTGGGCAGGACCACCGACGCGGTGATGTCGTCTTCCATCTGGATTTTCTCGGCCGGATAGAAGTCCGGCCGCAGTTTGTAGATCCGCCACGATCCGTCCGGGTCGTAGCCGACCCGCAAATAATTGCTCACCAGGGGCTGGTTGTCGAACTTGAGCTCGTGGCCCAGGAATCCGTTGATCCGGTCCACCGTAAAGTGCTCGCGCCAATTCTCGCCCCACTCCGGACGATAATATCGCTTGACCGTAAACACGATCTGGCGCACGGTTTGGCGTAGTTGCCGCAGCCACTCGTTATATTCATCGGTGTATTCCGTGGACGGGGTCAACAATTGGATCACCGAGCCGAGCGTGCGCTCCAGGCTCAGAATGGGCCGCCGCATGCGGGCATCCGGAGCGCGGCGTTTATAGATCATGGAGAAGTCTTTCTTCAGGATCTCCCCCACTTCGTCCATGTCGCGATGATAATCGCGCACGAAGACCGGACCGTTCAGCAACGCATTGGCGATCGACTTCGAGATTTCTGACTTGCCTCCGCCGGAAACCGTGCAGGGCTTATGGCACAGCGTCCCGCGGGGGCGCGATCCGATCAGCCTCCAGTTGGCGCCGAAGGTTTGCTTCTCGAGACGAACCCGAAAGCCGGAAGGCAAAACATAGGTCGCACTCGGGCGCAGCGTCAGCTGGTGGGATTTGCCGCCGTGCCCCCCGGCGTGCGCCCAAGCGACGCGGCCGTCGCGGACGCTGAACACAGCCGTCTCCGGAACGTAGTAGATCTCCGGATAACGCCGGTCGATCGCATAGCCGTCCGGTCGGCGCTCGACCATATCGCCGAGCAGCTCCATCCCTTGCTCGAAGGACGCTTTCTTGAGGCTCACCGTCCGCCCCGCGTCGAAATCCTGCCCGAGCACATAGGTCGCGAAGGCCATCGCGCCGCCGGCGTGTTCTTCCTCGCACAGGCCGTACAGATTCGCCGCGTAGCTGATCTGGGTTTTGACTTCCTTTTTGCAGTAGCCGTAGTAATTGTCGGCAATTACGGTTACCATCACGCCGCGATGGTCGCGAGCGCAGATCTTGAAGGCATTCCCGTCGTTATAAGGTTCGTCTTCGCTTTCCCAGCACATGCCGTCGCGGATCTGCCGATCGGTGGCGTCGCGCTTGTGCGGCAAGCCCAGCGCGGCTTTCTTCATCGTCCCCACCAGGTGCGGCGCGAGAATCACGCAGCCCGTGTGGCCTGTCCAGTGCATCACGTCGAGCGCTGCATCGTTTTCGGGAAGGTGCGGATCCCCCGCGTTCCCGAAGATCGACTCGACAAAATCGAGATTGCTGACCAGGCTGGCCGGCGCGAAGAAACGTATTTCCATGGTTTTCGCGCCGTTTGCCATGTGATCGGTTCCTGTCGCGGGACATACCAAGGGACGGATTAGCAGCGATGCGAAGAGCTTGGCTTGTTGTGGTTGATCGGCAGTGAACGGCAGTCAAGATGTCCGCCGGGGGCGACAGCGCCGCGCGAAGTAGAGCAGCGAAAGTCTGAATCGGAACCGGCTGCTTATCGGCCGGGATTGGGAACCCGCCCTCGGCGATATGAAAGACACCCTTGGTCGTCCGGCGGTCGCTGTGCGGGTTGTGCAGAATGCCCTGCGGGACACGATAAGAACGCAAGAAAGGAGAGGAGAAGCTGGCCGAGTTCGGCGGCAGCGACATTACCCGAGCCAGTCCAGGGCGGTCGAGTACCAGAGTTCGCGCGGGCAGCCGCGGGATACTCGGAACAACCGACGGGCAAACGCCGTTGAGATAGTCGTTGAGGAAGGTTTGAATCCGGGTGTCGGCTGGACACAGATGGTCGCGCAGCAGGCGGTCCTTGGTTTCGTAGCTGCGCAGCAGTGGGTGCGCGATCTGGAGGAAGCCGGGCTCCGCCGTGCCGTCCCCGGTCGGCTGACCGAGCGCAGCCAGCTTGAGGTTCAGGTACCAGATCAATTCGGCGGTAGGAGACTTCTGCGTAGACAAGGCCGGCACAGTTCGACTTCTCCCGGATCTACTCTCTTGGGGACGAACGTGGTCGGCAAACTTCGGGGTGGGGGCGCAAGCTGGGCGCTTGGGCTTAGATTAGCACAGGAGCCTCTTTAGCGAGAGCTTCCGCGCCAACCTGAAAAGCGCGGATGGCTGGCAGGCGATCCGCCCGCTGGCGCTGCATTGGACCCCGGCTGTTTACGATGTCGCCAGTCCGTTTTCGGTCAGTTTTGGGTTCCGCATGTCCGACGCCACCGGGCAAGTCGATCCAGCCGACGGCATCGCCTTCGTGATCCAGAATGATTTCCGCGGCACTAGCGGAAATTTGGTTGTGCTGAACCAATAGGAGACTCCGGTACCAGTACGCCGCGGTCTGTGTGCTGGGGTAGCGCACGTTAAGGCTAACTTTCCCGCTTCTCATGCAGCAGCATATCTACGGCGTGTTCCATCGAGCCGGCCAGCGTAATCTCTCCTGAGTTCACGAAGAAGATTTGGTCCACGTTGTCGATGGTATTGAGGCGGTGCGCGATGATCACCTTGGTGGTCGCCGCGGGCAGCTTGTTGAGAATCTCCTGCAATAGTTCCTCGGTGACCGTATCGATATTGGCCGTCGCTTCGTCCAGGATCAGCAACTCCGGCTCCCGCAGGGTGGCGCGCATGAACGCGATCAGCTGCTTCTGCCCTAGGCTGATGCTGTTCCCGCTGGTGGCCACTTTAGTATCCAGTCCTTCCGAGAAGCGTGCGAGGAGCCTCGAAAGGTTGGCTTCCTCCAGCACTTCGCTCAACTTTTCGCTGGAGTAGTCTTTGTATTTGTCGTTGCCGTAGAGAACGTTCTCCCGCACGGTGCCACTGAACAGGAACGGTTCCTGTGGGATGAATCCAATCTTCCGGGCGCGCTCCTCAGGCGTGTAGGAGCGGATATCGCGGCCATTCAGCAGGACCGATCCTTCCGAAGGATCGTACAGCCGGGCCATCAGCAAAGCCGTGGTGGTCTTGCCGCCACCCGTGGGCCCCACTAATGCGTACGCTTTTCCTTTTTCCAGTTCGAAGCTGACATCGCGCAGGACCTCGCTCCCGCCAGGATAGTGAAAACCCACTTGACGGAACCACAGAACCGATTCCGATTGCGCCGGAGCCGCGGCAATCACCGGCATGTCCGATTCCAGCCCCATCACCTCGGCAATCCTGTCCATCGCCGCCAGCGCCAGTTGGAACGACGACCAGACCGTGGCCAGTTGCCGCATGGGGCCATAGAAGCTGTTGACGTACAGCAAAAATCCGATGAGCAGGCCGAGCGTGACCGCTCCTGTTCCGATCAGATAGATCCCGTACGCCACCACCAGAAGCTGCGCGAGGTGCGAGGCGAATCCGTACAGCGGCATCAGAACGCCGTTCGCGAAGCCCGCCGTCATGGAAGCCGCGAAGTTCTGTTCGTTGGCGGTGTTGAATTTCGCCCGGAAGTAATCGCTCCGGTTAAAGGCCACGATCACCTTGAAGTTGTTCAGGCTCTCCTGCACTTCCGAACTCATTCCGCCCAGCGTTTGCAGGCTCTTCATGTTCTTCCGCTTGATCCACGAAGAACTGGCGCGGCTGAAAATCAGCACTCCCAGCGCGGGCAAAAGCGCCGCCGCTCCCAGGCGAATGTTCAGGCTGAGCAGAAAGATGGCCGCGCCGGTCATCAGGAAAAGGCTTCCTACAAACTGCATCAATGCCTGCGAGACAAACTGGTTGAGCTTGTCTGTGTCGTTATTCAACCGCGAGATCAGATCGCCTGCCTTGTTCTGGTTGAAGAATACGACCGGAAGATCCTGCAGTTTGAGGAATAGGTTGTTTCGAACTTGAAACAAGATCCTGCGTCCCACTCCCCCCATGGTTCGGATCTGGATGTAACTTGCCACCACGCCCGCGGCATATACAGCCAGAACCAGTAAGGATGAGGTCAGCAGCCCGGTGGCATCCTTCAATCGAATGTAGGTGTCGATGGTGCGCGCGATCAGGACGGGACCCGTCAGCGACGCCACCGAACTGAGAGTGATGGCAACTACCGCAATGACCAGGTAACGTTTTTCATCCACCACCAGCGGCGCGAATCGCTTGATCCCGCTGCGGAGCGTTGCCGGCGGCTGCGGGGTCTTGCCCGAATCAAGCGTGTATTTCATAGTGGCTGGTACTGCGCTGCGAGTGGAAGAGCTGGACATATTCGGGCGATGCCTCCATCAATTGCTGGTGCGTTCCAGTAGCCAGCACCTCTCCCTCCATCAGAACGATGATCTGGTCGTAATCCATCACCGACGCGATCTTCTGCGTCACCGAGATGAGTGTCACGCCCGGATAGTTCTCCCGTACGTTCTTCAGAATGGTGTGTTCCGTCGAAGGATCCACGCGCGCCGTGAAATCGTCGAGGAGTAGCACCCTCGGATTGAGCGCGAGAGCGCGGGCTAACATGATGCGCTGCTTCTGCCCGCCTGAGAGACTGGTTCCACGCTCGGAGACCAGCGTATCCAGCCCCTGCGGCAGGGTCGCGATGAAGTCGGTGAGCTCGGCTGTAGCGATCGCCTTCTCGATATCGGTATCGCGAATGGTGTTGCTGAACGCGATGTTCTCCCGCACAGTCAGGTTGAACATCACGCTGTCCTGAAACACCAGGCCCACCTGCTGGTGCAGCGCTTCTTTGTCGTAGGCGTCAATCGGCTCGCCGTCGTAGGTGACCGAGCCCGACGTGGGCTGCAACAATCCGATCAGCAGATACAGGAGCTGCGTCTTCCCGGCCGCTGTGGGACCGATAATGGCGGTCCGGGTTCCGGCCTTGGCCGCCAGAGAGACGTTGCGCAGAGCCATTTTTTCGCCGAACGCCAGCGAAACATCCTGGAGAGCGATGTCGCCCCGCAAAGCCTGAACCAATCCGCCGGTTTTCTGTTCCTCGGGCGCGTTCAAGATCACGCCGAGCCGCATGAAGGACGCGCTGGCCTGGGCGATCACGTTGCTCATGAATCCGATGAGGATGATCGGGAAAATCAGAATGAACAGATACGAGTTAAACGCGGTGAAATCTCCCAGGCTCATGCTGCCGGCGATTACAAAACGCCCGCCTACCAGGAGAATCGTCACCGTCGCCAGATTGGCGGCAAGGGTGATGATCGGGATCATGCCGGCGAACATTCGCAACATCCGCAAGCCGATATCCTTCGCTTCCGTATTCGCAGCCATGAACTTGGAGTACTCGAGCTGCTGCGCATTCAGCAGCCGGATGAGCGCCGCGCCCAGGATGCTTTCGTTAATTACCCGGTTCAGCCAGTCGATGGCCTCCTGAGCCTTCTGGAACAGCGGCCGCACCTTGCGCAACACCAGCTGAAAGGTAATCGCGATCACCGGGACGATGGCGAGCACGCTGAGCCCCAGACGCCAGTTGATCATGAGCAGGAGAATGCCCGCCCCCACGATCAGGAACACCGACGCAATAATCGACGCGATCGCCTGGGACACGAAGAGCTTCACGGCGTCAATATCGGACGTCAGATTGGTGAGAAGCTTGGCCGGCGTGATTCGTTCCACGAACGCGTAGGACTGTCCCGAAATCTTCGCGGCCACGCGGGTGCGCAGATCCCGGGCCACGCGCTCCGAAGCGTAGGTTTGCACGAGGCTCTGCAGATACGTCAGTGCAAAGACGAAAAACGCGACTAAGAAGAATTGCAGAACCACGGCCGAGAGGACGAACGTCTGCTGCGTGTAGGCGTCGATGGCGTGCGCGATAATTCTCGGCACCGCCAGGTTCAGCCCGTTGCCTGCAATCGTCAAGACCACAAGTAAGAGGATGAGCGCGCGATACGGCTTGAGCAGGACCAGGAGCCCCGCTGCCGGTGGTGGCTTTCTTTGCGCTTTGGCGATCTTGGCAGTCATAGAAGGTCGCGCACGATCATTGGCAGCCTCCGTCGAGATCACCGAAGGCCAATAAGGTTGATGGATTCCCGATTTCGCGGGTCAGTCTACTTCGTGTCCACACCGGGCCGCGGCACTTCGTAGGGAGCCCCTTCGCCCGGACCCGAAGATCCCAGGAACAGATGTTGTCCATTCGGCAGCGTGAGGTCGCGGCCGTTTGCCCTGTGAGACCCGTCCTTCGACTGATACCCGTCGATGACAATCTTGTCCCCTTGCTTGAGCGTGGTCTTGGTGATGCCTCGCCGCAGCAGGATGTTCGGACTCCCCGCCTCGATCGCCCAGTTGACCACTGTTCCATCGGCCTGCTTCACGTCGACGTGGATCCAACTGTGGGGGTTGATCAACTCAACCTTCGTAACCGTGGCGTCCGCGAACTTGACCGGCTTCTTCTCGTCAAACTCCGCCGCGAACGCATGATGCGCCCGCGCGGGCGACGGCGACAAAAGCAGCGTAATACCGGCTACGATGACGGCCCCAACAGTGAATCTGGCTCGCATTTCGACTGACCTCCCGATCATCATCATTTTACTACCCACAGCCCGTCATTTTGCAGGAGGCGGGTTCCCCGATATATAACGCTCGTGGACCGCTTCGCCCGGCGGGATCTTGCGTGTGATGTCCACGTTCATGGTGTTGCCTTCCCAGTGCTTGACCAACTGCTCCTTGCGAAGATGCCCATACATGGTCTCTTCCACCATTTCGACACACCGGAAATCGGTGAGCTGGGCGTTAGGCTCCAGCCGGCGATAGAGCGGCATGCTGATCTTCCAGGGCCGCGTGAATACCTGCGGGTCCTCCATGGTGGCTTCGTAGCGAATGACGTCCTTGCCCATGGGAGTGTACCGCTCCACAACGTGCAGCGCGTCGCTATGGAAATTCCCCGACCGGTCGAACCAGGTCGCGTCCGTGAAGTCCGACACGTTGACGACCAGCGTATCTCCTTCCCAGTGGCCGACCGAGTATCCCATCCACAGCACGTTCGGATAGTCCTCCATCTTGTTCAGGTGGATCGTGCGCTGCGCGTTCGCATATTCGAACACCATGTTGATCTTGGTCGCACTCTGGATAATCTGAAACGGGTGCGGCATATACATGGCGCGCGGCACTCCGGGCTGGAAGCACTTGATTTCCGGATCGCGATCCATCCAGTGTTCCAGGTTCTCCTTCTTTCTCGCCGCAGCCCACGGCAGGTACGGAATCTCCTCGCCCTCCACCACGCCGAGCCCTCCCGGGACCCAGCCGATCGAGCCGAGTCCGAGCACCGGTGCCGCCAGAACTTGGGAGTTGGGGACCAGGCCAGGTTGCGCCACCATCGGACGCGCCGAGTGCGTCTGGAGGTCCCAATTCGCCGTGTTGTTGGCCTCCCAAATTCCGTTGAAGTCGGGTTTGCCGGCAACACGGGCCGAAACACCCCGGCCAGCAGCGGGGGCCTGCGCCGCGCTTTGCGTGACAAAGGTGAGAACCACCGCCGTCACGGCGATCGTCATTACAGCGGCCGAAATAAAGATTGTCCAGCCCTTGCCCCAAGCTCTCATGTGCGAGACCTCCCTCCTGCCATCCGCATGTCGTGGCATCTCTACACTATAATAGGCGCGAGGAAGAGGTATTTCGATGCGCCGCCGATATCTAGTATCCATGGCCGTGGTAGCGGGTGCACTCGCAGGCGTTCTTGCGCTCGCCCAGACCCCGGCAACTGCGTCCAAAGCAAAAAGCGCCAAATCAGCCGGAGCCTCACTTCGCACACCCTGGGGGGATCCCGATCTGCAGGGCACCTGGTTCGTAATGGCCGACGTGCCCCTGGAACGCTCCGCGGCCAATGCCGGCAAGGAATTCCTGACGGACGCGGAAGTCGCCGCTGCGGATGCGAAGAAAGGGCTGGATCCCGGGCGCAATGCCCGCTCCTCCGGCGCCCAGGACGTCAGCGGCGCCTATAACGCTGTCTTCAACTCTGTGTTGAGGACCAGCAAGCGGACCTCCATGATTATCGATCCGCCGGATGGGAAGATTCCTCCCCTCGTCGCAGGGACGCCCGCGGGTGCGCAGGGGCAGGGAGGTGGCCGGGGAGCCGGTCGAGGTCCAGGCGCTCCAGGTCTCGGCCGCGGAGGCGGGAACGATAACCCCGAATTCATCGCGCAATCGCCGCGATGTCTCGGCGTTCCGATGCCGTTTCTCCCTCTGAACACCCTTTTTGCTCAGGGCACGGTGATGCAGATCGTGCAGTCTCCTAAATCCCTGGCGATCTACATGGAGGACGATCACGCCGGCGGAGGGAATCGCACCATCTTCATGGATGGTCGTCCGCACGCTCCCGCCAGCCTCAAGTTCTATCTGGGCGACTCGCGGGGCCACTGGGAAGGCGACACGCTGGTCATCGAAACTACTAATTTCGAGCAGGGTTTTCGCGGATCCAACATTGAGACGTACAAGATGACGGAGCGCATCCGGCGCGTGGATGCGAACAATTTGCGGCGGGAAATCACCTTCGAGGATCCGAAGACGTGGACCAAGCCCTGGACCGTCCTCATTGAGATGGGCAAGACCGAGGATTCCCGCCACATGATCTTCGACTCGGCCTGTCACGAGGGCAACTACGGTATGACCGGCATCCTCGTCGGCGCCCGCGCGGAAGAAAAAGCCGCGAAGAAGTAGTTTTCGGCGATCTGATCACACCGCGTGTAACGCGTAACCAGCTCCGACAGTATCAGCGAGGAAGTGTCTTTCCTTCTCTTTTGCCGTATTCTGAGAGTTCGGTCTGAATGCCGGATTGGACAAAGCGAGTGCCGTCCCATCGGAAGGTGACGCTGTCCATGGCTGAGACGCAACAATGGGCGTCTCCCGGGATGTAGTGCGCGGAACGAATCACCAGCGTGTTCGTGCTTCTATCGAATGAATCTGTGGGTTGACCTGCTTGGAAATGAGTGTCCCAATCGATCTTCTGAACGGATCGAAGATGGCCGTCCGATACGGTGAATACCTGGGCGGTCGCTCCCTGGCTTGAGCTGACTCCTCCGTCTGACCATGAGTACAAGACGAGGGCGGAATTTCCGTTGGATAAGGATCCGAGGTAATAGACCGAGTCCAGCCTCGCTAAGTAATGGTCGCTGGGATCGTTACTCTTATGGCGCCCGTTCTTGAAGGAAATACTCCCAGCGGGTTTTCCGTCGTCGCCAAAGATGGGAGACCTGAGGTTCCGGAAGTCCACTTTCCGAATCGATGAGTAAGTTCCCTCGTACGAAAGACGAACATTTTCGCTTGTGAAGGTCGGTCCTGGTCCGTCGCTATTTGGGGCGTACGGAACTTGTGACGTCTGGCTGAACGCATCCGCCACCAGGAAAAACAAGAGGGCAAGCTGTCGCATTGTTTCCGCTGCTTTCCATTATGGAGGGTTCCGGGCTCGATATACTCGACCCATGCGGGCACCTCGCCGCCGCGGATGCATCGGACAGCTATTCGTACTCGTCGTCCTCTGCCTGGGCGTAGTTTATGCCGTCGCCGCCATCACCTCTCCCTGGGCCTTCCATATCGCCGGGGTTCCCACGCCGCTGTTGTACTGGTCGGCGACCGGCACGCTGCACACCAAGGCCGGAAAGTATCCGATGTACGTGTTGTTCTACCCGGCGCCGCATTTTTCCCGCCTTCGCCTGGACGGCCTTCGTCCCACCGGTGGCCTGCAGGGCTCGGCCTCGGTATGCACTTCCCGCGGTGTGATCCAATACCTGAAGCTCTCTGGCACGATGTACAACGGCTGGTCGACCACCGAGGATGCCCTGATCAGTATTCGCCTTCTCGAACCGAGGTATTTCGACGTAGGCCAGCACCGGGGCTATTTCGACCTTTCCGGCCGATGGCGCGGGCCGCAACTGGTGATGGACGATCGTGGAGCCTGGGCGAGTACGTTTCAATCCGGCGTCCGAATCGAACATGCTTCGGTGACCCTGGACCGGGGAAGCTACTCGGACTTTAAGGCTGCCTGCGAGAGCGCGGGCCGTTAATTTCCTACTTCAACTTCCTATTTCGACCGGTGGAATACGATCGGTTGCTGCGGCCCGCGGCCGGCACCGCGGCCACCACCACCTTTCGCAGCGCCATCGCCACCCGGAGCACCGCCGCCACCGCCAGGCGCAGCCTCTGGAGCCGGATCTTTGCCTCCATCCGCGCCGCCTCGGCCGGCGAATACACGCCCCGTCAGAGTGACCGTGTCATCGTCCGTCATTTCCAGGTTCCAGGTGACTCCCCTCGGCTGCGTGACCCACGTAATGGTCTTCCCCGTGATCGTGCCGGTCGCGATATTCAGCACTGGCGGATTTCCAATCTCTGTCACCGTCCCGCTGATCTTGCCGGACGCATCCACCTGCAGGTCCAGCATGATCGCCTGTCCCCCGGCTCCGCCGCGGCCGCCCCGTCCGCCCGCTTCGGGAGTCGCAGGAGCATTCTTCTGTGCTTCCAGTGCCGCTTGCACATTGTCGGTCTGCCACTTCCCCGCCAGTTTGGCCTGTCCATAAACGCTGGCGGATGCGGTCAGTAGGCCCACGGCGGCCAGTAGAACCCGGTATCTCATTTGGATGCTCCTTCTGCCTCAGAATTGTCGTTCAGGAATAAGATAAATTGCAAGTCGGCTCCCCCGCCAAACTCGCTAGCGCGGCTCTCCCCGGCAACCCAGCGAATTTTCGGGTACAGTAGAACCATGCGCGCTACAAGAAACATTTTCCTATCGATCTGTTTTATCGTTCCGCTCGCGGCCGCGAGCCAGGACGGTGCCGGACAAGATATCAAGGCTGCCGGTGACTCTGCCAAGACCGCCGTAGCCAAGACTGGCGCCGCCACGGGTAAAGTAACCGTCAAGGGCGTCAAAGCAACGGGCCGGGGTCTTAAGTGGGGCGCCCAGAAACTCGCTTTGGGAACCGGTGCCGGTGTCGAGAGGGGCGGAGCGGCCCTTAAATCGGTCGGTAAGTAAGCGACACCAAGCCTCAGGCCTGCGGGGCGATGACAAGTGCCTCCTGGAACGCCGGTTCGTCAAGACCCCCAAGAAACCCAGCCAGAAACATCTTTCCAAGAACAAGCATCGTTTCCGGCGTTCCCATCTTTAGTTGGCCGCTGGCGATCAGGGCGCGAAACTCCGCCGGATTGGGCGCGGAGAGGTCCATTACAGGTGCAGCGCCCGGAGTCCCAATGGATGAGGCAAGCACGATGCCCGCGTAGTACAGGCGCGTCATTTGCCGCATCAATACCAAACGCGCTCGGAGCGCGCGATCCGGCGGGCCGCCGAGCCAGGATCGTAGCAGTACGTCCTCCAATTCGGGAGTCCGCGCAAAGTTTTCCATCAGGATGGCGATATCGGTCAACGAATCGTTCCGATACGCCGTTTCCCAGTCAATCATCCACAACCTCTCTCCGTCGAAAAGGATGTTGCCGGGATTCGGGTCGTTGTGGCTCGAAATGTGCACCGACGCGTCCCAACGATATGCTTGCCGGATGCGCTCGAATCCCTCAACGTGCCGATCGAGCAAACCAGGAGCGAACGAGCGCCGAACGTAGCTCAGCATTCGATCGAGAAAAACCCGGTAATCGCCGAGCACCGGGAACGGTGCCGCCGCCTGCAAGCTGGCGGCGAGCTCTCCGATGGCCGTCGCTAGCCCTGCCGGTCCGCCCGGATACTCTTGCAGCGGCCGCTGCATCACGAAGTCGATGATCGCCACACCTCCCGCGTCATCCGCGTAACGCAGCGGCGGCGCGATTCCAGCGTCGGCCGCGATCCGCATACAAACATACTGGTGCGGGTTGCGCAAAGGGCTGCGTCGCGTTTCCATCCGGAGTAAATAGGGCCGGCCATCCACATCGACCCGGTACGTCAATGCGCCCGACGCGCCTCCGGCTACCGGCTGGAGAGATGTGACGAATGTAGACCCGAAGGCGGACGACACCGCCGCTCGTGCCGTGTCTTGCAGATGTTCCGGGATCACCTCAAGCCAGGTATCGCTCATATAGTGGCCCCGTTGTTCAGGTATCGGCGAAGCCAGTCACGCGCCAGCGTAACGCTCTTGTCCAACGCGCCCTTTTCCTCGAAGAGTTGACTGGCCCCGTCGATGATCTCGAGTTCACGCACGGTTTGGCGCGGAAACCATGCCATTGCCGAGTAATTGAAGGCCAGAACGGCGGTATCCTTGCCTCCCACAATTAAGAGGGTCGGCGCTTGGACTTTCCAGAGCCACGGCCCTGCCAGGTCTGGTCTTCCTCCGCTGGACACCACCGCCCGGACCAGGCTCGGATGCTCAGATGCTACGAACAGCGCGGCCGGCGCGCCGGTACCTGATCCGAAATAGCCCAACCCCAGATCCTTGAGCACCGGTTGCTGGCCAATCCATTGCGTGATCGCCGCAATACGGCGGCCGAGCAGGCGGATATCGAACCGCAACTGCTCGGTTTCCATGTCGGCAAGTTCTTCTTCCTCAGTCAGGAGGTCCGTCAGGACCGTGCCGAGGGCTCCGCGATGGAGCACGTCAGCTACGTAATGATTTCTTGGATTGTAGCGGCTGCTCCCGCTTGCGTGTGCGAACAGAACGAGTCCCTTGGCGTCCTCCGGCACAGTAATTTCCGCCGCAAGCTCAATTCCGTCAACTCGAATAAATCCGGCAAACTGATTTGGACTTGGCGCCCCCGGATGCAGCGTTCGGACATGTCTGGCGAACTTGGGCCAGCTTTCGAAGTCGTGCTCGCGGGCGATGACCAACTGCGCATCGGATAGTTTGAACGGGGCACGCTGGATATCGAAGTCGGGCAGGCCCCGCAAGCGCGGATGATGATGCCGGATACGCTCAAACGCTTCACCCGCAGCATTGGCGCGATCCTTAACCAGATCCTTGGCTTGCTTTTTGTACTGTTCGAGACTGGGACGAGCCGGTAGTTCTCGATCGGGCATACGAAGCTCCTCTCACTTGTAGCCCGGAGTCCGCATGTATCAGGCTGGAAAGAAGGTTCGTTACAGCAAACTTTCTCTTGAAGGTGGGCACTGCCCTTTCCGCGGACCGGAAGCGCCCTGCGCGCTACTCCTCACAATAAGGAAGCTCGGCTTCCGAAGTCAAGCCCACGCTTCTTGTAGCCGGCGGCCAAGACCTCCGCGTGCGCCGCGAGGAAGGTGTGTAAGCTGGTTGTGAGGTTTAGGAAGCGGAGCAAACATGGCGACCATCACTCGGCGCGATTGCGGAAAAGGTCTGCTTGGTCTCGCGGCGTTGGCGTCTGGTCCCGCGCAGTCCGACGCGCAGGATAGCGCTATTCCGCCGCAGGGCATCGGACACCGCTTCCGTCATCTGTCCTACAGCGATATTGGCGGCCGGCCTGATAGCGTTCAAGTCATGCTCAACCGCCGGCATCTTTATGTCGGCCACATGTTCAGCAACGGAGTCACGATTCTGGATGCGGCGGATCCGCGCAAACTCAAGCCGGTCGGCTTCTTCACCGGCGGAGACTTCACCCGCACCCACCACTTGCAGGTTTCCGACGACCTGCTCCTGCTCGCCAACGGCGCCAATATCGTGGCCATGCAGTCTTACGACAACATTCGCGGCTATTTCGAGAACGCTCTGGCAGACAGCATCACCAACCGCAAGAAATTCCGATCGGGTCTGAGCATTCACGATATTTCCCGTCCCGCCGAGATGCGGGAAATCGCCTTTCTCGAAATGCCTGGTCTCGGCATCAATCGCCTATGGTGGGCGGGTGGGCGCTACGCCGCGATTGCCGCGCATCTGGATGGCTTCACCGATCACTTCCTCTGCATGGTCGACCTGCAGAACATCACCAAGCCCGAAATCGTGGGGCGCTGGTGGATGCCCGGGATGAATCGCGCGGCCGGCGAGCCGTCCACCTTGGCGCCGGGCCGCCGCGTGGCCCTGCATCACATGATTACCGCCGGCAATCGCGGCTACGGAGCCTGGCGCGACGGTGGCCTGACCGTCCATGATCTCAGCGACCCGGCCAAGCCCAAGCTGATTTCACACATCAACTGGTGTCCGCCGTTTCCAGGCGGCACCCACACTCCGCTGCCCTTGCCCGGCCGAAAGTTGGCGGTCGTCGCCGACGAAGCCAATGCGGAGAAATGTGCCAAGGGCATGTTCGCCACCTTTGTCGTGGATCTGCGTGCCGAGGAAAACCCGGTGCCGATTTCCACTTTGCCCGCGCCTAAGGAACGGGACTTCTGTGGATTCGGTACGTTCGGCCCGCACAACCTGCATGAGAACCGGCCCGGCACGTTTCGCAGCGAGGAGACGATTTTCTCCACCTACAACGTGGCCGGCGTCCGCGTCTTCGATATCAAGGACGCATTCGCGCCCAAGGAAATCGCGTACTGGGTGCCTCCGGCGCCCAAAAAGCTGATCGACCCGCGCCCCAATGTCGCGCTCGCGGCGAAATCCGCCGATATCCTGGTCACAACCGATGGACTCGTGTACGTCACGGATTGGAACGCCGGCTTAAACGTACTGCAATACCAAGGCTGAGAGAGGATAACATCGATGTTGCCGTTCCACAACATGGAGGCTTCCCATATGAAACAGCCCAACTCGAAGTGGATGCCGTTGTTCTCGGCAGTCGTCGTCGCGATGTTCGCAATCCAGCCCGGTCAGGCGGAGCTGCTGGAGAAGACCAGGAAGGTGGCGAATACCACTGTCCGGTACAAAGTCGTTCTTCCCGGCGGATATGATCAGGCGAAGGCTTATCCAGCCATCCTGGCCTTCGGCGGAGGGCCGCAAACCATGAACACCGTGGACGGTGTTCTCGACCGCAACTTCCGCGCTGAGGCCGAGAAACGGGGCTACATCGTGGTCGCTCCGGCGGCGCCCGGCGATCAGTTGTTCTTCGAGGACGGGGCTCGCATTTTCCCCGAGTTTCTGAAGATGATCCTGGCCGACTACAAGATCCAAGACAACAAGTTCCATATCGCTGGGCCCTCCAACGGCGGAATCGCCGCTTTTCACGTCGCGGCCGCGAATCCCCAATATTTTTTATCCGTTACGGCCTTCCCTGGATACATGTGGGAGCCCAGCCCGGCCAAACTCCAGGCCATTTCGAAGATGTGCGTCTTCATGTACGTCGGCGAGAATGACGAATACATGTGGCATCCCGAAATGAAGAAGGAAGCCGAACTGCTCCGCTCCAGAGGCACCGTCGCACGCTATACCGTCGAGAAGGGCCAGCCGCACCGGCTGGAAACGCTGGCAGGCGGCAATGCCGGGCGCCTGTTCGACGGATTTGAGGAAACCAAGAAGGGTTGCGGTAAGTGAGTCGTCGTGTCGACGCCGGAACTATGAGAAATCCGACAAATGTAATCGCAGCCGGCTTAAGCCTGGCGATGGTTTTCACCCTGTCGTATACCGCGTCGTGTACCGCCACCCGTGACAAGGCCGCGGATACTAAGGCTGCAACCGACTCCATCCGCCAACAGGTCGCCAAGTACACGGCTGCTCTGGACGCGGCCGACATCAATCTCGCGTCGCAAGTCTGGCGCACTACCGCAGACGTGTCCTTCATCCACCCCGGAGGTCACGCGCACGGATGGGAAGAGATCAAGGGAATCTACAGTTTCTTTGGTTCGTCGTTTTCAGAGCGGAAGCTCACTGCGCGCGACGTGTCCGTGCATGTAAACGGCGACACCGCGTGGGTCGAGTTCTATTGGCACTTCGACGCGAAACAAAGCAAGGATGGTTCACCGGTTCAAACCGACGGCAGGGAATCGCAGGTCTATGAGAAGGCCGGCGACCGCTGGGAGCTCGTTCACGGGCACTATTCCAGCCCTGTAGTTCCGCAGTAAACCGTCGCTGCGAAACTATTTCTCTTTAAGGATTCTTCCACTTGCCCCATCCCGTCCGCGTAGCCGCGCTAGGGATACCGTACCTTGGGAATCGAGGAGATCGGCGCTCTCTCATCAGAGAGCCGATTCAACACAGTCCGGCATACTAGTCACCGCCGGGCGACGTTTGCGTATGATGGGTGTTCCGCCGGGACACAATCCGGCCCGCTTCGGAAGGCCTTCTGAAATTGATTCTTGCGATGCTTCTGCTGGCGTTCGGCAGCGGGGTGGCGGCGCTGATTTACGAAATCGTCTGGTTCCAGCTCCTGGAACTGGTCATCGGCTCGACTGCCGTCTCGCTCGGTATTCTCCTCGCCACCTTCATGGGAGGAATGTGTCTCGGCAGCCTGATGCTGCCCCGTTTCGTCTCTACTCGATATCACCCTCTCCGCGTCTACGCCGCGATCGAGCTCGGCATCGGCATTTTCGGAATGCTCGTGTTGCTGATGATTCCCTTCGTGGGTGGCATCCCGTTTCGCGGCGTGGTCGCGGCCGTTTGTCTTCTGCCTCCGACCTTGCTGATGGGCGCGACGCTGCCCGCCCTGGCTCGCCAGGTCCAATCGACTCGAAACGACGCTTCAGGACTGGGATTCCTATATGGCGCGAACATCGCCGGAGCCGTGTTCGGATGCCTGCTTTCCGGTTTCTATTTGCTGCGCCAATACGACGTGGCCACAGCGACCCACGTCGCGGTCGCGATCAACGTGGCGGTTGCAGGGATCGCATTTGCACTTGGGGCAGTTCGTCAGGACTGCTCCATCACTGTCGCGGCTCAGAATGTGCGTAGTGGTGACGCGACCGTCTACATCGCCATCGCGATATCGGGACTCTGCGCGTTGGCCGCCGAAGCGATCTGGACGCGCACACTCAGCCTCCTGTTCGGCGCCTCGGTTTACACGCTCTCCATCATTGTGGCGGTCTTTCTCACCGGTCTCGGGATCGGCAGCGGCCTCGGGTCATTGTTCTGCCGCGTTCTCGCGCGTCCGCGGCTTGCGCTGGGCTGGTGCCAGTTGCTCCTGGCCGGTGCCATCGCCTGGACCGCGTACAGCATGTCTGCTTCGCTTCCATATTGGCCGATTGACCCCTCCATCTCCTCGAACATCTGGTTCAACTTTGAGCTCGACCTCGCCCGAGCATTGTGGGCGCTGCTGCCGCCGACGCTTCTGTGGGGCGCGAGCTTCCCGTTGGCGCTTGCGGCGGCGGGATCGCACGGACAAGACGCTTCCCGATTATTTGCCGGCGTGTACGCCGCCAACACCATTGGAGCCATCGTCGGTGCGCTCGGCGCGAGCTTGCTCTTGATCGCCTGGATCGGAACACAGCGCGCGGAACAAGTGCTCATCGCGTTGTCGATGGTCTCCGGTCTCATGCTGCTGCCTCGGCGTTGGGTCGTCGCGCTGTTGGCTGTTGTGTCGGGCGGCCTGCTGATCCATACCGTTCCGCCGATCGCGAAACTACTGGTCGCGCACGGACGGTACGCGGCCACCTGGGTCGGCAAGGGCGACGTCATCTACGCCGGTGAAGGCATGAACTCGTCAGTGGCTGTCATGAGTTTTCCGAACGGGGTCCTGACCTTTCACGTGGCCGGCAAGATCCAGGCTTCGAACGTTCCGCGCGACATGCGCCTTCAGCGCATGCTGGGACACCTCACGACTCTGACCGCGGCCAACCCTCGCTCGGTCCTGGTCATCGGCTGCGGCGCGGGAATCACGGCCGGCGCGGTGTCGATCGACCCAAGAGTGGAACGCGAGACCATCGTGGAAATCGAACCGCTCGTGCCGCAGGCCGCGTCCACATACTTCGGCGAGCCGAACTTCGATGTGCTGCGCAACCCCAAGGTCCAAGTGCGCATCGACGATGGGCGCCACTACCTTCTGACTGCGGAAGAGAAGTTCGACGGGGTCACGGTCGATCCGCTGGATCCATGGGTGAAGGGAGCGGCGAACCTGTACACCAAGGAATTCCTCGAGACGATGAAGCAGCACCTCAATCCCGGCGGCGTCGTCACGATGTACATCCAGCTCTTCGAGACCAACTCGGATGCGGTCAAGAGCTCCGTCGCCACGTTCTTCGAAGTTTTTCCGAACGGCACCATCTGGGGCAACCCCTATCAGGGCCAGGGCCACGACATGGTGCTGCTAGGGCAAGTCGAACCCCTGCGGATCGATCTCGACGAGATGGAAAAGCGCGTTGGCTATCGCGACGTTTCCAGTAAGATACCGCAATCGCTGGCCGAAGTCGGCATGAACTCGCCGGTGGATCTGTTTGCAACCTACGCGGGCCGCGCACTCGATCTGAAACAGTGGTTAAGCGGCGCCGCGATCAATCGCGACCGGAACCTGCGGATGCAGTACCTTGCCGGCCTCGGGCTGAACCTCGACGACAGCGCGGCCATTTATGCCGGCATGCTCGCCTACCGGCGCGTCCCCGAAAATCTCTTCTTCAGCGCTGAGGGGAGGGTAGACTCACTGCGGGAGGCTATTCGCCGTGAACGGTGAGTGCCCACACGTATCAGGCCAACCTTCACGGCACGCGAGCGCGTACAACGCCGACGGCTCCCGTTCGCGAATCTCTCCTTTGCTTCCCTGCAAGATGACTGGCAAGTCCTCGATCGCCGGCAGCGCGCTGGCGAACTTGCCTGTGCCCCCGGGCAGGTTGTTCAGCGCGCTTAGGTTCCGGCAGGCCGCCTCAAACCCAAGCTCGCACCCACGCCGGAGAGGTGTCGCGGCTCCCGCGGCATCGAGCCTGCGAAGATCCTCGCCCGAGCGCGAGAGGGCAATATGCATAAGGCCGGCTTCGTTGCATGCCCAGCCTGAGCCCCGATCGCAATAGCTCGTCTCTAAGTCGGCAAGGTAGGGGCAGGCGTACGCGCGACCATCCCCGCAGGCTTGCCGCCAGAACGGCAGCCACTGGCCAGGATGGCTGTCGCCCACTCCTTGCACGGCACTCAGGACCGTAAACGCCACGGCCCAGATGGACATGTACGCGAGGTTGCGCTGTCGTGCACTCAGCCAACGGGGCAGTATCGGCGATTTACTGGCGATGTGTTCAATCGCCCTGGCCGACAAGTTCAGCAGCGGCACCTGGAGAAGCTTGTCGTAGAAGGTCGGCATTCCGGCGCTACCAAGCAACTGGTACAAGACTACGGTGCTCAACCCGTAGAGCGTGCCGTAGATGATGCGCCCCAGCTCGGTGCGTGGCGAGGTGGACGGATCGTTAAACAGCAGATGCATCCCCAGGAAGACGGCAATCGGAATATACGAATCGTAGAAGAAGTAAATGCCTGTCGCCGCGAAGTAGAGGCGGCCGAACACGTAGGTCGATATCACGGCGGACATCGTCATCGACGTCACGCCAAAGAAAAACTGTCCAGGCAGCCCAATGAGAAACAGCACGAGATACATGTGCGGCGGATAGAATTGAGTACTCGCAATGTTCTGGCCCCACGTGATATCGCTCCTGCTGGTGGCGAGCAGGACCAGCGAAAACACCGCGAGCGGAAACGACGAGGGATTGAAGATGTGCGCGCGCCTTCCGTCTTTGTTCCAGCGAATCAGCTCTTTCGCGGCTAACCCGAGCGCCACCATCGCGAACTGCAGAAAGAACCAGTCCGGCTTGAACCACAGGAACAGATTGATGCTGAAGATGACGGGAAACGGAGCGAAGCCGAGAGTGTAGGTGTCGCGCCGCGACCAGCAGAGCAGCATGTCGAATGCGTACGCGAAGACCAATTGGGCGAGGATAAAGGGGGCGAACGTATATACCGAAGGCCAGTACCAGCCCCAATACAACAGCACCGAACCTTGCGCGCAGGCTTGCAGGTAGTGCTGCTTCTTAAGAACTACCTCGATCGTGAGCGTCCGCCCTCCGCGCCGGGCCCAAACGAGCAGCAACGCGTTCCACGCACACAACGCGGCCGCGGCGCCCAGAAACGCCGTCAGCGATTTCGGGTTTTGGCGGACTGGACCGAGGAAAGCAAGGCCGGCGAGACCGAACGTAAACGCCAGAGGCAGAAGGAGCGCCTTCTTCGCCAAACCATGCTCAGACACTTTCACCGTGCCGATGATAGCATCCGAACCGTTGCGGATCCCTCCAGGGGTAGTCAGGTATTTGTTGGTTGATCTTGTCGGTCAGAAAAAATCGTGAAGCGACTCGGTTACCGAATCCCACCACTCCAGAAGTATCAGCAGAGCCGGAATCACCAGAAAAATGACGATCAGGGACCAAGCCCCTTTGCGCGCGTATTCGCGTCCCTTCTCCTGACGCATGTTGGCATACGCAGCGCCTCCCGCAATCGCCAGCGCCGCGATGTAGAACACGCCGAAACCGACCGCCTGTAATGGTGAGATCGTCAACGCTCATGATTTTATCCTGGGAACAATCTCCGGGCCATGGCGCTAACCCTGCGTTGATGAAACCGGGGCACTCCCCGGCCAGATCTCCCCAGCCGCCTTCATCCGCTCGCAGGTCTCAATTGCCAGTTGTAGCCTCTGAATGCCCTTCTTGGCATCGGCAATTGCTTTATCCCATTCTGTTAGCTTTTCTGCTTGCTTTATTTCACGATCTGGTATACCATTGATTTTCAAGGGTAAATGTCCTCCTCAATAGACTATAAACGGACTTACGAGACAGCCAAACAAGAACTGGCTGATCTGATCGCGGCCCAAGATAAGCTTGGGACGCGGATAGTGGTGCTGCGTGAGTTTCTCGGGGCGATTGCCAAGCTTTGCGAGAGTGAAGAGATCGAAATTGAACCGAGCCAGGAAGCGGCCTACCTGTTGGAAAATACCGCCCTCATTGACGAAATCCGCGCGATTCTTCGTTCCCGTTATCCTGGATGGCATCGCCCCCACCAAGTTTGGAAAGGACTCCATGAGCTTGGTCGCGATCTGAGCGAATATGCCAATCCGCAGGCGGCAGTTCACATGGTACTGAAGCGGTTGCACGAATCTGGAGAAGTACAAGAGGCTTCCGATACCGACGGGAAAAAGATTTACCGCTGCCCCCCTATGTGGCACGCGATTCGAGATGCCCTCCTGAAGGAACCGGTAGCGGAAGGAAAAGGTAGAAAGTGATTTTGGGCGGCCCCACTGGGGCTGCGTGACAAAAACAAAACCCGGCAGGTAGTTGAAGCTACCAACCGGGTTTAGCCTCAGGCCGAAGCCTAAGGAATGGATTTTGGGTCCAATTCCAAGGTACACCCGGCTTGAAGAAAGTTCAAGGCTGGAGTGACCTGCCACAACTGCCGTACAGAGTGCCGCAAGTTTGGGAAACGCGGTAATCGCCAGCGGTACCAGTGCTCCCAGTGCCGCAAAGTGTTCACGGACGCCCGCGATAACGCCCTTGATGGCATGTACCTGCCTGTCGAGAAAGCGGAGCAAGCGCTCTCCATGCTGCTGGAAGGCACAAGCGTTTCGAGCACCGTTAGGCTCACTGGACTGAATCAGCGCACGATTCTGAAACTCCTGGTGCTCGCAGGCGAGAAGGCCGAGCGCATCATGGCTGACAAGCTCCGCAACGTCGAAGTGCGCGACGTTGAGTGCGACGAAGTATGGAGCTTCATCGGTAAAAAACAGAAGCGCGTCCGGCCCGAAGATAACCAGCTTCTTGGAGACTGCTACGTGTTCGTAGGAATAGAGCGGCACTCCAAGCTGGTACTCAACATCGCCATCGGCAAGCGTGACCAGCAGACAACAGACGTATTCATTGAGGGCATTCGCCACGCAACTGCGCGCGGAAGATTTCAAATTACGAGCGATGGATTCGCGTGCTACAAACCGGCGATCAGCAACACGCTGCACGACCGCTGCGACTTCGCCCAACTCATCAAGGTCTACCGCGCCGCGAGTGAGGGTGAAGGCCGGTACAGTCCCGCCGAAGTCCAATCCGTGGAGGTGGTCCCAGTTATGGGTCAACCTGACCCTGATCGCATTTGCACTTCGATAGTAGAGCGAAGCAACCTTTCGCTCCGGATGGGCCTTCGCCGATTCACCAGGCTCACGAATGGCTTCAGCAAAAAGTGGGAGAACCATTGCGCTGCCGTGATGCTCTGGTACTGCTGGTATAACTTCGGGCGCGTCCATAAGGCCCTCCGCACGACTCCTGCGATGGCAGCGGGGATCGCCGATCACATCTGGAGCGTACGCGAACTCTTGGAGGCCGCGTGAGCCTCCGCTGGTTCCCGACTTTTGCAAGACCGCCACCATGAGATCAACCTACAAATGCCTGACTACCCCTCCAGGGTCTCAAGGCACCGCGGTCATCGGTTCTGCGTATTCAACGGCTCCTCCCTTAAGAAGCCCTTGGATTATCTCTCGCCTGAACCCTTCGCTAAGCAATTCTGCCGCAGGCGCCGCTGATAACAGCCTCTCGTACAAGGACACCTCGTTCCAGGAAGCCGTCCGGTGCAAGCGGTCAAATCCCGGTCCAAAAAGGAGCGTCGTTATTTTGCTCGAGACGGGAGGATATGGCTCGCGTTTTATCAGAGCGTTCAGGACTTGCTGGGGCTCCGCGTAAAAGCGGACCAATCCGGCGTAACGTCCTCTCTGTAAGCAGCAATGTGGGGAATCGATCTCGGACAACTCAGGACATTCGAAGTGTTGCGTTCCCTCGTCCGCCCTCAGGGCCGCCATCTCCATCTCACAGATGGTCAGTTCATGTGAGGGGTCGTCCAGATGTTTGCCAATGAACTCCAGGAAGGCAGCGGATTCCGCGCCCACAAACGACCGCGTCCCTCCGCCGGAGTTTACCCACTCGCTGAGAAGCTGATCCCTCTTTTCGCTCTCCAGAATCGAAAGAGTAAGATAGGCGGCTTTGGCCGCCCGTCCGGCGCACCAGGATCGCTGCACCTTGGTCGTAAACAGGAAGGCATCACTGCCCGCTAGACTAGACAGGTAACCATGCTCGCCAGGGGTCAATGTGGGATACCGCAGCGGATCGCTGCCGTCAGAGGCACGCACCAACAGGCCGAGCGAGGTCTGAAACTCGAGTAGCGCCATCACCGTCTCCTCGCCCGCGGCGATTCCAGATCTCGCGGGCACGCATCAGTTCTTTCTGGATCGCATCCACGCCCAGCCGCACAGCGTGCTCGTCCAGCAGTTCGAATACGACGCCGCCCACAGAGGGGCACTGAGGCAGAGTGTACTCCAGCAAGTCCCAGACAGGTTCCGGCACGCGTCCGTCATGCGCATCCATCCGGAATCCGTCATCCCAAGAGCCGCCCGCGATGTGAATTTCGGCCACCGCGTCCAAGGGCATCCTATCGATTGCGGCGAATGGGTCGAAGTCGTGGTTGACTGCGTTGCAGTACACGTTGTGCAGGTCGAGCAATTGGAGGCAGCCGCTGGTCTGAATAATTTTGCGCATCAACCCGATGTCGTCACCGATCTCCGGATCGCCCGGCGCATCCGGCAAATAGTAGGCCGGGTTTTCAAGCAGGAACGGCACGCCGTAACGTTGACGGATAGCCACGCTACGGCGGGACACCAGGTCCGCCGCTTCTATCGTTGGTGGGAGTGGAAGCGGAACCCCCACCTCCAGCGTTTTCCCATCGTCTCCCGGAATTGTCTGGAACCCAAGATGTTCGCTATGCCAGGTGAACGGCCAAGCTGCCTGGAAGGCATCGAGCATATGGAGATAAGCTTCGTTCCAGCCATGAGCGGATCCAATCGAGAGCTCGACGCCATGAACTACCAGCGGGAGCCCGGCGCAGGTGTGGAGCGCTCTCTCCATCTGATCCGGAACAATCTCGAGTGCGATTGCGTCTCCCGCGGCCCGCTGCCGGCATATTGTCTCCGGAGTGATCTCGACAAAATCGATCAGACCACACCGGTATATTTCCGCCGGCAGCGTTGCGAAATACGGCAGCCCGATCCCAAGGTGAGGGATCCCGCCGCCGGATGTCGCACCCTCGAACATCTTCTTCAGAATCCTTCCGTGTGGAGGGAAATGACGCCCTGCTTTTGAAGATCCGGACCGGGGTCGCCCAGGAACTCAACTCGCAGTAGTGCGAGACGGCCGCATTTGTCGCAGCCCGCCCTTCCAAGAATGCTGGCGACGATGTGATGAACCGTCTCAATGTTCTGGTTCTGCCCGCTCAGGGTCGCTGTCGCGGATTTTCCGACGATTGCTGATGGCATACTTCTCTTCCTCCTGTGTGCGCTCCACTTTGTGTGAGCTGCACCTTGTAGTGATATTCGCCCCCCGAACGTTTCAGGCACCCAGCGGGTAAAGCCGCCGGGACTCCGGCGCCCTTGTACTAAGATGGAGACTCAGTGGTGCCGAGGACCTCTTGCTAGCACGGTTTTCATTTGATGCGGACTACGTCCGGCGGCTTTCGGAAGGGGATGCTGAAACAGAAGATCACTTTGCCCGTTACTTCGGCGATCTGATCCGAATCAAGGCGAGCGCACGTCTGCGATCCGGACACGGCGCGGACGATATCCGCCAGGAAACCCTGTTACGCGTTCTGCGCACTCTCCGGAAGGGCGCCATCGAGCACCCGGAGCGGTTGGGGGCTTACGTAAATACGGTGTGCAATAACGTCATGCTGGAGACGTTCCGGCGTGACAAGCGTCTCACCGAGCTTCCGGAAGGAGAGATCCCCAGCGGTCAGGCAGGGGCGGAATCGGGGCTGTTGAGCGATGAGCGGCGGGATCTGGTGCGGCGCGCCCTGAACGAACTCCCGGCCAAAGACCGCGAACTGCTGCAACGAATCTTTCTGGATGAGCACGATAAAGATGTGGTTTGTGAAGAGTTTAGGGTGAGTCGCGAATACTTGAGAGTGCTTCTGCACAGAGCCAGGATCCGCCTCCGCACGGCTCTCCATCAGGGGCGCGGGCGGGCGGCAGGCTAATGGCCTTCAAACAAACTGTAATGATTTGCCGCGGACTGTCACTATAGGCCGGGGGAGAATGGAACACGAACAAGCGATTCAAAACCTTGCCGTCGAATGTTATTTGTTAGGCGAGATGTCCTCCGGCGAACGGGAAGCGTTTGAAGAACACTACTTTGAATGTGCTGTCTGCGCCGAAGATCTTCGTTCGGCGTCGCAGTTCATCGAGGACGCCAAGGATCTCCTGGCCGCCGAACGCCCCGCGCCGGCCCCCGCCGTTCGGACCCGTCCGGCTGCGGTGCCGACGCGCTCTGGATGGGACTGGATGGGATGGCTGCGGCCGCAGGCTGCTGCGGCAATGATCGCAGCGCTCGTTGTGGTGGCAGGCGTGGAAACGTTCTCCACAATCCCCGGCCTGCGACGGCAGGTGGAAGACTTCGGTTCCCCCAGAGTGGTCAAATCCACCGTTCTTCGGCAGGTTACCAGAGGAGGCGCCGCAACCGTTAGCGCTGCCGCTGGAGAGCCAGTGGTTTTGATGTTCGATCCTCCTGAAAGCCCGGAAGTATCCGCGCGAAGTCCCCTGACCTTCCTGGTGAAATCGGCGGATGGCGGTGTAGTCTTCGAATTACCTGGAGAAGCGCCTGCTCTGGGTGAGCAGATCACCCTTTCCGTGCCTCGATTAACGCTTATGCCGGGTAATTATACGCTGGTTGTCCAAACTGCGGGTGCGTCCGGAAAAACTCCCCAGGAATTGGGACAGTATCCATTTAAACTGGAACCTCGTTAAACTGGAGGTCTAGGAGCTGACCCAAGAAATGGACTCTCGACAAGATAAGCGTTACCTGCATATTGCGGGCGCGTTTGGGGTGGGTGGACGACTCACGAAAATCGGAAACGTACCCATCAACTTACCGATTGAAACAGTGGCCGCGGCGCATCTCCCCATGGTGGGAGGGAGATCCGAGGCTGCCGGGAAACTCTCGATCGATGGCGGGGATGTCAAATTCGGCCGAATCGACGCGAAGCTGATCAAGACGCTGAAGAAAATGGACCTTCTCTCTGTCGGTTCAGCCCGCTCATTGGCGGAGAGCGATGCGGCCGGGCCCGACGGACCATTTGTGTCTCGAACCATTAGCGAAGTCAGTAACGTAGCCGTGGCCGATGGTTTTTCGCTAAGGTCGTGCGTGCTCAATATGACGTCGACGCAAGCGGCCGGTGAGATGTTTCCGAGCATCACGTTGGGGAAGAAGACGAGTATTGTCGGCCTCAAGCTGGGCAAATTGTCAGCCAAGGTCACTCTGGACCTCGATACATTCAACAGATTCCCCACGCAGGCGGCGTTTCTGGCCGAGTGTCAGAAAAACGGGAACCTGAGGCAGTCACCGTTTTCTTCATTTCTTACCGATGCTCCGGCCGCCTCTTTGCACCGGAATGCCTCGGGTTACGTGATCGGTTCACTCGTAAAGAAGATTGAAGGGCTGCCCGACGGAATGATCGAGGACAACGGCTACATCATCAACTGGCCCCCCTTTGGCAAGATCATTGTTGGCGAAATCCTGATTGGTCCTTACGTGCGGCGCGTAACTTTGGTCCGCCTGAAACATTCCGACACGGAGATCGGCTCAGGCTGCTCCGGTGGAAGTACCTGGCCATAAAGCCATGCCTCGGTGGGCCCTGCTGCTGGTGTTGTTCGGCTCGGCTGCGTGTTCGCGGCGGCCGTCATCGCAGGAAACCTACACGGAAGCCTGGTCGGCATTCCAGCAGGGAAGGCTGGCGCATGCTCAAGAGGTCGTAGGCGCGGCCTTAGAACGACGCGGAAGCAAGCCGCCTGATGAAGCCCGCGTGCGGCTGGAGCTCCTGCACTCAGAAATCCTGCTGGGCCGGCGGCGGACTGGAGAGGCTTCGCAAATCCTCAACCAATTACCGGACCCGAGTGACCCCGGGCTCCATCTGCGCTGGCTGGTAGACCGGGCCGATGCGCTGTCGAAGACGGGCCAAGCCGGCCAGGCAGCGGCACTCCTGGACGAAGCAGATCGCTTAGCCGGCGCCGACTCCGACTCGACGTTCAAGGCCCTGATGTTGCGCGGCTCTCTGCTGGCACGGGACAACCACTTTGATCGCGCCGAAGGGCTGCTGGAAGACACGGCGGCGCGCGCCGCCAAGCTCGGCCACGGCTTTTATCAGGCTGCCGCGCTCCTGAATCTGTCTTTTTCCAAGCTCCGGCGCGGGCGCTATGACGAATCCATCGAATACAGCCGGCAGGCGCTCGAGACCGCACAGCAGGCGCACGCGAGCCAGATCGAAGCGCTGGCGAACAACAACCTCGGGATCGCCTACGGTGTGCTTCGCGATCTAGATCGCGCGGAACGGTACCAGACCACAGCGATCCTGAAACTCCGTGAGATTGGCGATCTAGGGAATCTGGAAGACGCGCTCGGTGAGCTCGGCAATACCCATCTGCTGGGACATCAGGCTGCGCGGGCTGTCAAGGACTTCGAAGAAGCCGTTGAAATCGCGAAACGCATCGATGCTGTCTCCGATGCCGCGCGCTGGGCGGGTCAGCTCGCCTTGGCGTTCATAGAGCAACAAAACTGGGATCAAGCCGAGTCGTGGAATCGGCAAGCCCAGGCTTTGTACGGAAAGCTCGGCGACCCCTACCTAAAACTGAATGAAGCAGCGATTGCAACCGGACGCGGACGCCGAGAAGAGGCGGTGCGTCTCTACCGCGAGCTGATTTCAGAATCCAGTAAGATCCCCTACCTGGAATGGAACGCCCACGTGCGCCTTGCTTCTTTGTTTGCAAATGAAAAGCAGTTTGATGAAGCGAATGCGGAATATGAGCGCGGGCTGACTGTGATCGAACAGGTCCGCTCCAGCCTGATTAAGGACGACTCCCGGCTAACCTACTACAACCTCCAGATTCAGTTCTTCAAGGACTACGTTGACTTACTGGTAACGGAACGGCGCGAGCAGCGGGCTCTCCAGGTCGCCGAGTATAGCCGCGCAAGGGTGCTGGCCGAAAAACTGGGTCTGCAGCCAGGCACGATCGAGGAAGTCCGGCCCGCCAGTTTTCAGCAATACGCCCGGCGAAGCGGAAACGTCATCTTGTCGTTCTGGCTGGCCCCGCGGCGTTCCTTTGTCTGGGTGATCAAGCCCAACGAAATTGTTATGAGGGAGCTACCGGGGGAGAACCAGATCGGAGATTCGATTCGGACCTACCGGAAACTGATCGAGGACCTGCGGGATCCGGTGGAGGCCCGGCTGACTCAAGGGGAACGCCTGACGGAGATGCTGCTCGGCCCAGTTCAGGGCAGTCTCAAAGGGGTCGAGCGAGTGGTCGTAGTCGCGGATGGCGCGCTGCATGCGCTGAATCTGGAAACGCTGGCGGCAGGACGCGCCGGCCGTTACTGGATTGAAGATGTGGAGGTATCGGTCGCGCCATCGCTGAGCGTGCTGGCGGATGCGCCGCAAGAGAGCCGCTCTATGCCTGCCAAAGCGCGGCCATCCTTGCTTCTCATCGGAGCGCCCGAATCCGCCGCGGCCGAGTATCCGGAGCTGCCCGCCGCGCGAGCGGAAATCGAAGAGATCCACAGCCGGTTTGCGAGCCGGGAGCAAGTAGTCCGTACTGGGCACGACGCCACGCCGCGTGCTTTTCTCGATTCCATGCCAGGCCGGTTCTCCATGATTCACTTTGCCGCGCATGCCGAGACGAATCCGGAGCGTCCTCTGGAATCCGCCGTGATTCTTTCCAGAAGCGGCGACAGCTACAAGCTGTATGCACGTGATATCGCGGGCCTGCGCCTTTCCGCCGATCTGGTGACCATCTCGGCGTGCCGAAGCGCCGGAGCCCGGGCCTATGGCGGGGAAGGTCTGGTGGGCTTCGCCTGGGCTTTTCTTCTGGCAGGCGCACGCTCGGTGATCGCAGGACTGTGGGAAGTAAGTGACAGTTCTTCCTCCAAGTTGATGAACAAGTTGTACGAGGGCGTGTCTTCGGGTATGACCCCGGCCGCATCCCTGAGGGCGGCCAAGCTGAGCTTCCTTCATTCCAGAGGCTCCAGCCGAAAACCATTCTACTGGGCTCCCTATCAGACCTATATCCGGTAGAGCCGGATGATCCTGTCTCCGCGCGAGAAATTCGTGAAACGGTCTCCTGGCTCGCGTCACTAATGGGCAAAGCGGTCGCTAAGAGCCGCGAGCCGAGTCAGTCGGAGGATAGGAGTAGCGGTGCCCCCTCACTGCTACTCCTGGGCTTGGCCCTCAGAATTCACGTGTTCGTCCTTTCCGCCAACAAAGAACGAATCATCCTGAAACGATCTCCCGATTTGCTGCACCATCCAACAATCGCGCGTGCATAGGCGCGAAAAAGGGGAAAATGCATGAGTTCCGACGAGAATACCCAAACCGCATCCAAACAAGACTTCGAGAACTGGACACGATTCGATACATACGTGGGCGGCCGGCGTTGCGTGCCGCAGCGCAAATCTGCTACCGCTGCCCGCCCCTGGTCTCAGGTGAGTATCCAGGAGATGATCGCCAGTCTCCGGGCTGAACTACAGGATATCGAACACGCCATCCAAGCTCTTGAGGAAATCGCGGGTGAGCGTCTCATTCCCGAGCGAAAACAACGAACCCGTTCGCGGGAATAACAATGTTCGCCGACGCCGCTAAACCGTGCATCGGCGGACCCCACGCATCCATTCCGCCTCCATTGCCCGCGACGGCCGGATTAACCCAGTTCTCGTACACGTCGCTGTTGAAAACTTCGTTCCAGTGGCCCGAAAACGGGAATCCAACGGCGTAGTTGTACCAGGTCGTGTCGGACAGAGTGGCCACCACCACGACGTCCTGGCCCGAGTCCAGCCAGCGATGGAAAGCAATTACACGGTTCTCATCATGAACGTGGAACGGATTCACGTTGTCGCCCCGAAGCGCAGGGTGGTTCCAGCGCAGGCGAATCAGCTCCTGCGTGAAGCGGTGGTGATTCACCATCTTCTGATCGGCGCCGCGTTTCAGGCCGTCCCACCAAAGCAGGTTTGAGGACTTCGCATCCCAGCTCCACGGCTTGTCTTCCAAGAACTCCTGGCCCATGAAAAGTTGCGGAATGCCGGGCGCGGTCAACAGAATTCCCGTGGCGAAGCGCGAGCGGCTGGTGGCGTACCAGGAGCGGTGATCCAACGAGTCGGCCAGCGCCGGAAGCCGCTGTTCCCGGTCCACTTTCACGATGTCGTGATTCTCCACGCAGGTGACGGTTTGCCAGGCATGAGCAAACCCGCTGGGATAAAGATTGCCGGCAATGCTGTCAAAGTCGGGCTTGGCCGCCTGGCCATACGACGCCGACTCGACGGCCTTCCGCACGGCTTCACGCAGGCCGTCATGCTGGACCACGTCGAATCCGGTTCCGCCGGCGGCGACCGGAGTCACAATCGACTGGGTCGACTTCGGATAGTTTCCAACCTCGCCGGGCCAGAATTCCGCGTTCTGCAGAAGCCGGGGCCGGATGTACCTCAGCGTTCCGGTAAGATCCTGACAAAAGCTCCAGCCAGAGTCGCAATTCATCGAAATCAGATCGCTGATCTCGTCATAGCGGAATCCGTCGGCGTGAAACTCCTCAATGTAGTAGCGCGCGTTATTGATCAGGAACTGGCGGACGTCATTGTTCCACAACGCGAAAGACAATCCTCCCGTGCCCCGGTCTTGATCGGTGAAATACAGGCTGTCGTTGTTGTTGCCGGCGTTCCGCGCACGATCGAAGTAATACAGGCACTGATCATCGAGCGCGCTATTCACCGTGAATCCGCCCGCATGGTTATAGACAACATCGAGGACCACCGCCAGGCCATAGACATGGCAGAGATCGACCAGTGCCTTGAGTTGCGCGTGGCCGGACTGAATATCACCCGGGTTGAGCGGCGCCAGACCCTTTTGCGCCAGCAGGCCGTTGATGGTCGTCAGATGTGCTGCGAGCGCGCTTGGATCCGTGACCACGTAAGGGAAATCAGGCGAAAAATAATCGGCGCCATTGTACCCCATGGATGGATCGGTCTCGACTTCGTCCACCGGCAGCGGCTGCACAACGTTGACGCCCAGGGCGACCAGATAGGGGATGGTCCCGATGACGTCGAGGAATGTGGAGGCGATTCCGGGTCTGTTGATGGCAAACGTGCCGACGTGCAGCTGATAGACGATCATGTTGCTGAAGTCGGGTGTGGCGAAGGCTGCATCATGCCACGGGTATGCCGCGGCCGACCGAATGATACAGCTGCAGTTTGGAAACGCGGCGTCACTGGCGAGTTCGCGCGCGTAGGGGTCGCGCTTGTAGCCATGTCCGCCCGGCCCCTCGACCCAGAAATGATACATGTCGCCTTCCTTCGCCGCCGCGACGAAGCCGGTCCAGTAGCCGTGGCCGTCTTTCGATAGGAGTAAGCCGTCGGTTTGCCCTGTAAGCGGCGCTCCACCGAACACGCCGTTGACATAGATGGACGTGGCGCGAGGAGCCCAGACGCGAAACGTTGCCCCGCCTCCGGCAACCAGCGTCGCACCCATGGGAGTGGTCGGCGAAATGTGTTGTTGCGAGATCACGGGCTTCTCCGGATCAAGGGTATTTGAGTTGAATCATAACATCCTGCGTCAGAGCGATCTTTACATTTGGAATACACTCGGCATCCAAGATCCGCAACTATTTTCCCCGCCTTCGATCTTTCCTTGAGCCGTCGAAGGGCACGTCCGTAACTCACTGATACTATGGGTCTGCGTTTTCTCAGCGGTGTTCGCCTCACCTCTTTTTGCATCACGATTTTGCCACTGCCCTGATCGTTGGTAATTTGCGCAATTCAAGAAAGCAATTTAGAATCAGAGCAGTTAGTATGTCGGGGCGTAGCGCAGCCTGGTAGCGCACCTGCCTTGGGCGCAGGGGGTCGTGAGTTCGAATCTCGCCGCCCCGACCAACCTAAACAACTCATTTATTTGCAATGCCGGCTTTCGGCCCGGCTAGCGCACCTGTAGCAAATTGTGGCGTTTTGGAGTTCTTGGAGGCTTCGGACAGCTACAAAATTGACTACAAGGGGATAAACACTCTAAGCCATAATCGTCGGCGGACGTTTGGAACACAGCTTACTCCTTCGCCAAAGCACCAATGCGCAAAAGATCGGCGGCACGATCCGCGTCGCAACCATAGACAACAACGGTGCGCCCTAGCTGCGGCAATAAACAGCCTAGGGGTTCCTTTTGTCAGAGTTTTGGGTCCCTTAGCGGTGGTCTTCCGAGAGATAGGCTTTCAGGCAGTCGGGGCACATGCCGCCGCTGCGGTCTTCGTCATGGCATAACTCCTGGCATTGATCGCAGGAGACGTACTCGCCGGGTGGTGGCGTGTCGCCGCAGGAGAAGCAGACCCCGTTGGTCTCTGTGTAGCCTTCCTCGAAGACCAGCGTTTCGTTGTCGCAGTTCGGGCAGTTCCTAAGCGGATATCCCTCTCCTTCTGTCATGCTGTAGTGGCGGCTGATGCCGAACATGTTGGCGATATAGAGTTCCGCGGCATCTTCCGCGCTCGCCGTATATCCGCAGAATGCGCACTGTACATCGCAATCAGCCAGCAACGCATGTTGCATGCACGAAGGGCAGACGACGATGTGTCCGTAACCTTTCTTGTGGTCGTCCAAGAGCGGCTGAATCTCAGCCATTCTGGCAACAGTGAACCGCCGAAACTCCCCGAGGCCGGTGCGTATTTGCTGTAAGAGCTCGCTCTCCTCACTGGAAAGCTCTTCGTCCTCGTAGGCCTCGCAGATGAAGTCGATCAGTGCGCCCAGCACGATGGCTGAGGACGATTCGAGTGCCTCTCTGCTGTGGTTCAACTCGAAATGCTCTATTGGATTGCGCTGGTTCTTGAATGACTTCAACAATGCCTTGTCCGGCGGATCGACCAAGCAGCATTCCAGTCGTTCGAGGCACTGCTGCAGATTCACGCTCTTGAAATGGCGCGACTTGAGCTTCTCCCCCGTTGCCTTCTCCGGGTTGACAAAGATCTGCGTCCAGTCTTCCCGTCGAAGCCGATCCTTCAACACGAGCTCAATGCCAGCCGAAAGGTGCAGCACCGCGTATTTCAAGTCGAACTTGGAAGTCTGAGAGCTGATGTGCTTCAAGCCCGAAAGGATGAAATCGAGCCCGTTCTCCAGCATCGACAGCTGAATAGCATCATCGTCCGGCTCGCGCTTGGGCATAGCAACTAACAATGAATAATACCGCGAACGTTTAGACTAGAGTCCTCCGTCGAAGAATTGGACTGCCATCGGACGAGAGCACGATCCATGCATGGGTTTTACTCGGCAAACACGATCAAGAGCTTGAAAAAGCGGTAGAGGACATTGGCGCCTGAATTTGCTAAATGTAGTGCGTGAACGGCAGCGGAGGCACGTCTTTAAGTGGGCCAGCCGTGAGAATCTCTCCGACAGCATTGGCGAACTTCAACGTGATGGGCATACCATCTCCGAAGACGCAGGTATTGTAGTTCAGCTTTGACAGCGTGAGTATGTCCTGCAGGACAGTCTCAATAAGAGCATCGCCCTTGTTCAACTCAATAACTAGCGGATTCGGAACTCCCCTTCCCGGATAGGTCTGTATGCGAGGCGTCCATCCTTTGGTCCACAGATGAGCACTTCGCTTTCCTCGGATATGAGCGAGCCCCCTAAGTATCGGGTTCTGTCCTTGCCTATACAGTTTGAGATTCAACTCGTGACGAATTCTCACGCCGACGATGTTCGTTTCACGTCCCGCTGCATCTTCGAACCCCGCCCACTCGTCCTTGTCGAACCGTACGCGTCCGTGAATAAACACTTCCCGCGGAGGCCGTCCATCCTTCGACTTCTTTTTGTAAGACTCTATGACCATCTGACCCAATGCTTTTGCGGCTGAGCGATTCAAGTGGTAGTCACCGGTATCCTCGTTGTACCAAGGGCCTACAGCGCCTTTAAAGACAACACCATCGCCAGAATCGAGAAACATTTGGGCTGCGCAACAGGCATTGCGGGTTGTTCCTGTGCTGGCATCTTTCTTGAATACTAGACCCACATAGCAGACACCTTCTCGAATGCTCGACACCTTCCAGGGACGGCCTCCAACCTTATAGAAAATGCCAGTGCTGAGGTTCCACGCGATCTCCGACTGCCTTCGCACGTCCGCCGACGCAATGCCCGGATCGCCCTCTCTTCCGATATTCGACAGCGTACTCTCCTTGGCTACTTGAGTAAGAACCATAGCATCGAGCAGCCGTGCCTTCAGTTGATTGTGGAAATGTTCCTCATAGAAGTAGGCGGTGGCAGCGTCGTCCACTTCCGGAAAGAGCGATTGATTCTCATAGAAGCTGCGGGCTTTGCTCATGCTTTTGAACTGGACTTTGGCTTGGAGTCTAACCGATGGTTCAACGTTAGATTCGGGCCGACAGTACTTGTAGATCCGATCTGGAACCACCACGAACCACAGCTCCGGCTTCTCTTCCTCCTCCCTCAACGCTCGCAGAATCCGACTCGTGAAGACTTCAACGGTCCTGTAGGCACGACGAGGCACCGTGTGACCTGGCTACGTCGCTCTGACGATTGCAGTGTTCACGGGATCGTATATTAGATAACGCTCATGGGCCTGTTTTACCGCACGATGGTCCAATCCCAAGTAATAGCGACAGGTGGTGTCCAGCCGATCGTGTCCCAGGATCTCCTTGATGTGCCCGATCGGACAGCCGTTGAAAAGTAGCTGGGTTGCTCTCGCATCCGGTGTGAGCAGAAGAAGGCGACGGATGGAAGCTCTGAAAAGGCCTGACGTTCGCGACTCTGGGATCTTTCCCATCAGGACCGGGCGCGTTCAAGTCCTGATACCCCGCGACCGATCGAAAGGACCGGGGTGTATAATACCAACGTTGTGGAAAGAAGTGCTCCGCGAGTAGGCTTTGCGCCGCGCGCACCACAACGAGAGATGAAGGGGGTGGAACCGTGCAACGGCGTGTGTTTCTGGCTGTGATCTTTTGCGTGAGCAGAGCGGTGGCTCATCATTCGTTTGCCGCGGAGTTTGATGCGGAGAAGCCCGTGACGCTGAAAGGTACTGTCGTGAAATGGGAGATGATCAATCCTCACGGGTGGATCACGATGGATGTCACCGGGCCAGACGGCAAGACGCTGCAATGGATGGTGGAGATGTCCAATCCGAACGGTCTGATGAGGCTCGGTTGGACGAAGCGCACCCTTAAGCAGGGCGACGAGATCACCATTGAGGGATTTCGGGCCAAAGACGGGTCGAACACGGCAAATGCCGCGCGAGTTACTCTTGCGGATGGCCGCCAGGTATTTGCGGGTTCTTCTGGCACACCTCCGGCAACGACGGATACAATACCCAAAGAAAAGTAAGGCTACGGTGAAGATCTTACGTGCATACCACGGCCGGACGATACTGCCGGCAACCATTTGCTTACTGCTGAGTGTTCGGGGTGCGGGTCCGGTTTGGGCCCAAGCCACAGACGCTTCGCTGAGGAAGTCCCAGGCGGCTGTACGCAGATTGCCGGACGGACACCCCGACCTGCAGGGCCTGTGGATGAAGAGCGCCGGCGGATTTCAAGGCCTGTTCGTCGGCTCGCTGGACGGAACGAATTTTGCGGCGCAGGGCCGCGGAAGGGGCGGCGGCCCCGGAGGCGGAGGAAGGACGTACGAATATACGCCGGCGGCCGAAGCGGAGCGAAAGGACCGGGTTCGGCGGGGATACGAGGATCCCGAGGCGGGTTGTCATATCCCCGGCGTTCCGCGAGCGCTCGACCAGCCAGGCGGGCTGTATCCGGTACAGATCATTCAGGACGAGAGATATGTGGCGTTGCTCCACGAAGCCATGCACGATGTTCGCATTGTTCCCACCGACAACAGCAAACATCCGCGGAACTACTGGGCGTGGGACGGAGACTCCCGTGGCCGCTGGGAAGGAGACACGCTGGTCGTGGACGTGAGCAACTTCAACGGGCGGACGTGGCTGGATATGGCGGGCAACTTCGTCGACGAGAATGAGCACGTGGTGGAGCGATTCACGCTGACCGATCCCGATACGATTCTGTACGAAGCAACCATCAGCGACCCAACAGTGTTCGTGAAGCCGGTTCAGATGCGCTTCACGCTAAAACGAGTGCCTGCAGAGCAGCAGATCCTGGAATACAGTTGTCTGGAAGGCGAGCGCAGCTTGCAGCACTACACAGAAGAAGACGGTGGCACAAAGCAGAGGGCGAGATGAGCAGTGCCTCGACACGACTGGCGTTGCGGTCCACACTGGCCGGTGTGATGATGGCTACCTTAATTCCTGGCACCGACGCCCAGACGGCGGCGAGACGGACGGCGTTCTCCCCAGCGCGCTTGGTGGACGGCCAGACGCCGGATTTTCGCGGCGTCTGGCAAGTCCATGACACGGCCTACCTCAACCTCGAAGGCCATCCGGCGGGAAAGGGCATCGCCGCCAGCAAGAGCATTATCGTGGATCCGTCTGACGGGAAGATACCTTACAAAACTGAGGCGCTCAGGCAACGGCAAGAGAACTACAGAACTCGAGCGACAGCCGATCCGTCTCTCAGGTGCTATCAGGCGGGCGTTCCCCGTGCGACATATCTCGCGACTCCTCTGCAGATTCTGCAAAGTCCCGGCAACTTTGCCATCGTCTATCAGGAGAATCACGCCTTCCGCGTATTCCACCCGGACACGCGGCCTCACTTCGACAGCACCGACTGGTGGATGGGCGACACGCGCTACCGTTGGGAGGGAGACACGCTGGTTGCCGACGTGGCTGCGATGACCGATCAGGCATGGCTGGACCAGGCGGGAAACTTTCATAGCACGGAGGTCCATATCGTCGAGCGCTACCGCCTGATTGGTCCCGATGCGCTGGAATATCAAGCACGTATCGAAGACCCGATTGCTTACTCGATGCCGTGGACGCTGCGGACCGTTCTGTACCGTGTAAAACAACCTGGAGCGCGAATCATTGAGGACGAATGCCTGGATGACGCGAACGGCGTCCGACATCATATCTCCCCGTCCGATCCCAGGAACCTGCTGAAATCCGATTATTCTCGCTGGACGAAGCCGGCGCAGAAATAGAGGTCACGGGCACACATATCTGGACTCTTGCCCCAAAAGTTGGGCGCGCCGGGATTCAGCAAAGCCATCACCGCTCTCTACATGGCCGACGACGAGCACATCGACTCCGATACAGTATTCGGAGCCAATGAATCACTCATTACAGAACCCAAAACCAACGGACCGGGATCTCCCTTCGGAATGCCTTCCAAGTATTCATTTCGATTTCATGCTGGCCGCAGCGCCTAATTCAGCGGAGACTGCGCAATCGGGACGTGTCGGAGCCGATCCATCCCAACTCGTGAAGAAGGTAAGTTGCGCTCCCGCCGTGAAGAATAGCTTCCCGTTTATCGCCAGCGGCGTTGCTTCCAGGTTGAAGTCGGGGCGCGGTCCGTAGTTCTCTGACTTCCAGCGCCACGCGATCTTCAACTTCGACACGTTGGACGCATCGATCTGCGCCAATGGCGAATATTTGGTACCGCCTGCGTCGCCGCTTATATATCGCCAATCGGCGCCGGATAAACCCTGTTGGGCCCCGGCGGGTGCGATTAGCACAAACAGGACGACAGTTGCCGGCCAGGTCGTACGGAAGAGACATGTCATGCGATCTACCAGTTGGTGAACGAACCGTCCGGGCGCTGATTCATCAGCATCCCCGCGCGATACGTATCGTAATTGCCGATCTGCGTCAGGCGGCTCGTATCCACCGTCACGCCCAGACCCGGCCGGTCGTTCGGCCACAGCTTCCCTTCCTTGAAGTCGTACACCTTCGGCAAGTATGGCCACGTGCGGCTGCCGTCGCCCAACATCTCCATCAATGCCGTGGTGGAAGTCGCGGTCAGACAGTTCACCAGCGCGGCTTCGGAGATAGGACCGGTAAAGTGAGGGATCATGCCGATGTAGTACGTCTCCGCCAGGGCGACGACCTTCATGAACTCGGTGATGCCGCCAACATTGGGAAGCGTTACGCGCGCGTAATCGATCAGCTCGCGCTCAATCAGCTGGTTGATGTCCCATTTGTAGCCGAACTGCTCGCCCACGGCGATCGGCACGCGAGTCCTTTGACGCACATGTTCGTAGCTGGCCACGTTCTCGCTGCGGATAAGATCCTCGCAGAAGTAGGGATGGAGCGGCTCCAGCATCGTGGCCAGGTTGATCGCATCCGGCGCATCGAGCTCGGTGTGGAAGTCGATCGCCCAGCCGCCGTCACCCGCGCCTTTCTGCAGCAGCACGCAATCTTCGTACATCTTGCGAACCAGTTGGAACCGGTCTACAACTCGCTCGCGCGGGTTGTCGGTGGCGTAGCGATACGTGCGGAATCCGGCGGCGCGGCAGGCTTTCGCCGCGTCCTCCAGGGTGCCCCGCGCGGTGCGGGGAACACGGTGGAGTACAGTTCCACGTGATTGCGAGACTTGCCGCCCAGCAACTGCCACACCGGGACGTCGAGCGCCTTACCCTTGAGGTCCCACAGCGCCAGATCGAGCGCCCCGAGTGAATGCAGCTTCTCGCGGCCGGCGGGATAGAAGTAGCCGCGCATCATGCGCTGCCACAGATTGTCGATCCGGAACGGATCCAGTCCGATCAACATGCTGGCGCATTCTTCCATGGTTCTCGGCTCCCCGCCTTCGCCGATTCCGATAAGCCCACGCTCGGTCTCGATCCTCACGACGTTAGTGGACTGGTTCACCATCGGCTGGCCCTGTCGTCCCTGAGCGTCGCCTGGGTTCGCGCAGTAATGAACGGCCTTGATCTTATCTTCAGGAAGTGCGAAGGCTCTGGCAGCAGGCGCGCACCACATTGCCGTCCCCATTGCGCTCAGCCCTTTTAGGAAAGTCCGCCGATTTGTGGGTCTCATTATGAAATCTCCTGTCTACCGCCGCTCATGGACGCCCGTTGCCAATGGCCAGCCAGGCTTTCGCGCATTCCTCCACCACGGTGAGGTACTTCTCGACCTCTCCCTTGCCTACAATCCACGGGTTAGGCTCGCCGGCCTTCCGCGCCTTGGTCCGCTCAAAGCGGTTCAGTGCATCGTTGTACTCGGTGTGGTTGACGATGATAACGTCAGCGCCCGCGCCGTCGCTGATGTCCTTCAATCGTTTCGCATTGGAGATATAGGACTCCAGCATTTCCTTCGAAGTCCCGCCGCTCAACGCGGTTCCACCCCACTCCATGGCAAGATGCGGCTGACCGTGATCCTTCACGGGAACCAGCACGGAAAGCGTGCCGCCGGTGTGGCCTGGGGTGATGTAGATGGTGACAGTCGTGTCGCCCAACGTCACCTTCTGCCCATCCGTCGCCTCGATGTCGTGACGCGGAGGATCGGCCTCCTGGGCGGAAAGCTCCCAATCCTTGGGTCCCATGATGATACGCGGCTTGTACGTATCCTGCAGGAACTTGACGGCACCGTCATGATCGCCATGCGCATGGCTCACGATGATGTACTTGATATCGGCCGGATCGAGCCCAACCTTCTTCAGTCCGTCCACGATCGCGTCCTGCGCGGCGTAGCCGAACAGAGTGTCGATCAGAATGATCCCTTGGCTGGTCTTTACCGCCCAGGCGCTGTTTACTTTGGTGGTCAGCATGTAGAGGTTGTCGAACACCTGGCCGCCTTCGGCGTACCAGTTCTCTTTCGGGGGAGTCGCAGCGGGCCCACGGCCGCCACCTTTGGCCGCGCCTCCGCCCTTCGCCCCGCCATCGCCTGGAGGGCCCCCTGCACGGCCTGGACCGCCGGGCGAGTTCGCGGTAGACACTGCGCCGATCGTGGCCGGGCAGGCCAGTCGCGCCGCACCGCTATTATTCGAATTCAAGAGCGCTGTGGCGGCGGCCTTGTGCGCTGTTCCGGTATCTTGCGCCAGCAGGGTGCTCAGGCACAGTAGGAATAGGATCGTACGGTTCATTCGCATCGCGGATTTTCTACCTCATTGACTTGATGTGGGGTCTGTGTCCAGCGGGCAGTATACACGAGTATAATCTTGGGTCGCAAACCTCCTTGACATTTGGATGCGACCGGAACTTTAAGGGCTACGTTTCGCCACGATATCCGTTAACGGCTTGTCACTGGCGTCGAGATTCGGTAACAGAAATCGGTGGCTCCTTGAGCACAGTTAGGCACTGCTGCTATTATTGCCGCCATGGAGATTCGGCACCTTCGCTACTTCTGTGTGCTGGCCGAACAACTCCATTTCACCAAGGCTGCGGTGCTGTTGAATGTCGCACAACCCTCGCTGAGTCACCAAATCAAGCAACTTGAGGATGAGTTAGGTACACTGCTCGTGGAGCGGACGAACCGGCGAGTCCGGCTGACAGCGGCTGGTGAGGTATTTCTTGCTCGAGCGACGCGAATTTTAGAGCAGATTGACCAGGCGATTCGGGAAACCGCACGGGCCGGTCAGGGCGACGCCGGGTCGCTGGTAATCGGCGTTATCAGTACGGCGGTATGCAGCGTCCTGCCAGAACTAATGCGTAGTTTCCGGCGCGAGTCCCCCAATATCGCCATCGATATTCGTGAAATGGAGCCCGGCGAGCAAGTAGAGGCACTGCGCAAGGAAGCCATAGATATTGGTCTGTTGTTCTTGTCGATACAGGACCCCACACTCGATTCTGCATTGGTTTCAAGGGAACGGCTCATCGTGGCGTTGCCCGCTGGACATCGAGCGGCCTCGGCAGAGAAAGTGCGTCTTCGCGACTTGGAGTCAGAGACGTTCCTGATCCCACGCCAGCAGTCAGTTCCCGGCTTTCATGAGCTGGTTCTGAATACACTCCGAGCAGGTGGTGTATCTTTCCCTCGCCTGCAGCCAACGAGACTACTTCAAACTGCGGTGTTTCTCGTGGCAGGACAAATCGGAGTCGCTTTGGTGCCGGAATCGTTTCAACAGCACTTGAAAGTGCGAGGCTGCGTGTACCGGGAACTCGCCGGGGCGCCAAGCCATGCCGATCTCATCGGGTTGTGGCGGCGCGACAATGTCCCCCCCGTGCTGCGGCGTTTTATTCACCAGATGAAACGAGTGAAGATGGAGAAGGAGCTCAGATGATGTTTTCGAGCGGGTGCGCTACTTCTGGTGGGAATCCCTGCCCTTTGCCGATTTGACCGGGCACTGGTCGAATGCCGGCCCGACGGTATTCGTACTTCGCCAGAACGGGAATGCGATTGCCGGCACGATTGTGGGCTCACGGAGGATGAGATTGTGGTTTCTGGATCCCGCGAGAGCATTGAAGTATCGCCTCGTGCTGCTGAGAATCCGGAATTCAGGCGGAACCCGATCCGGTCAAGCTCGGCGAGCTACGACTAAGAAGCGACTGGGGCTCGCCTAAAACGCAACGTCCATCGGCAGTCCCACGTAATTCTCCGCCAGACTGGTCAGGGCGGCAGTGGAACTCGTGATGTAGTCCAGATCAGCGAGCTGTCGCTTGTAGTCGAACGGATTCTCGTCCGGGAAGCGGTGCAGAGTTTGCGTCATCCACCAGGAGAATCGCTGCGATCGCCAAACACGCTTCAGCGCCGTAGCGGAGTACGTCTCCAATAAGTCCGTCTTGCCCGTGCAATAAAACGCCGAAATCGCGCGACCCAAGTGCATTACGTCCGAAGCAGCCAAATTGAGACCCTTGGCGCCCGTGGGCGGAACGATGTGTGCGGCATCACCGGCCAAATACAACCGCCCTGAGCTCATGGGCTCGACCACAAAACTGCGCATGGCCGTCACGTTCTTGTTGAGGATCGAGCCAACGTTGGGCTTCCATCCGTCGCAGGAGGTCATCCGTTTCAGCATCTCTTCCCAGATGGCGTCATCGGACCATTTGCGAATGTCCTCGTCGGGCGGAACCTGGAAATAGAGGCGCGTGATCTTCTGCGAGCGCATGCTGAAGAGCGCAAAGCCGCGCTCGGAGTACGTATAGACCAGCGACTCCGAAGACGGAGGCGCCTCCGCAAGAATACCAAGCCAGCCGAACGGATAGGTACGGTCGTAGAACTTCACGGCGTCGCCTAGCGCAGGACGGCAGATCCCGTGGAAGCCATCGCAGCCCGCGATGAAATCGCAAGTGAGTTCGTGGTCCACTCCGTTATGTTGGTAGCGGATTTTGGGCTTTGTGGAATCAATGCCGATTACGGAAACATTCGATACCTCGTAGTGCAGTGGCCGCCTGGTAGCCAGGCGCGCCTGCATCAAGTCCTTCACGACTTCGTTCTGGCCGTAAACGTAGATTGCCTTGCCACCGGTGAGCTCGGAAAGGGGAACGTGATGACGTTTGCCGCCAAAGCTTAGGTAAACGCCGTCGTGGCGCATGCCTTCGCGGTGCAGTCGTTCGCCGACACCCATTTGCGTCATCAAGTCCGCGGTAAACTGCTCCAGAACTCCGGCGCGCACGCGGTCGATGACGTACTCCTTGTTGCGGGTTTCCAGAATCACAGAGTCGATGCCCTTTAGGTGCAACAAGTGTCCCAGCAGAAGCCCGGCTGGCCCTGCCCCAATGATCCCAACTTGCGTGTTCATGAAATCTCCGTTTTCTCAGGTGTAGCTAAATTCGGCGGTCGGAAACAAGACGTAATTCTTCTGGAACGATACACAGTTGTTATTGGAGCACCGTAGCTCATCTACTGTACAATCGTCTGGAATTGGTGTTCGGGAGGCTGGGCTATGCGCCGAATTCTTGAGAGGTTGGGCCCGTATTCGCGGTGGCGCTCTTAATCGGTACGATTCGGTGCGGGACGCAGGGGGATAAAGCCTAATGGCAACGATATCGCTCACGCAAGCGCTTCACAGGCTGGTGGAACAACGCATTGCGCTTCAGAACAGAGCGAGCAACATGTTGAGCGCTTGCGGTCTTAACTTGATCGAGGGTAAGCGTCAGAGGAACCCATCTTGTTCGCGTGCCTCGAATCCGCCGAAAATGGCGGGATGCGGAGCAAGGAAGAGATTCAAGGCCTCGTTGAGGGATTTGCGAAGAGCGGGATGAGGCGGCGCGAGTATTGCGCCAAGCACGGTATCGGGATGTCCACGCTGGACTACTGGAGGCGTGCGCATCGGAGAAAGAAGCCGACGCTGGTACGGGTC
>JAIQFI010000065.1 GCA_020073345.1 Terriglobia bacterium
CGTTCATCCGATGGCACTCGCGCGCTTTCCTCAGTTGAAAGACCAGGCGGCAGTGCGGCAGATCCGGGAGCGAATCGGGAATGAGGATGCTCGCGAGTTTTTCATCAGCCGGTTCAGCGAAGGCGTTGCGCGAATTGCCGCGGCTTTCTATCCGAAACCGGTCATCGTGCGAACCAGCGATTTCAAGACAAATGAGTACGCGCGTCTCTTGGGTGGCAAGGAGTTCGAGCCCGACGAGGAGAATCCGATGCTCGGCTTTCGTGGAGCGTCCCGCTACTATCATCCCGGCTACGCCGAGGGGTTCGCACTCGAGTGCACGGCACTGGCGCGCGTGCGTAAGAACCTGGGATTATTCAACGTCAAGGTCATGATCCCGTTCTGTCGCACGGTTGATGAAGGGAAGAAAGTCATTGAAACCATGCGCGCCAACGGATTGGCGCAGGGCCAAGACGGTCTGGAAGTCTACGCGATGTGCGAGATACCCTCCAATGTCGTGCTGGCCAGCGAGTTTCTGAAGGTCTTCGATGGCTATTCCATTGGGTCCAACGATCTAACACAGCTCACCCTTGGTCTTGATCGAGACTCCGGGACTGTGGCCCGGCTCTTTGACGAGAACAATCCGGCGGTGAAGCGCTTAATCGAGGAGGCGATCCGCGCCGCTCAGCGTGCCGGCAAGCCAATCGGCATTTGCGGGCAGGCGCCGTCGGATTTTCCGGAGTTCGCGGAATGGCTGGTGGAGCTGGGGATTGACTCGATCTCGTTGAACCCGGATACCGCCATCAAGACGGCTCTATCGATCGCGAGAGTTGAGGCTGGTCAGGTTGAAACTGCGATCCAGTGATCTCTAAATATGCCCACTCCCAAGGAACTCGAAGCAAAGGCCAACAAGCCGGCCGAAGAATCCCTCCGTCTCCACGCGTTGTATCAGGGCAAGATTCAAGTTGCTCTGAAGTGCCCCATCGGCGATATTGCTGATTTCGCGTACTGGTACACGCCGGGTGTAGCTGCTCCATGCCGCGCCATTCAAGCAGATCCCGCACGAATCTACGAGCTAACGAACAAATCCAACATGATCGCGATTGTTTCGGACGGATCCCGTGTTCTTGGCCTCGGCAATATCGGACCACACGCGGGACTGCCTGTCATGGAAGGTAAGGCTCTGTTATTCAAGTATCTCGGCGGCGTGGATGCGATACCGATCTGCCTCGCCACGCAGGACCGCCAGGAATTCGTGCGCACCGTACAGCTCCTGGAGCCCTCTTTCGGAGGCATCAACCTGGAAGACATCGCGCAGCCGCGCTGTTTCCGCATCCTCGATGAACTACGTCACTCCATGCCGATACCGGTTTGGCACGACGATCAGCAGGGTACGGCCACCGCGCTGCTGGCGGGACTCATCGGAGCATTGAAGGCCGTCGGCAAGCCAATTGGCTCCGTGAAAATCGCAATGATCGGGATGGGTGCGGCAAATGTCGCGAGCTATCGCATGCTGAAGGCGTATGGAATCGACCCCAGGCAAATTGTCGCTTGTGACACTCAAGGGACGCTTCACCGGAACCGTCGTGATATCGAAAACCATCAAAGCGAGTTTCCGGAAAAGTGGGCGGTTTGCCAGGAAACGAACGGTGAAGCAGTCGCCGGAGGAATCGCGGAAACCCTCAGCTGCGCTGACGTATGCATCGCGTTTAGTTCTTCAGGTCCAGGCGTGATTGAGCCCAGCTGGGTCCGTCTGATGGCTAAGGACCCGATCGTGTTCGCCTGCGCCAATCCGAACCCGGAAATCTGGCCGTGGGATGCGAAGGAAGCGGGAGCGCGAATCGTCGCGACGGGACGTAGTGACTTCAACAATCAAGTGAACAACTCGCTGGTGTTCCCTGGAATCTTTCGTGGAACCCTTGACTCGCGGGCCGTGACAATCAGCGACGAGATGGCGATGGCCGCTGCGATCGAGCTCGCTAAATGCGCCGAGGAACACGGCTTGTCCGAGGATGCGATTCTTCCCACAATGGCCGACTGGTGGCTGGTGCCCAGGGTCGCCGCCGCAACCGCGATGAAGGCTCAGGAGTCGGGCTTAGCGCGCGTTATCAGGTCGCGAGACGAATACATCGAGAGCGCCATGCGCAGGATTCAAGACGCTCAGCAAACCTTACATGTCTTAACACGCGAAGGCTTGATCGCGCCCATGCCGGCAGATTGCATGGGACATGCAGATCCAGCCTTGACAGCGGCGAAACATCATGGAAATGGTTAACTACTTGCCTTGAGGGGTTACGGAATGGACCGAACAAAATGGCATCGGTGGATTTTCACTGGCCTCAACCTTCTGGCCTTCGTGGCTATCTTGTACGTGACCAGCAGGCTCGCGAACACAGGTCCGAAAAAAGTCTCTTACAGCGAATTCCTAACGGAAATCCGCGCCGACCATTTGGCCGATGTACAGATCACCGAACGGGAGTTGATTGGCGTACTCAAGGGCGACTCTTCGCATCCCAGGCCAGCTCAGGAACTTACGATCAAGACGACGAGATTGCCTGGTGTCGACGAAACGCTTCTTCTCAAGGAGCTAGACGCTCACCCCGTCAAATTCAGCGGACAAATCGAACAAGGCTCATGGATCTGGAATGTGCTCGGTTGGCTTCTTCCGCTGCTGTTTATTGTGTTGATCTATAGCGTCGGAATGCGCCGCCTCGCGCAAGGAAGCGGCGCGCTGACGTTCGGCAAGAACCGCGCCAAGATTCATGATGAATCCAGCCGGATGCAGGTCACCTTCGAGGACGTGGCTGGCGTGGACGAGGCTAAGTTGGAGCTGGAGGAAGTCGTTGACTTCCTGCGTCAGCCAGCGAAATACCAGAAACTCGGCGGCCGGATTCCCAAGGGAGTCCTACTGGTGGGACCCCCAGGCACCGGCAAAACATTGCTGGCGAAAGCCGTGGCCGGGGAAGCGCGGGTCTCGTTCTTCTCGATCTCAGGCTCGGAGTTCGTCGAGATGTTCGTAGGCGTAGGTGCGGCTCGGGTGCGCGATCTATTCGAACAGGCCAAACAGAAGGCGCCTTGTATCGTGTTTATCGACGAGCTGGATGCAATCGGCAAAGCGCGCAGCTCTGGAAGAGCGATCGGATTTAGCAACGATGAGCGCGAGCAAACGCTCAATCAGCTGTTGGCCGAAATCGACGGATTCGAAAGCTCAGAGGGCGTGATCATTATGGCCGCCACGAATACCCCTGAAGTGCTCGATCCCGCTCTGCTGCGGGCGGGCCGGTTTGATCGGCAGGTGCTGGTAGATCGTCCGGATCTCAAGGACCGCGTTGCAATCCTAAAGGTGCATGCGAGAAAGATCCTCATGGCCGACGACGTTGCTTTAGAGACGGTCGCCGGGCGTACGCCCGGTATGGTGGGAGCCGACTTGGCCAACATCGTGAATGAATCGGCACTGTTGGCGGTACGCCGTGGTGGTGAACGAGTGGAGATGCGCGACCTGGAAGAAGCGGCCGACCGGGTCATGCTCGGTCTGGAGAAGAAGAGCCGCGTGATGAGCCCGGAGGAAAAGGAACGGGTCGCAGTTCACGAAGCCGGCCACGCGTTAGTAGCTCTTTCGGTGAAGCACGCGGACCCGCTGCACCGCGTCTCGATCATTCCGCGCTCGATCGGGGCTTTGGGCTACACCCTCCAACTGCCCACGCAGGAGCGCTATTTGATGACTCAGCCGGAGTTGGAAGATCAGATTGCGGTGCTTCTGGGTGGGCGAACAGCCGAGGAGATCCACTACGGCGGAGTAGTCTCCACAGGAGCCGCCGATGATCTCGAGCGTGCCTCGGCCCTAGTCCGCCAGATGGTGACCCGATTCGGTATGAGCGACCAGCTCGGACCGTTGACGTACGGGCGGCCAATGGCGGCGCAGTTCTTGAAGTCGCCGTTTGATATGGAGGAGCGCAACTATAGTGAACGGACGGCAGAGAGGATCGACGATGAATCGCGGCGGATCGTGGATGAGATTCGTAAGCGCGTCACCGAGATCCTATCGAAGCGACGTGAGCCTATGGAGCGGATCTCGCGAGAGCTGATTCGCAAGGAAACGCTTGAACGAGCGGAATTGGATAGGCTCTTGGCTGCGGAAGAGCCCGTGAAATTGGCGGCGGCTCCGCTCGAGGTCGCATGAGGGCGTGAAGCAGACGCGATACCTTGGCTTGGTTCTGAGCATCTACACCCGATTGGAGCAGGAAGGAATGCTCGAAGTTTTGACAGAGGGAAGAAGTTTGCCTAGGATGCAGGCTAAGGTCGAATTCCAACCAAAACCATCAAGGCCTTCGACGTCAGACTGAAGCAGGGGACGGTCGGTCGAGCACTTGGTGACCGTTTTCTTAAGCTATTCCTTCCAGACGATTACAGCTAACGATGGCACATCGCGAGTCGCTCTTTTTTATGTATATAAGATGGATCGCGCGAGGCCTTTAGAGTCCACGAACCACGCGTTCCTGTGTCTCCCTCCCTCGATCCGATCAGCCCACTCGTAAGGGAACCCGCACTGCTCGGAGGTGAGGTCTTACAGCCTCACACGCTCGTCGTACGGGAAAACTTTTACCGGGGCAAGTTCGGATCGGTAAAAGCCAAATCTAGAAGGCGGGCGGTGCCTGTTAGCCGGAGTGTAGTCGAGGCTCTGGCGAGTCTTCGGGCACGGGGAAACTTCACGGGACCAGACGAGTTGGTGTTTGCTTCAAGGGAAGGCACCCCGCTGAATGAGCAGATCGGCATGGCACTCTCTGACCGGCAGGCACAGATGGGACATGGGGACGTTCGGATGATGCACTACACACATTCGGACATCGAGCGAAGGCGGGCGGGCGTTGAAGCCATCAGCGAGAAGCTCACTGTGACGCCTAGCACCGCGGAATTGACGGGTTGTGACCCTAAATGACACTAACATTGGCCAAGTGGGGCTGTAGGTTGTTGAGGGGTGGTGGGCGCGGCAGGACTCGAACCTGCGACCTCCTGCGTGTGAAGCGAGCAGTAGGCTTCTTTTGGCTCCCAGATTTCTACCCTGTTCTTATTATTTTCAACAATCTGGGGAATCTGCTCTTCGCTCGATCGGTAACTCCAGTCGTTGTTGGGGATGGGGTTTTGATACGGTTTTGATACGGTTCCATTCCACGTGAGTTCTCGATAACGGAAGCCACAGCCGAGAGGTAATCGTTGGCCACCCCAGTCGCTTGCATGAACGATACGAGGAGCAGGTATTGATGCACTCCGGCCCATACTGCAAGCGGCCAGGTCCGATCAGAAAATCATAGCCGCCCTGCGCGCGCAGAGGCGGAGCGTCGAAGCTCGTTCTGGGCGGGAACATCTTGGTTATCAAATGGCCCAAATTACCAACGAAGGCGGCAAGCAGCTGCTGGCGCGCATTCGGCGCATCCGCGGACATGGGGCCAAGTTCTTAGGCGTAGCTAATTGACTGTAGCCTGAATTGAGGATGCGAGCCCCACGGTGTCTGTCGTCGCACCGTAACGATCCTGAGCGAACTATCGTTATCGCCGGACTTCCAGGGAACTGAGCTAGCACTGAACCCGACACGATATGATGCGGGGCGGTTCGAGATGTAAGCCTTGTAGAGCAGCGTCCCGTCCGCGTAAAGCTGAACCTCGCTGCCGCGGATCGTGATGCGCAATGTCAGCCATCGCTTCAAGTACGGACTACTTGGGCAGACCGGCGTACGCTACTTTCGCCGACATAATTCATCCACAGGCATCCCACATCATCGGTATCCAGATCAAACCCGGCAACCGAAGCTCATGCTGTTCGGACCCGGCTCAATCCGCCTGATCTGACCGAGTACAGTGCGCATTATCACGGCGAGACGAATCACCAAGGCAAGCAAAACTTGCTCCTGTTTCCCAAAATGGCCAATGCCAGATCAGCCCTGCGCGGTCCCGTTGTCCAGTGCAAGCATCGACTCGGGGGCTTGCTCAAGTTCTACGAGCGCCTCGCATAAATATTTGGCCATACGGGAATCGCATCGCCGAATGGATCTTGTCTGCCCGCACCTGATCGCGGAAGACGCCGATCCTACCGGGCGCTGCAAACGTAGGAGTCTGCTGCGTCCACTTGTCCCTTGCTGTATTTCGGATATTCGGGATAGGAACACATCGGAAGGCAGCGATCGCCGGCCGTCACTCTTATGGATTTGCCGGGAGCCGTGCCCTTCTCCACCCAATCCATCAGCAGTGCAACCCGATCGAAGGTGTTGGGGACGGGCCGCGCCGGAATGGTTTTTCCATCCCCGTCCACGCCGTAGTTCGTGCCGCTGAGTCCGTGGCCAGTTTGAGGCAATACATAGAACCGCGCGAATCCATCCACTTTGGACCGGCCCATCTTGTCGAGCACCGATTGATAATAATCCAGTTGGGACGCGGGCGATGCAAGTGTATCATTGGTGCCGATCGCGACAATCATCTTGCCGCCCCGCTTCTGGAACGCGGACAGATCGGGATTGGTGCCATCAAGCCATTGGGATAGCTCGGCCCGGCGGGCGGCGAACTTGCCGCCTTCCACGTAGTCGAGCGGGTTCGCGGAGAGGTCCTTCATTAGGAACCCGGTCACGCCCAGCGCGCCGAGGTGGCTGTGCATCGGAGCATCTGCAGCCGCTCCTTCCTGCCCGCGGAAGCGCGAGCCCATGATCAGACCGCTGCCGCTTGGATCCGTGTTGGGTAACCACATTCCGAAACTTTTCACGTTATTCGCCAGCGGTGCAGCGAACGGGTATCGCGTATCGACGAACTCGAGGGTCGAGATCTGGCCATCCGTGAAACACGCATTCGCACTGGTATCCGCCGGGTTGGGATCGACATTGTTCGGACAGCGTTTCGCGGCCCAAGGATGGCGGTTCTTGGCGCCCTGATGTACGTCGAAGATCGCGCGGCACCCCATGTAGTTGTTCATGATGCCGTCAACCAGCCCGTCGAGCTTATCGCACTGGCGCATGACCTCGCCGCGTATAGCGTTTACCTTGGCCAGCGTGACCCAGTTTGCCGCCGGCTTCTCCTGAATGCGGATCAGCTCCGGCGCAAGCATGAGCGTTGAGAAGTTCACGATCGGGACATTCGCCGCGACGCCGTCATAATCGGCGGGATAACGCTGCGCAACAGTGAGCGCTTCGCGCCCGCCCTGCGAGGTACCGATGTAGTAGTTGTATTTGGGCCGCTCACCGTACATCCGTTGGATCAGCACCATCGCGGCATCGTGCGTCTTTTTCATCTGCATGTAGCCGAGATTCTTGATCGCCTCATCGTTGAGTCCCCAATCGTCGGAGGGCGCGGGTCCGCCGGGTCCCTTGGCCGCCGCAGGAGGCGCACCGGGGCCCCTTTCAGCACCCGGACCTTTGGCGCCACCCGGCCCCTTGCCGAATCCTCCGGGAGGTCCGCCCTTAGCGCCGCCTGCGCTAGGGCCGCCAAAACCGAATCCGGCCTGATGGCCCGAATCACTACCGTAGGTGACAAGACCCAGAATGAATGGACTCCCCGGGCCGCCGCCCGTAAGCCCCGGGATAGTTCCGTTCATGCCGCCACCGCCAAGCTGCGCCGCACGGCCATTCCAAGTGGATGGAAAAGCCACCTGGAAGTTGATCGGCTTGGCGGTCGGCGCATGATCCACTGGCGCCATCGAGCCATTCACGGTGCAGTACGGGGGCAATCCCTTCGCGGCTGCGTTCCAGCGCGGAGCGCTTAGGGTGACCGCGGATACCGGCTCACCGATCGACGTAATCGGGATGCTGTCGCCGAGTTTAGCGGCGGTGCAATCCGCCTCGGTGATCGTCTTGGAGCCGGCAGGAGCTTGTGCCCCGGCTCCGGCAGACCAGAGGAGAGCCGCGGCTCCTGCGCCGAGAAGCATCCATACGCGTGAGTTGTTCATGACGGTTAGTCGATCCTATCTGAAGAGTCTTGGCACAAAATCGTTCAAGCTTCGCCGCCACGTCAGCCACTCATGAGCCGTTCCTGGCGACTCATAGTAGACGTTATGAATGCCGGCCTTGGTTAGCTGGTCGCTGAAGTTCTTCGTCGCCGGTCCCTCCACTGAGCCGATCCCGAGGAACAGGAGTTTGGTCTTTTTGTTGAACGCAGCTGCATCCGCAAAGGCGCCGCTGCACGAAGTCTTCGGATCGAATGCCGCTCCTCTGCCGCCGCAGCTTCCGCTGAATCCGCCGATGTAGGCGAATTTGTATAGATTCACCAGAGTCGTCAGGAAGGTCTGCATGCCACCCATGGAGAGTCCGGCCATGGCGCGATTCTCGCGACCCGGAAGCACGCGGTAGGTCTTCTCCACCATGGGCATCAGATCGGTGAGCATCATCTCGGTGAAGGTCGCTCCGGTGAAATCGGCCAGGCCGCCGCCCCGGCCGGCAGGAGCCGCTCCCCGCCCCGCCCCGGATGAGTTTGCCGGCGGCTGGACCAATCCGCGACCCGCGAATATGGTTCCGTCCTCACCTTGCTTGACGGCGTTCAGATTGTCCATCACGACGATCATCGGCTTGGCCTTCCCGGCCGCGATTGAATTGTCGAGGATGAAGTCCACGTGCCCCTGGCTGTACCAGCCAGTTTCGTCTTCACCCCAGCCGTGTAGCAAGTACAAGACCGGGTAACGACCTTTGGTGTTCGTCTCATAGTCCGGCGGTGTGTAGACAAAGGCGCGTCGCCACTTCGCCGTGACCTTGGAGTAATAGGACTGCTGGCTAACGTGACCATGCGGAACATCTTTGGCCTGGTAGAAATCACCACCCGGCTCGGGAATCTCGATCCCGCTGTTTTGCCATCCCGATCCAAAGAAAGTCATGGTGGACGGGTCCGCGACTGTGGCTCCATCGATCTGAAGACTGTAGTAATGGAATCCGACGACCAGGGGCGTCGTGGTCACGGTCCAGACACCATCCGGGCCTTTCGTCATGTCGAACCCCTGCCCAACTCGTACGCTTATCTTCTGGGCGTTGGGTCCAATGACCCGAAACATCGCCCGATGATCTGCATAAACACAAGGGTACTTTGCGCCCGGAACATTTAACGCGGACGGCGTGCAAACGTCCGCAGCCTGTCCCCAGATCAACCCGCAGCCAACCGCCGCCAAAAAAGACGCCCGTTTCATGAGTGATCTCCTCTCTGGATAAATACGCACCGTTATCGGTTAGTGCCCGGAATCAGCCATGAGGTCGAGGATCCCGTTGACGATCGCAGACTCCGCGCAGCCGGGCTGCAGTCGCGAAGACAGAACCTCAAACGTGTACATCCCGAAGCCGGCATCGTGCGGGATATAGCCCGAACGCGCCGAGCCGTTAGTGAGGGTCGCCATCATGGTGCGCGCATAGGGCGACTCGTTCTTCAGACGTTGGGCGATCGGGTTGAACACTTCCGCATTCACGGCGCCGATCATGATGTCTCCGAGCCTCAGCAGTCCCAGCCGGATATCCACCGGACCAGCCGCCTTGTACTCTCCCGGGAAACCCGCGCGACCCTCATTCGTGCGCTCGCGCCCCGGGCAACTGACGGTCTTGAACCGGCCGTCAACCCGAATGCTCGACTCCGTGCGTTCCATGCCGCGCATCACGTGCATCACTTCTTCGCCTAGGAACTGCCCCATGGAGAGGATCATCTGCTTCTGCTGATTCATCAGCTTGATCACGGTGGGGTCTTTTTTGTTCAGTCCCTGGCCGCCGGGAGGCATCGAGTTGCTGATGTCGATGCCGCGCTTCGCGTAGTCTTTGATGCGGATGTCGCGCAGGTCGTAAGTCTGCTGAAAGTAGATGGGGTTCTGATCGCCAGCAGCGCCGCTGGACCACAAGGCGACGATCTTATCGTCGAACGAATCTTCGATGTACTTCGAAGTGGTCCCGGGGGCATCGCCGCTGACTAAGTCGAGCTGGCCCGCGGCAACTCCGTGCATGGCGTAGTTGTAATAAACTGCCAGCGGCTCACCGCTCAGACTTTCGAACTTGACAACTGCGACGGTCTTGTCGGACGGACCTTCGTAGTTGGGTCCTTCCCACCAGCGCCTGGTCTTGGGATCGATAATGTTGCGATTGACGTTGATGTAGGAAACGCCCGTTCCATAACCGATGCGAGCCGGCGCGAGCCGCTGCTTGGCCAGGCGGACGGATTCCACGATCTTCTGCGTGTACGGACCGGCTGGCTGACCCGGCACACTGTGGCTATGCGTCGCGCTCAGCAGTACATTTTTCGCGGGAATTCCAAGGTCGGTTTCGAGCTGCTTGGAGACGGCCTGCCAAATTTGGTCGGGTACACCGCCCGCGTCCACGCTGATGAGCGCCGCCGAGGTGGTTCCGTTGTCGATGACGATCGCGCGCGAATAGATGTGATCGAGGATGCCGTCGTAGTTCTTCGGCAGCTCGGCCTGCGCCGGAGTCACATCCACCTTGGACGCGCCCACGCGGAGAGCTGTGTTCTGGGCATACGCCCCGACGGACATTCCAAGGGCGATCGCGATCCAAGCGGCCGTGAACGATTTCTTCATGGTTTTGTCCTACAGACCTTGGCGCTTCTGATTCTCCATAAACACATCGCACGCCTGACGCCGCAGGCCTTCTTTGGCCACCGGGCCGGCATCGGTGAAGTCCATATATGCGCGCGCAGTGGCATCGAACTTCGGCCACTTCACCAGCTTTGCGCCGTTGGGATCGCCGATCTTGGCGAAGTTGGTCCAGTATTCCTGCATCTGCGGCGCGTACTGTTGATCCGACTCGTTGTACCTCCGCATATTCTGCCAAACTGACAGCGTGCCGAAGATAAACGGAATCTCAGAAGCATGCGGTGCGCCCAGCGCTTCCTGACCGTGCACCGTGCGGGAAAACTGATACTCGTAGCCACGATTCCCAGCGGCGGTGTGCCAGATCAGCTCCTGAACCGTGCCGCAGCGGAACGAATCGTCGGTAGTGAGCTGCAGCATCACGGTTCCATTCTCGGGATCGGGCTGGGGATCATTCGCGCCGTTCACTCCGTAGGCGGCAAGCGCACGATCGGCAAGGGGGCCGTAGCGTTGCGAAATCATCTGGCGGATATCGCCCGGAGCGCCGCGCGGCTGCATCTCCTGGGAATTGTTGCCGATCAACAACGCCACCTTTTGCTCGCGGCCTTCGGCATAGGTCTTGGTGGCCGGCTCAGGAAGCACCCAGCCGTCCACGGTAATTCCCAAGCCTGCCCGTACGCCCTTCTCGATCAACTCGGTTTCGGAAAGCCCGCGCAGCTTGGCCAGAGCATCGTCACCGGTGAAGCCCAGGCTCGCAGCGAAGTCCACGCCTCTCTTTTCCGCGTCGGCCAGTGCAAGTCCTGCGCCCGCTGGGCCGCTTTGTGCGATCACTCTCACGAACAGTCCCTTGGTCAGAGGGGAAGCGATCAGGGCGTTGACATCGCCCGCGCCTGCCGACTCGCCGAAGATAGTGACATTCTTGGGATCGCCGCCAAATTTGGCGATATTATCCTGCACCCAGCGCAGGGCCATGATCTGATCGGCCAGCCCATAGTTCCCGGAGGCATGGTGGGAAGATTCTTTCGTCAGCCCGGGATGCGCGAAGAAGCCGAAGACACCGAGGCGGTAATTGACGTTGACCACCACCACTCCGTGACTCGCGAGGACTTCACCGTTGAAGAGAGACTCTATGCCCGATCCGGCGGTGTTTCCGCCACCGTGGACCCACACCATCACGGGTACAGGCGACGTCATGGGAAACTTCGGCGTCCACACGTTTAGCTGCAAGCAGTCTTCGCTGTGCGCCAACTGCGGGTTGTCGTTCTGATGGCACATGGGCCCCATCGCGGTCGCGTCACGGACGCCGGTCCAAGCTTTTGCCGGCTGCGGTTCCCGCCAACGCAGGTTGCCGACCGGAGATTGCGCGAAAGGAATATTCTTGAAAGCGGCTCCCCCATTCGACGTGAGGCTGCCGCGAAGCTGGCCGGTGCTGATCGAGACGACAGGGTCAGGTCCCGCAGCCTTTGTCGGAGCCTGTGCGAAGAGCCCCAAGCAAAGAAGGCCAGCCACTATGTCGGATACTTTGATGGATTTCATCGGTCTTCCCTCCTTTGTTACTGGCGGCAAGAGTAGTTCGCGCCGTCTTCCGGATTGCCCGAGCCGTTGTATTGCGCATGTGCGGGATAAGCACACAGGGGACGGCTGCGCCCCGGAAACGCCCGTCCGGTGGCCATAACCGATTCGGGAGCTTGGTTCTTCTCCACCCAATTCACTGCGGCACTCAGCATGTCGAAGTTATCCAGCGTCGCGCTGCCACCGCCGCAATGGCCCATGCCCGGCGAGAGAAACAAGCGGCTCCAATCCGTGACTTTCGACGCGCCACCATTGGCCGCCGTCATTCGCTGGTAGTAATCGATGGTGTCTTTAGCGGAGAACCAGGGGTCGCTCACGCCGTGATAGAAGATCAGCTTGCCTCCGTGCGAAGAGTAGCTATTTAGGTTCACCCAGCTATAGCTGTCGCCGATACGCGCCGTCGGATTGTTGTCCACCGTCGCCGCATCCGCATCCACATCCTGAGTCGTCGCCACGGTTGGACCACCCACCGGGCTTGGGCCGGGATTCAGCAAGCCGGGGATCCCGCCGCCCTGCGCCGTAAGTCCCGTGTCGTAGAACCAGCCGGGATAAACCTGCCGTCCGCGCGAGTCCTTGGGTCCCGCGAAGCCTTTTTCAATGGCGGCCACCTGCTCCGGCGACAAACACCCTTCCGCCTTCGCGCCCTGGCATTGGAGATCGCGAGGCCGGAACGTGCAACCTGCAGGGTCAAAGATCATTCCGTCCTTGACGCCGTCGCGCGCATCGCAGGCATCCAGCAGTTCGGCGATGAAGGCCTTCTTCTCGCTGTCGGAAAGCGCCGGGCCCGGCTTGCCGTTCGCATCCTTGGGCGCCACCGAGTTCAGGGCGACGGTCACCGTGCGCGTAGCCAAGTTCGAATGGCCCGTGCGCATTGCGGGCGAGCCAACCACGATCCCGTCGAAGTACAGCGGATAGCGCTGCGACATCAGCATCGCCTCGCGTCCGCCCGTCGAACATCCGACGCAGTAAGAATGTGCGGGCGGCTTACCGTAGTACGCTGCGATGATCTGCTTGGCGAGCACCGTCAGCCGCCCGATCGCGACGAACTCGAAATCGAGTGCGGCCTGCTGATCCTGCATGAAGGCGCCGTCGAAGCCGCCGCCGCTACTTTGATGTCCAGTGTCGCTGCTGGCGACCGCGAAACCGCGTGCCAGCGCCGGCTTGTCTCCGACGGCCTGATTACCGATCGGCTCCCCCACGGTTCCGTTCAGGCCACCGCCGCCCTGTTGCAGGAAGTTGCCGTTCCAATTTTCCGGCAGAGCCACCGCGAATCGAATACCGTAGGTCTTGCCATCCGCACCCGTGCGCTTGTCGACGATGCCATTCACGCGGCAATGCGCCGGCAGCATCGGACCCGGTCCCCCGCGTCCGCCAGGGGCTGGTCCCGCAGCCACCATCTCGGCCCGCGTAATCTCGATGGTTGCGCCCGGCATCTGGAACTTGGATAGATCCGCGCACTGCTTCGCTGTCTGGGCAAAGGTCGTCGCGGCAGCTAGAAGGAAGAAGACAAATTTCATGGGTGCACCCTCATTTCTGAACAACAGGCAAACTTCACTGCTTGAAGACTCCCAGATCGAATGCGTCGGCCATTTTCTGATTTCCGGCGTCGTTGGGGTGTATGTGATCGCCGGAATCCGCTTCGGCCTTCAGCCTGGCTAGACTTTGGGCATCGCGCAGGACCGCATCCAAATCGACCACCGCATCGAAATTCCCCTTCGCCCGGATCCAGCGGTTCGCCGCCACGCGAACCTCTTCGCCATGCTCGGAGTAAGTCGGCACGCCCACGGCTGGAGTGAGCGTGGCTCCCATCACCTTGATGCCCTGCGCATGACAGCGCTCAATGATTTGCCGGTAGCCCCCAATCAGTTCGTCGGCGGTCAAAGGGTTCGCTCCACCCGGCCTGGTGCGGATGTTGATGTCATTGACGCCTTCGAGCAGAATCACCCACTTCACGCCAGGGCGAGTGAGCACATCCCGATCCAGACGAGCCAGCGCACTGATGCCCGCGCCGTCGCGCAGCACCTGGTTGCCGGAGATGCCTTGATTCACCACCGCGACATGTTGCGTCGACTTGTTCTCCTTCAGTCGCTTGGCAAGCAGCGTAGGCCAAGCCATATTGGCATCCCTCGTTGTCGCGAAGCCATCAGTGATCGAATCACCCAACGCGACAACTGTATACGCATCCCGCGGTGCAGCGACGTCGATACCGGCCAGCCAGGCGTACGCGAACATGGTCGCTGGTTCAGGCATGCTTCGCGAACCCACAACGTTCCCTTTCGAGACATAGGCCGTGTGCAACCCGACTGTGTGATTGGCGGGAGCACCGGTGTCGCGGGGGAGATACATCGAGACCGCGAGGTCGGAAAGCGGTGCAACCTCAAGGTCCACAGGATCGCTGACCGCTATCGCTCCAGGGGGAATCGTGAAGGAAGCGCTTCCTCCAAACTTAAGAACGCGATCCGTCCCGTCGGCGATCTCGCCTCCGGCCTTGGCTGTCGCCAGATGGGCGGCTCCGATTTCGAGCGGCTGCGCGTTCAGCATGTTCGACAGCTCCACGCGAACGCGGCGTCCTCCCACGCTGACATGCGCCATCATCCGAACCGTTTGGTCGGCCAACGACGCCGGCAAATTCGACGCCTCGGGACCTTTCTGCCTGGCAGGCCGAGGAGGACCGTTAGGAGCAATAAGCTGCTGAGCGGTGGTCCAGGTGGTTACCCAACCGTCCAGCACGCTCTGCGCCGGAAGCATCGCCACGGCGCCCAGCGCCGCGATTGCTACTTTCCCCAGCCTGAGCATTGTTCCAAGCTTCCGCAGCCTCATTGTCCGAGAGCTTTCTGAATCGCGGGGACCAGCACGGCAGCCATCGCCTTGTAGCCTTCGGCGTTGGGGTGCAGACCGTCGGCGGAGATAGCGTCTTTCAGCCAGCCCCGCTCATCCACCGTCGCGCTGTAATAATCCGCATAGACGGCTCCGATCTTCGCGGCGTAGTCCTTCATCCAGGCATTCAGCTTCAGGATGTCGCCCGCCGGATGACTGTCCGTCATCTTGGCGGCGATGCGCGGAGGACCGCCCCTGCCGGCAGCCGGTGGTGCAGCCGGCGCGTTTTGCGACCGCTGGTATGGATAGTCACTCACCGGCAAAACCGAGCACAGGACTACTTTGATTCCGTGGTGCTGCGCGAGCTCCGTCATGGCCATGATGTTCTGCTGGATCATCTCCGCGGTTTCGGGTCCCGTGTTGCGGGCGACGTCATTGGTGCCGGCTAGCACCACCATCGCGGCAGGCTCCAGCTCGATGACGTCGGGATACATGCGGACCAACATCTGCGGCGTCGTCTGGCCACCGATGCCGCGGTTCACGTATGGTTTACCTGGAAAGAACTCCTCCAGGTTCCAGAAGTCGGTGATCGAGTCGCCCATGAAGACCACTCGATTGGCGGGCGCGGCCTGCTTCTTCAGCTGCTGGTTGGCCTGGTGATAACGGCTCAGTTGATTCCAGTCCTGCAACTGATCGGCGAGCGCTCGCGCGTTGTTGATGAGACAGCAAGCCGCACGAGGCGGATTAAATTCGTCAGCCAGCTGCGCGTCGGCGGGGATCGCTGCCCATACCAGTCCTAAAACGACAACAAGTGTTCGAATTCTCATAGTCGAGGGCGCGAGGTCACAACCTGTATTGACAAGTTTTCAAAAGAAATGCGCTCAGCTTGGACCTAGCAGATCGCAATATAAACCGGCATCATCGGCAAGTCAAGCCGTTTGCCCGGGAAAGGATCAACCTGTATTATCAGATTTATGACTCAGCAGGGGTCGTCGAAATACGAGGTCATCCGACAAACACTGGCAGACGGGATCCTCTCCGGACAACATCCGCCGGGACATCGCCTACCCAGCGAATCGGAACTGGTCAAGACTTTCGCCGCCTCCAGGCCGACCGTGAACCGCGCGCTCCGGGAGCTTCAGTTAGCGGGTTTGATTGAGCGCCGCGCAGGCTCGGGAAGCTACGTGCGCGCCGATGCGGCGGCGCGCGGATACACCTTCGGCTTGCTGATCCCGGAACTGGGGCGGACCGAGATTTTTGAGCCGATCTGCCGAGGCATGGCGGAAGCGCAACACGGCAGCCAGCACGTGCTGCTCTGGGGCAGTTCGTTCGGCGACGAGGCCAACATGGAACAGCAGGCCTCGCAAGCCTGCCGCCAGTTGGTGACAAAAAAAGTATCCGGGGTCTTCTTCGCTCCGTTGGAGTTGACTCCGCAGAAGGACGCCATCAACCGCGCGATCGCCGAGGCGCTCGATCGGGCCGGGATTCCCGTGGTACTTCTGGATCGCGACTTGGTATCGTACCCGGAAAGAAGCCGCTATGATCTGGTCGGCATCGATAACCGGCGCGCCGGCTACGCGATCACGAAACATCTGATCCGCAGCGGGTGCAAGCGGCCGGTATTTGTCGGCCGTCCAGGCTCGGCGCCCACCGTGGACGCCCGCGCCGCCGGCTACCAGGAAGCCGTCGCGACGGCGACTCCTGCCCTTGAAAGCCACGTTCGCCGGATCGAACCAGATGATCGGGCTCAGGTTAAGGACATCCTGACGCGGCTGCGTCCCGATGGATTCGTCTGCGCGAACGACTTCACCGCTGCTCGCCTGCAGCGGACTCTGACGGACCTGCGCGTCAGCGTTCCAGACAAAGTGCGCATGGTTGGCATTGACGACGTCAAGTACGCCAGCCTGCTCTCGGTTCCACTCACCACGATTCACCAGCCATGCTCTAGCATAGGCGCCGTCGCGATCAGCGCCATGTTAGAGCGGCTGCGCGAGCCCAGACTTCCGGCGCGAGACATCCTCCTGAACTTCGATCTAGTAGTGAGGAGCTCGTGCGGAGTCCCGAAGAAAGAGAAAAGAAGAGATTGACAGCCGTACCCCGAACCCCGATACTGGCGGGTGCGTGAGCACCAAGAAAGAGAATCTGTCTTTACAGGTCGGAACGGCCCTGCCTCACGTGGCCGTTCTGGGTGAGGTCCTGTGGGATCTATTCGAGCATTCCAGGCGATTGGGCGGGGCGCCCTTAAACTTCGGCGTTCACGCACGGCGGCTGGGCCATCCCGTGACCTTGATCAGCGCACTGGGTGCGGATGAGCCAGGCGAGCAGGCCGCCGAGATGATTGCGGGGCTGGATCTCGATACCCGCTTTCTTCAAACGACCTCGCGCTTCCCCACCGGCGCCGCTCACGTACAGATCGGACCTGACGGCGCGACGCAGTTCACGATTCTCCGGCCGGCGGCGTATGATGCCGTCGATCTCTCGGCTCATGATCTCGAACTTCTTGAACAAGACGCGCGCGGATGGTTTTACTACGGCACGCTGTTCACGTCGACCGATCCAGGCAAAAGCGTCCTGCACCAGATTCTCGGCGCCTTGCAAGGAGCTAAGAAATTTTACGACTTGAACCTTCGCCCGGGATCGGACTCCCCGAAACTCGTCTGTGAACTGTTGCAGAGTGCGGATGTAGTGAAGCTCAACGAGGAGGAACTCCAGAGGGTTCATGAGTTCTCGGGCCTCCCGTTGAACGTCGAAGCATTCTGCCGCCAAGGGTCAGCTCGCTTTGGGTGGCAGGCAGTAGGCGTCACGCTTGGAGATCGCGGGTGCGCTGTACTCGCCGGTGGGCATTACGTCGAAGCGGCCGTGCACCCCATAGAGATCGTCGATACCGTGGGCGCCGGCGACGCCTTCGCTGCCGCGTTCATGCACGGACTCAGCCTGAACTGGCCCGCGGCCGAAATCGCATCGTTCGCGAATCGCGTTGGCGCTCTGGTTGCCAGCCGACATGGAGCCATTCCCGACTGGACCCTGGAGGAAGCTGTGAAGTTGGGATGAGGAATCAGGTCCAACTGATCACCTACGTCGACCGCTTATCGGGCGGCGGGTTTCGGGCTCTCCATGATCTGTTCGAGGGACCGTTCCAGGGGCTGTTCGGCGGTGCGCATCTCCTGCCCTTTTACTGGCCGATCGACGGCGCCGATGCGGGCTTCGATCCGATCGACCACACGCAGCCGGATTCCAGGCTAGGGTCCTGGGACGAGGTGCGCAGGCTGGGCCAGGGCCGGGATCTGATGGCCGACCTGATCGTCAATCATGTCTCCAGCAGCTCGCCGCAATTCGAGGATTTCCGGAAACACGGCGACACATCGACTTATGCCGACCTATTTCTGACTTACGGACGCGTCTTTCCAAAAGGAGCATCGGAGAAGGATCTGCTCCAGATCTATCGCCCGCGTCCGGGGCTTCCGTTCACAAAGACTCGCCTGGATGATGGCACGGAACGCCTGCTGTGGACCACGTTCACTCCCGAACAGATCGATATCGATGTGCGCTCATTCGCTGGGCGCGCGTATCTGAACCAGATCCTGACCGAGTTTCAGGCCGCGGGCATTCGCGCGATTCGCCTGGATGCCGCTGGATACGCGATCAAGAAACCGGGAACCAGCTGTTTCATGATCCCGGAGACCTTCGGCTTCATCGACGAACTCCAGACGCAGGCCCACGCGTTGAACATCGAGGTTCTGGTGGAGATCCACGCGTACCATCGGGATCAAATTAACATCGCAAAGCAAGTCGACTGGGTTTATGATTTCGCTCTGCCACCCTTAGTGCTGCACGCTTTGTACACGCGCACGACCGCGCGTCTGAAACATTGGCTGGGCATCAGCCCCCGGAACTGCATTACGGTTCTCGACACACACGACGGGATCGGCGTCATCGACGTTGGACCGGATCGGAGAGGCGCTGAGATGCTGCCGGGCTTGCTGACGGCTGAGGAGATCGACAATCTGATCGAAACCATTCATGCGCGAAGCAACGGCGAAAGCCGCCAGGCGACTGGAGCGGCCGCGAATAACCTGGACCTCTACCAGGTCAATTGCACCTACTATGACGCCCTGGGCCAGCGCGATGAAGAGTATCTGATCGCGCGCGCGATTCAGTTTTTTGCGCCAGGAATCCCGCAGGTCTACTACGTGGGACTGCTCGCGGGCGCGAATGATCTGGACCTGCTGCGCCGTACCGGCGTGGGCCGCGACATCAACCGCCATTACTACAGCCGCCGGGAGGTCGAGTCCGCACTCACGCGCCCTGTTGTCGAGGCGCTTTTCGGCTTGATTCGCTTCCGCAACACGCATCCCGCCTTCGCGGGAGAGTTTCGTCTATTGCCGAGCGCGGACCACGAGATCCATATCGAGTGGCGAAACGGTGACCAGTGGGCTCGCCTGGAAGCCGACTTGAAAGCAACCGTCGCCACAGTCTTTCACTCGGCCACTGGCGGAGAATGCCGGCTTGTCGTCGCACCTGACTCGATGAAGGAGATCGCGCGATGAGCGCGCCCGTCAGGCCGTCCATGAACATGGCCCTGATAAAGGGATTGACCTACGTCATGTTTGCGATGTTCGCCATGACTACCGACTCGGTCGGCATTATCATCCCCCAGATTGTGAAGACGTTCAGATTGAGTCTGACCGCCGCGGGGACGTTTCAATACGCCACGATGGGCGGCATCGCCATGGCGGGGTTCTTCCTCGGACATCTGGCGGACCGATATGGGCGCAAGTCGACCATCGTGGCTGGCCTTACGCTCTTTGCCGCATCGTCGTACCTGTTCCTGGCGGGGAGCTCTTTTCTATTTTTCAGCGCTCTGATGGCCCTGTCGGGAATCGCCATCGGGATCTTCAAGACGGGTGCGCTCGCGCTCATCGGCGACATCTCCGGCTCTACCGCTGAACATACTTCGATCATGAATACCGTGGAGGGATTCTTTGGCGTTGGCTCCATCATCGGACCGGCGGTTTTGACCCGCCTTTTGAATCGCAATGTTCCCTGGCAGTGGTTGTATGTGATCGCCGGCAGTATGTGCGTCCTGCTGATTCTGACGGCGCTGCGCGTACAATATCCCACCAGGACCGCGGCCGCGGAGGACACCAATCTGCAGGGGGTGATGACTGTAACGAAGAACCGTTTCGTTCTGCTGTTTTCACTGGGGGCGTTTCTTTATGTCGCGGTCGAGGCGGCGATCTATGTGTGGATGCCAACCCTATTCGACGGCTACCGCGGATCGGGCGAATGGATTGCGGTTTACAGCATTTCGATTTTTTTCCTGCTGCGCGCTGGCGGGCGCTTCCTGGGAGCCTGGATGCTGACGAAGCTTAGATGGAACGCCGTCCTGACGATCTGCAGCGGTGCGATCCTGGCGTGTTTCGCATTGAGCATAACGGGCGGCGTCCAATGGGCGGTGTACGCGCTACCTTTGTCGGGACTGTTCATGTCCGTTATCTACCCGACTGTCAACTCCAAGGGCATCAGTTGCGTGCCGAAGTCGGAACACGGCGCTGCTGCGGGCGTGATTCTCTTCTATACTTGTCTGTCGGCTGTACTGGCTCCGCTGGCAATCGGCGCGATCAGCGACGCCATGGGCAAACCGATCTATGGATTCATGCTCGCCACCGGGTTTGCCGCGTTGCTGTTTGTGGGAATGCTGCTGAACCAGTTTTTCGACCCCACCAACGCGGTCCTGGGACGCGCGGATGAGACTGAATACCAACAGCTCGCTTCCAATATCTCTTCTACGTAAAGAGAGGGTTCATCATGCTGACTCGACGGAGCTTTGTCCCGCTGATGTTTGCGGCGCCCACCTTATTACGCGCGCAGGCCGCAGTCAACCGCGTTGTGATCGATCCACTGCGCGTGCGCGCCACCCTTGACCGACGCATTTGGGGCAGTTTCTTGGAACACCTGGGCCGCGCGATTTACGGCGGCATCTATGATCCCGGGTCGGCTCTGGCCGATGCATCCGGCTTCCGCAAAGACGTTGCCGCGGAGGTGCGCGGCATGGGCGTGCCGATCATTCGCTATCCGGGCGGCAACTTCGTTTCCGGCTACAACTGGCTGGATGGCGTGGGCCCGCGCGACAAGCGGCCCACGGTGCTGGACCGCGCCTGGAACTCGATCGAGACAAACCAGATCGGCACCAATGAATTCGTAACCTGGGCCAGAAGCGTGGGCGCCGAGCCGCTGATCGGCACCAATTTCGGCACCGCGGCGCCCGAGATGTCGGCCGCGCTGGTGGAATACTGCAACGTTCCCGGGGGAACCAAGTGGAGCAACCTGCGTCGCGAACATGGCTATGCGCAGCCACACGCCATTCGCACTTGGTGTCTGGGCAACGAAATGGACGGGACCTGGCAGATCGGCCACATGCCGGCCCGCGAGTATGGCCGCAAGGCCGTTGATGCCGCGCGGCAAATGCGAGCCGTCGACCCCAGCGTGCAGTTGATCGCCTGCGGGTCGTCCGGCCCGGGGCAATCGACATTTCTCGAATGGGATCGCGAAGTTCTCGAAGAGTGCTATTCGCAAGTGGATGGAATTAGCCTGCATCGCTACTACGGCAACGAGGCGACCGGTGAAACGCGAGGCGATTCCCTGAAATATCTGGCGTTGAACCTGGCGATGGAAGAGCAGATCGATCAGGTCGCGGCAGTTTGCGAGTACGTTCGCAAGCGTACGGGATCCAGCAAACGCCTGTGGCTCTCCTTCGACGAATGGAACGTCTGGTACCGCCGCCGGGGCGGCAACGGCCAGCGTCAACAGGCCCCGCACCTGCTGGAGGAAGAGTACAACCTGGAAGACGCGTTGCTGGTGGGAGGGTTGGTGAACGCGCTTTTGCGGCGATCGGACAAAGTCCGCGTGGCGTGCCTGGCGCAACTGGTGAACGTAATCGCACCGATTGTAACCAATGCAAATGGCCTGTTGCGCCAGAGCATCTACTATCCCTACTCGTGGGCGCTCGAAAGCGCGCGCGGGCAGGCACTGGACGCCTTGGTGGAATCCGCCGCGATCGAAGGCATTCCGGCCATCGACAGCGCCGTTACCTTTGACCCGGCTACCGGCCAGTATTGTGTGTTGCTGCTGAATCGCGACCTGATGCAGCCGCGAGAAGCCACGCTCGTGTTCCGCGACAATGCACCTACGCGCACGTTACGATTCGACACCCTCACGGGCACGGATCTGAAAGCGGTGAATACGTTCGCCGACCCCGGCAAGGTGAAGCCTGCCTCGCTCGAATCGCCGGGCCCAAGTGGACGAATCGTGGTTCGACTGCCGGCGCGTTCGTATTCGCGGCTACTGCTACAGGCGGCCCGCGCGTAGACAATCAGTAGCGCCAGTCCCCCACTACCGTGACCTTTGCTAGACTGCCAAATGACATCGAGCCCTGCACGAGGGCGGTTCTCAACACGGAGGTCATAATGAATCGACGGTTCCTGGCCAGTGTTATAACGAGCTTCCTGATCGCTTCGGTGGGCGGCATTCTTGC
>JAIQFI010000066.1 GCA_020073345.1 Terriglobia bacterium
GCTTCTTGCCCTCCCAATCCCCTTTCCCATTCTTGATTCGAATGCTATGCTTCTTCATTGCCGGTCTCCTTTCGATTGCACCGTTGAGTGCGTGGATTTATTCGGGAGCTTAACGCATCCCGCGGGAGACCGGCTTTCTCATCCCATCTGGATGACGGCGCATCCTTCCACTAGTTTTTCTTCGGGGGTAAGCCAATCCTCTTCTGGCGAGCCTTCGGGACAGCCTCTTTCGTTTCACAGAGCATAAGTGAGCGAAACTATCTGCTCATGAGTGGCCGTAGTTGGTCCGATGGCACGGCGTTTCTGGACTTGTGGCTTGTTGCGCTGCTTTCCAATGAGACTGTTATGAGCGATTCCCGCTGCCGTGGGGTACCACCACCGATTGCGCAAACGGCTGCACGAATCCGGATGGGCTGGCGCAGAACGCGGTCTCGGTTGTGGGTAAGGACGTGCAAAACCCTGCCAAGCCCTGCGCCCTGCTCGTTTCCATATCGCTGATTGTTGAACTTTTTCTATTCTGAAATTGAGCCACTGCCCCTCGTTCACGCTCCCACTTCCTGAAGCGCCGAGGCGCGACCGCGAGATCCGGGGGCTATCCCATAAGGTGAGCCCCGCGGCGACGATTACAAAAGTAATGGAAGTATGGCCGACTTCAGGATTAAGAAGCTTTGCCGGGTTCTCGCTCAGTTCTTCAGCGCAGCGTACTCTTTTCGCGCCGCGATGAGAATAGGAATGTCCACGTCGGCGTCCTTCCAAAGTGCCAAAAAGTCCTGGTAAGCTTTTCGAGCTTTGGCAGTGTCCTCCGAAACCGCCGCCGCGCGGGCCAGGCCGATGTAGGAGACGGCGTAGTAGGGACCCCAGTTGGCGCCTCGGTGGTCCAGGATATTCTGGAATGCGGCGACCGCCTCGACGCCTTTGCGGGAGCGCAGCAGCGCCAGCGCACGGAGGTAAAGTGTTTGGGGTTCCACCGGACGGCTGACAGGCGGAGCCGCGCGCTCCTCCGCCAGCTTCTGGGCCGCGTCGTCATCCCCGCATAGTGCTTGCACCAATCGCGTGTTTGCGGCTTTGCGTGCCCCGGGGCAGTCTTCGACCAAGGCGTCCTCCGCGGGAGCCGCAGCCAGGATTTCTTTGGCGCTTCCACTGAGCCCCTGCCGTTCCGCCATCGCAGCCGCGCGCTGCCGAAGTTCTTCGGCTTTGCGGCGTTGGCCCAGCGCCAACGCCTGAGTGGATTGCGCGTCCAGGCCGCGGTATTCCTCCGGCTTCCCTCCGAACCATTGGATTTCTTTTTCCGCCGTAGCTTGATCAGCATGGACGTATGCGCTGAGCAGATGGGCGCGATGCAGGCCGGGAGCTTCCGGATTGTGGCTGAACCCTTCTCGCGCTGCAGCCTCGGCCTCATCGAAGCGGTTCAGCACGTTGTACATGCGCAACAAGCCGCCCCAATATACTGCGGCCCTGGGATCTAGGCGGACAGCTTCCTGAACCTCCCGCAGGGCCTTCTCATAGTCCCCCGACCGAGCGTACATGTTTCCCAACCGATCGTGATTCCCGGAGTTGCGGGGGTACGCTTGAGCGAGCAACTGGCAGGCTTCGATGGCCTTATTCAGTTCGCCAGAGACCTCGCCGTAGTAGGTGGATGAGATGCGCAGTCGCTCTTGCTCGCTCACGCGATCGCGGAGATCGAAGGCCTTCTTGAAACCTTCCGACGCTTGGGTTGCGTCACCCAGGTTGCCGTATGCGAAGGCGAGCTGCAGGTAGGCCGCGGCAAATTCGGGATCGATCTCAACGGCGCGGCGAAGAGGGGGGATCGCCTGCAGTTCCAGACTCAATTGACGCCGCTCCATACCGAGGGTGTAAGCCTGAAACGCTTCGAGCGAGGATGTGGTCACTTGACGAACGGAGCTCTGATCGACCCTTTGGAACGAAGCCAACGATTCACCCAGCTTCGCCCGCAACCCGCTGGCCGCTGTTGCGACCGCCCGGAGCACGTGCTCCTTGTCCTCGGCCTCGGCTTGCTCGCGCGCCAAGCTCGTTCCGGTCTGGCAGTTCGTCGCGGTCAGCGTAATAGCGTACGTTTTTCCCAGGCTGGCGATGGCGCCTCCGATCATTGCTTTGTAGCCCTCGCGGACGCAAATATCGTGTGCGACCTGGTTGCTGATGCGGTCCCCCACCGGCCGGCCCATCAACGGGAGGTCCTGCCGCATCTGCTGGTCATCCATGATTTGGAGGAATGGCGATTGCTCCAGTTGAATCGCCAGCGCCTGGCGCAACGTATCGTCAAAGACCGGATCGCCGGTGGTGTTGGTGAAGTCGGCCAGGACCAATACGTCCTTATCCGTGAGTGGGGGGGAGTGGAGGCGCTGCCAGAGGAATGCGCCTCCCGCGGCTAGAATCAGCACAGTCGCGGAGGCGATTCCGTACTTTCGCACGGAGTGCGGCGAGCGCCCCGCAACCGTTGGCGCTGAATCGCTGTCACGCTCCACGCGTCTCAAATCCGCGCGCAGATCGGCGGCGGACTGGTATCGCGTCTCGCGGTCCTTTTCGAGCAGCTTGCCGACGATGCGCTCCAGCTCCATTGGGATCTTCGGATTTCGTTGGCGCACCGGCGACGCCGGCACGTTGCCCAAGAGAGCCTCAAAGACGACTGCGGCAGTGGGACCCTCGAACGGGCGGCGACGAGTGCACATCTCGTAAAGAATCACCCCAAGCGACCACAGGTCGCTGCGAGCATCCACGGTCTGTCCGCGTGCCTGTTCAGGCGACATATAGGCGACGGTGCCAACGGTTGTTCCCGGGTCGGTGATTCCCAGGGTGAGAGTCGCATCAGCGGGTCGTGCAGACGACGGCTCCAAAATGGCCAGACCGAAATCGAGGATTTTTATCCGGCCTTCGCGGGTGACCATGATGTTGCCTGGCTTCAGATCCCGATGTACGATGCCCGCGGCCTGGGCGGCTGCCATGCCATCGGCGATCTGAATCGCCTGATCAATGAGTGTATGAACGCTGTCTGTGGGCGCGATTGGGGCACCCTCGACCAGCTCCATCACCAGGTAATTCGGACCGACGTCGTATAGATGACAGATGTTGGGATGATTCAGCGCAGCCACGGCGCGAACTTCGCGATCGAAGCGCTCGTTGAACCGCTCCGCGGAAACCTTGATAGCGACGTCGCGGCCGGTGCGAGGATCGTGCGCGCGGTACACGTCGCCCATCCCACCTCTGCCGATCAGTGCGAGGACTTCATAAGGGCCGAGTTTGTCGCCCACAGAAAGACGCATCTGGATGATAGAGCTAAGTTTAGCCGATCAGAAAGCAGTTAGCGCCTGTATCACGGCGTATCCGTCACCTACTTTTCGAATTCTTCATTTGGCGTAGAGTTGAGCTTCCGCAAGAAAAGTAGGGGAAGTGTACCCGACCATACATCCGCTATCCTACCAACACATTTCCAATGAGATTTTTAGCTGCAATTCATGCTGCTATCGACGACTGACGGATTACCGCTCTATTGAGAATTAGGCGTCGGCCACAGATTCTCACTTGCCGATTTGACAAAGACACAGGCGGTGACGGAGCGTTTACCAATTCTACTGTCCCCGCTCGCGTCCCCCATTCTCTCCTTGGCCTTGGTCTTCCGACTCGTCACGTAGACTATAGTGTAGAAATCAGTCGAACTTTCCGACGGCGAGCGAGACAGAGGGCTAGGAGTCCAGACGAAAGAAGCGCGGCGCTCGCTGGCTCAGGAACATTCTGTATCGCAAACTGCGAGCCGGGGCCTCTATCCGAGCCGACGAAATCATTATTGGCCACGGTATAGTTGGTGCCACCGTTCAGAGTAAGTTCCGTGTAAACGTCGAAGAAGCTGCTGACGTTGAAAACCCCTGGGCCCGAAGTCGCACTGCGCTGGTAACAACATCAAAGGCGCTCTGATCTGGCTTTCCGGCTTCACCGAAATTCAGTTTTAATGTAAAAACGCCCGGAAGGGTATCGATGAAGTGCGCTATAGGAAAAATTTGCGTTCCCGTGTCCACTGCGTATCCATTATTCAATGGGACGGTTTGAAAGAACGTCGAGGTAGAGAGATTTGAAAAATTCGTTACGGTGCTCGCTGTTATGTCCGTCGATATGCCTTGGATGAATACGTTAATCGTGTTCGCTCCAGTATTAAGGCCGAAGAGTTCCACGGAGTCGACCTCGATATTAAAGATGTCGCCACCTGTTGCCACCACTCCCGTGTAAAGGATCGGCCCATTCGTCAGAAACGCTCCACAACCGGTGGGCAGAATATTGAGGGTCACCGAGTCGGGAACTGTGCAGATGGTTCCGGCGTTCGCAGCGGTCAAGGCGCCGAGGGTGCCGAACAGTAAGGAGAGACTCCAAAGGGACTTTCGCATCATAATCCTCCGACCTGCCAAGTCTTGGATTTCTGGAACATTATACACCCCAACAAGGGCACGTTGAGACCTTTCTCAGTCTGTCTCTGCAAAATGGTACTGGTACTCATCTTGCCGCACCGAGCCAGTTTTTCCCGGCGCAGCCCTGGTCTGGGCGTATTAGCCCCTATAAATCCGCGTCGCATCGACTTGGTTGACGGGCTTAACTGTCCGCAACCGAAAGTATAAATCCTGTATCACGGCGCAACCGTACACTATCCTCAGCCAACGGCCCCCAAAAATAGTGGAGGTATCCCCGACAAACCGGGAGCTATCCCACCGACCCTCTGAAAAGTGAGAATGTAATCGGAGATTCCCACCCCTACCGACGATCAAACGTTATTTGCCTGCGGGCACCTTCCGCCGCACCTCGTCGAAGAAGTTCAGCAGGAACGTCATGTGAACAGAACTTCCCTGAGCTGGCGCCTCAGGCGTTGGAAAGACCGCGAAGCGCTTTCCGTCATCAGGACAAGCTCTTTTCAGCATTGTCTGATACGAGCGCCAAGTTCACATTGGTCCTGGCGTACACCGGGGAACAGTCCCTTTCGGCGGATGTCCAACAACCCTTTAATGATCTGTTGGCCGAGATGAACAGTCCGACCGAGATGGTGTTTCTGGAAGTCCTGAATCAGGCACGACTCCATTCCATCGTTGCCACGGGTGCGATCGGAGAGGCTGTTGATCTCGAAATAATGCTTCACCAGTGGGGCCTCGTTAAGGAGCCGTTCGTCGCCTATTACGGACAGGTAGCGGTGTCCGATATTGCGGCCTGGGGAGGGTACGGCGTTCGCTTGACCTCAAAGAACCTCCGGCAATTCAAGGGGCTCACCGAAATTAACGAGTCGATCGCAAAGACTCTGGCTGCAACCCCGGAACACTTCTGGTACTTCAACAACGGTGTAACAATTCTCTGCGAAAGTGTCCGGAAAAAGCCCTTGGGTGGCAGCAGCACTGACATCGGAACATTTGAATGCAAGGGTGCCAGCGTCGTAAATGGAGCCCAAACCGTGGGAACGATCGTGGCCCAAAAGGATCAGAGTCAACTCGCCAATGCCAGAGTCCTGGTTCGGCTAATTTCATTGGACAACTGCCCTCCGAACTTCGCCGACGAACTGACCCGAGCAACCAATACCCAAAACCGGATTGAGAGAAGAGATTTCGCTGCGCTGGATCCGAATCAGAAACGACTGCGCACTGAATTGCTGCTCGAATTTCAGAAGGAGTACGCGTATCAATCAGGCGAGAACGCACCCCAGGAGTCGGTCGGCTGCACGCTGGATGAAGCTGCCGTGGCACTAGCCTGCGAAATGCCCGACGTTGGCCTTGGCAGTTCAGGCAAAGCGCGAGGTCGGCATGCTCTATGAAGATATTATTAAAACTCCGTACATCCAGCTGTTTAATGCCGGGACTACAGCCAAACAGCTCTGGTATGCGGTCGGCACGCTGCGCGAAATCGATGCCGAACTGCGCCAGATCCAGACTGGCCGCTCCCGTAAGGAGCAGCTGATCGCGATTCATGGCAACCGTTTCGTTGCACACCTAATCTTCCAGAAGCTACGCAGAAAGACCTGCCAGATCCAACAGGTAGCCGACCGCGCATACGCCATGTAACAGGGGCGATGCTTGACCTAACAATCAAGCTTGTAACCGAGCAACATCCTGGAGCATATCCGGCGAGTCTATTCAAGAACGCTACGAAGTGCAGACTCCTCGCGGAGGCCGCACTTTCGGAACAACAGCCGCAGCCTCCGATTCAGCAGGAACTTATAGGGATGTAACGTGGAGACTCGAATAAAGCCTTCAGAAAAAAGCTAGGCATGGGCCAAAATCATGTGCTTTCCGTACAGGTTCGCTGGGTAGAGGCAGGACAGTCAAATCAATCGATGGCTCGACTGGCGTCAGGTAGCCATTTCGACACGCCGTATCGCCAATGTGCCGACAGCAGGTCCAAGTGGCTCCGTTCAAAGATGAACCGGACTACTTGTCCACCATATGCTTTACGTCCCCCTCGTTTTCATTGCAGACAAATTCCAGCAAGTCGGCATCAGGGAACAGATGCAGCGGCATCGTTACCGTCCATGGCTTGGTGTACGCTTTCGGATCGTCGATGGTGACTTGCAGATCGAGATGCCCGAAATCCCGTCGCCGGAAGCGCTCCGTGATGTGTAGCGCATCGGTCGATGGATGACCAGCCACGTCGATCCACGTTTTGCCGTTGAATCCAGTTGAATCGACCACCAATACGTCCCCTTCCCATCTGCCGACCGAATACCCCAACCAGGTGGGATCAGCGTCATTGGACAACGACCGGCCATCCAGGAAAATCTGGCGGTTTTCCCCGAAGAATTCATAGAGAATTATCACCAAGCCGGGCTCCTGAATGATCTTGAGCGGATGTATAGCAGCACCCAGGTCGAGCATGGGGATGCCTGGCGGCAGGCAATGAGCGGCAGGCCAGGCAAGTCCGCCGGTAGTTCGTTCCTTACTGAGCGCCTCCGCCCACGGTTGGATAGGAAACTCGCCCGGCTTGAAATCCGCCGCCAGGTCCGCGACTTGATCAGCCCTCACGTATCTTTTTGCATACTCGTAGTCTCCAGTCCAAATTCCTGACAAATCTGGTTTGCCGTCCGATTTTCGCGGCGCGGGTGCGTCGAGGTTTGGTTTGCCGTCTTTTGTTTTCGGGACCGTGTCGGGCACATTCAGCCATTGCGCAGGCGCGGGTATCGCCGTAACGGCTAAGATCACCGCAATGAAGATATCAAGCGAGCTCTTTCGCGACCGATGGTTGTCGAGCATGGAAAACCTCCACTGTTTCCTGGCAGAGAGTGGCGAGCCAGTTCAAGAGGCCGCTCGGTGGAGGAGAACTGGTCTGTATTCTCCCACTTGTGATCGGAGAAAGCCATTCAATCGAACTGTGTGCCATTTCATGCACAAGAACCGCAGCAAGGAGGATATGTTAGAGTAAATTCGCCTGGAGGACTAACATTTGAGGACGTTCCTTGTGGTACTGATCGCGGTTGCCGCAAGGTTGGCGGCCGGCGCTAATTCCGGCCCGCTGGCAACAGTTACCGGCGGGCAAATTCGGGGCGCGATGCTCGATCAGGGCGGTGCAGTCTTCAAGGGCATTCCTTTTGCCCAACCTCCCGTAGGAGAGTTGCGGTGGCGGGAGCCGATGCCGGTGAAACCTTGGGCGGGGGTGCGAGACGCGACAGCATTTGGTGCACCATGTGCGCAGCGGCCGAATCTCTTCGCACCAGGCGCTGCCGAGAAGAGCAATGAGGACTGCCTCCACCTGAATGTTTGGACGTCAACGTGGCCGCCGAAAGGAAAACTTGCCGTAATGGTATGGATCCCTGGAGGTGGTAACATCGCTGGGACCGCCTCTCAAGTCCTATACGACGGCCAACCCCTGAGCGCTCTCGGCGTAATTCTAGTAACGATTGATTATCGGCTTGGTCCGTTTGGTTTCTTCTCGCACCCAGAGTTGACGAAGGAATCGCCACACCACGCATCCGGCAATCAGGCATTTCTCGACCAGATAGCCGCTCTGGGGTGGGTCAGCAAGAATATCGCGAAGTTTGGCGGAGATCCGGCCAACGTGACGGTCTTCGGTGAATCCGCGGGGGCGATTGACATAAGTGTCCTCATGACTTCCCCACTATCCAAAGGCCTGTTCCAGCGTGTCATCGCCGAAAGTGGGGCGGCCCTCGGAACGCGAACCGGGAACCCCTTAAGCCTGCAGGCGGCAGAGGAAGCCGGTTCCAAAATGGCGTCGAAGCTCGGTCTGGAGTCAGGAAGTGCGCTCAAGTCGCTGCGTGAACTGCCGACCGAAAGGATTCTCGCCAATGCTGAACCGACGGCATCGGTGATCGATGGATACGTCTTGGGCGAAAAACCATCACGCATGTTCGCCGCGGGAAAGGAAGTTCAGGTAGGTCTGTTGATGGGTAACAACTCCCGTGACGTGGCTCCGGGTATTGTGTTATCGGTGGATCTGAGCAAGACCATCGAAGAAACCTACGGGCCCGTGGCTCCGCGAGCGGTTGCCCTCTACGGGAAATCCACGCAGAGTGATCCCGTATACGGAACCCCGGCCGAACAGTGGGAAGCGGATACGACCTTTCGTTGTACCGCAGTTCTTCAGTTGACCTGGCACGCCGCGGCGGGAAACCCGACGTTTGAATATGAGTTCGCGCGCGTTCCAGTAGGGAAAGAAAAGGAAGGTGCTACTCATGCGTCGGAGCTTTCCTACGTCTTTGGAACGCTCGATCATGTGGGCCTGATCGGAGCGCCCCCGACGCGGGTTACAGACGAGGATAGGCAGGTTTCGAAGTTGATGCAGAAATACTGGACCAACTTTGCCAAGACAGGAAACCCCAATGGCGTCGGGCTGCCGGCTTGGCCGAAATTCGATCCTAAATCGCGGGCATACATACAATTCACGGATCCAGGACCTCTTATCCAGGAAGGGCTGCGCAGCTCGTTCTGCGATGTTTTTATGGAGAACGCAAAACGGCAGTAGTGGTCGTTCCGCTGCCCATCGGACATGTGGATTGTTTCCAGATGGCCGGATCACACGGCCAGAACCAGCGCGAAGGCGCTATTGCTGTGCGCGCTTCGTTCGTCTGGGCGCTAAATTCATCACGCTGCGCCATACCGTATTGGAAGTCAGGCAGCAGAAAAGACTCTAACACCTACTCCACAACCAAGTGTTTAAGATCCTTCTCGTTCTCATTACAAATGTAGTCCAACAGATCCGTATCAAGCTTGATGGTCTGATTCAACTTGACGGTCCAGGGCTTCGTGTATGCTTTCGGATCGTCCACAGTGATTTCGATTTCGAGATTCCCGAAGTTTGGTCGCCGAAATCGTTCCGTGATTTTTGCGGCATCCGTTAGGGGATTGCCCGTAGTATCGAGCCAGAGCCCGTCGCGGAAACCATTACTATGCACGACCAAGGTGTCGCCTTCCCATCCGCCACTGGAGGAGCCGTTCCACGATGGGTTCGGATCGACCGGCAACGGTCGTCCATCGGTGAAGATCTGTCTGTAGCTCGCATTATGCTCGCTGAGGATGACCAGAAGTCCAGGAACCTGAATCATTTTCTTGTAAGTGGCAGATGTGTGTTGCCGGACGATTCCCACTGGAAGACAGTGCGACAGTGGATCGTTGATTCGTTGTTCTGCGCGGCGCGTCTTCAGCAACTCTGCCGCCCACGGTTGATAGGGCAAACCTTCCTTGAACGACCAACCAATGTTGATAAATTCCTGAGAGACGGGTTCACAGCCGGGAGCGGGTGCGGTACTCGTCGGTCGATTACGCTCCATCAGCCACAAGCCAGATAGATCCGGTTTACCGTCGGAGGTCCGTGGGCAAGCGGCGGAGAGGTTCGGCTTCCCGTCCGGCGTCCGAGGAACATTGGAAGTCGGATAACTAAGCCACTGTCCGGCGAGAGGAAAAGAAGAGAGGCCAAAGGCTAGCATTCCGTAAACGAGAAGACTTTTCATATTGGCACGATTCTATATCAGTTTACGCGCGGCAGCGTGGTCTGATGGCCAAGTGGTGATTTATGAGCAGATTCGCGTATTCGGAAGCTAACTCCGCCGACGGCGCGCCCAACCCGTGAATCCGGCCGAAAGGGTCTATGCGATGTGTGCCGGAAGGACTTCCTTTTGGTTCGCGGTTAAAGGTGGAAGCAACCTCACAGTTCTCATCAGCAGTACGAACAATACTCATCGAGGGTTTCGACACACTAGGCTCGATCATTGTCGATTTCCTTTCGTGCAGATTGACGCCCGGTGCGAGCTGTTTGTTACTGCTTCCACGGACGAAGTGAGTTGCGCGGGCTGAAATGAAATCGATTTGCCTCCCCGATCAATCGGGCTGACTTGCACTGAGGAACAGGCCGACCAAAGAATCAACGGAAGCAAATCTGACCAGATACCATTGAGCGGACCTGGGCTACAAGCGACGAAAGAATCCGTCGGGGATCCGTGGGCGTTTCTGGCCGATTTTCGGGATGCTCCGATTGAGGCCCGGGCGGATGGGGAGCGACGCTTGTAAATATTGCCGTGATGCCGCCCAGCTGACCATCACCTGCCCAGCCCCGGGTCAAGCTTCTTCAGTTCGTTCCCGCTTCTGATGTAATATCCAGGCCCATCGGGCCCAGTCTCGTGCCAGTCGCTGGCCCGATTCATCCAATACATGTCGCCAGTCTCGGGGTTATGAGCATACTCGGTGCCGAGCTGCTGGTTGTAGGTCGACTCCTCCTTGTCTTCATCCGAACGGCCGCGGCCGGCACTGTCCGGGGAGGGCCTTAGTTGCACGTTACAGCGAATAGAAAGCCCCACCAGGAGCGCTTGGGCGCCCTTCAGTTCCCAAGTCTGTTTGGGTGTCTGGATCATGCGTGAAATCAGAACGTAACCCAGAGGATCGCCAGGTGCGGGAAACACACGATAAATTACAACACCTTTGAACGGAGGCACCGTGTCATCCTTCTCGTAAGGCTGCCAGATGTAGCCAAGGTCATCTCGCATCGGCTGGCCGTAGGTGATATGCCAGTTGTGTCCTTGGGCACGATCCGTGAGGGTGTAGTGGAGGTACGTCTCCGGGGTGGCGTATTGGGGATAGAATTTGATCGCTACACCGGCAACACCGAGCGAGAACCAACTAGCCGCGCTTCCGTCCGGCGCCCCAATATCGACTGCGTCGCCTTCTCGCCGGTGACCGTAAATGAACCAGTCCGCAGGGGCGACCGCATAGCAAGTCCGGTATTGATTAAAGTGCACCTTGAGGGGCAGCGCGCTGCCGGCGAACTTGATGCCGAGCCAGACCTCGGTCGAGCGCGCAGGTTCAGCCCGCGAGCTTGGCGGGGGGATCGCTGAGCCTGACGGCGGGACCGGCTGAACCGGCACCGGGCCGGTTGTGGCCGGCAAGAGAATGGGCCGCAACTGGAATTGTTGGAAGCGGCCTTGCCAATCCCGGCGGAGAATCACAAACCCAACCGCTTTCCCGGATGCGTGCTTTCCAACACGTTGCATTACATCCTCGGGGCTGGCCACGGCCAAATCGTCAACGCCGATGATGAGGTCACCCGGTTGAAGGCCGGCTCGCGCGCCCGCACCGTTCGGCAGGACCTGCTGGACCACGGCTCCGCTCAGCTGCGGAATCCCGGCGGCCCATTTCATCTGAGGCGTGATTTCACCCAGTAGCACACCCAGCATGCCCTGCGGCTGATTGGCCGCCAGTCCTGTTACAACCACCAGCACCAGCAAGAGAAGCAAGCGTTTCATGGCGTTGCGATGGGCCCGGTAGGGCCGCCTCCCTTCATCCATTAGAGTTCTGCAGCTCTAAACAGGAGCACGCGCACGGCCAATCCCCGGGAACAGGAACTCATCGTGAGTCCGTGTAAGGAATCTCACATCGCGACGCTTCACATCGTGGACGGTCTCCACTCTGTCTCCCCGGACTGCAAGGAGATTCAAGTAATGGTCAACTCCACAACTGGCCTCTGGGTCGGAAACCAATCCTTTCGGCACGAGTGCTGGACAGTCCGAAAGGAAATAACTTCTCCGTATGCGTCATCCAGGGCCCATCGCGCCGTTGGGCAGCGATCTAGGGCGCTCAAAAGCCGCTCAGTGGGGGTACACCGAAGTGCAATCTCGCGACGTTGGTTGAGGTGTGATCCCACTGCGCGACAGGATGAGTGCGGAGCACCGCCAGATTCTTGAAGTAGCGCCCCAAGGGTGAGTTCTTCCGGCTGGAGGAAGTTCCGGCAGTGCGAAACATCAACTCCACGGCCTCCCAGGCAAGCTGGACGCATTGTTGCCCCGCACGCATGAATTTGCGTTGAACTTCGAGCGTAGCGGGCGTGCCTTCCATCACGGCGCGGGCCATCTGCATGTAGTCGTCGCCCAACCGGAGCAGGGCCGCCTCGGCTGTATCGGTCAAGCCTTGCGCATTACCGTAGTTTCGCTGGAAATCCTGCATTTCGTAGCGTGGCGGGAAGGGCGGAAGCAGCCATTTCTTTTCGCGCAGGTTCTCCTCGTAGAGATCCAGAGCACCGCGGGCGGCGCCTACAGCCACGGATGCCATCTCGCACATCAGCAGCGGGAGGGTGGGTCCATGAAACAACGGATTATCAAACAGCGCTCGGCCGGGGCCGGGATACATCTTTTGCATGGCCGGGTCGCCGAAAGCAAGCACGCGATGGGAAGGGAGAGTCATCTCTTCCACAACCACCCGGCGTGACCCAGTACCCTGCATGCCAAGCATATTCCAGTTATCGATGATAGTGAAATCCTTGCGATCGACCAAGGCGTAAGCGTAGGCTTGGGGCGCCTTGGTGGCGGGATCGATGACCATCACGGCGCCCAGAAAATGCGTGGCTATGTCACACCCGGAGCAGTAGTCCCACGTACCTTTGGCCATGTACCCCCCAGGGACGGGGATGGCTGCGCCGCCCGGTATGGCGACACCTGGAGCGCGGAAGTCCCCGGTTTCGCCATAGACTTCGCACTGGGCCCGTTCCTCAAAGCCGGCCACGAACGCCGCCGGATGACCAGTGGTGAGCGAGAGAACCCAGCCGCTCTCGGAGCAACCGCGCGAGACCTCGATCATGACCCGGATGAAGTCGGTCACGCTAAGTTCGTAGCCGCCAAAGCGGCGGGGCTGGAGCAAGCGGTAGAATCCCGCGTTGATGAAATCCTGGTTGGTTTCTTCGGGCAGGCGGCCGAGCTCTTCGCAATGGTCTTGGCGCGCGCGCAATACTGGGCGCAGGACTTCGGCGCGGCGCAACATTTCTGGTGGCGTAAGGCCGGGTTCCGGAGGCGTAATCATTGATAGAGTATATAGCAACTCTCGTAATTATTTGGTCGAAGAATCCGCCCTTTCAGGGATCTCTGGCGAATTTCCTGGGTCAGGCTCATTTCTCGGGGGCCCGCGGCTCCCGAAGTGGATTGAGATCGCGCTCAGATGGTCAGCTAGCGGGAAATTATGCGTCTTCGCGGCATGCAGAAATGCCTTTGAAGAACCGCTCATCAACTCGTTGATTCTAGGCTCGACGAACGGCCTGCGAAGCGCCGTGCCGAAACCACATGGTTCCGACATGGGCATGCCCAGATGGGATAGTGTCCGGATGCGCCGTAATCCAGGAGCAATCTCGCTACGTGCCGATTTATTGCGGGCGTTGGCGAAGGGGGAAACCGGTCGAGAGGAAATCCTCTTCGTGTAGGGCGACCGTAGACTCAGCACGCGGAGTCGATTCCTATGCGGTATATTGGTCGGCGTTGAGCCCGCCATGCTAGCTCTTTTGGCACTTTACGGAAGGATTGGTGTACCGAAGAAGGCATGCCGGAACTTGGCGGCCGGCACACTTTTCACCCAGACTCACGGACGCTTTCCGATGAAGCTGCTGTTCACGCTAGGAGAACTCAGGTGAAATCGCCCGTCGTGATCTTGGCCATCGCGGCGCTGTTCATGCCGGCTGCGTTTGCGCAGCCGAAGATCTCCAAGCTTCAGAATGTCTTCAGCTCTATCCTTCCGGGCATGCCGAACTACGGTATCGCACAAGGGTCGATCTTCGACATATTGGGAACCGGCCTCGCCACGACCACAAGCCCGCCGCAGGGCTTTCCATTGCGGACGGTGTTAAACGGCGTGTCGGTCAGTATTACCGTCAACACCACTACCACGCACGCGATTCTGTACTATGTCTCTGCCACTGAGATCCTTGCAATTCTACCCTCGGCGACGCCGACCGGCACCGGCCAGATTAAGGTGACCCTGAATGGGAAGATCAGCGCGCCGGCCGCGATTACGGTGGTACAAAGCGCATTCGGCATGCTCACGCTCAATGCCGTCGGCAACGGCCCGGCCGCTGTATTCGATGTGAACTCCCAATACCTCGGGCTCACGAATGCAGCCAATCCCGAAGACGTCATCACGCTGTGGGGCTCCGGCGTGGGCCCAGTCACAGGCGATGAAACAACCTTTCAGGCTGCTCAAAACCTCACCGATATTCCGATCGAGGTCGATATCGGCGGAAAGTCCGCGATCGTGCAGTATGCCGGCCGGGGCTATTATCCAGGCCTCGATGTGATCAACGTTCAGGTGCCGACGGGCGTTTCCGGCTGCAAGGTCTCCGTAGTGGTCCGTTCCGGGGACATTGTCAGCAACTTCGGCACAATTCCTGTGGCCACGAGCGGGCGCACCTGCTCCGAGCCCGTCGCGGGCCTGACCGCCAACCGGATTCAGACCCTGTTATCGCAACCCGTGATCAACCGGGGACTCATAAACTTTACCGGCGACGCCGCCGGCTCCAGCGTGGGTGTTACATTTTCGCGCTTCACCAATTCTCAGTACGCCACGAAACAGCCGATGGCGTCTACTGTATCGTTCGGGGATTGCACGGTTATTAACTTCACCAACCAAAATATGGCAGTGCCCAATCCCATCAAACCGGTTTTCCTCGACGCTGGCCCATCGATCAGCTTTACGACGACGGGCGAAACCTCGGCTGGCAACGCATCCATGCCCTTCCAGGATGGGGGTTACTCGGCCTCAAGCTTGCCGGCCGCGAATTCTTTCAAAGGGACCTACACCTTTACCGGTTCCGGCGGGCCCGATATCGGAGCGTTCTCGGCATCTGTCGCTTTGCCCGGAGGTGGAATGTCCTACACTACTTCGACACTCAATAACGTCACGAGCGTGACTCGTTCACAAGGATTGACCGTCACGTGGACACCGCCAGGTAACCCTGATTCTGACTTAATCTTCATCCAGATATCGGGATACGCCTTTGTGCCGAATGCTCCGTACGGAGCGGAGTTTGTTTGTAACGTCCCGCTCGCGGCGCGCCGGTTTACGATCCCTCCGGCGGTACTTCTCGCCCTGCCGCCGCAACCGAGTGGACCCGCGGCGGGCCAGTCGTTCCTGGAAGTCGACCTCATCATCACGAAGCCGTTTACGGCGCCCGGCGCCGATGTGGGGACGATTACCTGGGTGGGGCCGAGCATTGAGCCGTTCAACTACCAGTAGGCGTCCTACCAAATCTCGCCGCAAGTCGCATGCTCGGCTAATGGCTGATTCGAGGCTTTCGGATGTTCTATCTGGAGCAGTGCCGAAACATGCTTTTGACACGAGACCGCTCCAGGTGGGACGTTCCGGATTACTGATACTCACAGCTTTTGGCGTCCTGTGACGAAATGATGTAGTTTCCGCGCAGTTTCCGCCGGGTGGAGACGGGACAGTCCAATCAGAGGATTACTCCACGGGTTTCAGCCGCCATTTCGACACGGCACTTTTCTGGTTTACCGGGACTTCGTGGGGTTGCTAACAGGATGAGAACCCATTCGCCGATAACTTTACCTTGAGTTCGCGTACGAGATCTTCAAGATGCTCCAGCGAGTTCCACTCCGATGGCAGATACTCTATTTGGCCACAACCTTCAGCGAGGTGAACGCCACGCCGTCGGCGCGGATGCCCAGCGCGAAGATCACACGGTCGGACGTGATCGAAACCATCCCGCGCTTGCCCGCGATGCCTGGAAACAGAGCCGGATCCGATAATACTTTCGAGACATGCCCTAACCCCGGCACCACCACCACGGCTGGAGCCGCCAGGCTATTTCCCGCTTCGTCGAAGATCGTTACCGTCACCGTGGCCGTGCTTTGGTTGGCGTTGGCGAAGGCGATCCCGGTAGCATAGCTCGGCGAATAGTCGAAGGGCATGTAGAGTTGAGTACTGCCCCCGGTAGCGAACGGCACCGCGGCCTCCGAATCCGGTTGCCCCGGGGTCTCCAGCGCGAAAATCGCCGTGCCGCTGATCGGGCCGGTCACCGCGAGCGACGCCTGGCCGGTTAGCAGGCTGCCCGTATTCGTGGCTTTAACCACACGCAACCCGCCCGCCGGAATCATGTCGGTCAAAGTCGAAACCGTGGCGCCAGTGTCCAGCGGAAGGGACAAGGGGCTACCGGCGTCGCTGAAGAAAGCTAGCGTAAACTGCGCCGGAACCGTGCCGGTGTTCACCAGCACGAACGTGGTTTTCCAACCACCCCCGCTGGCGATGTGGGCGATGATCTTAGTCGCCGCCGTTACGCCGGAAAGCGCTTCGATGGTTGTAAATGCCCTGCCGTTGGCTCGTATGCCCAGGCCGAAAATGTTCGTCCCCGCGCTGAAATGGGCAGTACCGAGCTTGCCTTGAGTGGCCGGGAAAAAGTTGGGCATCACATCGGCATTGTGACCATGTGCGGGAACCGCAACCGTGTGCGCATCGACTATCGCCGTTCCAGAGTCGTCCAGAAACGAGCCAGCGACCGTGGCCGCTTGCTGGCCCGGGTCGGCGAAAGCCACACCGGTGACAAAGCCCGGCGTGTCGTCGAAGGGCAGGAACAAATCCGTGCCGCCCGCCGGGCTGAGAGGCACAGCAGCTTCCGAATCCCCCTGCCCCGGCGTCTGCAATCCGAAGATGGAGTTGCCGTCAACCGCGGGAGGCGCGGTAAGTTGCGCCCAGCCTTTGTTGAGTCCTGGAGTGCTACCGGCGGTGCGGATAAAGCGCGCGCCATGCGGCGGGATCACGTCCGAGAGCGAGGCAATAACGCCATCGGGGCCCAGATCCAGCGTGAGCGGTCCACCGGCGTCGCTCCAGAAATCCAGCGTAAAGTTGGCCGCAGTGCTGCCGGTGTTGAGCAGGATGAAGGTGGTGCGGAAACGGGCGCCATCGGCGATGTGGGAGATGGTGCGGGGAGCGCCGTTCGGGCCGGAAACGGTAAACGTAAAAGTTACCGCCTGCGCCACGCCGTTCACAGAGGCACTCACGTGATAGGTTCCGGCCACGCCCGGCGCAGTCACGGTGACGGCCGCGAACCCATCCGCATTGGTGTTCACCATGTACGGTTGGGCCGGAGCGGCAGACGGGTTCGTGAATCGCGCCGTGGCGAGGAACTTGGCGCCTGCGGAGTCTGAAAATGCCAGGGCGTCGGCGGATGTGAACGTGACTGGGTCCAAGAACACCCGGTTGCCGTTCGCATCCAGCGCCCGAAGGATCAGGCGCACGGTGGCACCTGGGTCGACGGTCAGATTATCGTTGTATTTCCAAACGACGGATGCGCCAGTTGTCACAGGCGGGTTGGTAGTGAAAATGTTGTGTGGTCCCTGGGCAAGGGAGGTCGCCCCGCCCGGGCTCTGGGTTTTGGTGTTCGTGCTAACGATGCTCTCGGCGCCGCCGCCGAGACCGAGCTCGACATAAAGGTATGTTGCTGGAAGGTCCGTCGATCGCGAAATGGATTCGACCCCCGTAACCGGGACGGGAATGGTACTCAGATTCGGAGTCAGGTTGACTTGCAGTAGAAAGCCCTCTTTCGTCCGCATGAATAATGGGTCCCCGGTGATGACGTCATCGTCGTCGTCGGCCGAGTCGTCATCCAGGTCCTCATCGGCATCCACGGACTCCTGTTTGGGGTCGCCCACCCAGGCAAAGATGCGGGATTTCCCGGGGCTCACAGGGGCGAAGGCGAGCGCGAAGCCCCCGTCGTCCGTGAATTTCACCTTGGACGGCGGGCCGGGCATTGGAAAAGTCAAACCAGGCGCCGCAGTCATGCCGAGGGGGTCAATCACGCTGATCTGGTTGGGTGCGGTCAGGCTGACCCAGAGCTGCTCTTTCGGACTCATCGCCACGGCTTTGGCCTGACCCTGCAACGGTAGCGTAGCCACGGTGGTTAAGCTGCCCGCATCCACCTTGGTCACGGTGCTCCCAGTCCCGTTGTTGGTCACGATGAAAACAAATTTCGCATCTATATCCGTGGCCAAACCGACCGGCGTGGAGCCAGCGGGTAACGGGTACGTGCCCTTGAGCTGGGAAACCGGGACGGTGTGCGAGTCGTAAACCAACAAACTCGAAGTGGTGAGGAGGAACAGCCGGAAGGCCCCGGCTGGTCCGAGCAACGCAGTGACTACGTTGGAAACCCCCAGCGGTTGCAAGTTCGCGAAGTTCGGATCGAGCTGGAATACACCCGTCGTACCGGGACCGCCCACGTAGCTTCTGCCGCCAACCGTGGTGAGCACCCAGCGCAGCCCTGCGGCCGCGTTGGTTATGGTGACAGGCTGAGTGCTGGGCGAGAGCGGAGTGTTGAACACATAAATCGTGTTGGACGAGTTCCCCGTCGCCGGTATCGCGAACACGTGGTCGGCGGCGCTCATTACGGTGGTGAACGCTACGCAGCCCAAGAACGTTGCGAGCGGCCTGGTCCAGACCATGACGTACCTCCTTCGATCCCAGTTTCGGGATGGGTTGAATAATACGCACTTTTCTTCACCGGCGCAAGGGTGCAAGTGCTTGTGTGCAAGTGCTTGTGAGGCGTCACCCAAGTCCTGGGAGACGGCTCTCCCCGGCTCAGCGTAAGCCCGGCAGATATCGCCAGCGAGTCCGCAGCCGATATTGCGCGTAGTCGGCTGGGAACTTCTCGGCCATCTCCGCTTCCTCCGAAGCGATCCGCGATTCGGAGCCCGCCAAATACAGCCCCACCGCGGCAACCAGTTTGAAGCCGCCGGAGATGACCAAGCCTGTCGCGACTAACATCGCGAGAAACGCCAGATATATCGGGTGCCGCACCCACGCGTAGGCACCTCCAGTCACCAATCTCTCAGCGTCGCCTCTTTTAGGTCCCGACCGAAGGGCCCAGACAAAAAGCAACGCAGCAAGTGGGGCGAGCGCCAGCGTACCCCCCAATTCAAACGTCCGTGGTCGGAGCGGAGCATTATCCATCGACAGCCTAATCGCAAAAGCTGCCGCGCCTTGCAGCAGTATGCCGACGGCTACCGGCGCTGTCATCCGGGCCGAGGCCGCAGCTTGCCGCATGCGGCGCGGTACGGCGCCAGCCACCGCGGCAATGGCTAAGACAAGCCAAGCGGCCAAATAGGCGCAGAAGGCGGAAACTCGCAACGGTTCGATCAACATCCAAGCCATGATAAATGAATTGGGATGTAGCATAAATGAATTGGGATGTAGCAATCGTCGAAGTAAGGTCGGACGCTCGAATCCTACGCCCCCAAAGGAGACCGTTCAAGTCCCCGCAAACTGGAAAAGGGAGCATGATCGAAATGAGCCAGTCGGCCCCTTCGAAAGCCCCCCGATGACCACCATTCGGTAGCGATTCGGCGATCTCCGCGAGGCGTAGATCTTACTTCCCCCAACGCCGTTTGGGGACACTTGCCCGCGAGACTGAGGGGCTACCGGCAACGAGGTCCATGCCAATATCGCGCCTGCATTTTTGGGCGGATTTGTGATGCTGACTGGACCTACAATAATGGGTCGCACGCCCCCACGAAATCGCCGTGGGCCAGGTGCGCGGGAACGGCATGAACATCCACCATAATCGTGCGGGCATTAACTGTGTTGCCCGGAGGGATGTGGCAGATCTGGATTTGCCCTCGCTGTTGGGCGCTTGCCATGGGGGCATTCGCTGATATCCCAGCTACGAGCATCGCTAAAGTCGTAAAACAGAAGGTTCGTCTCATCAAATGGCTCCTTTGTGCACTCCTCGACGACACCAGACTAAAGAACCGGTACTTTTCTGGGCAATGGTGCTTTCGTACCGGTTAGGACCTTAAGGGCTAAGACGATACTTAATTCCCAGAAGTAGACGTTATTAAGATCACACTCGTACACCACTCGCTGGGGTAACGGCAAACCAAATGTGGCGTGTCGAGATTTCCCGTGTGGTGGGTGTGGCCGCTGGCTTCCTGGTGTTGAGGAGGGGGTCAACTCGCGGTCTGGCGGCCGCCGAGGTACCTCAGTGAGTCAGCATTCGAGGACACCACCCATGACCGTCGATGCGATTCCTCTAGTCACTTCTCATTCCCCCGTCCGAAGGCCTGGGCGACTGGCTAACGCGCTCGTCGGAAAGGCGAGCGCCGAGTTGTCCAAAAGTCCGCTTTCCGGAAGCTGACCGATAAGGAGCATGTCTGAAAGCGCTGCGAGAATCAAGCTGTTTTTTCATTCCACCGTTGCACCAGAACTGCTCTCGTGGATACACTACAAGCGGCCGGAGCGGAGGATAAGCCTCTGCTGGGAAGCAAGCTGAGCGCCGACTCCGGGGCCAAGACCAGGCTGGGGCTCGGTGAAAGCTGAGCCTCAGCGAACCTTAATTCACTGGGATTGGCATCATCGCGATAAATCCCAGGGGTCTGGGGACGGAGTCCCCAGGGCGACGTCCTCCTTTGCTATCGACTTGTTCCGTCCGTTCCGCTCACTCTCAGATGCCATTCTTTCGTCGGAAGCATGTCTCCGCCCTCAACTTCTGCATGAGCTTATTCCGCTGACCGGGTGTCGCAATCATTATTCAGCCTCAATGGGCTAGCCCGTTAGACGCGCTTACCCGTGCGTCGACGAAAGAGCCTGTTGCCGCGGGCCGTGCGGCTCGCGATAAACCTCCTGCTTGGTGAGTACCCACCAAGCTGCTTCGGCCAGGTGGCGCGCCACCGCGACCACCGCCTTCTGATGATTCTTGCTGCGTTTGATTCGTTGATACAGCCGCACAACGTGCGTTCCCGCGAACCGGCGCTGATTGATCACGATCAGGTTGCCTGTCTCCACAAACGCCCACTTCAGATTCCGGTTCACGTTGCCGCAGACCTGGCCCATGCGCGTATGACCGCCGCTCGAATGTACGCGTGGCACCAGGCCTGCGTAGCTAGCCAGATGTGCGGCTGTTGGAAACCGATCCACTCTGCCAATCTCCAGCATCAGAACCATGCTGAGGATCTTGCCCACGCAGGGCAGCGTCTTCAGCAGATCCGCCTCCACGCTCACCTTCATAATCGATTCCAGCCGCTGCTCCGCCGATTCGATCTGGATCTCCAGAAAATCGAGCGTCGCCAGTTCTTGCTCGATAGCTTCACGACTGTGGGTCGGCAGTTCCGGCAATCGCGCGCCGAGCTGCAAACGAGCTGCGACGCCGAAGAGATCCGCTCCCGGCACCTGGATGTTGTATCGCGCCAGTGTCCCGTGGATGCGATTCTTCACTCGCGTCCGCAGCCGCACCAGGAAGATGCGTAATCGCAGCAGCTCCTGTTGATCGCGTAATTCGCCCGGTGGAATCCAGACTTCCGGCAGAGTGCCGTTACGAAGCAGAACGGCCAGACCTCTGGCGTCCAGCTTGTCGGTCTTGTTGGTCAGCCCCATGCGCCGCTTGGCCTCTAGCGGATTGCACAGCCTGGGGTGGTGCCCCGAGCGCTCCATTTCATCGACCAGCCAACTGTAGCTACCGCTAGCCTCCACCGCGATTGCTGACTGCGCAGGGAGCCGCGCCAGAAACTCGCGGTAAAGCTGGCGATCGTGCGCCACCCGCACCGCCTCGCCGGCCTGCCCTTTTTCGTTTACCGCGACGAAGACTGAAAACTTCTTGTGTGCGTCACATCCAATAAACTGTTCCATATTGCTGCAGCACCTCCTCGTGCTAGGGGTTCGCTCGCAGTCTACGCGAAACCCCGCTGCAGCGCTTTCATAGCATCATTATCGGAAGCTTTCCACGTCCACACCAGAGTTGTGCGATGAAACGAATTTCCCGAAAACCTGCGAAACAACCCACCAGAAAAGCTCGTGCGGGGACAACTCGCAGTGGAGCGAGGTCGCCAAGAGAACACAAGCTCATTCCGGCAATCCTGAACGCGGCCAAGGACCTGTTGGTCATGGTTTTGGACCGCCAAGGACGCATCCTACAGTTCAATCGAACCTGTCAAGACCTGACCGGTTACTCGCTGACAGAGGTGAAAGGAAGGCGGCCTTGGGAGTTTCTGTCAGTCCCGGAAGACAGAGCCAGTGTGAAGAGCCGTTTCGAGGAAGCGCTCAAGGGCAGGGCGATGCACGGAGAGACTCATTTACTCACGAAACGAGGTCAGCGTCGTTTAATCGCATGGTCTACCGTCTCGGTGAACGATGGCAAGACTGTGAACTACGTGATTCGTACGGGCATGGACGTCACGGAACGTGAAGAAGCGCAGGCACAAGCGCGGGACAGCAACGCCGCGTTGCTTCAGCACCAAAGCGAACTGCAGAGCTTGACGGCTCGCCTTCTTGGTATTCAGGAAGCCGGCAACAAGGAGCTAGCCCGGGAACTGCACGATGTTCTCAGCCAGAGGCTCGCCGCATTGGGCATGGAGGTTTCGACGCTACTCCAGCCCTCTGTCAAGTCACCCGACCCGCTCCCTGAGCGTATCCGTGCTCTGAGCGCTCGAATCAATGGCTTAGCGGAAGACGTTCACGCAATGTCCAGGCGGCTCCATCCCGCTATCCTCGATGAGCTTGGTTTGGAAGCCGCGCTAAAGGAGGAATGCCTCGGCTTCTCGGTACAGCCGGGCGTCCCAGCCCACTTCGAATCCGAGGGTGTCCCGGCCCCGCTCCCAGAAGACGTCTCTCTGTGCCTTTATCGGGTGGCTCAGGAGAGTCTTCGAAACATCGCCAAGCATGCTCGCGCGACGAGTGTCCGCGTAGTGCTTCTGGGCGCCGAGGGAGGCCTCACTCTCCGCATTGAGGATACGGGCAACGGTTTTGATCTAAATGAAGTCAAGGGTAAGGGCGGGCTTGGCCTGATCAGCATGGAAGAGCGAGTGCGGTTGGTGAGTGGCAAACTCACCATCAATTCACAGCCTGGAAAAGGGACCACTGTAGAAGTCTTCGTGCCACTCAAAGCAAAATGACCCGCTGGAGACTACTGCTGGCTGACGACCACGACATTGTCGTCGAAGGACTGCGCCGCGTCTTGGATCAACCCGACCTCGAGATCGTGGGTGTTGTCAATAACGGGCGTTCCTTGCTTCGTGCAGCTAAGGAGATCCAACCCGATATCATCATTACTGACGTCACGATGCCTCTACTCAATGGCATTGAAGCCGCTCGACAAATCTGCAAGAGCAATCCCGACGTGAAGATCATCTTTCTCACGATGCATCCGGATGTCACCTTCGCGACTGAGGCCTTGGCCGCCGGGGGCTCCGGCTACGTATTGAAGAATTCCGCAGGGGACGAACTGCTTACGGCAATCCGAGAGGCGATGAAGGGACACGTCTACGTCACCAAATCGATCGCGGAAGCTGTGAAGCACGGGCTTTCCTCTCGATCCAATACCTGGCGGAGTCCCCTGGACAAGCTAACCTCACGTCAGCGCGAGGTGTTGCAGTTGCTGGCGGAGGGCCTCCACGTCAAGGAGATTGCCTCCAGGCTCAATGTCTCTCCGCGCACCGTAGAATTTCACAAGTACCGCATCATGGACGAGCTTGGTCTTCACAGCGTCGCTGAACTCGGCCGGTACGCGGCGAGGCACGGGATCGTCACGTAACCGTCACATTCTAAAGACTATTATGTCGAAGAAACCAGTAATTTTCCGAGTGGTACGCTCGGCTCCCGTGGACTAACCTCTAGGTTCAATCGGCTCGACGAAGAGATCGAGCTCGGCGGGTCCATAAAGAGGGAGCGGAAATGCAAGTTGAAGACCTGATGACGAAGGACGTTTCATTCTGTATTCCCAGCACGAGTACTGCAGCAGCCGCGGAACTCATGTGGACTCGAGACTGCGGTGTTCTTCCGGTTGTAGGGGACTCCGACCGGGTCGTAGGCATCGTGACGGACCGCGATCTGTTTATCGCCCTGGGGACAAGCAACCGCTCCGCTTCCGAGTTGCCCGTCGGTGAGATCATGCAGCGGGAACCTGCTGTCTGCGCTTCCGACGACGACGTACGGAGCGCGTTGAGGACGATGGCGGAGCGACAAATACATCGATTGCCGGTGGTTGACAAGTCGGGAGCGCTCGAAGGGATTCTGTCCATGAATGACATCGTGCTCAAGGCCAAACCGGGGACCGATGGCGTCTTCAAAGACGATGTGATTCGGACGCTGAAGGCGATCTGTGAACACCGGCAGCCAGCTCAGTCCAAACAGGCGACCGCATAAAAGGCGTAAAGAGACACACGCTTGACGCGGCCTAAACTAGAAGTGAATCAGCGGGCATCGGAGGAAAAGCCCTTCAACGCGCGGCTGGAGGCGCGGGCGATTCCAATGCTGCCCGTCGCCCCCCGCGTGAAGGGCTCGGCCGCGCGAGGTAGACGTTGGGGCGTGGTTCTGGCGGGCGGAGACGGAGTGCGCCTCAGGCCTCTCACGAAATTGATCTGCGGCGACGAGCGTCCCAAGCAGTTCTGCCCTCTCTTCGATGGGCGGACGCTGCTGGCGCAAACACTGTGGCGAGCAGAGCTCGCGGTCCCGCGGGAACAATTAATGGTTTCGCTTACCAGCGATCACTTTGAGTGGTACTCGCGGGAAGCCGGGGTGCTCCCGTCCCATCGTGTGGTGCAGCCAGCGAACAGAGGCACGGCTCCCGCTATTCTGCACAGCCTGCTGAGTCTCGTCCGGCTGGATGCTAACGCTCTCGTGGCGATTCTTCCAAGCGACCACCATTATTCCAACGAGCAGTCATTCGCGTCTGCTCTGGAGTGCGCGTTTGAGACCGCGGCAAAACGGAGTGACTGCGTGGTTCTACTGGGCGCCCAGCCAGACTATCCGGAAGTCGAGTATGGATGGATCGAGTTGGGTGAGCCTCTCGGGCACGAAGGTAGCCAACTGTTTCGCGTGCGAGAGTTCCGGGAGAAACCCGTGATTGACGTTGCCCGAAGACTGTTTGAGCAGGGATCCGTCTGGAACACGTTTGTGATGGTGGGCCATGTGCGGGCCTTCTTGCAGATGGTCGAGGCCACTGTTCCCGATCTGCTGCGGATGCTCGGGTCGGCGCGCATGTGGGCCGGCCAGGAAACCAACATCCAGAAGTCCCTCTACAGGCGTGTCCCATCGATCAGTTTTTCCCACCGGGTCTTATCGGCGGAGCCTAGCGAACTGGCGGTGCTCAGATTAAGCAATGCCGGATGGAGCGATCTGGGTGATCCGGGGCGTGCCGTGATGGCGGTTCGCGAGAGCGGATGCGAACCGGCGTGGATCCGCGAGTGGAAACTAACGAAAGGCGTGGCTGCTGCCGCCTCAAAGGCAACAGCGGCGGTCGCCTAGAGGTTTCCTATGCCATCCAGTTCGGGATCAGCTCGTTCGACCACCGGGTATTGTGCCACAGCAGGCGATTACCACGTCGAACTGAGGCGTTACCAGGATCAGTGGGAGTACCAAGTGATTTCGCTCAAGAAGTCCGAAGTATTAAAAGAAGGGCTGGTGCCCCAACTCGAGCAGTGTAGGGCTGAAGCCGTTTCTGCGGCCAAACAGATCGATCCACCCGCGAATTGGGACGCTCTAGAATGGAAGCCGCTTCAAGCCGGGAAATGACCCCAAACTTGACTTGAACGTGCAGCCGCTCCTGATTTGACGCCGAGTCCTGCTAAGTGGGCAAACCGCACAAGTGGACAGAAAGAAGTGGCCTGCTCCACCCGATATTGGCATTATCGGAAGCTTACGTCATTTGGACAACATCAAGGATGAAGACGCTGGTCCGGATGCTTCAAAAAGGTTGGTTTGCCGACTGGCCGAGCAGAGGCTCAGACCAGGCGGCCCGCTTCCAATTTCCGTCTAGCGCGTTTCCTAGGAGTCTAAGAATGTCAGCTACCGACCTATGCCGCCGCTATCCCTAGTAGGGACAGGAACTGCATGTATACTAGAGGCCGGCTAGGCTCCCAAAATGGAGATATCGGCCAACCTCGTTGCGGCAACTTCCAAGCAACCGTTCGTACTGGAGGCGAGTCATGAAACGGTTCCTCGTTATTGCGCTCTTGAGCGCGCTCGCAATTTCCGCTGGATGCGTTTTCCATCGCGTTCAGGTGCAACCGGTCGTTCCTCGCGACGCCGTCACTGTGACCAGTCCGGTAAAAGCCCACTTGAAGGATGGGTCCACGGTGGTTTACGCGAAAGGGGTTACCGTCTCAGGCGGAACGCTGCGCGGCGCGGGCGTCCGCTACGATCTCGCTCTCAAACAGCCCGCGAATGTCGACAACATTCCGCTCGACTCTGTCGTCGGCATGGAGAGCTTCCAAACGCGAGTGGACGGTGCGAAAACGGCGATCGTGACGACGCTCGTGACCGCGGGCGCAATCGTAGGAGGCGCGGCGCTCGCCGTGGCAATCTTTGGATCGTGCCCGACAGTTTATTCCGATGATGGCGCCGTGGAAGAAGCCGAGTTGTTCTCAAACAGCATCGCCCCGCTGTTCGAAGCGCGCGACGTGGATCGGCTTCGGGCGCAGCCCGACGCCAATGGCATCCTGCGGTTGGAGTTGCGGAATGAAGCCATGGAGACGCACTACATCAATCATCTTCAGATCTTCGAAGTTCCGCACGCCGCGGACGAGTTTGTCCTGCCCGATACACAAGACCATCCTGTTGTAGTTCGCGGAATTCAGACTCCGGCAGGCATCACCAACCGGAGCGGCCAGGACCTTCACGCGACGCTCAGCGCGGCAGACGGCAAGTTTTACCGGACGGACCGGCACTTCATCGACAGCGCGAGCGTAGACGACATGGACGATGGGATCGATTTCACGGCGGCTGTGCCTGACGGCGCCAGATCCACAACGCTGATCTTCCGGCTCCGCAACAGTCTGTTGACCACGACTCTGCTATACGACGAGATGTTGGCGCCCGCGGGCGCTCGCGCGATCGATTGGCTGGGACCAGGGCTCGCGCGAATTTCTAGTGCGGTCGAGTTGGGCCGCTGGCGTGAACGCCGGGCTGGTTTACACATTTCGGTTTGGCGCGATGGCGCCTACCGCGAGGTTGTCCGTATCCCGGACTCCGGCCCGATTACCTGGCATGACGTCGCTGCTGTAATCCCGGCCCAGCAGGGAGAGACATCGCTTCGCATCCGCCTCTCGTTTCTTGCGGACCAGTGGCGAATCGATCGCGTTGGGGTCGCGTCGGCCGAACGCGAAGCGGCGCCGCGCGTGATCCAGATCTCAGAGGTTACGGGATCGGACGGGAGCCCGGAGAACACGGCCCGGGATAGTATGAGCGCCCCGGATGATCGTTATCTCCAAACGAATCCGGGTCAACGGTTCTTCGTCGGCTTCAATGTCGGCCAGACGCCCGCAGGGAAGTCGCGGACGTTCCTGCTTTCGTCCCAGGGCTACTACACAGAATGGATACGCGGCGCCTGGATCCAAGCGGCGTCCGCCAAGGAGCCGTTTAGGCCGACCGATGAGGCGCTACTCGCTGCTCTGCGCCGATGGGCCGCGACGCGCGAACCCTTCGAGGAGCGCTTTGTGAAGGACCGCGTTCCGGTGCATTGAGACAATGACTATGACCCGAGTAACAGGTCTCCTGGGCCTTGTGATATTGGCATGTCTGAACAACGGCTGCAGCTTTGGGATGACGGCTCGGAAGTATCCGCCCGCACTAGGACCCAAGGGCGTGATCATAAGCGTCAGGACCTCACAGGGGCAGTTTTCCGGTGAACTGATCGAAGTGCGCGATTCCGGAATCGTCTTACTAACAGGCCAAAAGCTGCGCCTTCTGCCCTACAACGTGATCCTCTCATCAGAGCTCGATAAGACCTCTTCCCGCTACGCAATCTCGCGACAAACCGTCCCGAAACCCGATGTGCAAGCACATCTCAGGCTGTTGAGCCGCTTTCCCCAGGGCCTTACGCCCGAGTTGACCAAGCAACTGCTGGACGCATACGGGCAGACTGAGCTGGCTGGCGCGAACCCATGAAAAGCGCTCTTCTTTCGATCGCGATCACCTTCGCCTGCGCTCCTCTCGCAACGCCGCAGGACGATCATTCGGTGGCTGCTTTCATTGAAACCGCGCGAGCGGCGACCACAAAGTATCAGGACCGGTCCGTAGCGATCGCAGAGGGTTACCGGCAAATCGGAAGCGACTTTCCCGCGATGGGGGAGCATTGGATCAACATCGGTCTCCTTTTCGATGGGAAGTTTGATCCGGCGCATCCGGAAATTCTCACCTATGCAGTCGTGTCGGGCAAACCGCAACTGCTCGGCGTCGCCTACGTGCTTCCGCTGCTGCAGGGCGAATCCCCTTCAGACTGGCCGGTCAGTAAGGAAGCATGGCACGACCACTTTCGGACCTTGGAAGATGAAACGGTGCGGCCCCAGCATCACGTGGCGGGACACGCCGGAGACGCGCCACGTTTGACGATGCTGCATGCGTGGATTTGGCTCGCGAATCCGGCAGGCATGTTCGCCGCCGACAACTGGGCGCTACCTTACCTCCGGCTGGGTATCAGGCCGCCTCAAGACGCCCCCGACACCGCAGCCAAAGCCTTGTCCCTGGTTTCAGGCGGCGCTGAATATTTCTCGGCCTCCATTAATGCGGTAGTTCCGCTGACCTCTACCGAGAGTAAGAAGGTCGACGCAGCGTTTGCACGTTCGCGCGTGGTCGTTGAGGCGCTGCTTCGCGACCCTTCCATCGTTACTCCCGCGCCTTCTGAACTGAAAAGACTCTCGGCGGTGTGGACGGGATTGTGGAAGGAAATCGACTCATCGGTCCGTCCCAGAGCGCGTCAGTCTCTTCAACAGGTGCCAATCCGCTGACAAGAATCCCGAAGGAATCCAATACCAACGCGTGCGCTGTCGGAACGATCGAAAAAGCGGATCCCGCCCAGGGAGGTCGTCTATACAGACAGTGGCCGGAAGGCTAGTGGGAAGCGAGGCCAAGCGGGCTGAAGTCACATTAACGGACGCTACTTCCCGAGCGCCGTTGGTGCGTGCCGGGTCAAGATCACGATTAGGCTAAATCCACTTCCTCAGCTTGCAGACCCTTTGGTCCTGCTTCACGACGAATGACACCCGCGCGCCCTCATCCAAGGAGCGATATCCGCTTGCTTGAATAGCGGAAAAATGGACGAACACGTCCTCCCCGCTCTCGCGTTGTATGAACCCAGAACCTTTAGCGGCGTTGAACCACTTCACTGTACCCATCTCTCTCATTGGTCCCTCCCGCCCTTGTTAAAGGCCGGAATATAAGCGCCGGATGCAAAATAGACCAGTAAACGCCGCGTGAGCGGCTTAACTGGCGGAGCAAAACCAGACCGCCAGGAGACTTGTCAAGGGCGGAGTAAAACTAGACCATTGGGGCGGAGAGAAAGTAGACCGCTTCGTAGGCAGTGGATGCTTTGCTTTGAGGGATTTGCGGGGGCGGCGGGAGCGGAGGCCTGCGGCGCCCGTTAGGGCGGCGCGTTTAGGCAGGAGCAGACGCCGCTCCTGCAAATCGGCGCCGTAAACCAGCGGGTGACTAGGAGCGAGGCTTCGC
>JAIQFI010000017.1 GCA_020073345.1 Terriglobia bacterium
AATCCGGCGAAGCCGAACGCGGTTCCGGGATCGGTCTAAAACTGTTCGGCTTCATCCTGGATTCGGCGTTCACCTTCATCCCGGATCACTGTTCGGGATCATCCCGGAATGCCGTTCGGCATCGTCCCGGAATCGCGTTCACTTTCCTCCGGAATCCCCAGAATCTAGCGATTCGATGCGGCGGGTCCTTCCTGGGATACCCACCGCGCGGGGGCGGCTCTGCGGCGACAATCGGGGCTTTACTTATAATAAAAAAGTGTTTTATGTTCGCGGTTCCCGTTTTTTGGAGTCGAGCCGGGCTTCTCTTGATGGCCCAGCATGTCGCGCCGTTCGATACGACTAGCGCGCGGCTTGTGCCTCAGGCTACATGCCGACAGCGTTCTTGCAGACTCCAGCCGGTAAATCAAACCTTCCAACGCCCAAACAATTTGTGGTACGTTTCGTTGGTAGCCGCCTAGCCCGGCCAGGCGACAAGCGGGAATCCCTCCGCTGGCGGCTTCCTCCGAGGAAAAAGGGAATCGCGAGAGAGGAAAGCGAATTGTCTGAGCGGAGAACGCGCCGCGAACTGATAGAGCTGTTCCACCCGGCGGATAAATTCGCACGGCGGGAGCTAATGCAGCAACTCTCCGTGTCGGAGTCCGTGCGCCTTCTTCGCGAAAAGATTGAGCTAGCCGAGTCGCTCGGTTGCGGTGGGACCGCGTTGCCTATCTCTCCGAATCCTCCACACGACGGCGACACGGCATCGAAGGCGGAAAAGGAGGCACCCGCGCGATCAGAAATTGCCGAATCCAAGACGCAAGCAGAACTGACGGACGGAAACGACAGCGCTGATCGGAGGGTGCTAGTGAACCGATTTATTGACCGCGTGTTTGAGGAAAAGAATCGGCGCATCCGCCGCACCGACATTTGGCGGGTGGCCGGATACACCGACGCCACCCAATTCGAGCGCTTCCAGCGAAACAAGAGGGCTACGGCTGGCTCGATTGCCAAATTCACCAACATCCTGAAATTGATCCCGGCGGATTTCTTGGGACGCTTGGACAAACCAAAGAACTGACGGGTAGTCTTTCCGGCCCTCCCGCCTTCTCCTTTTCCCGCCCTCCCGCCTTTTTCCGCCTTGCCTCCCGTTAAGCGGGATGCCTAATGCTTGAATCGCGGTGGCACAAGAGCTACCGAGAGAGGACTGAATGGCAACTGCGAACAATACCCTTGAAACCCTCCTGACCGAGCACGACGTGGCGCACATTACCGGACTTTCAGTGGCATCCATCAGGCGTTGGCGGCTTCTGCGACAGGGACCACGGTTCCTGAAACTGGGTGCGTCGGTCCGCTACAAGCCCGAAGACCTTAACGCGTGGCTTGCGTCCAGGCCCACGGGTGGTTCTGATAATCGCCCGGCCGATTCCGCCTCAGCAGATCCCGTCTCTTCGCCCGCAGCGGCCACTTCTCGAAGGGGAGGGAAACGCAATGTTCAATAAACTGGCTGTCTGCAAAGCCGCGGAGGTTTGCCATGCCTAGAGCTGGCCTCGCACCGAAGGACCTGTGCTCCGAGTTCGGCGAAATGATATCTAACGTCGAACGGTACTTGCGGCGGCACGCGATAGGCGATACCGATTCAGCATTCGCCAATGCCACCACCCACGGCCTGTTCGTCGGAGTAGGCGATTCCAAGTTCATGTTCTCGCCGTACCACGGCGGCCTGCCCGGCGCAGACGCACTCACACACTCAGGCCTCTACACATTCGAGGAGTTGAAGGCCCTGAACATGCAAAAGCCGGAGCCGGTGATCGAGGCCCTTGTTTTCGGGGGCGAGACTATCTTGATCGCGGGCCGGCCAAAGGTGGGCAAGTCACGAATTGTCCACCAGGCGGCGCTCGCAATCGTACGCGGGACCGAATTCCTGGGCATGAAGGTACCCCGAGCGCGGCGCGTGCTGGTCGTCGATTTGGAAAACCGGCCTTGGGCCATACGGGATCGACTGGTGAGGATGGTGGGCGACGAAGCAAGTGCTCCCGGACTATTCCTGTGGTGTGCAAATTCTCTAACTGCGGACGCGCTGAACGCAACGCCCGAAGGCATCGGAAAGCTCAGAAGCTTGATCGAGCAGACCGGGGCAGAGGTTGTCATCATTGACCCGTGGCGGCTGTGGTTGGGTGGAGATGAGAACAGCGCCGAAGACGTTGTCCGCGGTCTCAGATCGCTATCGGGCCTTCGGGAATCGCGGCCGAACCTGACTATCATCATCGTTCACCATGTGCGCAAAGATCGCTTTGAATCGCCGCGTAACCTACTCGCCGATCCCCGTCTTTGGATAGAGTCCGTGAGTGGTCACTACGCGCTCGCATCCCACGTGGACGCCTGCTTCGGCCTGGAGCGTCAACGAGACAACGATGGCGAAGAGTGGATCGCCTTCGGTGGCATTGCTCGCAACACCGAGCCGCGCACGATTCTGCTTGAAGATGAGGAAGACACGCTCCGGTTTGAGGTGCGCCAAGGAGAGGCGGTGCTGGAAGCCATTCTCACTATGAAGGAACGCGAAATCTGGAAGGCAGCAACCAAGCTGAAGCGGGTTTTCGGATTCAACGAGCTGATAAACCATGCGGGCGTCACCAACAGAAAGGCGGCTTCTTCGATGTTGAAGAAGGCCGAGAGCCACGGCCTCATTACACGATCGGAAAAAGGCTACGCCGTGACGAAGACCAGCGGATAGCGGAACTGCCGGAACTAACGGAACTTGTTCCTAGATTCAATGAGTTGCGACGGAACTGCAAACGGAACTGGCATGGAACCGACATTTCTCAAGTTCCTGGTTGTTCCGTGGCGGTTCCATTCGAGGTTCCGACGCTTCCTTCTGATTCTAAAGGGGAGTTCCGCTAGTTCCGTTATTTTGGCCGTTCCCACGTTGCCCAACCGTCCCGCGCGGTTCACAATTTGGAAGACCGACCGGTTCTCTATTGAATATCTTAGGCCCTAAGTTTATACTGAAAGAGTGAGGAAGCCACGCATCCCGGAAGAGGTGATGGAGTACTTCCGCAAGACTGGCGCTAAGGGCGGCAAGGCCCGTGCGGAGAAGCACTCCCAAACACAGTTGAGTGCGTGGGCCAAGCTCGGCGGGCGTCCGAAGGGTAACGGCAAAAAGCGGAAGGTAGCGGCGAAGAAAGGCGGCAACTGATGGCGGTCTATAAACCAAAGCGCAAGGGCGAGGCGTCGAAGTTCTACGTCTGCGAGTTTGTTTACCAAGGCAAGCGGTTCCAGGAATCGACCGGCGCGACTGGCAAAACCGTTGCCAAGGAATACGAGAAGCGGCGCAAGGCAGAAATGGAACGTGCCGCGGCCGGGTTGCCCACCGAGCAGAAGTCCGCACGCATCCGCACCGTCGCTGAGGTAATAGTGCCGTACCTGGAGGGTTACATAGTAAGCCATCGCCCTAAGAGCGTTCTCTTCTCCAAGGGCCGCTTGGCACAAGTCAAGAAGGCTCTCGGCCATGTCGTGCTGTCTGACCTCACCGACGAACGGATACGGAGCTACATTCGCCAGCGCCAAGGTGAGAATGTCTCGGGCCGCACGGTCAACATGGAAGTGGGCGAACTGAGCCGGGCTATCGGACAGCCGTGGTCTCTTCTGTGGCCGAAGGTGCGGAAGTTGGAAGAGCGTAAGAATGTGGGCCGCGCGCTTTCTCCCAATGAGCAGAAGGCCCTACTTGATGGTCTGAAGGACCGCCGCACCCCACACCTTCCGACTCTAATTCCGCTGTTGCTACTCACTGGCATGAGAGCAGGGGAAGCCCTGTCGCTTACCTGGGCGCAAGTCGATCTGATAGGTAAGCTGCTCACCGTAGGCCGGGCGAAGACTGCCAACGGCACGGGGCGCGTTATTCCCATCAACGATGACCTTGGGTCCATCCTTGCCACGCATCGGACGTGGTTCGTGAAGGAATTCGGGGAACCAGGGCCAGACCATCACTTATTCCCGTGGGGAAAGCCCGTCCCCTCCGATCCCTCCCGCCACGCCACAGACATTACGTGGGGCTGGGATCAACTGCGGATAGACACGAAGGTCTCCTGTCGCCTTCACGACCTTAGGCATACCTTCGCTACGCGACTGGCCGAGAACGGGGTCTCCGAGTCCACCATGCTCGCCCTGATGGGTCACATGAGTAGGTCCATGCTGGAAAGGTACTCGCACATTCGGATGACTGCCAAACGGGATGCGGTAGCGGGCGTCACGCTCTCTCAAAAAGGGGAGAATTCAGGGGTAGTCCCTGTGAAAGTCCCTGTACTTGAGCAACCGGCCCGAATTCAGTGAACGGTAAGTCGCTGAAATATTTGGTGAGCGCGGAAGGAATCGAACCTTCAACCTACTGATTAAGAGTCAGTTGCTCTGCCAGTTGAGCTACGCGCCCTTCTAGGGTTGGCCGCTGTGGTGGGGGAAACTACAGCTCCCTATAGTCTTACACAAGCGTCGTTTCTTATACAAGCATCGTTGCGACGTCTACAGTCGACCGGTGGCCTTCCACCACCACGATGCCGCTGTCGGTGACGTAGTACAAGCTCTTGTCGCGCTCGTGATCGAAGCCAATCGTCGCGTCTTCCGGTACTCTGACGTTTTTATCAAGGATGGCCCGCCGCACCCGCGCCCTTCGCCCGATATCGCAGTTATCGAACATCACCGAGTCTTCGATCACAGCGCCCGAGTGCACGCGCACGTTGCGTCCCATCACCGATCCCCGCACCATCCCTCCGGAGAGGATCGAACCGCCCGATACGATCGAATCGATCGCCTGGCCCCGCCGCCCCTGCTCGTCGAAAATAAACTTCGCCGGCGGATCGGAGTAGCTCGCGGTACGCAGCGGCCACTGCCGGTTATATAGGTTCAGCGCCGGGCTCACCGCCCGCAGATCCATGCTGGCGTCATAGTAGGAATCGATGGTTCCCACATCCCGCCAGTAAGGCTCCTGATTGGGAGGATCGCCAGGGATGCGGTTGCTCTGGAAATCATAAGCGTACATCGGCGCCCGGCCCACCAGCGACGGGAGAATGTCACGGCCGAAATCATGCGAGCTGTTTTCGTTTTCCGCATCCGCATACAGCTCGCGCAACAGCAGGTTGGTGGAGAAAATGTAATTTCCCATGGAAGCGAACACGCGCTCCGAATCGCCCGGCATGGTCGGCGCGTCCCAACGCTTTTCATGGAAGCCCCGGATGGCCCCGTCCGGCGCCGCTTCGATCACGCCGAATTCCACGGCTTGGTCCCTGTGCACGGGAATCGCGGCGATGGTCGCCTGCGAGCGCTTGTGCATGTGATACTCGATCATCTCGCGGATATTCATGCGGTAGATGTGGTCCGCGCCGAAGATCGCCACGTAGTGCGGATCGGCCTGCTCGATCAGGTTGATGTTCTGATGCAGCGCATCGGCGGTGCCGCGGTACCAACTCTCGCCGGACGAGCGCATCTGCGCCGGCACCGGAATAATGAAATTCTGCTGTAGCAGCCCGCCCACCGCCCAGCCTTCGCTCAAGTGCTGCAGCAGGCTCTGGCTCTTGAATTGGATCAGAACGTAGATGGAATAGATGCCCGAGTTGACCAGGTTGCTGAGGACGAAATCCACGATGCGATAGCGCCCTCCAAAGGGCGTCGCCGGCTTGGCCCGCTCCTTGGTCAGCGGATAGAGCCGCGTACCTTTCCCTCCGGCCAGCACGAACGCGAGTACCCTAACCTGCATGGGGGTTATTGTGGCAGGAGTCGGGGGTGCGTGGCAATATAATGGCCTCAGATCGTCACGTAAATTAACAGCTTGGAACGAAACCAGATATTAACCCTGCTCCGCGAAAGGATCGTCCGCTTCGCGGCATCTAGATTAGCAGGGGGATCCGCGGACGATATTGCCCAGGAGGTGCTTCTGGTTCTGCACGAGAAATATCCGGCGCTGGATCGGGCCGAGGATCTGCTGCCCTTGTCGCTCCAGATTGCCCGTTTCAAAATCGTGGCCGCGCGGCGGAAGGCTTCCCGGCGTGGGGAGCAGGCTCTGATTTCCGTCGACGATCTGCCGCTGGCCGGGGAGGGTCCGGACCCGCTGGAGCAGGCCGTTCGCCGCGAGCGGCTGGAGCTCCTGGAGTCCGCTTTGAAGCAGCTGGAGGATCGTTGTCGAGAGATCTTTCGCCTTAAGCTACAGGGGCTTAGCTTTATAGATATACAGAAGGAGTTGAAGGTAGGTTCGATTAATACTTTATATACCTGGGACTTCCGCTGCCGCAAGGAGCTTCTCCAGCGGCTGGGTCCTGACTGGGAGCGAAAGTGACTCCGGAAGACGCCCGTAAACTGCTCGGAGGCTACGCGACCGGCTCGTTTACCGAAGCCGAGCGGAAGGCCCTGTTTGAGGCGGCACTTGAAGACCAGGAGCTGTTCGATGAGCTCGCCGGCGAGCAGGCCTTGAAGGAAGTCCTGGACGAGCCGGGCGCGCGGCAGCGCCTGATCACCGCGCTGGAACCTCCAAGGAAGCATCGGGTATGGCTATGGGTCACGGCGGCGGGGACTTTGGCGATCGCAATCGTGATCGGGATCGTGGTTTCTCAGCGGACACCGCCGCCTCCACAGCAGCTCGCCCAGGTCCTGAAATCACCGGAACCTGTAGCACCGGCGCCAGCAGCGGAGCCTGCGCCCGGACCCCTCAAACGGAAAGTCGCCCCAGCCGCTCCACCAGTTACTCTTTCAGCACCAGCATCCGAGTTACAGAAGGCAGAAACGGAGAATAAGCTCGCGGACCGGATTCAAGAGGCACAGTCAGCAGCGGCGCCACAAGAATCCGGTGCGATCCGCCAGTTTGCGGCTGCACGCGCTCCCAGTGTGTTTGCCTTCAGCTACACCGTGAGCGCGGACGGGTTTCTCGAAATCGTTCCGGCCGCCCCCGGATTCCTCTCCGTAACCGCGAACGACGCGATCATCCTTCCCAGCCGGGCAGTGAACGCGGCAACGCCCATCCGGATTCCGATCCCGTCGGCGGCAACCAATCTGGTGATCGCATTCTCCAGAACGCAAGGAACCACTGGGACGCCTGAGCGCCGCGATGAAACTTCCGGAACGGTAACCGATCAGGATCCGCCGAATGGCCGGATCCTTATTCAACTTTTCCTGATACCAGGGACTCGATAAACTTCCGCTCGATGGGCCAGGTGCCGGTCACCTGATCCTTCTGCGCTTCGAAGTGCCCGGCCACCAGCACTCCGCTGAGATCCGCCGACGTCGGCTTGAGCTTGTCGCGGTCGAGCATCTTCTTGAGCAAATCAGTAACGCTCACAAACTGCGCGGCCATCTTGGCGGCGTCGTCAGGAGCGGTGCAGTCCACCGTCATGCGCACTTCGAAAGCCTTCTGATCTTGCGATGGGCTCAACGTGAACACTGCGCCGCGCGCCTGTGCGAGCTGTGTCCGGAATGGGCCCAATCCTGCCGGCAACGTCTTCGCGTCCTCAAAGACGTAGGGCGGGGCAGAGAGCCATATTGCTGCCGTGGGAATCGTGGGTGGATCTTTCCAGAACCCGGGAAAAATCACGCGGGACGCTTGCGGATCGCGGGCCACGGCCATCGCCAGCACGTCACGGCGCAGCAGTGCGAACGAAATCGTCTTGCCCGACTGCGTGGCAGGCATACTGCAAGTACCGTCCTGACATTTCCCCTGGTGTGATTGCGCGTAGGCAGACAGCCGGTCCCATTTGAAGCGGCCCTGCACAGCGAAGTACTCATCGCCATCGCGGAACCCGGCGGCGACGGCATCCAGATCCGTTCGGTAATCAAAACCGCTCTGCTCGACGAACTTCTTGTACTCCGCTTCTTCGCCAGTCTGCGAACCCGCCAGCAGGTCCAGGATGCCCGCCGAACGCAGCAGGCCCACGTTCAAGTAGACGTGCAGGGACCGGTCGGACGGAAGACACTGCACCAGTCTCACTGCATCGTAAGGGCGGGAATAAAACCAGTACCCCCAGACGCCCAGGATGACTCCCAGCACGGCCGCGATGGCGGCACCCTTCTTCATTTAGACGGCGGCGGCTGTCTCAGCCATGCGCGCCTGCTTCCACAGCGCGATGTAAGGTTTCAGATCCGCCATCATCTTGGCGAACTGCTTGGGGTCGAGCGATTGCGCACCATCGCTCACCGCCTTCTCCGGTTGCGGGTGCATTTCGACGATCAGACCGTCGGCTCCGACGGCGACTCCGGCGCGTGCAAGCGCCGGGACCAGGCTGCGCCTCCCGGCGGCATGGCTCGGATCGAGGATCACCGGCAGGTGAGTCATCTCGCTTAGCGCCGCGATGGCTCCGATGTCGCAGGTGTTGCGGGTGACCGTCTCGAAGGTGCGGATCCCGCGCTCGCATAGCATCACATCCGGGTTGCCGTGGGCGACGATGTATTCGGCCGACATCAGCAGCTCTTTGACGGTCGCGCTCAGGCCGCGCTTCAGCAGGATGGGACGGCCACACTTACCCAGGGTCTTGAGCAGCGCGAAGTTCTGCATGTTGCGCGCGCCGATCTGGAGAACGTCAGCGTATTCGGCGACCAGAGTCACGTCACGGTCGCTCATCACTTCGGTGACGATCCCGAGCCCGGTTAGCGTGCGGGCCCTCGCCAGAAGCTTCAGGCCTTCTTCTTCCAGGCCCTGGAAATCGTAAGGCGAAGTGCGGGGCTTGAAGGCGCCGCCGCGCAGAAGCTTGGCTCCGTGCTTGGCGACGATCTCGGCCGATTCCAGGATCTGCTTCTCGCTCTCCACCGAGCAGGGTCCGGCCATGACCACGAACTCGTCTCCGCCGATGGTGGTGCCGCCCACCGTGATTTCCGTCTTTTCGGGACGAAATTCCTTGCTCACGAACTTGTACGGAGCCGAGATGCGGACCGCCTTTTCCACCTGAGGCATGGCCTCGAGGGATTCGATGCAGGCGGTGACGTCACCCATCCCGACCGCCCCGATCACGACGCGTTCCTCGCCTTCAATGGAGTGGACCTTGTAGCCGAACTCTTCGATACGTGCGCGCACCTGGGCCACCTCCTCCTTGGTCGCATGCAGCTTCATGGAAATAATCATCTTGAAAGACCCCCAAAGCAAAAAACCCACTCTTTCGAGTGGGTTCGTTTTGTAATTCCGAATGGGCCCACTCGTCCGTTTCAGCCGCTAAAATAGCGGAACCAAAATCGATACGAGCTAGCAAAGCGCCGATTCATGAACCTAAAGTGTAACACAGCAAGTCAAGCACTGACTCGAAGAAATCAGAACCCTGTACGTACAACAGTCGTGATAGTATACGTATATGGCTAAGCTCACGTTGAGTGTGGACAACCGGGTGGTATCACGCGCCAAGCAATACGCGAAACGACGAGGCGTCTCGGTCTCGGAGATGGTGGAAGCCTATCTGTCCGCCGTCGCTGAACCGGCATCGTCCGCCACAGGCTCCGCTCCGATTCTGCGCTCGGTTCGCGGAGTTCTCAAGGATGCGGACGTCGAAGACTACCGCAAGCATCTGGCAGCGAAATATCGATGAAGCGCATCCTCTTCGACACCAATGTCGTCCTGGACGTTCTGCTGGACCGGGAACCTTATGTTGAGGCCAGCGCGGCGGTCTGGGCGGCGATCGAGGCCGGCAGCTCTGAGGGCATGCTGGCGGCTCATGCCGTGACGACCATTCACTACCTGATCCGAAAAGAGATGGGCGCGGTCAAAACCAAACGGATCATCTCGGCGATCCTGAGAGTCTTTGGAGTGGCCGCCGTGGACGGCGCCGTGGTCCAGGAGGCGCTGCAATTAACATTCGCCGACTTTGAGGATGCAGTGACCGCTGCTGCCGCGCGACTGGCGGGGTGCACATGCATCGTGACACGAGACCCCAAAGGGTTCCGCGGGTCTCCGGTCCGTTCCCTTACGCCGGAAGCGATCCTGCCGGTTTTGACCAAAGAATGACCGGTTGGGTGGGTTTGTGCTATCTGTACGAAAGACAGCCCCAAAATATTATGCGCAGACTGTTCTTCATCGCTATCGTCGTTTTAGTCTTTGGAATCGCCCTCACGCTGAGCGCGCAATACCAGGACCGATTCAAGATCACCTGGATTGAGCCCGGCAGCGGCGCGCTCCTGCCTGAATTCGACGCGTTTGACAGCGTCGAGGGAACGCTCGGCGTCCTCAACGCGTCGGGACCCGTGAACACGGAGGGCCATCCGTTCTTTACGCCCCTGGGAACCAACGGGCGAGCCTGCGTCAATTGTCATCAGCCGACCTATGCGATGAGCGTCTCGACCGCCGGACTGCTGGAACGGTGGCGGACGACCGACGGCAAAGACCCGGTATTCGCGGCCTTCGATGGGTCGAACTGTCCCGGGCTTCCTCAGGAGAAGGAAAGCTCGCATTCGCTCCTGCTTAAGCGCGGTCTCTTCCGTATTCCACTGCCTTGGCCGCCCAAAAACGCCGACGGCTCCGCGAAACCCGTCGAGTTTACGATCGAAGTCGTGCGTGACCCCACCGGTTGCAACACCAGCCGCGAATTCGGTCTCAAGAGCGCTGAACCGACCATTTCGGTCTACCGCCGCCCGCGCCCGGCGGCCAATCTGAAATACGTCACTTCCGGCGGCCAGCCCATCGTCCTCAAGACCGGCACGCTGGCGGATGTCGATCCGGAAACCGGCAAGCCCGTCAGCATGAATCTTATGACCGACGCGCGTGAGCCGTCGCTGAAGACTCAGGCCGTCAGCGCCATCATGGGTCACGAACAGGCGCGAGTGGCCCCATCAGACCCGCAGATTCAGAAGATCGTTGAATATGAATCGCAGGTCTACGTAGCGCAGCAGGCTCACATCTTCGGCGGCCCTCTTGCGGTCGCTGGCGGACCTCCGGGGCTGGGCGTGGCCGCATTGCGCGATCATCGGGCCGGCGTCCTCGGCGACAACGACTACGATCCCGTCTTCGGGTCGTTCAGCTCATGGAAGGGAAACGATTACTACCGGTCGTCCGTCGCCCGCGGCGCCGACATCTTCATGTTTCGCCAGTTCTGGCTGCGCGATGCGGCGCACATCAACTCCATCGGTTTGGGTAATCCACTGAAGCGCACTTGCGCCACCTGCCACAACGCTCAAATGACCGGTCAGGATCTTTCGGCCGGCTGGGTCGACGTCGGCACCACGAATTACCCCACTTGGACTGAACCCGCGACATGGGCGGATTCGAGCGAGTTGCCGGTTTTCAAGATCACCTGCGCTCGCGACGCCGATCCGCATCCTTACCTGGGACGCGTCATTTATACGACCGACCCCGGCCGCGCGCTCATTTCCGGCCGCTGCGTGGATGTCGGCTCGATCGTCATGCAACAGCTTCGTGGCCTGGCTGCGCGAGCCCCCTACTTCGCCAACGGATCGGCTAAAACCCTGCGTGAGGTGGTCGATTTCTACGATCGCCGTTTCGATATGAAACTCACCGACGAGGAGAAGGAAGACCTCATCAACTTCCTGGGAGTTCTGTAGTGCGATTCGGTTTGTTTATCTTAGGGGCGCTCGTCGCCCTGGGCCAGCAACGCAGTTTTGTATCCTGCCCGATTGTCCGCGACACCAAGACTGTCCCTTGTTTTCTCGCCGAATACGAAGGAGAGCTGTACTATCTGGGAATCCAACAGGACATCACCAGTGCGTTTCACCCTCCTCAGTTAAAGCATGAGGTGCTGGTCGAAGGCCGCATCGCCTCTGATCCAGGCGCCCCGCGCGTATGTGGCGGCATCCCGCTTCAGCCTGTTTCCATTTCCGTTCTCAAAGAAGTCAACTTGTCCTGCAACACCCTGCTGCCGGCCGAACCGGGAATCGATGCACCGGCCGCGCCTCGTGGGCCCGGGCCGTCATCTTTGCACCGTACAGAGGCCGCGAACCCGCGCAAGACTCTAACTGGCCGGCAAGAGTTCACGGTTCTGTACGCTTTCAATGACGATTACCTCGAATTCGCTGCCAATGCGGTAGTCACCGAAGCGGCGGCTTACGCCAAGCAGATCGGCGCCTCGAACGTAAAAGTCTCGGGGTATCGCGCGACCACGCTCCTCTCAAATGGAGACCGTCTTGTCGAGAAAGCCGGACTCGCCGAAAAGCGTGCGCAGAATATCGCGACGCTGCTGCGCGGCTTGGGCGTCTCAAGCACAGTCGTCGAGTCCAAGAATGAACCCGAGCCCGGCGATGGGCAGACGGACCCTTCTCGCCGCCGCGTGACGATCGTGGTTGCTCCGTAGAATCAGGACAGAGGGTTACGCCATTGCAGTCCAGCGAACCTGGCGAAGTCAGTGTCGGAGGAACAGAGTTCCGCTCCGTGCTCGATGGCCAAGGCAGCCAGGTGAGCATCGGATGTCAGGTTTCCGCCGGTGCCCACAGGCTGGAGCAACTCTTGCAGAACCGACAGGTGGCGCGGACCGGGATGCACGATGGTCGTCGGCGTCTGATCCAGCCACGAACCCACAAGCTCAAAAGCCGTATCCGCAGGCAGCGGGCGCCGGAACAAGCCCGGCCGAGTCGTTAGCCGGAGGAAAGCGAGAAGCACACTCCACGAAAACCCCACGCTTTCCTTCCCGGACAAAACCGATTCTAGCCAGGGCTTGGCCTTCCGGTTTAGCGGAGCATCCTGATTGACGGCGTAGATTAGAAGGTTCGCGTCGACCAAGATCATTTACGCAACGTGAGCTTTCGGCTGAGCTCCTCGTCCTCTATTGCGTCGGCAACCGCCAGCGCTTTGTCCCAGCGGAACTCTTGTCCCTCACCCATGCGAAACGTTTTCTGAGCGAACTTCTGGGCGCGCTTGCGCTCTTTGCCGCGAAGTCCGAGCCGCGCGGCTTCGTTCAGGGCTTCCTTAAAGGAGATGGAGCGCTCTCGCATCGCATCCTTGATCAACCGCTCCACGTCGGGATCCAGAGTGACTGTCGTCCTCATGTTGCTATCATAGCATCACATGAGTTGCTATCATGATGCCTGTCGAAGATAATCGGCGCTACTTCTTCTGCGGTAACGCAAATACGTAAATCGCGTTCGCACCCTTGGGAGGATTCAGGCCGGGAGCGTAGCCGATGACGCTTTGGGTCAGCAGGCCGTCGCCTGTCGCGACCGCGATGTACTGCTGACCGTTCACCGAGTACGTAATCGTGCTGTTAGCGATCGGGCCGCCAATGGTCTGCTCCCACAGAACCTTGCCCGTCGTCGCGTCCAGAGCACGCACGCGGCGATCCAGATCGCCGAAGAAGATCAGGTCGCTCGCCGTCGCGAGGACGGCGCCGTTGATCGGAGCAGCCCCCTTATATATGTGATCGATCTTTCCCGTGGCGAGATTGATCTTGGATATGCCGGAAAATTCCTTGGGATTCGACCCTTCGCGAACCTTGCCATTGCGCACTGGGCGAACCGTCGGGAACATCGGACCCGTCTGCATGTCCAGGCACGTGTCCACCCACGGCGCGTAAAGTGAATTGGTCACCGGGCTATACGCTTGCGACCAGTAGCTACGAGTGTTGAAAAAGCAGATCGTCTTGTGCTGACTCGGACCGGTGAAGATCAGGCTTTCATTCAAGTGCACCTTGCCGTCGGGGTCCACCTTATCGATCAGGAAATTCGAAACGTCGAACGGCCAGGGATTGGCCCACAGGAACTCGCCCGTGTGGCGGTCCATGGCAAAGACGCCGCCGGATTCGCCGGTGGCGATGACGACGTCGCGCTTCTCGCCGGCTTTGATCTTGGTGTTGAACCACTTTGCCGTAGCCGCCGAAGGATTGAGCGTGGTCGAAGCCAGGAGGCGGTCATCGGTCCAATCCTCATCCCAATCGTCGCCGGCCAGGTGCTGGTAATACCAATTCAGTTTCCCGGTATCGACGTTGATGGATACAGTGGAATCGCTGAAGAGATCGACCGGCCCCGAAGTGGGAACCGAGAACGGATCGCCATGGCGCTCCATGCGCGTGTTCGGCGTGGGATTCGCTACACCGTAAATCACGGAATTTGTGGAGGGGTCATAGGTTCCGGGGCCGCCCCACGTGGAGGCAAAGCGCTTGTCGTCCGGTGTGTTGCCCCAGGAGTCGCCGCCAGGCTCGCCGGTGTTGGCGGCGGTCGCGAACTTCCATAGGAGTTTCCCGGTTTTGGCGTCGTGCGCGGAGATGTAGCAATTCACGTGGTTGCCGGTGCAGGACCCTCCCGAAATAATCTTGTCGCCGGCCACGATGGCGCCCGAAATATTGCCGCGCGTATCGGTCTTGGTCTCCCAGCGCATCTCGCCGGTCTTGGCGTCGAGCGCCACCAGGAAACTATCCGGCGTAGTGGTGTAGATCATGTCGTCCCACATGCCGATGGTCTTGGCTCGCGCCTGGCTCGCCTGGTTGGCGGGAACCTTTCGCTGGTATTCCCAGATGAGATTGCCGTTGGTCGCGTCCAGCGCCTGGATGGCCGCACCGGGAGCCATCAGGTACATCACGCCGTTATGCACCAGAGGGATGCCTTCTTGCGCGCCCGCGCCCTGACCGCGCGTCCAGACCATGCGGAGCTGATCGACGTTGCCTTTATCGATCTGCTTCAGAGGCGAATATCGCTGCGAATCGTAGGTACGGTTGTACATCAGCCAGTCGTTGGGACTGGGATTCAGCAGCATGTCGCTAGTGACAGGCACGAACGGGCGCGGTTGCGCTAGCAAGACCGACGCGGTCAGGAAACAGATAGTGAAAGCTCTCATGGCTAGCGTTGATTATACGGGAACGGTCGTGCGAAAAAACTCTTGACACCAGCCGCCACAGTGTTACTGTAGTAGTACAGTAGTGTTTAGAATTAATCCCCAATCCGGCGTGCCCATGTATCTGCAACTGATCGAGCAGGTGCGGCATGCGATCGAGCTGGGTGCGCTTCGCCCCGGCGATCAGCTCCCCGGCATCCGCAAGGTAGCCGAGGATCTGGTGATGAATCCGAATACCGTCGCCAAGGCGTACCGCGAGATGGAACACGCGGGACTGGTGGTTCTGCGTCACGGCGCGGGCGCGTTTGTTGCCGAAATCCATGGCAAGGACCCGGGCGGCGACCAGCGAAAAATGCAGAAGGGCAGCGCGGTGGTACGTCGCGCCGTCAACGCTTTACGCGACCTGGGACTCGACGACGGCGCAATCCGGCGGCTGCTCGAATCGGAATTAGCGGAAGTAAGCCCGGAGGTTCATCCCAAGGAGGTACATCAATGATCAGTCCAGCCATTCAGGTGCAAGATCTGACCAAGTCCTACGGCCCGAGCGGACTGACGTTCTCGGTCCCGCACGGCAGTATTTGCGGATTCCTCGGCCCCAACGGATCGGGCAAAACCACTACGCTGCGTATCCTCATGGGATTGGCGCACGCGGTGGGCGGCTCGGCGCACATCCTCGGCACGCCCGCCGGCGCATCGCACGAAATCTTCCGCAAGGTCGCTTTCGTGCCCGAATTGAAGGATCTCTACCCGTTCGCCCGCGTGGAAGAGATGATCAGCTTGACGCGCGGCTTCTATCCGGACTGGGACCATGCGCTCGAACGCAGGCTGATCGCCGAGTTCGACATTCCGCTGCGCATGAAATGCCCCAAGTTGTCGAAAGGCACGCGGGCGAAGCTCTATCTACTGCTCGCGCTGTGCCGCCGCCCGGAGCTTCTGGTGCTGGACGAGCCTACCGAAGGTCTCGATCCTATCGCGATCGAGCAGACCCTGAAGCTTATGGTGGAACAGGTGGCGGAACGGGGTGCGACCGTGTTCTTCTCCACGCACCAATTGCCCGAAGTGGAGCAGGTGGCCGACTACGTGGTGATGATCAAGCGCGGCCGCTGCGTAGTTGAAGGCGAGCTCGACGGCATCAAGCAGTGCTATCGGCGCGTGCGTTGCGTGATCGAGACTACCGACGCGGAGCTTCCACTCTCGCTGGCCAACTGGCGGCGCGAAGGGCGTTTCCTCACTGGCTTCTCCTCGGACGATACAAGTACACTCAACCAGCGGCTGGCCGGTACCGGCCTCGCGGTTCTCGAATCGGAGCCCGCCACGCTCAAGGAGATCTTCCTCGAGCAGATGGAGCACGCATGATCTGGTATCGATACTGGCTGGAGACGCGTCAGCGTTTTCTGTTGCTGGCGCTATGGACGATCTGGATGGGAGCCCAGGTGCCTGATTTCGCACACCCCACGCGACGGGCTCAGGAGATGATGCGAACGCCCCTCGCCCAAGCCATCGGCAGGGAGGATGCGATTGTCTGGGAGGCATTCGCGGATAAGATCGGATCGCTCGCGTGGGTGGCGGCAACATTTGCTTTCTTGGGCACGGGGCTTCGGACCGCTTGGCTTCCGCGAGACCTGGCCGTGTATTACACGCTCACTTTGCCGGTATCCCGCTGGCGCCTGATCGCGACCTACCAAGGCGCGAGCTGTGTAGGGGCACTCCTGGCGTTTGCCTTGATGCTGGCCACGCAGTGCGTGGTGTTGTTGATTCAGGAGCGCAGCGTTCCGTTAGTTCCCCTGGCGATATCCATCGCCTTCGCGATCCCGATGCTTATGGCATGGACCGCAGTGGTGGGAGCGTTGGCCCTGCTGACGCATGAATACTGGGCGATGCTGATGACGGTTCCAATCCTGCTTTTGACCGTGCCAATTACCCGACACACTGTCACGGCGTTCTCGGAGCGGGGCGAACGTCCTTGGATCGCGGTGGCGGCGCTGCTTGCAGTTACCGTTCTGGCATTTGCCTTCACGCTCCAACACGCCCGCATTAAGGAGTTCTGATGATCTGGTATCGACATTGGATCGAGATGCGGAGCGGACTGTGCGTCGCGGCCATTTTCATGGCGCTGATGTCTCTGCTCTGTCAATTACTCGTGAGCGGCGGCACGCATTGGTTCGCGCAATCGGGCCACATCATAAAGGAGCTGGATGTTCTCACGCCCCATTTAGCAGCGATGGATCCGGCGCATTTCCTACCGTGGGGCGCCCACACTTGGGCGAGCGCCGCGGCCGCGGTGATCGTGGGCATCTTTCTGGCAGGCACCGGCATTCGCACCAATGGATTCCAGCCGGGCCACAAATCGATGTACTACACCCTGACTCTTCCGATCTCGCGATTCGAGCTTGTCTGGACCCGCTTTGCCAGCGCCTGCGCGGCACTGTACATACTCTTCGCGGCGATGCTGGTGGTGGATTGCGCATTTCTGCTGGTGATGCGCCAGCCCGTACCGCTTGGTCCGATGGCCGTGTCCAGCTTCCTGGCAGGATTGTTTGTGGCCCCAGTGATGGCCGTGTTCGGAGTGCTGGTGGCTCTGTGGAAAGAGCAATGGTCCGGCTTAGTGTTTGTGGCGATCGCCGCAACCACCCAGTGGGCGTGGCCGACGCTGCTCCGTTTCACCGGGAGCCAGGACATCCCGTGGTTGTGGATCGGGGCGATCTTCCTGATAACGGGCGCGGCGTTATCGACAGCAGCGATTCTCGCCCGCCGCCAGGAGTTTTGAACACCTTGTTACGATCAGCGGCAGAACTGATCGAAGGCGTCCTTCAAGAGGCCGGAGATTTCGACCGGGTCGCGGCGTTCGATATCCGAGCGATGCAGCATGTACACGGGTTTGCCGTCCTTGAACAAAGCCATGGAAGGTGAAGACGGCGGATTCGGAGACAGAATTTCCCGCAGGTGAGCTACGGCCGCTTCATCTCCGCCGGCGAATACAGCAGCCGTTTTCGAAGGATGCACGGGATGCTTCAGCGCCATTCCCACAGCAGGCCGCGCGCGGCCAGCCGCGCACCCGCAGACGGAGTTCACCACCATCAGGACGGTACCGCCTCCTGGCGCGAGAAAGCGGTCAACATCGGCCGGCGTCCTGGCTTCTTCGACGCCGTATTGAGTCAAGTCTGCGCGCATGGGGGCGATGAGATGTTCGGGGTATGCCACGACTTGATTCTAACAACGTGCAGGCTGCTTACTCCCAACGCAACGCAGACGCGGGATCGATCCGCAGCGCGCGGCGGACGGGAATCAGAACCGCGACCACCAGGATCACCAGGAATCCAGCCAGGCCCGGCAGGTAGCCCAAGGGATCGAATGTGACCAGGCCCAGGATGATCTGACTCTGTAGGGATCGTATCAGGGCAAAAGCCAGCGCAACTCCCGCCGCGCAGCCGACTACAAGGGGTCCCGCGTACTGCGCGAAAAGGGCTCGCACGATTCCCCCGCGCCCCGCTCCCAAGGCGATGCGTAGCCCGATTTCGCGGGTGCGCTCGGCCACCGAAAAGGCGATGAGGCCGAACACCCCTATGCCTGCGAGAATCGAACCAGTGCCGCCAAGTGCGATGATCGATTTGGTCGCCGCGCCGGAGTGCTCGATCCACATGTCCACTTGAGATTGAAGTCTCGAAATCCAGGGAGAGGTTCCGGGGAGCGTCGCGACGGTGCGCATGTTCTGCAGTTGCGGTCCCGGATCGCCTGTAGTACGCACGATGAGCACGGCCGTCGGCGCGTTTTTATCCTGCATCGGCGTGTACGCTTCAATCGCGCTGGCGTTGCGAAAAGCCGTGGCTTCGGTATCTGCAACCACGCCGACCACGGTAGGCCCGTCTCCTTGCGATCCCCACTGCTTCCCGAGCGGGTCTTCTTTTGGCCACCGGAAGCGCGCGGCGGATTCGCTGATGATCATATTCGTCGCGGGCTCGCCGGGCAGGAAATTCCGGCCGCGCGTAATCGGGATCTGCATCAACCCGAAATAGGAAGGGTCAACGCTTTGCCAGAAAGTGGTGGGCAGGCCGGGCGCGTTCTGCACGCGCACTCCGAAGATGGGAGCGCCGGTCGCAACAGTTACGCCCGCTATGCCGGGCATTCGGGAGAGCCGCTGCTGCAAATCGTCTAGCGCCTGACGCGCCGCGGACGGTGCCAGGTTGACAGACTCGAGGTCCGGCTCAACGATGACGATCTTCTCGAAGTTCATACGGCTGCCGGACGCGGTCAAACGCTGACCGCCGCGCGCCAGCAAACCGGAACAAATCAGGAGCACGGAGCTGACCGCGACTTGAATAGCGAGCAACGTGCGCCGGGCGCCGGTGGTCGGACGACCTCCACGGGTAGCCGCCAGGGCGGGAGCGAGTCCAAACAGAAGCGTCGAGAACATGGCCAGTGCGACGGCCGCCAAAATTATCGGCCAGTCCATCATGATGCGGAGCTCGGTGGCTCTGGTTACTCCAGAAAATCCCACAAAATAAAGCCGCGTTCCGACACGCGCGACAAACAAACCCACTAACGTCGCGCAGGCCGATAGAAGCAGACTTTCGGTCATCAACTGGCGCACCACTCGCCAACGCCCGGCTCCCACGGCGATGCGCGCTTCGATTTCATGCGCGCGAGTCAAGCCGCGCGCCAAGAGTATATTGCCCAGGTTGGCGCAAGACGCCAACAGGATCAAAAGCACGATCGGGATCAGAAAGACAAACGACCCCAACCTGCGTTCGTCATCGCCCAGGGGCTGGGCGCGGATGCTCTCGTTTTCCTCGAAGGCGTTGGGATGCTGGGCTCGCATCTCCGCGGCTAAAGCGATGAGTTGATCGCCAGCGGACGCCGCGGACACTCCAGGTTTGAGGACGCCGAATAAGGCCGTGTCGGGGCGGCGAAATTCGTCGCCCGGCGATGTGCCCTCGATAAGCCGCGGACGAAGCGCCTCCGGCGGCCACAGGTCGGCGTGATTTTGGTTGAGACCGTCGAAATCGACCGGCGCGATGCCGACTACCTGAACTGGTTTGCGGTTCACATCAACCGTGTGTTGAAGGATGCCGGCATCGCCGCCAAAACGGCGCTGCCAATATCCATAGCTGATTACTGCGTGGATTTGTCCGGCGCCAAGATTCGAATCGGAGAGCTCGAGCAGGCGGCCTTTAAGCGCTCCAACACCCAGAGCCTGAAAATAGTTGCCGGATACAAACTGGGCGCGCACATTGGCGGAATCGTTTTCAAGCGATACGGGGACCGTTCCGGCGTGTTCCGTAACCAGGTAAGCGAACTGGCTGGCGTTATCGCGGTAGAAGCCGGCGATGCCCGAAGGAAACGCGTAGAGCTTTCGTGCCGGCGACTGGCGGATGACGCGCTGCAGAACCCCAGAGTCGCGGACCGAAATCCGGTTGTAAAAGATCGCGTTGGCGATCTGAAATACGCCCAGGTTCAATCCGACGCCGAGTGCCAGAACCATGACGGCGATCAGCGTGAATCCGGGGGAGCGGCGCATTTGCCGCGCGCCGTAGGCCAGATCCTGCCGAAGCTGATCGAGCCAGGTAAAGCCCCAGACGTCGCGCGCCTCTTCACGCAGCCGGAGCGTGCTTCCGAAGGAAGCTTGGCGGTTCGCCGCCAGCATCTCGCGGTGAGCGGACATTTCATCCTGGAGATCGCGCTCCAATGCACCGCGGTTCAAAAGGTAACGGATTCGTCGAAGGAGTCTCATGCGGTTCGAAGAATTCCCTGAATTGCCGCACTAACCTGTTCATATTCGGCGATTTCCTGCTTCAATTGCTTCAGTCCGTCCTTGGTGAGGCTGTAGAAACGGACCCGCCGCTTGGTCTCTGAAACGCCCCATTCTCCGGTCACCCAGCCCTCCATCAGCATGCGTTGCAGGGCAGGGTAGAGCGAGCCTTCTTCGGCGCCAAGAACTTCGCCGGAAAGCTGGTGGATCCGCTGAGCGATGGCATATCCATGTAGCGGACCAGTCTGCAGGACCCGTAGAATCAGCATGCTCAGCGCCCCTGGAGGCATGGATAGACTAGGCATAGGTAATCTATATCACGGACTGGTTTCCAGGTCAAGTCCCACGGCTTTTTTCTTTTTGACTCGGAAACTGCTTTCTGGCATACTATCCCCCGTACTTGGATACTGTTGTCTCCAATGACAGTTAGGAGTGTGGCGGTGAAGAAGCTTTTTGTGGGTAATCTGCCGTACGGTGCGAACGAGACGGATGTCCAAAATTTCTTCGCAGATGCGGGCGTCAATGTGGACTCGGTGACGGTCATGCGCGACCGCTTTACGGGCCAGGCGCGGGGCTTCGGCTTCGTGGAGATCAATGATGATGCCGCAGCCCAGCGCGCCGTCGATGCGTGTAACGGTAAAGAATTAATGGGAAGAGCAGTGGTGGTGAACGAAGCCCGTCCGATGGCTCCGCGTGAAGGCGGTGGCGGACGGCCGCCTCGCCACTAGAACCTCTTCCGCTTCACGAACCTACTCCGGTTTGAGTTTTCGCGCCAGAAAATCGCCCGCGGCGCGATACGCCCTGATCCAGCTCTCTTCCAGTAAGAATTCGTGCACTTCGCCGGGGAAGATGAGCTCCTCGAACTCCACGCCTTGCGCCCGCAGCGCTTCCACCAGCCGTTCCGTCTGGCTGAAAGCGACGTCGCGATCGTCATCACCGTGAATCAGCAGCACCGGCGAGCGCCAGTTCTTGACGTCGGCCAGCGGGGATGACTGTAACGCGGTGCGCTCGATCTCGCGCAGTGCTTCAGCATTCAGTGCGGTGAGCTGGCGGTCCCCGCGAATGCTCCAGTCCTCGACCCCGTGCATGTCCACGCCCGCGGCGAAAAGATTGCTCGCTCTCGCCAGCGCCAGCGCTGCCAGATAACCGCCTACGGACCCACCCCACACGCCGATGCGTTTAGGATCGACGTCGGCTCGCGCGGCCATGTAGAGACCCGCGCCCATTATGTCGCTAAACTCGCTGGCCCCGGAGTTGCCGAAATTCAGAGCTTCGCGGAAATTCAGCCCATAGCCGATGCCACTGCGATAATTCACGCTGAGCACAACAAACCCGTGCGCGGCCAGATACTGGTTCATGGCATAGGCGTTCGAATAATAGCGGCGGTAGTGATAACCGAGCAGCATCTGCCGCCGCGAGCCTCCGTGAAAAAAGATCACAGCCGCGTGTTTGGCCCCACCTCCGCCGGAAGGCAAAAACAATTGTCCGTGAATCGCGAGCCCGTCCGAGGCAGGGAAGATCACCTGCTGGGGTTTGACTAGATCCTTGGGGAAATCCGCGGGGATCCCATCGAAACGCGCCAAATCGCGGACCGGTCCGTCGCCCATCTTGACCGCCGCGCGGCTGACTTCAGTGGCGCTGGAGCGCAGGAACGCGACTGCTCCATCGGCAACATCCGCCGGTTCCCATTCGATTCCTTCTCCTGGACCTACACCGAGAAGCGGGGATACCTTGCCGCCCGATGCGGCTACGCGCCACACGTGCCGGCGATCGATATCGTCCTGATTGGAGGAAAAGAGCACGTCGCGGCGATCGCGTGAAAGCGAGACATGTTCGATTTCAAACTCCCCCGGCGTGAGGACCTGCGCGCGTCCGCCTTCGGCCGGGACCGAATAGAGATGCAGCCAGCCATCGCGTTCCCATGGGAACACCAGACGATTGCCGTCTGCCCAGAAGATTTGGGTTGCGGCCTCGATCCCGCGAAACGCGCTGCCGGGACCCTTCTCGGCGTGCCAGGCTTCGCGGCCGGCGCCCGTCGCGGCATCTGCGACTCGGATCGACCACGGGGTTGCGGCGTCGCGCACCGGACCGACGGAGATCGCTGAGGAGTACGCCCGCCGCACGAACGCAACTCGTCGGCTGTCCGGGCTCCATACGGGCGAGTTGTCGCGATCCACGCTCGGGTCCAGGTAAGTGACGGTCTTGTTTGCGACTCGGTACACGCCGATGAAGCTGTGATCCCCGCGATAACTGGTGAACGCGAGCGCCGCGCCGTCCGGCGACCATTGCAGTTCGTAGGAGGAAGCCTTGGTGTGGACCGCTTCCGCAGGCTTGGCTCCGGTCTTTTCCGCGTCCAGGGTGGTGATCCATATCTGGCCATTCTTCAGAAACGCCACGCGGCCATCGCGCGAAACGGCTGGTCCGCGGCCATCGCTTAATTTCCTGGGAGCACCGCCGTCGAACGCGATGGCGTAAACCGCCTGCTCCGGCGTCTCAGCGAGATTTCTGGGATTGGGAATGTCGCCGTTGGTTTCGAGATCGCCGCCCCGCGTATATACCAGGAAGCGGCCGTCGGCGCTCCAGGCGAGGTCACCGAGGTCCTGGCCGTCGTCCTCCGTATACGTCGTGAGCCGGCGGCCCTTGTAATCCGGCGCGGCCGCGACCCACAGGTTGCGCGCTCCGCGTTCATTGAGAATCCAGGCGAGCCTGCCTCCGCCTGGCGCCGCCAAGAGCTCTGAGGCGAAGGGAGCGCTGAGATAGCGGTCGATAGAATCGGCCCCAAATACGGGGCCCACAGCGAGCACGCAAAAGAAAAACCATTTCCCCACGAGCCGATTCTCGCATAGTACTAGGGTGCCGAGAGGTCTAAAGCGCATCCTTGATCCTGTCGATCTTTTCCTTGGAAAGGACCACCATGCGCTTATTGATTCTCCCCACACTCACGATTCTCGCGGGCGGGCTGCTGCTCGCCTCTGATTCGGCCACCGTAACCTATATCGGCGGAAACATCGCCGATTTTGCGCCCAATAGCGGCGCGATCCTGCACTTGGATAACCCCCAGGCCCTGGAACTTCAGACCCCCCTTCACAAGGTCCAGGTCCCGTATGGCCAGATTTCGAAGGCCGAACTGGGCTCTGTCCAAGTTCATTCCTCCCAACCCGAGCCTTTGTACAAGGTTTGGGCCCTGCCGAAGCGGCTGGTCAAGTCGGAAACCCGGCAGATGACCGTGGCTTTCACGGACGGCAACGGACAGGGTCAGACCATGACGCTGGAGATGTCGAAGACCTCCGCGGACAGCGTGCTCACCACGATCGAGCGGCACAGCGCCAAAGTTGCCAACAATGCCTGGTGGGGCGATAACTACTGGAAGACCACCCGCAACAAGGACACCTGGGGTGGCGCCGGTACGGTCGCCCAGAAGTAAGCAGCTCAAACAGAAAGACAAACAAAAAGGGCGGGCCCGCGAGGGTCCGCCCTAATCTTTTTACAAGGCGAAGTTAATTGCGTGCCTGTTGAACCTTGGGCGCCGAGATGTAACCCGAGATCATGTCTTTCTTCACTTCATTCACCACGATCTCAAATGGCAGAGTCGCGCGGGACAGCATGAACTGAACCGGCTCATTGATGGTCTTGTCCTTCTTCTCCACCAGCTTGTCGTCGGCGATCAATTCGATGGTGTAACGGTTCTTCTTCATGTCGGCCGACTTCAAGCGCATCTGAACCTCGCCGACCTTTCGCGGTGACTTCTCCTTGGTCAGCCGGAATTCCGTGTAGTTGCGTTCACCCAGGGCGCGGAGCGCGGCTAGTTCCTTCCCGTTGGTCGCGATCAAGCCGCTTTGGACGCCAAGATCTCCCCGGGTGCTCTTCAGGTCGGAGATGGTTTTCTCGAGTTCGGCGCGCGTGGTAGCGGCATCGGTCTTGACATTGGCCAAATCCGTCGAGACTTCGCCTACGCGGGTCTTGGTGGAGTTGGCGTCGTCCCTAACCTTCGACACTTCACCCGTAACCGCCGTGAATGTTTCGGCCACCTTGGCAGCTTGTTCCTGCTGAGCCTTCTCGAGCTTCGCAGCTAGTTCATCGGCGTGCTTGGTCGCATCGACTTTGGCCTGACCCGCCAGAATGCTGGCCTGGCGCCGCGCCTCATCCATCTGCTCCTTTAGCGATTCCACAGACTGGCGGTTGGTTTTGCTCGAAACCGTAGAGGTTTCGTGGACTTTGGAAATCTGGTCCAGCAGGGCTTCCCGCGTGGAATCCAAGTCCGCGCGTATCTGCCGCACCTCGTAGAACTGGTAAAGGGACGCCCCGACCAGGGCCACAACTGCACCAAAAAGTATCGGAATTTTCACGCCGGACGAACTCCCGGAAGGATCAAGGCTGTCGCTCACAGTGTAGTCTCCTTAACGGAACTCTCGGCCTATTCTACCAGTTGCATTAGAGTACTAGGAGGACTGGGATTAAGGATGAGATGCACTGTCAAGGTAAGCGGCTGATTTTGCCGGAACTTCTCGATACCCTGCCGGCGGAGCAGGCGCGCGCCAGTTTGCAGGATCTGGTGCGGATCAACCGGCGCTGGGGAGGGCACTCCACGCTCCGCAGGTTGCTGAAGGAGACCGTCCCCGACGGCCGGGCGTTCTCGGTTCTGGATGTAGGAGCGGCTTCCGGGGACATGGGGGCCTGCATCCGGCAGTGGTATCCCGCGGCGAAGGTCACGTCGCTGGATTACGTGGAAGATCATTTGACCTGCGCAGCCGGGTCTAAGGTGGCAGGAGACGCGTTTCGGCTGCCGTTCGGACCCAAGACCTTCGATTACGTTTTCTGCTCGCTGTTTCTACATCATTTCCGGGATGAAGCGGTCGTCGAGTTATTGCGAAATTTCGGCGCGGTGGCCCGTAAGGGGGTCCTGGTGATCGACCTGGAGAGGCATCCGATCCCCTACTACTTCATCGCCTGGAGCCGGCCGCTCCTAGGCTGGGATCCGGTGACTGTACACGATGGCGCCATTTCAGTGGAAGCGGCGTTCCGCAAGAACGAGCTCCTTGATCTGGCTCGGCAAGCCGGGCTGCGAAATCCCAGTGTCCGCAGATTCCGCCCCGCGTTTCGGCTGGCGTTAAGAGCAGACTCAGCCTAACGTCCGCAGTTCGGCTTTGGCCTGCCGGCCCCACGCAGATGTGTAGCGCCTGCGATGCGGCGGGGACGTGCGGGCTGCTTCCACTGCGCGCTGGAACGCGTCCCGGGCTTCCGCCGTTCGTCCGAGCTTTTTGTACGCGCCGCCCAGCCAATACAGACCTTCGGGATCGAACTCGCGGCGATCCGTATATTTCTGGAGCTCGGCGAGCGCCTGCTCGGTCTTTCCCAATTGCAGGTCGGCTGCGCCCAAACCGCGCCAGGCCTCGCTCGACGAATGTTTGTCGTCCAGGGCCAGGGCGGCCGAGAAGTGCCGGCGTGCGTCTTCGTAGCGCTTTTGCTCCAAGGCGATGACGCCTAATTGATGATGCGCATCGGTCTCGCTGGTATCGATCTCCACGGCCTTAGTGAATCGGGAGATGGCTTCAGTGTAATTGCGCCGTTGCTGATAGATCAGACCGAGTTGATAGTGCGCGTCGGAATCGCGCGGATTCACCGTCAAAGCATCCAGATTGCGGCGGAAGTTCTGGCGCGAGCGCAGTCCGCCACCGAGGCCCGTGAACATATCGAGATTGGGGCGGAACAAGTAATAGAGCCAGAGCAGCACCAGCGGCGAGGAGAAATAGGACAGGGCTCCGCCGAACGTCTCATAGGCGAAATACCCTGCCGCCGTGGCGCCCAGGCCACCCGCAACCGTTCCAATCGCCTTTCCGATCCCGGTACCGAAGACGGTACGTACGGCGATCGCGGCGAGCGTCACGAAATAAAAGACGACCGCCAGGTGGATCCACACATCGAACGCCGGCGCTATGAATCCGGCGATCGCACCCGGGATGTTCGCCGCGGCCCAGCACATCAGCATGCACACCAGCAGCGGCGAATAGTCGCGGCGAAGCACCACGCCCAGGCTGCCGAGATGGTCCCACACCGAGATAATCGCAATACACGCGGGAGCAAAAAGCAGAGCCAGGAGCACGAGTCCGGTGATGGTGGGTCTGACAGATCTCTCTAACGCTAAAGTAGCCAGAGCGGCCGCGACAACGGCCACGCTGAGGCTGCCCGAGTCGAGGATTGTGCTCAAGGCGCGCGAAGGCCGGTAGTAAAGTTGGAACAGCGTTCCGAGTTTTTCGGCCATCTAGGTTAAGATTCTATCGGAAGTGCCTACCGTGTATAATCACGTCTGGGAGGACGATGAGTAAAGAAGATTGCATTGAAGTCACCGGAACCGTAGTCGAAAAATTCCCCAGCGGCCTATTTAGCGTTCAGTTGGATCAGGAGCGCACGGTGCTCGCGCACCTGGCAGGAAAGCTCCGCCGTAATCGTATCCGAGTTTTGGCGGGCGACCGGGTCACTTTAGAGCTTTCCCCGTACGACCTGACCAAGGGACGCATCACCTACCGTCATAAATAACCCTGTTTCCCGTCTCTTAGCACTGCGCACTGCAAATGGCGCTGCATCGCGCGCCGAGAATGAGACGTGCGCGGCCAATCGATTCCAATCCGTCCGCGGCGAAACGTAGCCGCCACGTTCCCTGGACCTATGAGCGGGCGGGAAGAGCTGGCGGAGCAGCTTTCGAGCCGCCTGGTGGGACAGGCTCATGCCATCGCGGAGATTGTTCCTTACGTACAAATGCATCGCGCGGGGCTGGGGCCCGAAGGCCGGCCGGCGGGCGTGTTCCTGCTGCTGGGTCCCACCGGTACCGGAAAGACGCGCACCGTGGAGGCGCTGGCGGACGCTCTGCACGGCAGTGAGAAAAACCTGGTTCGCGTGGACTGCGGCGAGTTCCAGATGGAGCACGAAATCGCCAAGCTGATCGGAGCGCCGCCGGGATACCTGGGGCATCGCGAGACGCTGCCGATGTTAACGCAGCAGAAACTCGGGGCGGTCACCAGCGAAGGATCCAATCTGGCCCTGGTGCTGTTCGATGAAATCGAGAAGGCCGCGCCCAGCATGACGCGCCTGCTCCTGGGCGTACTGGACAAAGCTGTATTGCGGCTGGGCGACAACACTTCCGTCAACTTCGAGCGCACGCACATTTTCTTGACCAGCAACCTGGGGGCGTCGGCGATGCGAAAAGAAGTCCTGCCGGATTTCGGTTTCGGCTCGGCCATGGCAGGGACCGGGGAGGGAACCCTGCGGAAGCTGTCGAGCATCGGGCTGGGCGCCGTGAAGCGGAAATTTGCCCCGGAATTTGTCAACCGGATTGACGCCGTGGTCACCTATCAGCCGCTGGACGAGGACGCGCTGGAGGCGATTCTGGATCACCAGATCGCCGCGCTCGAGCGGCATATCGCGCAGCGCCTGGAAGAGCGGGCCTTCACGCTCGAGCTGGATCCGAGCGCGCGAAGCTTTCTTTTGGAGAAAGGAACCAGCCGCGAATACGGGGCGCGCGAATTGAAGCGGATCATTCTACGGAGACTCACGCAGCCGCTCGCGGCGATGGTGGAAGCGAACCTGATCCCGTCCGGCGCGGTCGTGCAGGCGGCCCACGGCGATGCGGACAAGTTAACCTTGCGTGTGGTAGATTAGCACCGCGCTGCATAAGACGCGATGCCGGCCATTCCTGGGGGTTTTGGCTTCGATGACTCTGGACGTTGGTTGCGGTAGGTTTAAGTCCGAACCAGACGCGATCGGTATTGACATTTCCCCGCGATCCGCAGCCGACATCATCTGGAACCTGGACGAGTTTCCCTGGCCCCTGGAGAACGACGTCTTCGACCGGATCCAGATGTCCCATATCATCGAGCATGTCCGGGATGTGACGCGAACGATGGCCGAGATCTTTCGTGTCGGGCGCGCGGGTGCCGATGTTTTCGTCGTGACTCCACATTTCAGTTCCCACAATTCATTCACCGATCCCACCCATGTGCGGCATCTGGCGGCTCGAAGCTTCCAATACTTCACGGGAGAGGACTTCGCCACCTTTACCGGCTCTGAAGTCCGGTTCAGCATCGAGGAACTGGAACTGACGTTCGGAAAAAACTTCGTCCTGGATGGCGTGGGCCGTTGGCTGGCGCGCCGGAATCTAGAGTGGTACGAGCGCCATGCAGCGTGGATATTTCCCGCCCAAGACATCCGGTGTCATCTGAAAATCCGGAAGTAGCGCCGAGTGGGAGAACGAGACCCGAAACCAGTCTGGCTGACGTTGAGCACACTATAGTAAAGACAGTGATCCCGCGGATGATTGCCGTGCTCCTCGCCGCACCGCTGATGGCGCAGCAGGTCACTTTCTACCGTGACGTCCTGCCGATTCTGCAGAATCGTTGTCAGGAGTGCCATCGCCAGGGGCAGATGGCTCCCATGGCGTTGTCGACCTACCAGGAGACGCGGCCATGGGCCAAGGCCATCCGCGAGGCGGTGCTCACGCGCAAAATGCCGCCGTGGTTCGCCGATCCGTGCTGCGGAAAATTCTCGAATGACCGTTCGCTGACGGCATCCGAGCGCGACACTCTTGCGAAATGGGTGGATTTCGGCGCGCAGAAGGGCAGGGAATCGGACGCTCCTCCCCTTAAGACTTGGACCGAAGGATGGAACATCGCACAGCCGGACACGGTGATCGAGATGCCTCGCGCATTCCGTGTTCCGGCGGCCGGCGCGGTCGAATATCAGTATTTCATCGCGCCCACCGGATTCAAGGACGATCGCTGGGTGCAATCGGTGGAAGTGCGTCCCAGCCAGCGAGCCGTCGTTCACCATGCGGTGGTTTACATCCGCGAGCCCGGCGATACCTGGACTCGCGGTCCGACCAAGGCCGACATCCTGGCAGTCTATGCACCGGGCAGCGCTCCGGACGTCTATCCTGCCAGCATGGCCAAGCTGGTGAAGGCCGGGTCCGACCTGGTGTTCGAGATTCACTACACGCCTTCCGGCAAAGCGACCGAGGACCGGATCAAAGTCGGGTTGGTTTTCGCTGCTACGCCGCCGGCCAAGCGCGTTCTCACGCTGCAAATGGACAATGAAAAGTTCGTGATCCCGGCGGGGGAGCGCGACTTCCGGGTCAGCGTGTGGGGAACGTTGCCGAACGACGCGCTGCTGCTGGGATTCTTCCCGCACATGCACCTGCGGGGGACGTCCTTCGAGTACACCAGAATTCTGGATAACGGCCTGCCGGAGACGCTGCTGCGCGTAAAACCGTACGACTTCTACTGGCAGCTTTACTACCAGCTGGCCAAACCGATGCCGCTCAAAAAAGGAACCAGGCTCAACTGGATCGCGACCTACGACAACTCCGCGGCCAACCCGCGCAATCCGGACCCCGCCGCCGACGTTCGCTATGGACACCAGAGCTGGGACGAGATGATGGTCGGGTTCTTCGACGTCGCGGTGGACGCGTCCGTCGATAAGCCGGCGTTCTTTGTGCGGTAGTCCCCGCTACTTAATCGGAAGCTTACTAGTGTTGCTATCCACGTTATTGACGGTAACCTTCAGATCGACCAGGCCGGAAGCCGGCTTGCCGGTGAGTTTCACCCGGAGCACTACCATGCCGGCGAAGCCATTCGCTGCCCGCGCAGAGACCGGGGTATAGGTCTGTCCGTCTACTGTCACCTTAATGGGATCCACCAGGTTCCAGTCCCCGTTGTCGGGCGTGGGGAAGCCATCCACCAGCGGGCGATCGTACAAGCCGAAGCCCGTGCCGTAGATGGAAATCGTCTCATTGAGCGTCGCCGGGTTGTCGGCCGTGAGCATGCTTCCGTCCTCACGGAAAGCGGCCACAGTGGGACTGCCTTGCGGCGGATACCACTGGAAGAGACCGGGCGCGTCTTGCCGGACGGTGAAGGTCTTGCTCACGTCTTGTTTTAAAGTGTTATGGACGATCAGCGTGTAATCGCCATCCGGCAGATCGGAGAACAGCTGGGCGTTGATCTGCTGGGGCGATACATACATCAGCGCCATCAGCCGGTCGTTCAAGGTTACCCAGACGTCGCCGAGAGATTGCGAGAGTTGACCTTGCGGAGCCACGGTCGATGTAGCCGCCAGATTCTCTCCGAGGATGGAGATGTCGGATCCGGGTCCAACGGCGCCGGACGGAGTATCGCCCGCGGCGTTGTTGACATCGGTGATGACGGGGAAACCGCCGAGCACCGCCAAGGCGGAGCGCGGACCATTCATCAGCACGGAGGCGGTCGGGTCGGTGCCGGCGAGATCCCCGAACCAATTCTTAAAGCTGAACCCGTCGCTGGGCAGAACTGTGACGCCCACCTGCGTTCCGGCCGTGTAGAAACCGTCGGCCGAGGCAGGATTGAACAGGAATGCAGCATGATTGGCCGGCAAGGAGCTGGCGGTGAGTTTATAGAATGCCTGATAGGTAGCAGTAAAAACCTGTGCCTGATCGCCAATCGTGACCTGGAACGTGTTAGACGGGTTTCCGTCATTCCAGGAACGGAAATCGTAATGCGTGTTGGGGTTGGGCGCTACGGAAGCCGGAGCCACCACTTGCACGTCCGTCCCCGTGGCTTTGTCCAAAAGGATACAGGGCGTGGTGCAGGCCGCGCCGTCGACGGTGAAGTGCAACCCGGACGGTACGCTAAGCACTTGCAGTTTCCCGAGTGGCTCGTAGTTCGCCGTCAGGGTCAGCGCATTCAGGCCGGCGGGAACGGTGTAGCTTTGGTCGGCTGAACCGCCGTTGGACCAGCTCACGAACTTCCAGGGACGTCCAGACGCATCTGTCTGGGTTTCCGCGGCGACCAAATGGTGAGTCTGCCCCGCAGCCCAGATGGATACGGAACCCTTGGAATCATTCTGGTTGTCTACCTGAACGGTCAGGCCGGGAGGTGACGTGACGACGCGGGTCGGCACCCCGGGGATGAAGTTCGCGTAGACCGTGTCCATTGTGTAGACGTCGAAGTTGGCGATGTAGATGTCGTTCTGTCCCATCCCATTGCTGAATCCGGTAAAGACCCAGGTCTTTCCGTCTGCGTCCGTTTGCACCGGCGGCGCCCCGATGACGTGCTGCGATCCCGGCATGAAATCGAAGTCGCCCACACACAAAGGAACGTATCCGACTGGCAAACCGATCGGCAGCACCGAGAAGTTGACCGGGCAGTAAGGATCTCCGGAATAGGCCGAGTCGAGGAGGGGACCGGGCTTGACTAGCTGGTGGTCCACCAGCAGGCTCAGGCCGAGCGGATTGGAGCGAAAACGCGCCCGTTTGGCCTTCACGAATGCAGGCGCGATGTTGGTGGGCATCACGATTTGATACTCGGGTATACTCTGCCCTGGGACGACGCTGTCGCCGATCAGCCAGTTCGTGAAGATATATCCCGGGAAAGGCGCGGCTACCAGCGAGAGGGGTCCGGGCGGCATCCAAAAGATCCCCGGCGAGCTAAAGCAGGTCCCACCAACCACGGCGACCCCCTCACGCGGGTCGTTTGGAACCGCAGTAGGGGAACAAGGGAGGGCGGGGTCGGTGAACCCGTTGAAGTATACGTAGACCGCCACCTCCGTGGTGACCTGGCCGAGGATTGCGGTGAGCGTTGGCTCGACGCTGAGGACCAACAGCGGCTGGGCCCCGAGCGGGTCCTGTCCCACCAGGTTCCATCCGCCGAAGGTGTAGCGAACTCCTTTGACTTGTTGGGGATACTGGTGATTTCCCAGGCTTCCGTCAGCTTCCTCTGACTGGATGAAGTAGATCTGATGGGTACTTCCAACGGCCCATTGGAAGATCTGAGGCGAAGAATAGATCTGGCCGTCTACCAGGAAAAGCGGACCGGACTCGCTCAAGCCCACGGTCACGGACACCGAACTCTGTGCCCAGACGCCTCCGCAGGCCAGCAGCCCGAGGATTGCCAATCGATTCAGTCCTTTTGACACGCCCACGTAAACCTCCTCACCAGGTCTGCCGTTCGCCGGAATAGAACCTGGAGACACAAAGTCCCAAGGTTTTATCGGCAAGACTGGGGGTAAGCTTTAACCCCACCTGGGAGCCGGAAATTCGGGGGTGTGCCAAACTGGAAGGGAACCATGCCTTCCGCAACATTTTGGATCGCGATTGTTCTGGCGGCCGGAGCAGGTGTGGCGCTGGCCGCGCTCTGGATGCAGGTCTTGATGCGGGCCCGGAACGCGGCAACGGACGCCCGAACCGCCGCCGACGCCGCCCGTCCCATGGCCGATGCCCTGGCGCGTATCGAGTCCCAGATGCGCGAGATCGAGGCGCAGAGGCAGCATGCCATGGGAGGCCTGGAAGCGCATCTCGCCACCCTGGGCAAGGAAACACTGGCGCTGTCGCAAGCGCTGCGCGGACCGAACGCACGCGGGCGCTGGGGAGAACTGACGCTGCGCCGCGTGGCCGAGCTGGCGGGCATGGCGCCTTATTGCGATTTCTTCGAGCAACAGACGCCCGAGCAACAGGCAGGGGATAAGAAACGTCCTGACATGCTGGTGAAGCTGCCGGGCGGTCGGACCCTGGCGGTGGATGCGAAGGCACCGCTGGCGGCATACCTGGATGCCGAGGAAGCCTCGGATCCCGCATCGCGCGCGGCCGCTCTCGATCGCCACGCGCAGCAGCTCTGGCGGCACGTGCAGGATCTTTCAACGCGCGAGTATTGGGCGCAGTTCGATCCAGCGCCGGAGATGGTGGTGCTGTTCCTGCCGGGCGAACATTTCATGAGCGCCGCGCTAGAGCGCAATCGCGATCTGCTCGAGGCGGCTCTGGCCAAGAAAGTTCTGTTGGCGACCCCCGTGACGCTGGTCAGTATTCTCAAAGGCGTGTCCTACGGCTGGCGGCAGGAGCGCCTGGCCAAGAATGCGGAAGAGCTGCGCCGGATCGCGGGCGAGTTCCACGAGCGCGTGCGCGCCTTCGCCGAATACTACGCCGACTCGGGCCGTCACCTGTCGAAAGCGATTGAGGCCTACAACCGTTCTGTCGCTTCGTGGGACGCGCGGCTCCTGCCGTCGCTCAAGCGCATGCGGGAGCTGGGAGTAGGCGGATCGGCGGAGCCTCCGCAGCCCGCACGCATCGACACGGCTGCGCGCCAACCGGAATTGCCGGAATCGCCCGGTATGAATCGCCCTGCATGATGCGCAGCGTCATGTCAATATGATGCGTGGGGCGTTTCTCTTTCTCTCCCGGCAACCGGCGCTGCGGAGATGGATGGAGGCTTGGCCGCCATCCCACAAGGTCACCCGGCGGTTCGTGGCGGGCGACACGCTCGAAGAAGCCCTGGCGGTGTGCGCGCGGCTTCAGGGGGAACGCGTGTTCTCCACCCTCGACCATCTGGGAGAGAACGTGCGCACGATCGAGGAAGCAGCCGCTTCCTGCGACGCCTATGTGAGCGCGCTGGAGCAGATCGCGGCCCGGGGTCTCTCGAGTACGATCGCCATCAAGCTCACCCAATTCGGACTGGACCTTTCCGCGCAGGCATGCCTCGAGAACGTCCGCCGTCTGGAGGCGAAAGCCAAGACCGCGGGAAGCCGCGTGGAGATCGACATGGAGTCGAGCGCCTACACCGAGCGCACGCTAGCGCTGGCCATCCAAGCCGGCAGCGAGTGCGGTTGCGTGCGGGTGTGTGTCCAGGCGTACCTGCATCGCAGCGCCGGTGACATCGAGCGCTTGAACGTGGCCGCCGTTCCTGTACGGCTGGTCAAGGGGGCATATCGGGAGCCACCTTCGGTGGCTTTTCCGCGTAAGCAGGACGTCGATGCAAACTACGTGGCGCTCATGAAGAATCTGCTGGACCACGGCGTGTATCCAGCCATCGCGACGCATGACGAGAAGCTCATCCAGGAAGCGATCGAGTACGTGCAGGGGCGGGGCATCCGCCAGGACAGCTTCGAATTTCAGATGCTCTACGGGATTCGCCGCGATCTGCAGCGCAGGCTGATCGAGCAGGGCTACCGGCTGCGCTTATACATTCCTTATGGGACCGACTGGTATCCCTACTTTATGCGGCGGTTGGCGGAACGGCCTGCCAACCTGTGGTTCGTGCTGAAGAACCTATTGAAGTGACTTAGTCCGCCAGCGGAACCTGATCGGTGATCCGAATCCCGAACGCGTCCAGGCCCGGCAGCTTGCGTACGCGGTTGGTGATGATGCGGATGGTGGACAGCCCCAGGTCGGACAGAATCTGCGCGCCGATGCCAAACTCTTGCAGAGGCCGGGGAGACCCATCGGGCATGGGAATGTGTTTGCGCTCGCCCCACCCGGATTGATGAAGGTACACCACCACGCCCTCGCCCTCTTCGGTGATTCGTTTGAGGGAAGCGCGCAGCATGGCGCCGCAGTTGCACGCGGTGGAGCCGAACACGTCGCCCAGCACGCAGCGGGAATGCATCCGCACCAGAACGTTGGACTTGCCGCGAACCTCGCCGTGGACCAAAGCAAGGTGCGCTTCGTCGTTCACGGTGCTGCCGTAGGTGACGGTCTTGAAGCTTCCGAATTCGGTTTCGAGACACCCTTCGGCGCGCCGCTGGATCAGATTCTCGGTCTGATGGCGGTACCGGATCAGGCTGGCGACGGAGATCATCTTGAGGCCGTGGCGCGCGCAAAATTGGGTCAGTTCGGGGACGCGCGCCATGCTGCCGTCCTCGTTCATGATTTCGCAGATCACGCCCCCCGGTTCGAGTCCCGCCAGGCGGGCCAGATCGACCGCCGCCTCGGTCTGTCCGGCGCGAACCAGCACGCCGCCTTCGCGCGCGCGCAACGGGAAAACGTGGCCCGGACGCGCCAGATCCGATGGTTTGGTCGCGGCGCGCATGGCGACGTGAATGGTCTGGGAACGGTCGGCCGCGGAGATACCAGTAGTCACGCCGTCTGCCGCGTCGATGGATTCGCAGAAGGCCGTACCGAAGCGCGACGTGTTCATGGGAGAAACCAGGGGCAGATGAAGCTGGTCGCAACGTTCCGGCGAGAGTGCCAGGCAGATCAGCCCGCGCCCGTGCAGGGCCATGAAGTTAATGGCTTCGGGCGTGACGAACTGGGCGGCCATGGTGAGGTCGCCCTCGTTTTCACGGTCCTCGTCATCGACGACAACCAGCATGCGGCCGGCGCGGATTTCTTCGATCGCCTCTGGGATGGTGGCGAAGGCCATGAGCGTTCGTCTTCAGGATAGCGTGCCGGCGGCGGAGACACGTGTAGCGGTCACTCTGCTGCCTGTGGCGTCCGCAAACTAGCTTCCCGATCAGAACGTGAAGCGCGCCACCATTTGACCCTGCCTCTGACCGGTTGTGTTGGCGTTATTGATGTATCCGAAGCCGGCCGTGGTCTGGCTATTCGGGTCATTCGCGACCTTTCGAGTTTGGGTCGCCAGCGCATTCGTCGAGGTGGGACCGTTCAACACCGTGCGGTTGAACATGTTCGTGAATTCCGCCCGAATTTGGAGACTCATCTTTTCCCGGACATGGAATTCCCGGGCGAGACTCATGCTCTCCGCCGGACGGCGCCGGTCGCGGTAATCCGTGTAGTAAGCGGCCGACACCCCGTACAGGCCTGCCGGTGGATTCACCCACGCTTTCGGATTCAGCACGAAGGTGGTGTTGGGGTCGAAGCAGTGGCAGTTGAGGTCCTGCGTGAACAAGGGCTGGTCCGGTACGCGGTTCATCACCGTAGGCTGGAACAGATACGTGGCCAGGCTGGTGGTGGCTTGTGGCACCAGAATGGGGGTGCCGCTTGCGTACCGCAGCAAGGTGCCAATCTGCCAATCCTTCACGCCCCAGGACAAGGCCTTCTTTAAGGTGCTGCCTTGCCCCAATCCGGGCGTCGTGTAGCTGCCCGAGAACACTAGTTGAAACGGTTGGTCATACACGGAGAGATTCTTCTGGTTTGGACGGTTGAACGGGTCGTTAATATAGACCCCGCCGCCGCGCCCGAACTTATCTTCGACGCCGCTGTCCAGACTCTTCTGCCACGTAAAGTTGGTGCTGAAATCCAGACCATGGGAAAACCGCTTGGTCAATTTCGCTTGCAGCGAGTTGTACCAGGTCTTTCCTAAAGGTACCCAGTGGTTATTGGAAAGATCGCTGAACTGTGGATAGGGCCGCAGGGTCTGGGCCACGCTGGAGCCGATTGGATATCCCGGATAGGGCAGCGCAGCGAAGCCCCGCTGGGCGGCGATGGAGGAGAAAAGGGGCGCCGCCAGCAGCGTGCGATCCGCAGCGATAGTGGGGTCGAGTTTATATCTTGCCAAGTCACTTGGCTGGAGGGAATTGGGCGCAATTAGACCGGCCGCGTTCCACCATACCCCCAGGTTGCCGACGTAGCTGACCTCAGCCAGCAGATCCTTGATCACTTCCCGTTGGACGCCGATGCTCCACTGAATCTGCCGGGCAGGCCGGCCGGCGTGCCGGTCCATGAGCTGCGGAATAGAGGCCGTTGTGCCGGGGAGAGGATACTGGCCGGGATCGAAGTTCGGGAAGCTGATCTTGTACGGCAGGCCATCCCGCATGTAATAGGCAGGGTCTCCGTACGACGGCGAGTTGTACAGGAACTGAGACCCCGAGGAAAAGCCGAAATTGTTATCGTCGGACTTGTTATAGGAGATGCCCAGTCCGGCACGCAGAACGGTCTTGGACGTGATCTGGTACGCGACTCCCAGGCGCGGTCCCCACGCGTAGGGATAGTTGTGAGCCAGGTCGCAGTTGCAACGCCCCCCCCCAAAACCGTCGTACACCACCGCACCCAGGCGTCCGCCCGCGCTGGGGTTCACCGTATTGGGGCCGAACACTCCGTAATAGCCGTTCCCGTCCCTCAAATACGTCGCGAAATCGTAGCGCAGGCCGTAATCCAGTGTCAGCTTGCGAGTGATTTTCCAGGTGTCCTGAGCAAACCCGGAAAGAGTATGGGATCCCATGTGTGTAACGGAGCGCACCGCGGTCTGGCCATTGTTGACTCCGCCCAGAAAGAAACTGGCGTAGTTGAAGCCCGGCTGCGCGGCCAGGCTCACCCCATTCAGAGCCGGGAGTCCGGTTTCAATCGCCGTGAAGGTCAGGTAGCCGTTCGCGTAAGTTCCATTGCGATTGAGGTACCCGTTCACCAGGAGCTCCCCGCCGAATTTGTACGTGTGGTTGTTTCGAACCCAGGTCAAGCTGGTGTTGGCGGTGGGCTTGTAGTAATTCAGGTTGATGTCCTGTCCCGGGCCCATGCCTGCCGACATGCCTCCCTGAGCATTGCTCATTCCCCCAAAGACCGGGAACAGGTTGTTGTTGGTCCCCTTCAGGCCAATCAACGCGACGGGATCGTACCGGTTATGCGGCTGCCAATTGTGCAGCCCCAAAAGCCCGGCGCCAAAATGCAGCAGCAACGACGGCGTTAACGTTTGATCGAAGTTCAGGCGCACGGTGTGCGACGTAATCAGACTGGGAAGTCCGCCCCGTATGGGATCCGGCAGGATGTTGACGTTGGGGTTGTCTTGCGAATTGTAGGACCAAAACCCGGAGATCTTCGCGTTCGAGTTGAGCTGGTAGTCGCCTTTGACGGAGGGAATGGTAGTGCTCTTCGGATTAGTGAAGGTTCGAACGAAGTTATTCGTCAGCCCGGTGGTGGTCGGCAGCGGAATCAGGTCCTGGACGCGTTTTGCGACCGGATCCATGTCCGTGAGCGGAACTATATTACCGGGGTAAGGATCCCGATAACGAAGGCCATCCGCTCCAAAGTGGTCCGTTGTCGGGTTGTAGACCACGTTTTCGAACACGTCCCGGCCCAATCCATCCTTGATCAGAGCAGCCCGTGTGGTCCGAGCCGCGCTGAAATCGCCCCCACGATAACCCAGCGTGGGGAGAGTCGTCGACGTCGCATTGTTGACAGTCGTTTCCCGGTACTGTTCATAACCAAAAAAGAAGAAGGCCTTGTTATGGCCGTCGAACAACTTGGGTATATAGACGGGACCACCCGCGGTGAAGCCAAAATCGTTTCTCCGCTGGCGGGGGCGGAGCAGATGCCCGTTTCCATCACTGGTGAAGGGCGTGCCCGCATTGAGGAATTCGTTGACGAAGTAGTCGTAGACGGTGCCGTGAAGCTGGTTGGTGCCGGACTTCATCGTGAGATTGAACACGCCACCTCCCGCCAGCCCGAACTCCGCCGAGTAATTACTGGTTTGGATGGCGAATTCCTGAATGGAGTCCACGCTCGCCTGGGTCTGGGATTGCGTCGAGTACCAGCCGTTGGTGGCGTCCTGGCCGTCGATGCGCATGGCTTGTGAGTTGGTCGGGTTCCCGTTGATCCGGATGGAGGAATCGGTGGCGTAATTGGAGCCCGGCAGCAACTGCACCACGGCGTAGGGGTTTCGAATCCCGGACGCGCTGGCAGTCGCGCCAATCCCCAGCACGGGGAGGTTGTTCATGGTGTCTGTGGAAACGGTATGGCTCAGCTCCCCGCTTTCAGTTTTCAGCAACGGGGCGGCTTCAGTAACCGTCACCGATTCGGCGTTGGAGCCCACTTCCAGCAGAACATCCACGCGGAAAGTTTGCGCGACGCCGACGGTTAGGCTTTGCCGGACGTATTTCTTGAACCCGGGAACAGTAACGGACAACTCGTACTGCCCTGCGGGTAGCTGGGCGAGCGTGTAATTGCCAGTGGCCGAGCTGGCCGACCGGCTCACCACGCCGGTTTCTACGTTCCTGATTTCAATCGGCGCGCCTGCGACCACGGCCCCTGCCGGGTCGGCTACCGTGCCGGTGATGGTTCCGCGGTCACTTTGGGCAAACAACGCCAAAGCGAGTAAGCATAGACCAACTGCAACGAACAACGAGCGCATCGGCCACCTCCACGAACGCATGAAGATAAGAGACCGAGAAATCGCGAATCTGGTAGCCGCGCTCCCCAAATAGAAGCGACGCCAGTGTACACCCGGTGGATTATCGGGTCAAGGGCAAAAACTACTAGATACGGCTTGTGCGTTCCTGTCGCGGTACGAACGCTGACCGCTCAGATCTAGTTTTCCGACGCCTTCTCTACTCGGTCGATAACCAGGACCTCAACCGGCGCCTTGGCGGCCTCCAGTTTCAGTCCCAGCTGCTCCTGGATGGCGGTAAAAAGATCGGCTCGAGATTCCAGATCGGCTGGAAGCGGCGGCGCATTCGGTCCCGGTGCGGCTAACTGATCGGGCCTCCAAAGCAGTGTGAAGTCGAATTTTCCGGATAAGCCCGTCTGATCTACAACTGGCCGATCCACGATTCTGCCCTGCAGGAATCCGGCAAATTCCTCCATTGTGGAGTTTCGCACTGCGATGTTTCCAGGTCCCCTGCCGCCAAAGCCGGGAAGCATGCCCCCAGTCTCATTCTTGGCAAGTTTCGGTCCGGTCTTAGCGACTGTAATGGTATAGGCGGCAAGCTCCTTTTTGTCGCGATGAAAGGTAAGGTGGAAGCGCTCCGCCAACAGCTTTTGGAGCATGGTCCGCACTTGCGTCGCGTTGGGAATGCCGGCTTGGTCCGGCTTCGCGGTGATGTCGTACTTTTCCGTTTCAAGCCAACCCGGTCCCCCGGTGACCTGACGCAGATGAACACCGTAGGCGAACGTAATCAGGTCGTTTAAGGTTGTATTCGTGGTCGTAAAAAGATTGGTTCCGCCCCTTCCCACCAAAATGGATTGGCCCGGCGTATCAGGATTGCTGGGCTTAATCGTGGCTACCTCGAAGCTCGGATTCGCATCCGCGGCCATGGGCTTCGGCGGGGGCGGAGGTTCCGGAATCGCCCAGGCTGTTTCGGGGGTGGAGCGCGTAAGGTTCAGCGGCATGGCCGGGCCCCCCTGCGTCCAGGTCCCCGCGATGGTGTTCCCATCGCCGATCAGTCGGCCCTCATAATCGCCGCCAATCCCCGCCACGGCCATCTTCATATTTGAGCCCTGTTGACTGATTGAGCTTGCATTGATGGGCTGCCCGCCTTGATCGATGCTATACAACACCGCTTTCAGGCTCTCGTCGTCTGCCCTCGTAATTTTGATTACGATCCTGAGTGGCGGCCTGCCCTGCGGACTCTGCAAGGTGCCCTGCCAGGAACCGGTTATATTTTGCGCGAGCAGCGCGCCTCCAGAACTGACCGCAAAACCAATCATCCACAACATGAGTTTTCTCATGGCGCTTTGCATGGGCAATCTCCTTTAGGGACTATTTTCCACAATTGGGCGGCTCCTCGCCTCGATACGTACCGAGACTCAGATCCCGATGAGCTAGTTATATTTCAAGACGTCGAAAAGTTCGAAAACTTACGGGGCGATCCTGAAGAAACTGGGTATGCAGCCGGTTTATCCTTGACTCTGATCTTGGGTCAGACTTTAGTATCTCGATGAAGGGCCGGATTTGGGCAGGCACTACAAAATCCACGAGTTTGCCAAGCTTGCGGGGGTCACAGTCAAGGCGCTCCATCACTATGATCGCCTGGGACTCCTCCAGCCGGGGCGGACCGAGGCCGGGTACCGGGTCTACCTCGAACGCGATATGGAGACGCTCGAGCAGATCGTCGCGCTCAAGTTTCTTGGGCTTCCTCTGAAGCAGATCAGGGTGGTACTGAAGCGGGCAGCTCAGTTGCCGGACGCATTGCGGCTGCAGCGCCGGGCTCTCGAGGACAAACACGCGCTGTTGGGACGCGCCATCCGCGCGATTCAAGCGGCGGAGGAGTCTCTCGAATCCGGCAAACCGGCGGACGCAGCCATCCTGAAAACCATCATCGAGGTGATCGACATGCAAGACGGCATTGCCGTGATGAAGAAGTACTACAGCGAAGAGGCTTGGGAGAGGCACAGGCGCTACTACGAAGAAGGGCCCTCACCCGAGTGGCGCCAGCTGTATCGCGACACGGAGGCGCTGCTCGGCACTGATCCGGGAAGCGAACCCGCTCAGGAGCTTGTCGAGCGCTGGTTCGAACTGTCGAGACGGGCGTACACCGGAGATCCGGAAGTGCAGACCGACTCGCCCAAGGCGTGGATGGATCGCGAGCATTGGCCGCCCATCATGAAGCAGAGGATCGCGGAGTTCAAAGTAGAAGAGGCCAGTGCGTTCATCAAGCTGGCCGCGTTGTCGTCGCGGAAAAGATACTTCAGCGAAGGGGCGTGGGCCAAGCTGATGAAGCTGCGGGAGAACGAGAAAGACCACTCCCGGATGTGGCAGGCTCGCGTCGACCTGTTCCGCGATATCGAGAAGGCACTGGGGGAAGATCCCGCGGGCGAAATCGCGCAGGCATTGGTGGCGCGCTGGAAGGCGCAACAGGACGACGCCAGCGGCGGCGATCCCGAAATCAAAGCGGGGCTGCTGCGGGGTTGGTCCAATCGCCGGAACTGGCCGCCTTCCATGCGGTGGCAAGTGGAAGCCCTTCACATGATGAGCTTCGAACGGTTCGAAAAGGCAGCAGATTTCCTGGATCGCGCGCAGGGTAAGGAAGGAGCACCGGTGACAACTACTCGACAAGACAAGATGGAGACGTTACTCGCCGAGTTTGACCAGGAGATGGCGAACACGCGCAGGATGTTGGAGCGTGTGCCGGAGGGCAAGTTCGCTTGGAAGCCGCACGACAAATCATCCACGCTGGCGAAGCTGGCGAGCCACATTGCGGCTATACCCGTCGGGGCGGCTTTCGTGATCACGGGGCAGGGAACTAAGCCATCCGAGTCCACATCCACGTTGGAACTACTCGAAACCTTCGACAAAAGAGTCAGCGCCGCACGCGAAGCTCTCGCGGGAACGAACCAGGACCACTTGGCTGGGACGATCCAAGTTAACCCGGGCATCACGAAGACCCGCGAAGCCGCTCTGAAATGGATGATGAGCCATATGATTCACCACCGCGGCCAGCTAAGCGTTTATCTGCGGTTGATTGGCGTCGCCGTCCCCGGAATGTACGGGCCTTCGGCCGACGAAAAGTCGTAGCCTGCGCTCTACAGCCCCAGCTTGTGATCGAGGTCGGCGGTCACCTGCGGAAGCCGCTCGGGATTTCGCAACAGATTCCGCACGCCATCTTCGCCCGATTCCTGCCAGAACAACTCCACCGCCGCGAGCGATACCGCATAGGCTTCCGCGGCATGTTCGGCGTCCAGGCGCGACCAAGCCTGTTGGAGATTGCTCAGACGCGGCACTTTTCCCTGCCGGACCAGGTCGGCGACCTTTTTCATCTGGGCCGCGTTGAGCGAATCGCCGGAGAGCTTCTGCGCGACTCCTTCCTGCAGCCACGCAGGCCAGTGTCCCAGCATGGTCAGGCAGGCATGAGTGGTTTCATGCGCCAGCGAACGAAGCATGCTTGGCTCCAGAACCTTCGGGTTAAAGACCGGCACGCGAATCTTTCCGTCGAACTGGCCGCCGCTCCATTCAGCCGAGTCGGTGGATTTGCGGTAGGCATCTCGGCTCTGCACAATGGCGATGACGCGCTCTTCGGCGGTGCAACCGAGCGTCTGGGAAATGCGTATGAACTCCTGGTCGAGCACCGCGGTCATCTGGCGCGCCGTCTCCACGGGGACAGCGGAGCTTTCGTAGCGCAGCAGGACGCGCATCCCATACAGACGGTCGTTACTCTGGTCGCCTTTGGCTTCGCGCTCAACCTGGCGATACAGCTGCTCCACTTCCGGACTGGGCGCGATGTCGAGCGAGGCGCGCCAGTATTCGAGGGCCTGGCGCGAGTCATCGGACCGCCACGCGGCCAGCCCGGCCAAGGCCAGCAGGCCCGGGTCGCGATGAGCTTTCAATTCGGGCTCCAGAAGTTCCAGCGCCTTTTGAGGCCGGCTGGCGCTGATCAGGTCGGCAGCCTTTTGTGCCACGCCCGAGGCGCCACCGGCTTTTGCTCGCAAGGATGGCAACGCCGCGCTCTCGCGAATGGTGTTCACCACAGTGGCCGTATCCAGCCACACGGCCTTGCGGCGAGCCTGGTCAAAATCCTCTATCCCCACGATGGCACTCGCGGGCAGGGAACCCTCCAGGGTCTTGCCGTCCACTTCGACCGACACCTTGTAACAGGGCTCGGTATCGCCCGCGATCGAGTAGCGAATCGTTACAGGGGCGCCAGCGGGCAGGGAAGCCGCGGCCGGGGCGTCCGGCGAGCAGCCCGTACGCAAGGGGGTGGAGCCGTCCTTCACGGCGGCGGCCAGCAAGAATCCCAGCAGCAACATAGACATAGTTCGAGCTTACGGATGATGCGCCCGGATTACCCTCCGGTAAAGACCGTACTCGTAGCTCAGGTGTTTTCCCGCCACACCCCGCAAGGCCGTCGCGAATCAATCGAATGGGCCGGGTTGTGGCTATGTGAAAGAAGGGATTGGAATCGAAGGTCATAGTACTAAAGGCGTTGCAAGTACCTCAAAAATAAGTGTCCTGAGGAGATTTCAACCTCGGCATTAGGTGTAACCCCGATTCTTTCGGAACCGGGCCAATGTTAATTTTGAACTGGCGACAGGGACTGTCGTGCACCAATAGGGAGAGGAGATTGAACTAAATGAAGAATCTGCTTCTGCAGCTGAAGGTTTGGAAAGATCGGCGCGGCCAGGACCTCATCGAGTATGCTCTGATGGCCGGCTTTGTTGCCGTTGCGGCCGGTGCGATCATGCCGGGCGTGGCGACCAGCATCAGCCAGATCTTTTCGAAGGTTGCTTCGGTTCTCAGTTCCGCGAACGCGAGCTAATAATAACCCTTTTTGCCCTGCGGGGAGCGGGCGGGCTACCTGGCTCGTTCGCTCTTCGAAGGTTTGTTTGCCGCCTGCGTTGTACCCGCCCGTCCCCTTCGATTCACTTTAATTCCCGCTTTAGCTCCAGGTACTTCGGAAACAAAAACGATTGCAGCAGCGGATCGCTTTCCAATCCGGGCAGCGGCCATAAGACCAGCAGCTTTCTGGCCTCGTCCTTTTGACCGGCTTCGGCCAACGCGGCTGCGTAGAGTACCCGCGTGATTCCGTCCGCCGCGGGCGGAGCTCGTTCATAGGCCTGCTTGAGTGCTGCCGGATCGTGGGGAAGCTTGGAAGGGTCCTTCCACAACTCAATCTGCGTACGCGCGAGGTTCGCGACCGGCCCGGTCACATTCGACAAGCGGGCGATGGCTGCCGGTTGCCGGCCCGTGGAGTACTCCCAGACGGCCTGGCGCCACGGAACCAGAGGATCTTTCTGCTCGGTGCGGAAGGCGGCGTACCGCAAAAACAGTTGATCGGCTCCGGCCGGGTCGCCTGCAAACCATCGGGCATAGGCGGCCTTGAGCAGATCGCCGCCGCCCAGCAACGCGCCGCTTTTGGCGTGAGCTTCCAGGAAGTATTTTTCCGCCTCGGCGAACTTCCCATTCAGAAACGACGCTTCTCCCAGGGAGTCCAGCGCGTTGGCCGCATGGGACGGATCACGTCCGTAGCGCTCGAGCGATTTCTGCGCTGACGCCACATCGCCCGCGAACGCCTGGGCATACCCCAGCAGGTTCCACAACTCGGTGTCGTCCGGGTCTTCCCGGATCACGTCCTGGTAGTATCGCGCGGCTTCGGAAAAACGGCGCGCATTCATTTCCTCCGTAGCCAACTGGCGCAGCAGAACGGAATCATGGGGCATGAGCTGCGACAAAGCCTTAAGAGCTTGTTGTTGAGCGGGACCATCCTGGCGCAAGCTGGCCGACACGAATTCAAGTCGTGCACGGTCGACCGGCGATTGCAGGGCGGGCTGCCGCAGCGCCCGAGCCACAATTTCGGAGGCTTGTTGCTTATCGCCGGCCGCGGCACGGGATTGAGCCCAGCTCAACCACGCTGCCCCAAAGGCCGGATCGAGAGAAACCGCCTTTTCATTGTCGCCGCTGCCCCACGCGGAAACGGCCTGCGGATTGGTGGAAGAAAACGGGTGTGCTCCGGTCCCGATTTGCCTGGCCAGCCGGTCGAACACAGGCAATACGTCCCCGTCTCCCGCCACGGTCTGCAGCGCCTTGTGAGTCTGGGCATCCTCGACTACAAACTCAAAATGAAGAGCCTGACTCCGCTTTTCGAAGTATCCATGCACCAGTTGCGTGGCGCCGGAAGCGTAGGCATCGCGCAATGCGCCCACCTGAACGGGAACGATGGCGGAAGCGGTGCTGAAGCTGCTTCCCAGAAGCTGATCGGTCACAATCTTGGGCCCGGCGGCGGCAATCCAGTCCAGGGTGGCATCGCCAGTGAGGTTTTCAAAGGGCAGGAATGCGACCCGTTCCACGGGGTTGCGCGAACGGGAACAAGCGGCGCAGACGGCGGCCACGAATACCAGCGGAAGCCAAAATCGGTGCTTCAGAGGACCTTGTACTCCGCGGCGAGGATCTGCTGGAATTCCAGGTTGTCCTGCAAGGCGGAAAACTCGGAGTCGGCCTTGAATTTATCCCGGTCTTTGAAGCCGTTTTCGAGCGCCTTCCGAATATATTGCAAGGCGCGATCGGTCATGCCGGCTTTCGCGCAGGTCTTGGCCAGGAGGTAGAAATAACCGGCGCGCTCCTCGATGGTGCGCTCCTGCACCAGCACGCCCTGGCTGCTATGCTGCTCGAAGATGTCGGGGTCGATTGCAACGGCCTGAGCATACACTTTGATCGCGTCCTCATATTGTTTGCGCGCGAAATACGCGGTTCCCAGGTTGCTAAGAATCGAAGCGGAATTGGGCGCGATGCGTAGCGCACTCTTGTACTGATTGACCGCGCGCCGGTAGGACTTTCTCGCGTAGTAGACGGTTCCCAGGTTGTTGATGGCCTCGGAATATTGCGGATTCAGCTTGACGGCGCGCTTGTAGTACTTCTCTGCGTTCTGCAGATCCTGCAGCTGGTGGTAGGCAATGCCGGTCTTATTCGCCAGGATCGCGCTTTTTTCGGCCTCGGGCTTATAAAATTCGATGGCTTCGCGGAACATCTTGCGGGCCATCATGATATCGCCGCGCAACTCCGGCGTCACCACAGGGTTGGCCGGTGCGGCCTGATTGGGTGTGGACGCCGAGGTTTGCACCGTGGGCGGGGTCTGAAACGCCAAGCCGGCACCAGGGATGATCAACGGGACCAGCAAGGAGACGAAAGACTTCATGATAGCCTCCTCCGTTATCTTTAACTGTATCATCGGCAGTGCTTGGCCGCGACTGGAGGGTTACTGTTTGAACTGCGGAGGCGTAGGTGCCGAAACTATCCCTTTGAGAATTTCTTCCAGGGACGCCGGCTGGTAATCCGCAGGGACCTGGAAAATCGCCTCGTCCACCGGGCTGGTCGAGAGCTCCACGACCTCCTGGCTCATCTGCATCAGGGGAGCGTTGGGATCGAAACCGGCGGGCAGCGCCTGTCCCGGCAGTTGCTGGCTCATGGCCGCCAGGAACGGCATGGAAAGTTCCATGTGTGTACGCAGCGTCATAGCGCCGTTCTTGGCCCTTTCCTCCATCATCTCCGTGAGGTTGTCACCCAAACCAGGCATGGCACTCAAAACCTGCCTGATCATCTCCCCGGGATTCATGGCGGAGCTGGCCGAGGCGGTGTAGTTGCGAAATTCCTGCAAGGCCGGTACGCGCTGCGCTTCTTCCGGCTTGGCAGTCCACACCTGCATCACCATCTTCATGAACGGAGTCGAGGGAGCCGGTCCTCCCGGCAAAGCCATGTCGACGGTCAGCACGAATTCCTGCTCTTCCGCCTGAATACCCTGAATGGAGGCGGTACGGCCGGTGCTGCGGAATTCGAGGTTGGTCTTCATCGCGGCGAGTGCGGCGCGGGCTTGCTCCGGCACGGCTGGGACCGCGTTCTTCAGCTCCTGAGCATATTGAGCCGCGGGAAGCGTCGCAAAACGCTTATTAGCGCGATCGATCAGGGTCAAATCCTGAGTCACAAGATTCGCGATCGCGGTAATCGGCCCCTGCGAAGTGTATGCCCTATTCCCCTTGATCTGGATGACCATGTCCCGCATTCCACCCAGCGCCTGGTCGAGCGCCGCCGCCGGGAGGAGGGGGGTAGTTTGAATATCGGTGTGGTAACGCACGGTCGCGTCGGCCCGCAAAAACGGCGCCACGGGGACGACCAGAAGCGCGAGTCCGGCGCAGCGGTAACCCAGTCGCATGGATTACTTGAAAATATCCTTCAGACGTCCGAAGAATCCCTTCTTCTTCTCCGGTTCCGGCGGCTGCGCCGGGGGCTGAGTTACCGGAATGCTTCTAGGAGCGGATGGGGTCCGAACACTCTGGACTGGTTGCGTACCCTGGACTGCCGCGACCTCGGTGCCGCCGCTCTCCAACGCCGATGATGATGCCGGCGCCGCGGCGGGCGCGGTCTGCTGCTGCTGCACCGGATCCCAACTAGAGACCAGAGTCCGTCCGCTGCCGTGAATGTGGCAGATCTGCAGTGGCTGGCTTCCGGCGATGAACACTTCGCTGTGGACCTTTTCGCTGGGACAATTGGGCGCGGCCAACTCGCCGGTACTCTCGTCGATATCGACGGTCACGATGCCGTCCGGCGGCTGGAAGGAATGGACGTTCTTGTATTCCTGGTGTTGATGCGCCCGCTTCATGAACTCCACCCAGATGGGCAGCGCGCTATGGGCGCCTTCCAGTTTGAAATCGCGGTTGTCGTCGAAGCCGACCCACACCACGCATATGATCTTGGACGTGAAGCCCGCGAACCACCCATCGCGCGAGGTCCCGGTTTTTCCGGCAGCGGGTAGCGCAAAGCCCATGGAACGCGCGCGCGCCCCGGTGCCGGTGCCGCGGAGAACGTCTTCCATCATGCTTTCCACGAGATATGCCACCCGCGGATCGATAGCCGGTTTCCGCTCGGACTTGGCTTGAAATGTGGTGGCGCCGTTTCCGTCCCGGATTCCCTTGATGAAGCCCGATTTCAGGAGGTCGCCGCCATTGGGAAAGACGGTATAAGCGCTGGCGATTTCGAGCGGCGTCACTTCGTAAGCTCCCAAGGCGATAGATGGAGTCGGCTGGATATCACGATTCAATCCCACCATGCGCGCCACTTCGGCGACTTTGTCGTATCCCACCATTTCGGCCACCTTCACCGCGGGCACATTCTTGGAGTGCGCCAGGGCGTAGCGCAGCGTCATGAGGCCTTCGAACTTATCGCCAAAGTTATTGGGCGTATAGTTCCGGGTGTCGTGTTCGTACCAAAAGGTGGTCTCTTCATCCATGACCGTTGAGGCCGGCGTCAATACCGAGTGACTGGCCGGATCAAGCGCGCTCATCATGGCCGCGGTATACACAAACGGTTTAAACGACGATCCGGGCTGCCGCAGCGAGGTGACATGATTCAGCTGGCTGGAGCCGTAACTGCGCCCGCCCACGACCGCGAGGGGTTCGCCGGTTTCGGCCGACAGAGCCACCAGAGCCACCTGAGCCGCGGGGAACTCGCTGGTGCCATACTTCTTGTTGCGGCGCTTCCATTGCTGGTCGGTTTCCGCGATTGCCGCGCGAACGGCTTCCACGGCGTCGTGCTGCAACTCCAGATCGAGCGTCGTGTATACGCGATTCGAGCTGTTGTAGAAGTCGCGATCCTGAAAGCGGCTTTGCAGCTCATCGTTGACCAGGTCGACGAAGTAGGGTGCGTCGCTCGATTCCACTTCGCCATGATTCACCTGGAGCGGAATCGTGACGGCTTCATCGTATTGGCGCTCCGTGATGAAATCGTTCTCCCGCATTTGCTTGAGAACGATGTTGCGGCGCGCCAGCGCCCGGTCCGGATGGCTGAACGGATTACGCGCGCCCGGACTCTGGATCAAACCTGCCAGCAGCGCCGCGTCCGGCAAAGTGACTTTGCTGAGATCCTTGCCCAGATACACCTGAGAGCCTTCGCCGAAGCCATGAATGCTGAAGCTGCCCTGATTGCCCAGGTAGATGGAATTCGCGTAATAGTAGAAGATCTGCTGCTTGGTGAGCTTCTGCTCCAGCTGCATGGTGATCAGCGTCTCGGGGATCTTCCGCCGCCATCCTCGCTCGGTGCCGAGCCACAACGTGCGCGCCAGTTGCTGGCTGATGGTCGACGCGCCTTCCAGGCGCTTGTCATCCCACAAATCCCTCCAGGCCGCGCGCATGATCCCGACCGGATCGAATCCGGCATGCTGGAAGAAGTGTTTGTCCTCGGCCGCCAGCAGCGCGTTCACCATGACTTTCGGGATGTCGTCGAAGGCCACGATGCGGCGTTTCTCGCGCTTCTTGTCGTAGAGATTGCTGATGAGTTCCGGTTCCAGCAGGTATTGTGTGCGCTCGGTGTGATCGCGCAGGGAAATGATCTGGGTTACATGCCCGCCCGCGATCTTGATGACGGCGCCTTCCGGATCATAGGCGTCCGGCCCGGGGTTGACTTCCACGGCATCGGGACGAACCAGATACCAGCCCATGCGGCTGGTGTTGGATGAGGAATAGCCGCATCGCCGCAAGTATGCCGCGATGTCCTCGCCCTTGATGTCCTCGCCCAGGTTCACCGCACGGGGAGCCGCGTAAAGCAGGGTCGCGTTCGAGAACACCCCGGCTCTCAGCTCCGCTTCGATCATGCGGGAATATTGGAAATAGTAGTAGGAGAAGACCCCGACCGCCGTCATGCCCAGCAGCAAGAACGTGACGATGAAAGCCCGGCCCCACGGATTCTTCAGAATCCGGAACACCGGAGAGTTTTTGGAAATGCGCAGTTTTACCGCCATGGTCGAGCTATGACTCCGCCTTGATGCCGCTCACGATCACTTTTTGGTATCGTCCAGCGACACCAGCTCTTTCCAGATGTCTTCGTGCGGCTGCCAATCCGGCTGCAGATGGCCGGTGATCTGCACTTCGTCGACTTTCAGCGTCCCGTGGCCGAACGGGCAGATATACTCGGTGCGCGGCCGTCCCAACAGAATATGCGTCCAGTCGCCGGTCAGGATCGGCATGCGCAATTTGCGCAAGCAAGTCCGGCAGCGGTAGCGCTGATCGAAGATCACCGCCCAGACCACTCCCACCGCGACCAGCGAGTACAGCATGAGGATCAGGGTGTAGACCAGATCGTGTCCAAATGGCTCGGTCACGGTAAACAGAGGCTTGGGAGGGGGAATCAGGTACGCGATGGTCCGGCGCAGCCCATACAGGAACACGCCCGCCAGCGCCAGCTTGGCGACCAAGTAAGCCCAGTACTTCATATACTCTTGGACACCCGCCCTCGTTTTTAGTGTCCCACATTTCGCAACATTAAATGACATCTGCGTCGTCCTGAACGTTTCGCGAAATGTCGAAGACGGGTGCTGCGGCGGGTTACTTCCTGCGGACAGCCAGCCGATCGCCTTCGACTAATCGCTGGATCAGGCCGGTAACCGCGCCTTGGGCGTCCTTAACGAACTCGATCCCGGTGCCTTCCTGGGTAAAGCTGGTTTCGGAAATGGCGAAGAGCGGAATCTTTCCGTCTCCGTCCTGATTTATCATCAGCCGGCTTTCTTCCAGTGTGACGACAAAGGACCGGCCCGCCGCTCCGTACACGCCGGCGTACTTCGCGAGAACCTCGGGTGCGATTTTGAACTCGTCTCCGCGTTTCCCCACCAGGTGCGGCCCGCTACGGTCTTCGCAAACGTACTCGATCAGGTCCCCGTCCGCGACCAGATCGAGCTCGATCGGCAGCGTCCACGCTCGGGCATATGCCTTGGGATCCTCGAGCGTCACCTGCAGATCGATGTGGCCTGCGTCCCGGCGCCGGAAACGCTCGGTCACTCGCAGCGATTCCGTGTGGGGATGACCCGCCAGGTCGATCGTGGTCCGGTCATTGTAGCCGGCGGTAGTGACCACGAGCGTATCGCCCTCCCAATGCCCCACCGAGTATCCCATCCAGGTGGGATTCGGATCGTCGGGAAGCTTACGGCCGTCGGTGAAGATCTGGCGGTAGATGGTCTGGTACTCGTATAGGATCACCACCAGGCCGGGCGTTTGCACGATCTTCGCGGGAAGGCCGCCCCCGGAGATGCCGGCCTTGGGGCCCGGCGGCAAGCACGCGATTCCGTCCGAATCTTTCCGGAAGTCGTCCGCCCGCTGTTGATAGAGCGCCGCGGCCCAGGGCAGGATCTCCTCGGGTTTCAGATCCGAGGTGACGTAGAACAGATAGCTGGCCTGCTTCGGTCGCCACACTCCCGAGAGGTCGGGCTTGCCGTCCGGCGCACGAGGGGCAGGCGCGGAAAGATTGGGTTTTCCGTCCGCGGTGCGTGGAACTCCAGGTGTCGGCTGGTTCGGCCACTGCGCGCTTGCCATCGCGGCTAACGCCGCCATTCCTAAAATGTACCGTGTCATTTTCCCACCAAATGTGCAATGTCTCTTTCGTTTTCGCAGAAGTATTCCATCAGATCCGTATCGAGCTTGATGTGATGATTCAGCTTGACGGTCCACGCTTTTGTGTACGCCTTCGGATCGTCCACTGTCACCTCGATTTCCAGGTTTCCGAAATTCGGCCGCCGGAACCGTTCCGTGACTCTTGCGGATTCGGTGAGCGGATTCCCCGAGCCGTCGATCCACAGGTCATCGCGGAACCCGATCGTCTCCACCACCAGCGTGTCTCCCTCCCATTTTCCCGATGAGTACCCATTGAACGACGGGTTCGGGTCGGCAGGCAGGGGCCGCCCGTCGGTGAAGATCTGCCGGTAGTCGACATTCTTCTCATAGAGGATCGCGATGAGTCCCGGAACTTGCAGGATCTTCCGCGGGAACGGATGCGAGTGCATCCGTATCATGCCCAGGGGCAGGCACAGCCCGTCCGGATTACCCTTGCCGTTGTCTGCCTGACGCGCTTTTACCAGCTCCAGCGTCGCGGGGCGATACGGCAGAGGTTCCTTAAGCCGCGCCGCGATGTTGGTGAACTCCGGAGCGAGTTCCGCCGCTCCGGCCACCGGCGCGGAGTTTCCTCCCGCGGTCGACGGTTCCCACAGACCCGAAAAGTCCGGCTTGCCGTCCGCGGCGCGAGGCGCGGGCGCGCCGAGATTCGGTTTGCCGTCGGCAGTGCGGGGAACTCCGGAGGTCGGATAGTTCACCCACTGCGCCGAAAGAGGCGAGAGGAGAGCCAATCCGATCGTTGACCAGTGGATTATGCGCATAGTCGATCAGAGCCTCATTTGCGTGCGGCCTTCATGTCGCCTTCCGCCGCTTGCATGACGAGGTGGGTGACCACGCCACGGTCATTCGTAACGAATGTAATTGGGTTTCCTTCGGACGAAAACGTTGTGTTGGATAGCGGAATCAAGGGCCTCTTATCGCCCAGGAATCCAAACACCAATTCACCGCCGGAACTGGTGACTTCGATTGGAATCACCTGGCTGGGATTTTCCGGGAACCGGAACTCGTACGTCCCGACGTAGCTGGAGAGCACCTCGGGTGCGACCTGCACCCCCTTTTTTCGATCGTCGGAGGCTTTCCCGACCAGATGCTGGCGGTCCTTCTCATTCTCGGCGCACACGAACTCGAGTATTTCCGTGTCGGTGATCAGGTTTGCGTGGATTGGAATCGTCCACGGCTTCGAGTAGATTTTAGGATCTGCGAGTGTTTCCTCAATATCCATGTGCCCGAAATCCCGCCGCCGGATTCGCTCGGTGATGCGCAGAGCTTCGCTGTGAGGGTGCCCGCCAAAATCGAGCCAGGTCTTTTCGTTGAAGCCTGTGCTCTCGACCACCAGCGTGTCTCCGTCCCAGTGGCCCACCGAGTAGCCCATGAAGCTCGGATTTGGATCTTTAGGGAGCTCCCGGCCGTCCAGGAAAATCTGGCGATAGGTGAGATCCTCAGAGAGAACCGCAATCAGGGCCGGAGTCTGCATGATCCTCATCATTGCGACCGGATTGAGATTAAACGCCGGACCCATGGGCAGGCACCCCGTGAACGGACTATCCTTGCCTAAATCCTCCCGGCGCTGCTTATAAAGAGCGTCCGCCCAAGGCTGAACATCTCCTGGTTTAAGATCGGCGGTGACGTTCACGATGTACGGGCCGGCATTCATAGTCCAGATGCCGCTAAGATCCGGCTTGCCGTCCGCCGTGCGCGGCGCGGGTGCGGAAAGGTTCGGCTTACCGTCGGGCGTTCGGGGGATTCCCGGCGTCGGGTGGTCGATCCATTGTGCCGCCAGAGACCCCGCGGTCAAGAGCACGGCGCAGAAGGAGAATTGGTTTGGAACCATCTTGGTAAGAGTCTACTCCAACTGATCGATTCCCAGCAGGCTGGTGGTTTTCAACCAGGGGCCGAGTGCTGGAGGCCGGTTGAAGTTACATGAAATCAGCGGCTTACGTTTGGCCCGCTACTTGCCCTTAAAGGGCCGAGGCAATGGCCATGACACGGACAATGACGCGAACCATATTAGCGTTAGTGGTGGCAGGCGCGGCCTCTGTCTGGGGGCAACAGCCGGAGCCACAACAGCCCGACGACGAGGGCTACGCACCCGATCACGGTGTGGCGCGCATCAGCCTGGTGAATGGCGACGTTTCCGTCCGGCGCGGCGATTCGGGCGAGTTGACCGCGGCGGCTCCGAACGGGCCTCTGGTGGCCAACGATCAACTGGCCACGGGTCAGAATGCGCGTGCCGAAATCCAGTTTGATTCGGGCAACATGATCCGCCTGGGCGCGGACACCGAAGTTCGCATGGGCGAGCTCGAAGATCGGCATTATCTGGTCCAGATCGCCACGGGAATAACGACTTTTACCGTACTGCGCAACAGCGGCGCGGACGTCGAAATCAGCACGCCGACAGTTTCCGTCCGGCCTGCCGAGCCGGGAAGTTATCGCATCAGCGTCTTTCCCGACGGCACCACCGAAATTACCGTGCGGTCGGGCCGGGCCGAAATTTTTTCGCCGCGCGGCACCGAAATGCTAACCGCCGGACGCACCATGGAGGCGCGCGGCACGCCTTCCGATCCCGAATATATGATCAACGCGGCCATCCCGCAGGATGAATGGGACCGCTGGAACGCCGATCGCGACCGCGCCCTGGAGCGCACCTCGAGCTACCGCTACGTCAGTCCCGACATCGTGGGAGCCGAGGACCTGGATCCGTACGGCCGCTGGACCACCGATCCCGAGTATGGGCAAGTCTGGGTTCCCACGGTGGACCCCGGCTGGGCGCCTTACCGGGTGGGCCGCTGGGTGGATGAACCGTACTACGGTTGGACCTGGATCAGCGGCGATCCCTGGGGTTGGGCTCCGTATCACTATGGCAACTGGTACATGAGCAGCTTCGGCTGGGCCTGGTATCCCGGCCCCTTTGGCGGACGCCACTACTGGAGACCGGCGCTGGTCGGATTCTTCGGCTGGGGCACCGGAGGCTTCGGTGGGATCGGTGTGGGATTCGGATTCGGCAACGTGGGCTGGGTTCCGCTGGCTCCGCACGAACGGTTCCGGCCGTGGTACGGGCGTGGTTTTAATAATGGGTTCAACAATACCACCATCGTCAACAACGTGAGGATCGAAAACAACTTCCGCAACGCGCGCTTCGTCAACGGACGCAACGGCGTGACCAGCATCAACGCCAACGATTTCGGCCGGGGCCGCGCGATCAATACGAATAACTTCGTGCGTGCATCGAGTAACGATCTGGCGCGGACGGGCTCAGTGCAGGGCAGGCTGCCGTTCACCGCGTCGGCCGACGCCCGGCGCATGTCGGACGCCCGGGTGAACACCCAAGCGATGCCTCGCGTGAACGCCAACACGCGCTTCTCGCAGCGCAGCCGTGGACCGAATGAGAGCCGCGCCCAAGGGCCAGGCCAGGGGCAGGGACGCCAGCCGCAAATCATCGGACAATCGCCTGGACAAGCCCCTGGACAAAGCGGTCCGGTTCGCGGAAATAATCCAGGGCCGGCTGTGATTGGGGGCGGAAACAACCGTGGTGGTAACAACGGCAGCGGAAACGCCGGAGCTTGGCGGCGCTTCGAGGGCAGCTCGCCTAACGGCAATGGCGGCCCGGCCAACGGAAATGTCAGAAACGGAATCGTGCAGTCGCCGCAAGGCAATCGCGGCCAGATCGATCGTGGACAGTTCAATCAGGGACAGGTCGATCGGGGACGGTCGCCGGCAGTGATCGGCGGCGGACAGAACAACCAGCGCAGCGGGCCCGCACCGCAGCAGATACAGCGGCAGCCCGCCGTTCGTGAAAGCGCGCCGCGCGAGAATGTGCAGCGTCAGTACACGCCGCAGCAACCGGTCCGCATCAGCCCGCCGATTGTTCGCGAGCGCGGACCTTCACCTCAGGTGAGCCGTCCCGCACCGTCTCCTGGAGGATTCGGAGCACCTCGCCCGCAAGGCGGAGGAGGCGGAGGTGGCGGTGGCAATCGCGGCGGTGGCAACCGCGGAGGCGGCGAGTCGCGGGGCAACGGCGGTGGCGGCGGCCACAAGCGATAACGGATTTCTGGATTTTTCTTCCCTCAAGAAAGCCCGGTGGTGAATCAAGCCGCCGGGCTATTTTTTTTTCGGTGGTGGGGACGCTGCTAAGCGAATTTTGGAGGCTTGATGTCGCCCACGATCTGGAAGGTCATCGCGTTCTTGACGTGCTCGACGATCTTATCTGCCGCGGGCCCATCCACGTCAAAGAATCTGGCTCCACCGAAATCCACCCGGCAATGTCCAGGGCGGATCCCTTCCACCATTAGAATCAGGTCGGCATTGATCATGACGGGGCCGCTATCTTTGGTATCGATTTGAATGAAGTTTGCCATCGAGCCATCGTATACCTTTGGAGCGTTGCGGCCACTAGAGGGTCTTGGGGATGCGACTTTCCATCCGCTCGAAAAATTTCAATTGCTGGATGGCCCATTATCTTGTGTGGAGGTGCCGCGCTGGGAAAGCCCACCCAGGCCGAGAAAACCAAGGCGTTCGTCATGACCCCTACCAAGAACTCAAACTGACCCGCCACCCCTAAAGCTAGTGGTTCAGTTTGAAACAGGCTCGCACTTCACTTCAAGGTCGAGCTTCACAGACTTGGTAGTAACCTCAACGGGCTTGGATTGAATAAAAGATTCTAGTGTCCCCACTTGCCCATTCGGCCCTCGTACCCCACAGGGTTCTTTCGCGCTAAACGAGCCAGAGATCCCAACCGTGTATTTACCAGGCTGCACGTTCTGGAAAGTGTAACTGCCATCCTTTGCTGCCTGGGTCTTCGCCAGTTTTTGAGTTCCCTTTTCGAGAGTCACTTCAATATCCGACAGGGGCCGGGGATTAGATCCCGTTCGTAGCGCCTTGCCTGAGATCTCTTGGCAAAAGCACTGTGATGCGACTAAAAAAAGTAGCGCGCCGGCAGTCTGATGGTTCATGCCATAATCGTACCATGCCTTCCCGAGCAAGCACACCCAAGCGCCCGCGCGATCCTAACCTGCTGGCGCGGTCGGTTGTGGAGGATTTGATCGGCGAGAAGATGGACGGTTCCCCGCTCTCGAAAGCGCCGGACACGCGGAACCCGGCAGCCGTGGCGCTCTCCAAGCTCGGGGCGTCCAAGGGTGGCATAGCCCGCGCCAAGGCACTATCAGACCGGAAGCGGAAGGCTATTGCTAAGAAGGCGGCGGCGGCTCGGTGGAAACGAGCCTAGCTTACTCTTTCGGCGGCCCTGGTATCTGACCAAACGCAGTTTCGTAGCCGCGTAGCTGTTCGATAAGGATGATAGTTAGCCGTTTCGCCAGCTGAGGAGACATGCGCACCTCGGCGAGTTCGTTGACTTGAGTTACCTGAACTTCTCCCTCTATCGAAACATCGGAGATCTCCCCCAGCTTTAATCGAAGATCCCACGTTGAGGTCTGGAGTTCGATGTCGTTGACGTAGAGTGAAATGAAGTTCGGAGACTTGGTGCGATCCCTACGCACTGTTTTTGGTACTAGTGGGGCATCAAGCACCCCAGCGTGTGTCGCTACTTCTCTATGTTTTCTTGCCATAAAAGTTTTAACCTTGGTTGCCAGTTCTGGCTTCTGATAAGAGCGCTCCAAGCAGAAGCGCCGGAGGCAGGCTGTCTACTGGTTGGCTTGTAGACCGTTCCTCCCATCCGATTAGCCCCTGCTTTCCGTGTTCGGTTGGCCATGTTGCTGCACCAAGAATGCTGAAAGAACTAGAAGCTGGTACGTCCCACCAGGGACGGGGAGATTGGAACGGGTACTCACTAGGATGGATTGATATATAGAGGCGACCTTTCAGCTTGACAATGTATCGCTCTAGCGTGTCGAGAGTGATATTCTCCAGTCCACCCTCCATCCTGGCTATAGCGGATTGACTGGTTCCCATGGCCTTGGCGAGCGAATCCTGTGATTCCTGACGATACCGCCTAAGGAACAACAGATTTTGGCTCACATGGAAGCGGACATCATTCGCTGCATGGTCTTTGAAGGCCTCGGTCTTGCGTAGATCCTTAAGAGTCGAGGTCAAACGGGCTGGCACCACTGGTGCCTCGTGCAATACCGTCGTAGTAGCTTCTGGCTCTAGCATGATCGCTGGGGTCTTCGAGCCTTTGGTCTTTATAGCAAGCATGGAGGTAGACGATCCTTTTGTGTTTTTCCCAGACATAAAAATAGAGCCTCCAAAAACTTGGCTTACACTTCAATAGCCAAACAACATCATCTTTCGGCACAACCACTTTTTTCCCACGCCTTTCTCTTAGGCGTTGGGCTTCTGGCCAGCCCATGTTCCGAACCATTCTCATCTTGTTCAGGGCTTGGGCCGAAACCGATCCGGGAGCCGCTAATGCATCCGAGAAGGGCCAAGACCATTGGCCGTCGCCGCCTTTAATGCAGATCTCATATGCTGTCCAGCCTGAGGTAAGGTCGCGCCCGGTCGCCATTGCATACCTTAAAGAGTATATTTCATGCTACCATAACGAAACAAGCCCCAAGAGTACCGATTCCGGTACCAGTATATACCTTATGAGGCTTGCCTTTACTTTGCCGTGCAAGCATAATTGTCAGTATGAACCGGATGGATACAGCACGCCGCGCCGCAGTGATTCGGTGCCTGATCGAAAGCAATTCTATCAACTCCACGGTTCGCATGACCGGTGCGGCCAAGAACACGGTTCTAAAGCTTTTGGTCGAAATCGGCGCTTCGTGCTCGGCCTATATGGATCGCTCAATGCGGAATCTGACCTGTGAGCGGGTACAGGCAGATGAGGCATGGTCGTTCTGTTACGACAAGGCCAAGAATGTGACCGAGGAGATCGCCCGCGAGAACGAAGGGGCGGGGGATGTTTGGACCTGGGTGGCGATTGACGCCGATACCAAGCTGATCCCGACGTGGATCGTCGGCAACCGGGACGGCCATACCGCGCGGGCGTTCGTTCACGATCTCAAGAGCCGACTTGCCAACCGCAGCCAGCTAACGACCGACGGCCTAAAGTTCTACTTCCATGCCGTTGCTGAGTACTTCGATGATGACGTGGACTACGCACAACTACACAAGATCTATGGTGGTTCCGTCGATGAAACCGGGACCGCGAGAAAATACAGCCCGCCGGAATGCATCGGCTGTGAGAAGAAACCCAAGATCGGGAACCCCGACGAAAAACATATCTCGACCAGCTTCATCGAACGCCAGAACTTGACCATGAGAATGTCCATGCGGCGCTTTACGCGGCTGACCAACGGTTTCCCTAAGAAGCTTGAGAATCAATTGTCTAGCGTGGCTTTGTACATGATGTACTACAACTATGGCCGCAAGCACACGACGCTCGGAACGACGCCAGCGGTCAAGGCTGGGATCACGGATCACATCTGGAGCGTGGAGGAGATCGTAGGAGTCCTGGAGGCGAATGGACCGAAGGCAACTAGGCCAGCGCGGGCGGCAAGTTCAAACTGAACCACTACCTCATCGTATTACATAATATATGTTATCGGAAGTGATCGAGATGGGGAGGAGTTCCGAGGCTGACCTCGCAAAGCCTCGCAAAGCCATGAGAATTGGCCGCCCTCTCCAGCACTACTATTCCGCGCCGGTAAACTCCGTGAGACAATACGCACAGCGGCATGCCTGAAAACAGCTACGCCACCAAGCAAGATCTCCAGGAACTTCGTACGCATGTTGACGAACGCCTGGACCAGGTTGATGCACGCTTCAACCAAGTCATCGAAACGACGCGGGATATGCAAACGGAAGTCCTGCGCGCATTCCACAACTGGGCCCGGCCGGCGGAGGTCAAAATCCGCTCCCATGAAGAACGCCTCACTCTCCTCGAAGAACGGGTTAGTGAGATCGAACGCGGCAACAAGAGCAACTAGCCGATCCCCAAACGCTCGCGCACTTCCCTTCCGACGTTCTCCACCGCGCTCACCCGCAGCACCTCGAACCCGGCCGCTCGCCCCGACGCCACGCCGGCATCGGAATCCTCAATCACCAGCGGCCGAAGCGCTCCCAGGCGTTCCGCGGCCAGCAGGTATGGCTCGGGCGAAGGCTTAAAGTTCTGGACATCTTCTCCTGTGATAAGAAGCTCAAAACACGGGCGGATTCCGCCACGCACCAGAGGCGGCTCCACTTCTGATTTATAGCTTGAAGAAACAACCGCTAACGTATACAAACCTCGGAGTCCTTCCAGCAAACTGAGAGTGTCCGGCAAGAACGGCTGGGCTTCCGCCAGCCCCTGGCGAAACAGCTCCTGCTTGCGAGCCACCAGTCCATGTTGATCCGTGATCCGAAGCCGTTCCCGCAGAGCCACTTCGTCGGCAACTCCGACGAAGTTCTTTTGATACGACTCCCAATCCAGCTGAATCCCCAAGGGCTCCAGGGTCTGGTTCCAGGCCCGGTGATGGATGCGCTCGGTGTCGGCCAGCACGCCGTCGAAATCGAACAGCAGCGCGTCGTACTTGGAATACTGCCGGCGGGGGGTATTAATTGGGGTGATCAGGCTATAATCATCTCATGATCAAAGCCACGGAAAAGATCTGGCACAACGGCAAATTTATCAGCTGGGATGACGCCAAGATCCACGTCCTGGCGCACGTCACCAGCTACGGGAGCTCGGTTTTTGAGGGGATCCGCTGCTATGCCACCGCCGCCGGCCCGGCCATCTTCCGGGGACCCGAGCATATGCGCCGCCTGCACGATTCCGCCAAGATTTATCGCATCACCATCCCTTACTCTGTCAACGAGTTGGTGGGTGCAATGCACGAAGTGGTGCGCCTGAACAAGCTGGAGTCCTGCTATGTCCGGCCGCTGGTCTTCCGCGGCTACGGCGATCTGGGGGTTCTGCCCACCAAGGACACGCCCATCGAGACCTATGTGGCCTGCTGGGAATGGGGCAAGTATCTGGGCGCCGAGGCCATGGAACAGGGCGTGGACGTGTGTGTTTCCAGCTGGACCCGACTGGCCCCGAATACCCTGCCCACGCTCAGCAAAGCCGGAGCGAACTACATGAACTCGCAACTGATCCGGATGGAGGCGAACGCCAATGGGTATTCGGAAGGCATCGCGCTGGATGTTTCGGGATACGTGTGCGAGGGTTCGGGCGAAAACGTCTTCGTGGTGCGCGATGGAAAGATCCTCACACCGCCCATAGGTTCGAGCGTGCTGCCCGGCATCACCCGCGATACCGTAATTACACTGGCTCGGGACCTGGGGATTACGGTCACCGAGACGCTGATCCCACGCGAGATGCTGTACATCGCCGATGAGGTGTTCTTCTCCGGCACCGCGGCTGAGATTTCACCGATCCGCTCGGTGGACCGCATCCCGGTGGGCGCGGGCAAGCGCGGGCCGATCACGGAAAAGCTGCAACGCGAGTTTTTCGCGATCGTGGAAGGCCGCGCCGCGGACCGGCATGGATGGCTCGCGCCCGTGGCACAACCAGTGGGAGCTCGCTAAACGCTGTCGGGGGGCTTCTTACAAGAACGCCGAAAAATTCTGCAGGAGCCAAACTTGTGGCCACCTCCCCCGAGATTGACTCACTTGCCCGGCTCCACGCAGAATGTTGTTCCTCTTTCTTACCAGGAGAGAGATGCCTTTGAACAGGACAAACTGCCGATTTTCACAAGATGTTTCCCATGCAGTTTGCTCGGGTTACCGGCTAGCCACTGTGAGTATGCTGTGCAAAAACCAGGACCCCGATGAATTGTAAAGGGATTGAAACGTCCACAAACGATTTCATCGAGATCCAGGGTGATTCTGTAATCTCGCACATAGATCCTGTCCTTGAACCCACTGATAACGCAAGCTGGATCTCGCCGGGGTTTGTCGACCTGCAAGTGAACGGGTTCGCGGGCGTGGACTACAACTCACCCGTCGTCCTTACAGATGTCGCGCTGGAAGAAATTGCACGATCCATCCGCAGGATGTTTTCGACCGGCGTCACGCGGTTTTTCCCGACCGTGATCACCGGGTCTCCGGACGACATGCTGGCGGCGCTCAGGAACCTGGCGCGGGCGCGCGAGAAGCTTGCTTACGGTCCCGCTATGGAGGCGTTTCACGTCGAGGGTCCGCACATTTCACCGGAGGACGGCCCACGCGGGGCGCATCCGGCGCGATGGGTCCGCCCGCCGGATTTCGACGAGTTCCGCCGCTGGCAGGACGCCGCGCAAGGCAACGTGCGCCTGGTAACGCTCTCGCCCGAATGGCCGGAGTCGGCTCGCTATATCGAACAGTTGTCGCGGGAAGGCATTGTGATCAGCATCGGCCACACGCGGGCGACACGCCAGCAGATCGAGGACGCGGTGCATGCCGGCGCGACGCTTTCCACCCACCTGGGCAATGGGGCCGATAAGATGCTGCCTCGTCATCCCAACTACATCTGGGAGCAATTGGCTGAGGACAAGCTCGCGGCCAGCTTCATTGTCGATGGCCTGCATTTGCCGGATTCCTTCCTGCGCGTCGCCTTGCGGGCCAAAGGCATCGAGCGCAGCGTGCTGGTCACCGACGCGGTGATGCCCGCAATGTGCGCGCCTGGTCCGTATCGTCTGGGTGAGGTCGAAGTGGAGCTGAAGGAGGACCAGCGCGTGGTCCTTCGTGGGGGCACTCGCCTGGCTGGATCCAGTTTGCGGATGGACGCGGCTATTTCCAACGTCATGCGCGTGGCCGGACTGAGCCTGACCGAGGCGATCGCCATGGCGACGGTGAATCCCGCGCGAGTGGGCCGCATCGGAGGCCGGGTTCGGGGACTGCGTCCAGGGGATCGCGCGGATATCGTGCGGTTCAAACTGCAGAACGGCCGCATCCATGTGCTGGAAACGTACTTGAGCGGCGAGCGCGTATTCCTGCACTCGTCCTGAGGACGGCGGCTCCACATCATGTGCCTTCCCTACAGGGGTCGAACAGCTTCTTAGATGGCCCCTTGACAAATTGTTTAGTTATAACTAAACTAATATCCGATGGAGGCCTCGGTACTCGATGCGATCGCTTCGCCGCGGCGGCGCGAGATTCTACGCCTGGTGTGGGACCAGGAGCAAAGCGCAGGGGCGATCCACCGGGCGATGCCGGACGTAACGTTTGGGGCGGTTTCCCTTCAACTTCGGTCGTTGGTTCAGGCCGGCTTGGTCGAAGCCCGCATACAGCAGCGCAACCGGTTCTACCGGGCTCGCCGCGAGGCTCTCGGCCCCGCAGCCGAGATTCTGGAGAACATGTGGGACGACGCATTATGGAAGCTCAAATTGGCCGCTGAGTTGGAGGAAGCTCGCCGGGGGCCCAAGCGTGGCCCAATCCGCGTCAAGAAACACAAGAAACCTAAGAAAAGGGAGCCGTGAATTCTATGCCTGACTTTCCATACAGCCTGGAGCGGACGGTTGTGATCAACGCACAGCCCGAGACGGTTTTCCGCTTTTTCACCGATAGCGCGCGATGGGCCAGTTGGTGGGGCGCAGGCTCGACCATAGATGCCCGGCCGGGAGGCAGGGTGTACGTCCGCCATCCAAATGGAGTGGAATCTCTGGGCGAAGTATTGGAGGTGCGCCCTGCGGAGCGGATCATGTTCACCTATGGCTTCGCCAGCGGCAAGCCGATGCCGCCCGGAAGCTCTCGCGTGACAATCAGCCTGGAACCTGACGAATCCGGTACTCGGCTTCGTCTGCTGCACGAATTCGCGGAAGCCGGGCCACGCGAGGAGCACGTGCAAGGCTGGCGCTTTCAGCTTTCGCTATTCGGTAACGCGGTCGCCAACGAAGTATATGCCGATGCGGCAAAAGCCGTAGACGCCTGGTTCAACGTCTGGGTCGTCACGGACGATCGAGCACGGGACCAGACGCTCGCTGGAATTGCCGCCCCTGGAATCCGCTTCCGCGACAGGTTCAGTCTGCTCGATGGCATCGCCGATCTGTCCGCTCACATTGGCGCGTCGCAGCGGTTTATGCCGGGTATCGGCCTGCGGCGAAAAGGAGACGTCCGGCAATGCCAGGGCACGGTGCTCGTTGACTGGATAGCGGCGGGCGCCGATGGGATAGAGCGGATGAGCGGGACAAACGTCTTTACGTTCAGGCCAGACGGACGAATCGATTCCGTTACGGGCCTTGCCAATCCATCCCCAATGCAAAAGTGATAGGAGACACCTCCCGCGGGCATCCTCAAGTCCAATATACGCGAATGCTCATCGACGTATAGTGGTGTCATGCGGCGTCCGATACTCGGCTTCTTCATCATCACGGTTGGTATTCTGGCGGGTGGCTGTAGCCGCTCGAACCCGGCGATGGAATTCGACAAACTCACGCAGGACTTCATATACGGCAGCCTGGCCCAGTCTCCCGTGAGCGCGACCGCGACCGGATACCACCTGCACAACGGCGTGCCCCTGGACGAACTTCTCGACGACTACAGTGCCGGAGGTTTAGACCAGCAGCGAATGTTCTATAAGGATCTCCAAACCCGGATCGGCGCCCTGGACGTCGCCAAGCTCGAGCAGGAGCAGCGCGTGGACCTCGACATCATGAAAGGCAATGTCGAGCTGGCGCTGCTGGAGCTCGATACCATCCAGAGCTACAAGCACAACCCGACGGTCTACGTCGAGCTGGCTGGAAACGCCTTGTACACTCCCTACATGCTCAACTACGCGCCGGAGGAGAAGCGCTTCGGACACATCATCAAGCGTCTGGAAAGGATCCCCGCGCTGCTGGATCAAGCCAAAGCCAATCTGGTGGACGCGCCGGAAGTGTGGAATCGAGTAGCGCGTGAGGAAAACGACGGAAACATCGGGCTGATCGACAAGACGCTGCGGGACGCGGTTCCAGAGTCGCAAAAAGGCGCATATGGTCCCGCGGCGGAGAAAGCACTCGCCGCAGTGCGGGATTTCAACGCGTTCCTCAAAGACAAACTGTCCGCCAAGACCTCCGACTGGCGTCTGGGAAAGGAGAAATACGCGCGAAAGTTCGCTCTGGTTCTGGCCTCAGGCCGAGCTCCGGAAGACCTGCTGGCGGCGGCTGAGTCGGATCTAAGCACAGTCCGTAAAGAGATGGCCAAGCTGGCCGCGCCCAAGACCGTCGAGCAGGCTCTTGAGGACGTCGCCCGCCAGCACGCAATGCCCGACACCTATATCGCCAAGGCCAAGGAGACGCTGGCGCAGGCCACGGCTTTCGTCAAAGAGAAGGATCTTCTGACGCTGCCGTCACGGTCCAATCTGGACGTGATCGAGACGCCTGAATTCATGCGGGGCATCTACGGAGTCGGCGGATTCAATCCGGCGCCGCCGCTCGAGCCGCAGCTCGGCGCGTTCTACTGGATCACGCCGATTCCGAAAAACTGGCCGGCCGCGCGGGCGGAATCGAAACTCCGGGAATACAACAACTACGGGCTTCAGGAGCTGACGATTCACGAGGCCATGCCCGGTCACTACGTGCAACTGGAGTACGCCAACGACGTGCAGCCGGTCGCGCGCCGCCTGCTGCGAACCATCTTTGCGAACACCCCGTATGTGGAAGGGTGGGCTGTCTACACGCAGCAGATGATGTCCGATGCGGGATACCTCGACGGAAACAAAGCTCTGTGGCTGACTTTCTACAAGCAGATCCTGCGAGTGCTGGCCAACACCATTCTGGATATTCGTCTTCAGACCATGGGCATGACCGATCAGCAAGCGCTCGACCTGATGATGAAGGACACCTATCAGGAGAAGGAAGAAGCGACGGCGAAGCTCCAGCGCGCGCAGCTTTCTTCCTGCCAGTTGCCGACGTACTTTGTCGGCTGGAAGGGATGGCTGGATGTGCGCGAGCATTACAAGCAGCGCAAAGGCAGCTCGTATTCGCTGAAGGAGTTTCACGAGCGGGCGCTCAAGGAAAGCGGCGTGCCGCTGCCGGCGCTTGAGACGCTATTGCAGTAAGCGGCTAGCCTGGGCGATCCGAACCGCCGAGCCCGACGACATCGATTCGTAGTAGCCCACAAACCGCTTGGGCTCCACGGCATTGTAGGGCTTCAGATTGTTCGCCCAGCGATACGAGATCGGCTGGAACCACAACTCGGCTTCCAGTTGAAACGGGCCTTGGCCGCTCACGTTGACCGAGTACCGGATTTTGTCGCCGCCCGCGACGAAGTCCTGATCCTGAACAGCTCCGCCGAGAACGGCAATCTCCGCGTCGGCACCCTGTTTGTTGAAGCCGCGCGGCAGCAGGCGGTTGTCCTTGATAAACCGCACTGCGGTTAACAAACCCGTGGTGAGTTTGCCGGCCTGATCGACCATGATGTCTTCGTAAATCTGCACCTGTTCGGGCGTGGTGATCTCGGTGTAATGCGGCTCGTATTTGGTGGCGTCGGCGTCGTTGTCGTTGCCCCGGATCAGGCCGGTGGGATCGAGCGCGCCGGATTCAAACACAATGGCTCCATTGCGATCCTTCACCGTCACGTGCAGCCAGGCCCGTCGCGACGGATACGCGGTTGGGAACTTGTGGCCGCTCAGATTCTGCACCGAAATATCGGCCTGCAGCCGCCCTCCGGTGAAACTCGCATTGTCGATCGCGATCTGTGCGGTCTTCGATTGCAGATGCTCGATGGTCCGGCTGGCGGCAGCCTCGAATTCTTCCGGCAAGGCGATTACCCCCAAGTCGGCGCGATAGCGGTTGAGCATCCGTTGGATGAAGAAGTTTCCGCCTACGAAGATATGGCGGCTGGCGTCCTCGCGGGTCACGCCCAGCACCTTGGTGATCGCGACCGGCTCCTGGATCACCGGCATGTGGCAGCTCTGGCAGCTCTGCTTATCCTTATACTCGCTGTTCAGCCACTCCTGGTAAGGCATCTGTTCGGGAAGCTCGCCAATCACCTGCCCTCCCGGTCCCAGCGCCTTGGTGATCAGCGTGTGACAGGTCGCGCACACTTCCGACTGCTTGATGTGGTCTGATTGCGTCGGCTTGTATCCTTCCGAAGACGTGCGCATGATCCGGGTCTGCCCGTTTTCGATCTTGTACGGACCGTATTCCTCGCGCTCGCCGAGCTTGCGGGTTGTATCGACAACGAAACCGCCGACTAGGCTCTCACGGGTGCCGAGCTTGTCTTTCGAAATCTGGTGGCAGAGCGAGCACGAGACACCATCTCGGGCCAAGCGGTCATCGCGCTTGTCGGCGTCGAGCGCCAGGTGCGAGAAGATCTCGCCCTCGCGGCCATTGGCGTTGGCTTCGTAGCGAGCCATGGGCATGTGGCACTTGGAACACTCGTCCTGGATTTCCTTGACTGCTTCCGGATGATCGATGGTCTCGCGGCGCACGCCCGATTGCCAATACGGATCGCGCGCTGAGTTGGCCATCATGGTCGGACGCCAGGAAAAGCCGATAGACACGTCTTCCCCGCCCGACGTACTCAGGCCGTTGTGGCAGGCGAAGCAGCGGTCGGAAGTCTTGAATAGCTCACCGACCTTCTTGTGGGCGTCCGCGCCTTGTAACAACAACGCCGAAGTGAAACCCAATGCAAGGAACTTCATTTCCACCCCTCGCGCCAGCTGCCATCGAACCAATCCCACAGGACGTAGAACAAGACTTCCGTAGTCCGGCCCATGGTCTGTGTCATCGGAAACCGGACGCCAACGCTCGCCAGGATGTGCTGGCGCTTGCTCAGCGAGACCTGCATCTGCGGAAGGATGTCCCAAGCGGTCTTGGCTCCGTCCACCAGATCCCGACTCGAAAGGAACTCGACCATCGGCGTCCAAATGCGGCCGAACCCTTTGTTCTGCACCAGTGTTTTCCCGATGGCCGTATGCAGGTAGAAATTCTGAGGTACATCTTTGGTATGGGTCGGCAGCTCCGCACCGAACTGGGTTTGCACGAAATCCAGCACCTTTAGTTTGGCCGGCAGCCGCTGATCGAACATACCGAAGGTTTGAAACACGGTAACCCCAGTGCCCAGACCGTGCGCCGGGTCCCCAGTCGGGAAGTTCACCTCTCCCTGCAAGCTAAGAATGGAACCGGTCTTGGAACTGTGCGCCGTCACGCGTTTGAATCCCAGGACCACGTCTCCCACGCCTCCGAACCAGGTCCCCGTATCCGCATGCTGAAAGCTGAATGGGACCGAAAATTCCATCTGGTTCCTGACGCCGATTCGCTTCTCATACGTAATTTCCGGTGAGACGCCCGGCGCGCCGGTGGCATTGAACGAGCTAGTGAGCACGGTTTCGTTTTCCGGAAAAGCCTTCTCGGTACCGAAAGCGCGCGGGAAATTCAGTTCGGCCAGCGGCCAGCTTGGCTCGGTACAAAGAGTTCTGAGATACCCGACCACCTTGTCGATCTGCTCATTCGTCAAGGCTTCCGAAAAGGACGGCATGATGCGGGAAAAGCCGCGGCCGGCCCCGCCTTCGTGGACCGTCGCTTTCCAGTCGAAGGTCTTCTCGCCCGTGGTGCCTTGGCAATCCGAGAAATCGGGAAACGTGCTCGGCGGCTCGAACCCGAGCGTACTTTGTGGCTGCCCTTTCCCGTTGGGGCCGTGGCAGCCGATGCAGGCCGCCTTGAAGATCTCCTCTCCGGTGTCGAGCTTCAGCGGTGCGCCGGCTTGGGTTTGGGCGAAGGCGATGGAATGCATCCACACCACCGCGAGGACGAAAACGGCAGGCAGATAGCCCCAAATGGACCAGTTCGAGATCTCGCGTGAACGCATAGGTAAGGATCTAGCGTAGCAAAGACCTCAAGCGGTCCTGGATTCCGCAACCATTTCGTATAGCTTGCTCGACGGGCGAGTAATCGCCGTGCTCGCGCACCAACCTAAATAGTGCGGCCGGCAGAAGCGGCGGCTGAGCGATAAAGCGCGGCCGCGTGCCGCGATGAGGCTGGGCTGCGTGCACAAGGAACGGATGGCACAGGTAGACTGTTCCCCGCTCTCCCGTTGCTAAAACCTCATGCCTCTTCGCCGTCTCCGCAAAACCGTTCGCGGCCAGTTCCCTTAACGATAGGCCGTCGTCACCAGCCGGAGCGAGCATCCTTGCGATGTCGAGATGGGATCCAGCGCGAATGCGGGTCGGCGCATCGTCCTGCCCGACGTCGGAAAAGAGGAACAGCATCAGCAGCGCTCGATCTTTCGACGTCACATTTGCACGCCACCCAAGGAGGTCGTCAGCATCAGTTGCCTCGGCTTTGAAACTAATATCGATGTGCCAGCCTGCGTCTCCCGGGTCGTCAGGTGACGGAAACCTTACAGGGAAAGTCCCAAGGTTCATACGCGGCAGCCAGCGCCCTTTTCCGACGAGCTGGTCGAACGCTTTGTATAGGATCGCAGCATTGGCAGCCCGGGCAAAAGGTTCTTGTCCATACAGACCGAGCCGAATGACCGGCTTTGTCCATGTTTTCGGGTCCTCCGGATCGCAGCCGGTGTCCCGCCAGAGAATCGCACGGCCTTCGTCCGCAACCGCTCGTGGAAAAGCTCCTTCAAGTTTCACGAATCCGTCCCGGACAAAGCGATCAAGGTCTGCGTCGCTCAGAACCTGCGCAGTGTCGCCGCTATTCGGGATAACACTATTCATCGCGTTGGTATCGGCGGCAGTTCTTGCACTAGGATCACGGTCTGGACGAGCGGTACGATGCGATGAAAGGCCCAAGTGGCTGAATGAGAAGAGTCGGACCTTGGCCTACTTGGCAGTGGTTCCAGGAGCGGCGCCAGGATCGCCGGCGGAAGAACCGACGAATAGCTTCTTCCCGTCCGTGAACGTGATGATGCTGCCGTTGCCGCGGTTCGCTCCATCTTTCGCCTGGTAGCCTTCGACGAGAATTTCAGTCCCTTTGGGCAACGAATTCTTGGTCCAGCCGCGGCGCAGCAGCGCATTGGGAGCCGCCGCTTCGATCATCCACGGCGTAACCTTGCCATCCTCGCCGGTCACATCGATGTGAATCCAAGCGTGGGGGTTAATCCACTCCATCTTTGTCACGGTTCCTTTGAACTTGATGGGCTTGTCCGCATCGAACTCGGCGGCGAAGGCATGATGCGCCCAGGCCGGCGCTGCGACCAGGAGCGAAACGGCGGCGGTAAGAACGACAACGAGTTTTCTCATGGTTGTGAACTCCTCGATACCTCTACTCTGGGATGAACTCACTTTGCCCCCGCGGCTTTGGCCGCGGCCTTCTTCTCTTGAGCACGGGCGCCGCTGAGGGAGTCAAACATGGCGTAGTTGCCCTCGTGGCACGCATACTCGAAATTCTGATAGCCCGGCTCTTGCGTCAACGGAAACCCGACCTTGAAAGTGCTGGCGTACGTTTTCGGATCGTCGATGGTGATTTCGTACCGCATCTCATTCGGGCCGACGCGCGTAAAGCGCTCGGTGAATTTCATGGCGTCGCTGAACGGCGTACCTCCGCCGTTGCCGACCAATCCGTTCCGGTTACCGAGAAAATTCGTAGTCTCCACCACCAGGGTGTTGCCCTCCCAGTGCCCGCGCGGGTCGCCCATGTAGGAGCGAATGTTCGGCCTCGCGTGAGGACGGCCATCCATGGGGATCACGCGGGCTTCATGGACCATCTCCTGCATAATCGTGACGAAGCCCTTCCCTTGTACGATCTGTTGCCCGTTGCCGTAGATAACCGGAAAGATGGAGCCCGGCACGCCGCGGCTGATGCAGCGGATGTAATAGCTGAAGTCTTCCCAGGAATCAGCTTTGGGGTTGTTGTTGCCGGCGCCTTCAGGAACCGGCCTGAGCTTGGCTTCCGGAAGCAGGTCGGGTGTCCTGCCGTTCGGCGGATCGATCACCAGCGACGTCTGTTTGCAGGGCCTCCGCGCCCGTTCGCCCCAGTGGCCCGGGGGGCCCGTGCCAACGCGCTGATTGGGCGCCACGGTTTCGACCAGATCGTTTTGCAGCTGCCGCTCGAGGTTGGACTGGCGCTGAGCGAGTTCCTGTTCTGTATAGTAGAGCCGGTCGCCGAGATTGGCGGGCCGGTTCAGGGGAGTGCCGATACAGTCGTCACTGGTCCAGGTCCCCTGCAAATCTGGGTCGCCCCAGGGCGTCTTCGGCTGTACCCAACTTGCAGCCGCGGGTGCTTTTGTGGCCGCCGCCGAGGCTTTCCCTGCGGCGGTTTGCGCTACCGCGGCTCCGGCCACGAGAAAACCGCAAATCAGAACCGGGTATCTCATAAAGTCTCCTTGCTGCGGGGCGCAACTGCTGCTTTTACTTCTTCTTTAAATCTCCGTAAATCAATTCTTCCACGTATTCGACACACTTGAACTCGTTGAGCTGCGCGTTCTTTTCCTTGCGCCGGTAAATCACCGTGCTGATCTTCCACGGCCGCGTATAGATGGCCGGGTCCTCGATGGTCGCTTCGTAGTTGATGTGATCGGCGTCGGCGAGCGTGAAGCGTTCCACAACGTGGGTGCTGTCGGTTTGAAAATTTCCGGACCGGTCGAACCAGCTATTGCCATTCAAGCCGGTGACGTTGACCACCAGGACGTCGCCTTCCCAGTGACCGTTAGAGGTCCCCATCCATGTATCCACGGCCGCCTCTTTCGCTTTGCCCATGTTGACCACGCGATTGGCCGTCGCAAACTCGTACGCAAATGCGATGTCCCGCTGGGATTGCACGATCTGGAACGGGAAAGGCATGTAGTTCGAGCGCGGGATGCCAGGCATGTAGCATTTGACTTCCGGGTCCAGCTTCATCCGATTCTTGAAGTTTTCTTTCTGCTGAGTTGCAGCCGCAGGTGTATAGGGGATCTCACCGCCTTCCACGATTCCCTGGCCGGCGGGCCAGGCGCCGGTGGCGCCCAGCTGAAAAAAGGGCCCGGCTTGCGCGCTGTGATCTCGAATATCCCAGTCCGGTGTGCCCAGGACCTGCCACAAACCTGTGAAATTCGGCTTGCCACTGGGCATCCGCGGGATCTGCGGAGCCGCTTTAGCCGGAGTCTGGCCGCTGCCTGGCAATGCCGGGAAGAGAACAACGAACGCCGTGGATAGCAGAACGCAGCAGGCCCGACGTGGGTCCAGCATAGCTCTCAGTCTCCTAAGCCGGTTATTCTACTCTCCCGTAAACCCTAGCACAACGCAGCCAACGCCGTTTAGAATCGGCGTGGCTCACCTCTTGAGGGCGGCCTCTTCGCCAGAAGCCTCCAGTGCCGAGCGTGTCTTTCTGCGCGACCCGGATTTCCTGAGTTCCCGGAACTGCTCCATGTAGGTGTAAAACACGGGCGTGATGAAGAGCGTCAGTAGTTGGGAGACCAACAAACCGCCGACCACTGCCAGTCCCATGGGGCGGCGTGCCTCTCCGCCGGCGCCCAGTCCCAACGCGATGGGCAGAGTGCCGGCCAAGGCCGACAGCGTGGTCATCATGATCGGACGGAAACGGATCAGGCACGCTTCGTAAATGGCATCCGCGGGCAGCGCGCCCTGGGTCCTTTGCGATTCGAGGGCGAAGTCAATCATCATGATCGCGTTCTTTTTTACGATCCCGATCAGCATAATTACGCCGACGAAGGAGTAGATGTTCAGCTCGTCATGGAAGATCAGCAGCGTCGCCAGCGCTCCCAATCCGGCGGAAGGCAGGCCGGAAAGAATCGTGAGGGGGTGGATGAAACTCTCATACAGAATCCCCAGCACCATGTAGATCACCAGAATGGCCATCGCCAGCAGGAGCCCCATGCCCTGGAGTGAGGACTGAAAGGCCGCGGCGGCGCCCTGGAAGCTGGTACTCACAGAATCCTTGAGGACTTCTTTGGCCAGACTCTGCACACGCTCGACGGCATCCCCCAGCGATACGCCGGGCTGAAGGTTGAACGAGATCGTGGTGGCCGGCAGTTGTCCCAGGTGAGAAATGGAAAGCGGTCCCGTGCTGGCCGTCAGTTTGACGACTTCATTCAGGGGCACCAGAGGGCCGCTGGAAGAGCGGATGTAGAGCAGTCCGAGAGCCTTGGGATCCCGCTGGAATTCCGGCTTCACTTCCAGAATCACATAGTAGCTGTCGACCGAGGTATAAATCGTCGACACCTGGCGCTGTCCGTACGCGTCATAGAGAGCGTTTTCGATCTGCTCCTCGGTGACCCCCAGGGACGATGCACGATCGCGGTCGATATCCACGTTCAGCATGGGGCTGGAGATCTGGAGATCGCTATTCACGTCGGAAAGGCCCGGCATCGTCCGCATCCGTTTTTCGAACTCTGCGGTTCCGCGGTAGAGCGCATCGAGATCGGGCGACTGCAATGTGAACTGGTACAGGCTCCGGCTATTGTTTCCCCCGACGCGTATCAGGGGCGGATTGGTGAGGTAGGTGCGCATGCCGGCCACCGCGTCCAGCTTGGGCCGCAGCTCATCGATGATTTGCTCCGGCGACAGTTTTCGCTCGGTGCGAGGCTTTAAGCGGATAAAGAAACGTCCCTGGTTGACGGACGCCTGCTGGTTGCCGGTGCCCATGAAGGAGATGAAGGATTCGATATTGGGGTCGCCCGCCACGGCGGATGCGGTCTGCTGCTGGAGCCGCGCCATGGAGTCGAAGGAGATGTCCTGGCGGGCCTCGGTATTCCCTGAAAGCTGACGGATATCCTGGCTAGGGATGAAACCTTTGGGCACCACACCGGCCAGGTAGATGGTGGCGGCTAGAGTTGCGACCGCACTTAACAGCGTGACGAAGCGGTGACGCATGACGCCACGAAGCGCCCACGCATACACGGAAAGCATGCCGTCGAGCACCTTTTCCGACGCGCGGTAGATGGCATTGTGGCGATCACTGGGCGGCCGCAGGAACCGGCTGCACAGCATAGGCGTGAGGCTGATGGATACGAAGCCCGAAATCAGAATCGCCACCATGATGGTCACGGCAAATTCGTGAAACAGCCGCCCCATGATGCCGCTCATGAACAGCACCGGAATGAATACCGCGGTGAGCGAGAGAGTCATCGAGAGAACCGTGAAACCGATCTCCCTCGCGCCCTCGATGGCAGCCAACATGCGGCTCTGACCCATCTCCAGGTGCCGCACGATGTTCTCCAGTACCACGATGGCGTCATCCACCACGAACCCCACCGAGAGCGTGAGCGCCATCAGCGACAGGTTGTCGAGCGTGTATCCCAGAAGATTCATGGCGGCGAACGTGCCGATGATGGAGATGGGCAACGCCAGGCTCGGAATCAAGGTGGCGGACACGTTGCGCAGGAACAGGAAGATGACCAGCACCACCATCGCCACGGATAGCGCCAGCGTGTATTTCACGTCGTTGAAGGAATCGAGGATGGGCTCGGAGCGGTCCACCAGAGTGGTGACCTTTACAGACGGTGGGATTTGTTCACGAAACGAAGGCAGCAGTTCCTTGATCCGCCGCACCACTTCCACGGTGTTTGTGCCCGGCTGGCGCGAGATGGATAGCCCGATCGCACGCTCGCTGGCGGCCCCATTCACCAGCCAGACGGCGCTCTTGTCGTTCTGCACGCCGTCGACGACTTGTCCGAGTTCGGCCAACCGCACGGGCGAACCATTGCGGTAGGCGACGATCATCCGTCCGAAAGCGGGCGATGTCAGAAGCTGACCGCTGGCCTTGAGCGTCATGGCCTGTTCGTTTCCCCACAGAGTTCCCACCGGGAGATTGACGTTGTGCTGGGCGAGCGCTTGTTCCACCTCGTCGATTCCGATGTGGCGCGCCGCGAGCGTGCCAGGGTCGAGCTGGGCGTGGACGGCCCATTTTTGCGCGCCGAAGACATTCACCTGGGCGACACCGGCGAGCGAGGAAATGCGCTGGGCCATCAGGTTCTCGGCATACTCATCCACGGCCGAGAGCGCCAGGGTCTGCGAAGACAGCGTCATAAACAAGACCGGCTGGTCGGCGGGATTCACCTTCTGAATGGATGGCGGCGTGGGCATCCCCGGCGGAAGTTTCTTGAGGGCCGCGGCGATCGCGTTCTGAACATCCTGCGCCGCGGCGTCGATCGAGCGGTCCAGGGTGAACTGAATGGTGATGGCGGTGGAACCGATCCCGCTGCTGGACGTCATGGAATCGATACCGGCGATGGTGGCGAATTGACGCTCGAGCGTAGTCGCCACGGAGGTTGCCATGGTTTCGGGGCTGGCGCCCGGAAGGCCGGCCGAAACCTGAATGGTCGGGAAATCGACATTCGGCAGATCGCTTACGGGCAAGGAACGATACCCGGCGACACCGAACAGCACGATTCCGATCATCAGCAGCGCGGTCATAACCGGCCGCGTGATGAAAATCTCAGTTAGCTTCATGGCGCGATGCCTTCACTATTTTAACTGGAGCGGCTCCCCCTAGGCGCTCGATTCTGAGGCCGGGATAGCGTTCTTCTATATGCCGAACGGCGGTTTAAAGTGCGGATCCAAGGTTGATCCCGGAACGGCACGCAGGCTGAAAACCTGCCCCACGTCAGCTTGAAAATAGGGACTTGAAGAATCGCCGCAATTGCCAGTGCCGCCCGGGGCAGCGTTCCCAATCCGACGGAGCGAAGCTGATGATGTTGGTGCTGCGTTCCACCCACAGCACCAGAGGATCGGCATTGGGGTAAGAAACGTTGAAGACCACGCCCTCGCCGCAGTAATCGACGTTATCTATTTTGGCTGCGTTTCCGTGAGAGTAGGGCGTCGAGGGACCCCAGTCCTTTTCGAAACTCTCGAACGGATTGTACCGGCACGAATCGCCGGTCGGACACCACATCTTGTAAGCCCCTTGAAAATCCTGGCTCTCAAGAGTGGCGAAGAAGCGCTTGATGGTCTGTTCCTGAGTCCACGTCCGAAAGTACAGATAGGCAAACGTCCCGACGACGACGATGGCCAGTGCCGGGAATACGATCCGCTTGATCCAACGCCCACGGCGCTCTTCGCCGACTCCGTAGGTGTCCAGGTAGCCCGGCATTTACGTCTCTACTTGGCGGGATAGGCCTTGTCGTAAGCGGCCACCACCTGATCGGTAATCTCGATTCCGCTCTTTACGAACGGCGCGGCGGCCGAGTCGACGATCAGGTCCAGGCCCTTCTCCTCGGCGATCTTCTTGAGCAGCTCCTGCATGCGGGTGCTGGCTTTGCGCACGGCCTCGTCGCGGTCCGCTTCGAAATCGGCTTGCAAGTCATCGTTCAGGCGCTGGAGCTGAGTCTGCTTGCGCTGCCCGCGAGCCTGGAGATCGGCTTCGCCTGCCTGGCTCAGCTTGCCTTGACTGGCGTTGAGCTGGGTTTGAATGTCGGACAGCTCCTGCTGGCCCTTCTGGAGCGCGTCCTGGCGCGGCTTGTATTTGATCTGGATGTCCTTGAGCGCCTTCTGGATTTCGGCGGTGCTCAACACGGCATTCTGGAAATTGACCACGGCGACCTTGGTTACGGTCGAGCCGGCGGGCGCCTGTGCCATCGCCGTGGAAGAAAACGACAAACCCATCAACGCAGCAGCGCACACAGCCACAGCGGAAAGCACAAAAGAACGCATGAGCGAGTCAAACTCCTTTGAATCCATTCTACAACCGACCGGCTACTTCAGCATCTCCGTGAGTACACGCCCCATATTCCCGCTGGGAGTCTTAATCGCCAGCAGGGTCGCGAGGGTAGGTGCGATGTCCTCGACGCCGATGGTTCCCGGATAGCTGCCGGCCTTGATCGCCGTCGAGCCTAGAAAGATGACGGGGACGTGCGTATCGTATTCATAAGGCGAGCCGTGCGAAGTTCCGCTACCGTTGAAAATGTAATAGGGCTCCGTCACGGTGAAGATATCGGCACCGCGGGCGAGGTTGAATCCTTTCCGGACTCGGGAATCCACCTGATCCTCACCAGCTGTGCCTGCGGCGAGCTGGGTTTTGGTATATACCCGCGCAATGTGCAACTGCGCACGGAGGGTTTCGGCAGCCACTTCTTGAACCTTGGCCATATCCAGCTTCTTGCCGGGAATCGGATCGGCGCTGAAGTATAGGACACCGTCGGAGCTGAAAGAGATCCAATCCCCTTTGCCGAATTTCTTGTTGAGGGCGCGCTCTACCTCTATACGGTAATTATTCCAGACGATCCGGCCGGCGGGCAGCCCGCGCTTTTGGGTCACTTCCGGAAGGGGCGTCGCGCCGTGATCCGCCGTGAAGGCGACCAGTACGCTTCCCCGCCCTGCACGCGCTTCAGCGGCGTCGATCAGGGCTCCGATGAGCTTGTCCACGCGCTTGACCATATCGTGAATCTCCGGCGAATCGGGCCCGTCGCGGTGACCGACGTAATCCACACCTGAGTAGCTGATGGCCAGCAGGTCGGTCTTGGGACCGGTACCCATGTTTTCCGCGACCAGCGCGCGAAGTGCCAGGGCTTGCAGTAGCTCGTCGCTGAAAGGCGTAGCGTCCACGGAGCTGTACAGATCCGGACCCGCGGCTGCGGGCATCTGGTGGCCCAGCCATTCTCGGCCTGCGTACCGGTCTACGGGACGCGTGGCGTTGAACTCACGCACCCAGGCCGGTAGTTCGGTGAAGTAATAGGTACTGGAGACGAAGTTACCGGTTAGCCCGTCGAACCAATACGCGCCGTCAGCCTGGTGGCCGGCAGGAAGAATCGCGCTGCGGTCCTTGAGGGAGATGCCGATGACTTTGCCTCCCTTGCCCGACATTTTGAGCACGTCGCCGATCGTTGACACCAGCAGGCGCCTGGGAGAAGAACCAGTGGCATCTCCACCACCCAGCAGCTTGGTCTTATCGTCGGAAACGCTGGTGACGGTCTTCCCTTCCGCTCGATCCCACCACAGGTTGCTGACAATGCCGCTCATCGCGGGGGTGGCGCCGGTGAGAAACGTCGAGTGCCCCACAGCGGTTACTGTCGGCGAGGCGTCGTAGTTGGCGTTGGTAAAGACCGCGCCCTGCTCCAACAGACGTTTGAGTCCGCCGGTGAAGTCGGCGCGGAAGCGCGTCAGATAGTCATAGCGGAACTGATCGACCACAATCGCCAGGACCAGCTTGGGTGGTGGAGGAGTGCTTTGTTGGGCTTGCGCGCAGAGGCTTAGCGCCCAGAACAGAGCAAGAAATCGTCTTCGCATCAGGGTCATCAGTTGATTAACGACAGTCTAGCAGCGCGGAGTTAAGGGACGATTACTGTTGCCGCGCGCCGTTTTGCCGGGCCAGCTGTACGCGGGCGTTTTCGAGCTTGTCCCGGACCTTGGCCACTTCGGCTGTATCGAGCTCGGCGGGCGAGCTAGTTTGCCATTCCTGGAGCGAAACTTCCCACTGGGCGACCGCTTCACGAACCTTGGAGGCCTTGAACAGCACTTCGGCGTAGTGATCGCGCATGGTCGGATCGTGGGGCGTCAGCTCCACGGCGCGGCGCATGTTGTCCTCGGCTTCCGGGAGTTTCCCCATGCGGAAATACACCCAGCCCAAGCTGTCCAAATAGGCGCCGTTGTTGGGGTCGCGGTCCACCGCCTTTTGGATCATGGCGAGAGCCTCCGGCAGCCGCAGATTACGGTCGGTGAGCATGTACCCCAGGTAATTCAGCGTGGCCGGATTGTCGGGCATGACCGCCAGTATTTTGCGGAACTCGGTTTCCGCGGCGGGCACATTCTTCTGCCGCTCGAACATCGCCCCGCGCTTGAACCATACGTCGATCTTGTCTTCCTGGGACTCCGAGATCTTCTCGGCTGCGTCCAGAGCCTTGGCGGCGTCGTCGAACTTCTTGCCTTTGACGTAGACGTCGGACAGCGCCATCTGAATCGCGCGGTCGTCCTTTCCGTCCAGCAGCTTCTTTATATCCGCCGCGGCCGCGTCGGTTTTGCCCATTTCAGCCATCAGCGACGCCCGGCCCACGCGCAACTCGATATCGTTGGGATACTTCCTGAAGGCGTTATCAGCTTCTTCCTGCGCCTTCGAGAATTCCTTCCCGCTCATGTAGGTCTCAATGATATTGGCGCTGGCGTGCGCCCCCTTCGAGGGATCCAAAGCCGCGATCTGCCTGTAGCTATCGACGGCGGGCTGGGTCTGATCCGCCAGCCGCTGCATCACCGCCAGCTGCTCCAGCAGGCTGATCCGGCTATCCAGTTGCGCCGGGTCGTAAGAACGCCGGTCGGTTTGCTGGATGATGCCCCGCATGAGCTCGATGGCGTCGGCCGGCTTGCCCTCGGCCTGCAGAATGTATACCTCATTCAACTTCACCTGGATGTTATTCGGATCGATGGCTTTGGCTTTGTCGGACGCTTCGCGGGCTTTGGCCAGATCCTTTTTCTGGCGGTAGATTTGCGACATCCGGAGATAGGAGTCGGCGTCAGTAGGATCGTCGCCCACCAGATCCTGATAGGCCTGGAGCGCATCGTCGTAGCGCTCGGCCGAGATCAGGAACAGGGCCATCTTGCGTTCGAGATCGGGAGCATTGGGCGGATTCAGCTCTAAGGCGGTGCGCAGCGTATCGGCCGCCAAGCTGTATTCCTTCATCTGCTCGTAGGCATCGGCCAGCCGGTTCAGGCTGTCGGCGCTCGGATTTTTTTCCGAAGCTTTTTTCAGCAACTCGGCCGCACCCGAATTGTCCCCTTTGATACCCAGGACGGTAGCCAGGCCGGTGAGGCCATCCTCGTTATCGGGCTGGACCGCCAGGGCCTTCCGGAACGCCACTTCGGCCGCATCCACGTTCTGTGAAGCGCTTTGCAGGCGGCCCAGCCAGACCCACGCATCGGCATCCCGGGGAGCAAGCGTAGTGATCTTCTGATACTCCTGCGTGGCCTGGCGCAGCATGGTCTCGTTGACCCGGCCGCGCTGTGCGTCGATTTGACGGACGTACATGCGAGCCAGCACGCGATGCGCCGCCAGGTCGTTGGGGTTCGTTTTGATGGCCTGCTCGGCGTCGTTTTGACCGTCGCGCATGCGGCCGCTTTGGCTGTACAGATCGGACAGCTCCTCGGCCATCAGCGCGGAGCTAGGGTCGGCCTGCAGGGCAGACTTGTAGTTCTCAATCGCCAGATTCACGTAGTCATTGCGATTGGTGGTGTTCGCGGCCAGCTCGGCGTACATGTGCCCGAGCGTGTAGTGGTAGTAGGCGGCGGCGCGGTCGGTATTCGAGGCGGGCGCGTTTCCCTGCCCCCAGCACGCTTCACCGGCCACCAGTGAGATCAGGAAGACTGCGTTCAGTAGTCGCATTTCAGTTCGCTTTCCTCAACCGTCCGGCGAATCCCCACGTCTTCAGTATATCTGGTCGAGCGGTTGTTACGATGGCAGGGCGTGGAACGCCCCCTGGTAGCCATTGTCGGCCCGACCGCATCGGGAAAGAGCGATCTGGCATTGCGCATCGCCGAAGCCTTTTCCGGTGAAATCGTCAATTGCGATGCCCTCCAGCTCTACCGCGGTTTCGATATCGGCACGGCCAAAACGCCGGCCGAGGCCCGCCGCGGCATACCCCACCACCTGTTAGACGTGTTGGACCCCCAAACGAGTTTCTCCGCAGGCGATTATTCCCGCGCGGCGCGTGAAGTAATCGCCGGAATCTCCTCCAGGGGACATCTGCCATTAGTAGTAGGCGGGACGGGGTTTTATCTTCGAGGACTCTTGGACGGTCTGCCGGGATTGCCTGGACGCGACGATCGTTTGCGGGAACGGTTGCGTGCGCGGGAACAGCGTCGCCCCGGCGCACTTCACAGACTGCTACGCCGGCTAGAGCCGTCGGCAGCGGCCCGCATTCATCCTCGTGACACACAGAAAGTGACCCGCGCCCTGGAAATCCGTCTGCTGACCGGCACGGCGCTGCCAGCACTCTCAGCCGCTGAACCTCTGGAAGGTTTCAGGCTGTTGCAGATAGGTCTGGCGCCAGAGCGGTCACTGCTGTTGAACGCGATTGCGGCGCGCACACGGCAGATGTTTCAACAGGGTTTGATTGAAGAAGTTCGCCAGCTCCTGAAGCATGGTCTCTCGGGCGAGGAGAAGCCCTTCGAATCGTTGGGCTACAAACAGGCGCTGGCGCACTTGCGCGGCCAATTGTCGCTGGAACAGGCCATCCAGGCCACGGAACTCGAGACCCGGCAGTATGCTAAGAGGCAACTCACCTGGTTCCGCGGCGCTTCAAAACACACCGCCCAGATCGTGTGGTTCACCGGATTCGGATTCGATCCGGCGGTCGCTGAGTCTTGCCTCGAAACCGTCGGCAAGTTCTTGTCTGGATAACGTTTGGCGTCCTACAGCGAACTCTTTGATCCGCCGATGGAAAATGGGACTGATCGCTCCATGAGCACAACCCCAAAAGATCAACGCAGGCGGGCTCCGCGTCGCAATACTTCCAAGCCCTCCGTGATCCGTATCGAACTGCGGGACGGGATGGGGAACCCGCGCACCATCACCGCGGATCTGGCGGATTGGTCGGAGACCGGACTTAGTCTGAATCTGGTTGCTCCCATCAAACCTGGGGCGATGATTCAAGTCCGCGGAAAGCTGGGAGACGAGCGTGTGGAGATCTCACGCCGCGCGACCATCACCTGGTGCAATGAGGATAGTCAAGGCGGCTATCGCATCGGCGTGGAGTTCCTAGACGGCAAGTCGGACCGGTCCGGCGGAAACTCAGACCAGCATTCCAACGGACGTTCAGAGTACAAATCGCACACGGTCGCGTCCGATTTCCAGGACCAGGACTACTACGAGATCATGCAACTCAGTCCGAACGCCGACACCGAGACCATTCACCGTGTGTACCGGCTTCTGGCCCAGCGCTATCATCCCGACAATGCCGACACCGGCGACTCCGAGCTGTTCGTTGAACTCACTACGGCTTTCCAGGTGTTGAGCGACCCGGAGCGGCGGGCTGCTTACGATGCACGCCACACCTCGAAAAGGCAGCTGCGCTGGAAGATTTTCGACCAGGCGGTGGTGGCCACCGGACCCGAAGTCGAAAAACGCAAGCGCCAGGGAATTCTCGCGCTGCTCTATGCCAGCACGGTGAAGGATCCCGAGCGGGCTTCCATGACGGTCCATGCATTCGAGGATCTGTTGGGTTGCCCGCGCGAGCATCTGGAAGCGGCTCTTTGGTACCTGCGGGGAAAGGGGCATGTCCAGAGGACCGACGGGGGACGCTACACTCTGACGGTCCACGGCTTCGAGGAAGCCGAACAACACGTGGTGACGCCGCCGAAGAACGCCGGAGAGCTTCCCGAGCCTGCCCGCAAAGCATAAGCTCGTTTCTACCGCTGGTAGACTGTGAACTGTGAACATGCGGTCATATCTGCGCGCCGCGCTCGCGGTTTTGTCGGGTGCGATTCCGCTGCTCGCGGATAACACGGCCGTCCTTCCGTTTTCCAACGTCTCGAGCGGCTCCGGTCCATCGGCCGCCGCAATCGGAAACCCAGCCAGCATGGACTGGATCGGCGAAAGCATTGCCGAAACCTTGCGGGTCGCCTTGGCCGCCCGCGGCGTTTTCACTCTGGAGCGCAAGGACATCGCCGAGGCTTACCGGCGTCTCCAGCTGCGGGAACGAACGGATCTCACGGAGGGCTCCATCCTCAAGCTGGGAGAAGTTCTGGATGCCGAACAGGTGGTGCACGGGACGTTTTCGTTTGTTCCGTCGGCGGCCAGCTCCGCGGGAACACCCGCGGGTGCTTCCAAGGGATCTTTGAGAATTCAGGCACGCGTTTCCGACCGCCGGCGTCTTCGTCAAAGCGCCGTCTTTGAAGAAACCGGCGCGCTCGAGGACCTGGCGACGCTCGAATCGCACTTGGCCTGGCGGGCTCTGACGGTGGTCGCTCCGGCGCGCGCTCCGGCCGAGTCGGAATTTCGCTCCTTGCGCGCTCCAGTGCCCCTGGATGCTCTGGAGAATTACATTCGCGGACTGCTGGCCGCGGCGCCGGAACAGAAACAGAAGTATTTCGCCCAGGCGGCGCGCCTGGATCCGGATTTCTCCCCGCCGGCCTTCGAGCTGGGCAAAATCCATTTCGAACGGAAGGAATACCGGGAGGCGGCGGAGTTGCTGGAGCGCGTGGGTCCCGCCGAGAATCACTATCGCGAAGCCAGTTTCTTTCTAGGCATCGCGCGCTATCAGGCGGGCGATTTCGAAGGTGCTCACAAAGCGTTTCAGGCCGTCGCCGAAAAGGTTCCCATCGCGCCGGTGTGGAACAATTTGGGAGCCGCGGAGAGCCGCCTGAACCTGCCCCAAGCCGTCGAAACGATGCGCAAGGCGCTGGAACAAGACCCGAGCGATCCCGACTACCATTTCAACCTGGGCTACGCGCTGTTCAAGAAGGGAGACTTCGCCGCAGCCGCCGACCGGTTTCGCGCGGTGCTGGATCGCGACTCGGGCGATCAGATGGCGACGCTGCTGCTCGGGCGGTGCCTCAAAAAGCAGGGGCTGCGCTCGGCAACGGCCTCGGACGCGCGGCTACAGGCGTTGGAGCGACTGAAAGACACGTACGAGGAGCGCGTGTATTTCCAGCTCAAGTCGATCCTCGAATCGCCGCCAGCTTCTGATCCGCGACAGTGATGGAGCGGTCTTGGTTATAATCCTTAAAGCTCATGCTCGAGGCCTTTGGCGCTTCGGACCCAGGTTGTGTCCGCAGCAATAATGAAGACTATTTCCTGGTGGTCCCCGCCATCGGCTTGTATTTGGTGGCCGACGGCATGGGGGGCGCGCAGGCGGGCGAGCACGCGTCACGCTTAGCCGCGGAAACCATCGAGCAGGCGGTCCAGCAAAACGGCAAAGCTATGGACTCCGATGGTCTGGTGGTGGCCTTCGGACGTGCCAATCAGCGGGTCATGGACGCCGCTGCGGGCAACCCCGAAATGGAAGGGATGGGCACGACTCTGGTGGCGGCCGTCGAGAACAACGGCGACCTCCTCATCGCGAGCGTGGGAGACAGCCGGGTGTATACGTTCGAGAACGGCACACTACAGATCATCACGGAGGATCAAACCTGGGTCAACGAAGTGGGCCGGCGCCTGGGGATCGACGAGGAAAACCTAAAGAACCATCCCATGCGACATGTGCTGACCATGGCTATCGGCGTCTCCGAGAACCTGCGCGTGCACACGCACCGGATCAAAACGTCGCCGGGCATGCTGATTCTGATGTGTAGCGACGGACTGCATGGCGTGTTGAGCGACGAGGAACTGAAGAAGGCCCTGTCTTCCCCGGGGTCGCTCGAGGCCAAGAGCAAGGAGCTGATCGCGCTGGCCCGTTCGCGCGGCGGCCCCGACAATATCACAGCAGTTCTGCTGCGGGCGGCGTAGCTGAATCAGACGCATGCCCCTTTCTGCAGGCGACAAACTCGGCCCGTATGAGATTCTGGCGCCGATTGGCGCGGGCGGCATGGGCGAAGTGTATCGTGCCAGAGACCCGCGTCTGAATCGCGATGTTGCCGTCAAACAGCTGAAAGGCAGCCACAGCGCGCGTTTCGAGCAGGAAGCCCGCGCCATCGCGGCACTCAACCATCCTCATATCTGCCAGATCTACGACGTCGGCCCGGATTATCTGGTGCTGGAATATGTCGAAGGCTCGCCCATCCAAGGCCCCATGACCGAGTTCGATGCCGTGCGCGCGGCTTTGCAGATCGCCGCGGCCCTGGAAGCCGCGCATGCGAAGGGGCTTCTCCATCGCGATCTAAAACCCGGCAATATTCTGATGACCGCGACGGGAGCCAAGCTTCTCGATTTCGGCCTGGCCAAACTGGTCTCAGACGGCAACGCCACGCAAACCATGGGTGTCTCCGGCACGCCTCTCTACATGTCCCCCGAGCAGGCCGAAGGCAAGACGCTCGACGCGCGCTCGGATGTGTTCAGTTTCGGCGCGGTTTTATATGAACTCCTCGCTGGACGCCGCGCATTCGATAGTCTGGCCTCCATGCTGCGCGACCAGCCCCCGCCCCTGGAGGCTTCCTCCGGCTTGCAGAAAGTCGTCTGGCGCTGCCTGCGCAAGTCGCCGGCGGATCGCTTTGCGAGCGCTGCCGAAGTGCGCGCCGCGCTGGAGCAGTTGGGCGGCAAACCACAAGATCACCAACCGTCTATCGCCGTCCTGCCCTTCGCCAACATGAGTGGCGATAAGGAACAGGAATACTTCAGCGACGGCCTGGCGGAAGAGATCATCAACGCCCTGGTCAAGGTGCCTGGCCTGAAGGTGATCGCCCGCACCTCCGCGTTCGCTTTTAAGGGACAGAACACCGACATCCGTAAGATCGCCGAGACGCTCGGAGTCACCACCGTGCTTGAAGGCAGCGTCCGCCGCTCCGGCAATCGCATCCGCGTGACGGCGCAGTTGATTACAGCGGCCGATGGGAGCCATCTGTGGTCGGAACGTTACGACCGCGAGATGGCGGATGTATTCGCCGTGCAGGACGAAATCTCCGCGGCCATCTCCGGCGCACTGCAGGTCAAGCTGTCTCCAGCAGCCGCGGCGAAGGCACGTTACACGCCCAAGCTTCCGGCCTACGAAGCCCTCCTGAAGGCCAAGCACTTCCACTGGAAGGTAACAGCGGAGTCGATGGAGCAAGCCAAGGCATTTTACGAGCAGGCCATAGCGCTCGACCCGAAATACGCCTTGGCCCAGGCCCTCTATGCCGACTATCTTTTTGGCCGGACCACTTTGGCGATGACGCCGCTGCGCGAGGCGGCGCCCATTGCCCGCGCCTTGGCGCAGCGAGCTCTGCAACTGGACCCTGCGCTCCCGGAAGTGCACTCCACCCTCGGTATTCTTGCCGGAATCTTTGACTTAAACTGGAAGCAGTCCGAAGCCGAATGCGCATTGGCAACGGACAGCGAGGCCGCGTCGCCGCACTGTCACTTTACCCGCGGACTCTGCCTTTTAGGAGCAGGCCGCCGGGCGGAAGCAGTAGCGCACTTGGAACAAGCCCTTCAGGGGGACCCGCTCCAAACGACGATACGCGTCTTTGTAGCAGCAAGCCTTGGCGCCGTGGGCCGCTATGCGGAGGCCGAGGAACATTTCCGTCAAGCGATCCATCTGGACGCAAACTTCTTTTGGTCCTACGTCTACCTTGCGGAACTCTATGCTGCCCGCGGAATGTTTGCCGAAGCGCTCCCGATCGCCGAGAAGGCATTCGCACTGACCCCCTGGTACGCGCCGAGCATCGGCATTTACGCGGGAGTGCTGGTGCACACGGGCCAAGCCGGCCGGGGCAAAGAACTGGCCCAGAAGCTCGGCTCCGGCGAGCGCTACGGAACGTCCATGGGCTGGGCGATCTTCCACACCTGCTGCAACGAAATCGATGCAGCCGCGGATTGGTATGAGAAGTCTATCGAAGAGCGGGATTCCTTGGTCCCGTCGACTTTGCAGACTGCCATCGGCGAGGCCCTGCGCGCCAGCCCGCGCTGGCCGAAATTGGCGGCACTGATGAATCTGCCCGTGGGGACCTGACCGTACCTGGTCACGTGACCGGGTATGGTCAGGCCTTTCGAACGCCGCTTTCCGATCTAGCGCCGGTTGTCGTGATTTCCCTGGTCCGAATTCCGGTCATAATCCCGGTTCTTTTTGTCCTTGTCCCAGCGATGATCATGCTGTTCCTGGCGGCCATTGCCGGACCAGTACCCCGCAAAAAACTGTTTCCCTTCGTAGCGAGGGCCTATCCACGCCGCGCCTTCAAAAGGAGGCCTCGTATAGTATCCGTTATGCCAGGCATAGCGATTGTTTGAGGCGTACCAGTAGCCATCCACCCACACATATCCCGCTCCAGGGTTGTGGGGCCGAGTCCGAATCACACGGGGAGGCGGAGGTGCGCCAATGCTGATCCCGAAGGATACCTGTCCGAATACGCAACCTCCCGCCAATAACATCAGTGCCAATAATTTTTTCATTGATTGAATGTCCTTCAACCGGTTAGAGGCACGTTGATCGCCATGAGGCACACAACTCACAGATTCTCGCGTGGGACTTAGTTCAGCGCCGCGTACTCTTTCTTGGCTTCTATCAGGACGGGGTTATCCTGATCCGCATCTTTCCAAAGGGTGAGGAAGTCCTGGTAGGCAGTCCTGGCCTTGGTCTGATCTCCCGAGACTGCGAACGCTCTGCCGAGTTGCAAGTGCGCGAGCGCGCCAATGGGATCGCTCACCACGATCCCGTGGTGATCGAGAATCTTCTGGAACTCCGCAACGGCTTCGGCGCCTCGATGTGCGGCCAGATACGCCAGGCCACGCACGTAGACCGGATAGAACGCCCCGAAGAACGCATGCGTGCTGCTGCGCGGTGCGCCCAACTCATAAGGGGTGGCGACCTGCAGTAATTCGATAGCCTTGGCCGGCCCGCCCCCCTTCGGCGCAGCGTTCAACGCGAGCAGGGCCCGCAACGAAGGCATGTAGCTCACTCGGACGCCCATATCCTCCGGGAAGCGTTTCTCCAGATCATTGGCGAGTGCGGTGGCCCGTGAATCTCCTAAGAGCGCCATTGCAAAGGCTGCGCCGTAAGCCACATACCGCTCCTTGGAAAGTTCAAGGGCCGCCGCCGCGCTTCGCCTCGCCTCGGGCGGACTCCCGAAAAAGGCTTCCCGCAAAGCTTCCTGCATTTCGTACAACGCAGCCTTTTCGCGCTGGGCTGTCCGCAGCGCCCGGTCCGCTTCCAGCCGTGCCATCTTTCGCGCCTCGTTCAAGCGACCGGAATACGCCCGGACAAACGTCTGGTGCTCGTACATCCAGTCTTCCGATCCCGGCTTTCCTTGGACCTGTGCCACCGCCCGATCCATTCCTGCCTGATCCCCTCTGAGAAACGCAATGTCGAATCTCTCGACCTGAAAATCGGCAACGTCCAGCTTGCGCTCGGCAGCTCGCTGCAGGACCTTCTCGGCGTCCTCCAGGCGGTCAAGGTTTTGATAAGCAAAGGCAAGAATTCCGTACGCGATGGAAAAATCAGGTTCGAGCTCGATCATCTTCTTGGAGTATTCAACCGCCTTTTCGTATCGGCCGAAGGTGGGAGAAATCATCGCCGATAAAAAGCCGTTAGGTTGGGCATCGCGAGGATAGGTTTGAACCCACAACTCACAGATCTGTTGCGCATTTTCCAGGTTCCCCATCACATCGATTTCGTAGGAAGCGGTGACGAAGAATTTCTCCCGCTCACTGACGCGATCCCGCAACTGATAAGCTTTCGTCGAGTTCTGCGCAGCGAGAGCAGGATCCTCCAGGTCCGTGTACCCGCGCGCAAGCATCGCATACGCCTTCGCGAAATTGGGGTCGATCTCGACGGCGCGCTTGAAAAACGGCAGAGAGGCGGCATCGCCGGTAGAGGAGACAAGTTTATAGCCGGTACTAAAGGCTTTCAGGGCTTCCAGTGACGGCGTGGTAGCCTCGGCGAGCGGAGTATCGTACTTTGCAACCGTGGCAAGCGATTCACCGACTCGGGTTCTGAATTTGCTGGCAATTTGACTCAAGGCAGTCATCACCTCTTCGATTTTTGCGGCTTGCACCTGCTCTTGATCGAGAATCTCTCCAGTGCGGCAGTTCTTGGCGCGCAGCCCCACGACGTATTGGGTTCCGAGGCTTGCAATCGAGCCGTCCAGGACAGCTGCGCTTCCGGTTCGCTCACAAATTTCCTGAGCGATCTTGGGAGTTAGCCGCGCATCCCCCGGCTGCCCCATCAGGGGGAGCAGCTGCTGGATACGGTCTTCGGAAATAAGGCTGAGAAAGGGCGACTGTTCCAGCTGAATCGCCAACCCTTGGCGAAGAGTCTCGTCAAATACAGGGTTCCCCGTGGTGTTGGTGAAGTCGGCAAGAACGATCGTGTCTTTGTCGGTCAGCAGCCTTGCCTGGCCGCGTTGCTGCCAAAAGACGAATCCGCCGGCGGCCAGAATCAGCGTGGCGACGGCTGCGATTCCGAATTTCAGCCGAGGGCTCCTTCTCAGACCAGCGGCCGCCGGGCTCAAGCTCGTTTGTAAATGCTGTAAATCGTCGCGAAGTTCGGCCGCGGAGGGGTACCGCAGCGCGCGATCCTTTTCCAGAAGCTCGCCGATGATACGTTCCAACTCGGCAGGGACCTTCGCATTCCGCTGGCGAGCCGGCTGGGGCGTCTTGTTCAGGAGCGCGTCAAAGATGATCGGCGACGTCGAGCCGTCAAAAGGACGTGACCCCGTCACCATTTCGTACAGAACCACGCCCAACGACCACAGGTCGCTGCGCGCATCCACGGTCTGACCGCGTGCTTGTTCGGGCGACATGTAGGCAACCGTGCCCATGGCCGTGCCTGGCTCGGTGAGCATGTCCACCGTCAGAGCGTCCGTATCCGCCGGTTGGTTTTGCTTGGCCAAACCGAAGTCGAGCACCTTGGCAATGCCGCGCTCGGTTACGAAAACGTTGGCGGGCTTGATGTCGCGATGAATGATTCCCTTGGCGTGGGCTGCGTCCAACGCGTCGGCTACCTGGATGCTCAGCGCCAACGCCGCCTGGATATCGAGAGGCTTCCCGCCAAAGCCTTCGCGGAGCGTTTTGCCGTCGAGCAGCTCCATCACGAGAAATGGATGGCCCGCGGCTTCGCCGACGTCGTAAATAGCGCAAATATTGGGATGATTCAGAGCCGAAGCGGCGCGCGCCTCGCGCTGGAAACGTTCCCGGGCAGCCTCCGTTGCAAAAGCGTGCGGAAGGACTTTTACGGCTACGTCGCGATGGAGCCGCGCGTCCCGCGCGCGATAGACTTCGCCCATCCCGCCTTTCCCGATGGGAACCAGGATCTCGTAGGGGCCGAGCCTTTCACTTGCTGTAAGCGCCATTAGTGTCAAGTCTATCGCGATACACCAGCAGCGGGCGGTTGTCCTTTACTTCCAATCAAGTATGGTACTCTCAGTTCTTATACATGCGAACTGTCGACCTCATTCACCAGAAGAGGGATGGCGAAGAACTGTCCGCAGAGGACATCGCTTCTCTCGTTGACGGTTATCTGAGCGGAGAGATTCCCGATTATCAGATGTCCGCGTTCCTCATGGCCACCTATTTTTCGGGCATGAGCGACCGCGAAGTCAGCGCGATGACCGAGCGTATGATCGCTTCGGGAGCTTCGCTCGACCTGTCCGGAGTACCGGGCATCAAAGTGGACAAACATTCGACCGGCGGCGTCGGCGACAAAACCAGCTTGGTGGCTGCGCCTCTGGCCGCGGCCGCCGGAGTAGTAGTGCCCATGATCGCGGGCCGCGCCCAAGGCTTCGCCGGGGGCACCCTCGACAAGCTGGAGGCTATTCCCGGCCTCCGCACGAACCTGAGCCCGGAAGAATTCCTGGCGCAATTGAACGAGCACAAGCTGGCTTTTGCGGCGGCGCCAGCAGAGGTTGCACCGGCCGACGTTCGCTTGCAGGCATTGCGCGAAGCGACGGCCACGGTCGAATCGATCGGCCTGTTGGCGACCTCCATCATGTCGCGCAAGATGGCCGCCGGCATCGATGCGCTGGTCCTGGACGTGAAGGTAGGGTCGGGCGCTTTCATCAGGAAGCAAATCGACGCCCGGCGCCTGGCGCAATTAATGGTGGGTATCGGTCGGCGCATGGACAAGAAGGTCCAGGCACTGATCACCGATATGAACCAGCCGCTGGGTTTCGCCATCGGCAATGCGCTCGAAGTAATGGAAGTGTCGCAGACGTTGCAGAACGTCGGACCCACCGATCTCACGCGTCTGTCGCTCGAACTGGCCGCCCGTATGATCCACCTGGGTAAGATCACCGCTACGCTGGAAGAAGCGCGGGAACTGGCCCAAACTAAGCTTCTGGACGGCTCCGGATACCGCAAGCTCAAGGACGTGATTACGGCACAGGGCGGCGATGCCCGCGTGATGGATCGCTTCGAACTGCTGCCCAACGCCACCGGCGCGCGCGAAATCAATTCGCCGCGAGCGGGCTACGTCAGCGCCATCGATGCCGAAGGAATCGGCTTGGCGTCCGCCATGATCGGCGCCGGCCGCGAGAATAAGGACGATTCGATCGATCCAGCCGTGGGCGTGATTCTGGAGGTTAAAGTCGGCCAGAAGGTGGACGCGGGCGGCGTGCTGTGCCGCTTGTACTACACGCGCGAGGATCTGGTGGAAGAAGCCGCGCAGCTGGTGGAAGGCGCTTTCCGCATCTCCTCCACCACGCCCGAGGAACGCGCGTTGATTCTCGAAGTCGTGGGCTGAACCAGGCGGTTCCTATGCAGCGGTTCACGGGACTGCTGGGGCTGGTAGTCATCCTCTCCGTCGCGTACTTGTTTTCGAACAACCGCCGCGCGATTCGCCCGCGCGTCATCTACTGGGGTCTGGGACTGCAGTTTGGTTTCGCGTTCCTGGTCTTAAAGACTCCCGTCGCCGAGTGGTTCAGGACGCTAAGCAGCGGGGTCAACAGCATGCTCGGCTATGCCATCGAAGGCAGCAGGTTTGTCTTCGGCGACAAGCTCGGCGCGCCCAACGACCAGTTCGGCACGGTGTTCGCCTTTCAGGTTCTGCCGATCGTCATCTTCATCGCGTCCTTCTTCGCGATCCTCTATTACCTGGGAGTCATGCAGGTGTTCGTGCGCGGCATGGCGGTCCTCATGCAGCGCGTGATGGGCACCAGCGGCGCCGAATCCACCAGCGTCGCCGCCAGCATCTTCATGGGGCAGACGGAGGCGCCGTTGACGATCCGCCCGTTTTTGGCCGGGCTGACACAAAGCGAGCTGTTCACCATCATGACCAGCGGGATGGCGCACGTGTCCGGTGCGGTGATGGCGGCCTACGTCCTGATCGCGCATGTCGAGATACGGCATTTGCTGACGGCGGTGATCATGACATCGCCGGCAACACTGATGCTGGCCAAGGTCCTGATGCCCGAAACTGAAAAGCCCGCGACCATGGGCGGAGTCAAGATCGAAATCGAGAAACCCGGCGTCAACATCATCGATGCGGCTTCGCGCGGCGCGTCCGACGGACTGCATCTTGCGCTGAACATCGGGGCGATGCTGATCGCCTTCATCGGGCTGATTGCGATGCTGAACGGAGGCATCCAGGCGCTCCACGCCACGCGTTATTTCGGATGGCTGCCGGATTCGATGCAGGGCATCTTGGGTCGAATTTTCGCGCCCATCGCCTGGCTGCTCGGAGTCAAATGGAACGACTGCGCCACGGTCGGAAATCTGCTGGGAACGCGGCTCATCTTGAATGAATTCGTGGCATTCGTGGACCTGGGAAAAATCGGCGGCACGCTGGACACGAAGTCCTTCGTGATTGCGACGTACGCGCTGTGCGGCTTCGCCAACCTGAGCTCGGTCGCCATCCAAGTAGGCGGCATCGGCGCGCTGGCGCCTTCGAGGAAATCGGATTTGGCCCGGTTGGGCATGAAGGCGGTGGCGGCCGGGACCATGGCGAATTTCATGTCGGCCTGTATCGCGGGGATGCTGTTGTGAGCGTCGGCATCATACTCGGCAGCGGGTTAGGATGGTTCGCCGATACGCTCGAGAACCGCGTGGAAAAGCCCTACTCGGATATACCGGGTTGGCCGGTGTCGACGGCGATCGGTCACGCGGGCAAGCTGATGACCGGGCGGCTCGGGGAGATTGACGTAATCGTCGCTGCCGGTCGCGCCCACTTGTACGAAGGCTATACGGCGCAACAGGTGGCGTACCCGATTCGCGAGCTGGCTTGGCGAGGCGTCACCAAGCTGGTGATCACCAATGCCGCTGGCGGGGTCAACATAAGCTACAAGCCCGGGGACCTGGTGCTGATTTCCGATCACATCAACCTGATGGGCGTGAATCCGCTGACCGGGCCCAACGATGAGTCGTTCGGTCCACGCTTTCCCGACATGAGTGAGGCGTACTCGAGCGCATATCGGGAGATCGCCAAGCACGCCGGAGCGGCCCTTGGCCTGACGCTCGCGGAGGGTGTTTACGCCGCCCTGCCCGGACCCAGCTACGAGACTCCTGCCGAGATCCGTTATCTGCGGACCATCGGCGCTGACCTGGTAGGCATGTCGACGGTTCCGGAAGTGATCGCGGCGAACCATATGGGGATCAAGGTACTCGGGATTTCGTGCGTGACCAATATGGCGGCGGGCATTCTGCCGCAAAAGCTGACCCACGAAGAAGTGATCGAGACCGGCGCCCGCGTCAAAGACACCCTGGCGGCGCTGCTGCGAGCGTTAATACCCCGCTTATAGCCGGTAGATCGTCACGCCACTCAACAATTTCGGATAAAAGTCGGTCGACTTCTGCGGCATCACGCCGCCGGCGAAGGCGATCCGGGCCATCTCGTCGATCGGCGTGGGTTCCAGTAGAAACGCCGCCTGAGCGCCCTTTTCCCGGACTTCGGCCACCGCAGCGTTGACGCCGCGCACGTAGGTGATGTATCTCTCGTCGCGCACGGACTCTTCGCTGATCCCTAGGAGACCACCGAGGATTTCCGTGTGCAGCACTGGCACATCCAGTTCACCTTCGCGGCGGGCCCGTTCCAGCACATATGACCGGCTGGCCGCGACCAGCCCGATGCGAACAGTTCCGCTGGGACCCTGCTCCGGCATCCCCTCACGAACGGACCATCCACTTGTGCGGGCTTTGGCCAGCAGCGCCGCGGCTTGGAACCCTTCCAAGTTCCGCAGCACGCGATGTGTGGCCAGGATCTTCAGCCCCGGCGAATACATATTGACGAAAGTCATCATCACGTATTCGGCGGCGGGCACACCCGGATTCTCATTGCGATAGGCCAGAGCCGTCTCGTAGCGATGATGCCCGTCGGCAATCAGGAGCTTCTTGTCGCTCATAAGCGCCGCCATGTGCCGGGTGGTCGCCTGATCCGTGATCGGCCACAGCCGGTGGCGGGCTTGGTACTCGTCCAGAACATCCAGCGCAGGTGCGCTCGCAGCGGTGGCTGTTTGTAAAAGTTGATCGACCGATCCTTCGCGATCCGGATACAACATGAAGATCTGCCCAAAGTGTCCGCGCGTGTGGCGCAGCAGTTCCAGGCGGTCTTTCTTGGGACCCGACAGCGTTTGCTCGTGCCGATACACCACGCCCGCCGAGTAATCCTCCACTTTGCCGAGCCCGATGAATCCCATGCGTGTAGCCCGCTCGGCGGTGTCAGGCACCGCGAAGTCCTGAAAGTAGGCGTAGAAACCCGGCTGCGGGTCCTGCGCCAGAATGCCGTCGCGGATCCATTCATCCAGATGCTTGGCTGCTCGCGTGTAGACGTTATCGGACGAGTTGTCCGCGCTGTGTCGCTCTCCGAGAATCACCCGCACCAGGTTGTAGGGACTTGCCGCGAGATATTTGGCCTGCATGGCAGGGTTGATCTTGTCGTAAGGCTGGGTGAGTAGGTGAGACGGATCGCCGACCTTGGACGTATAGCGATACGGTTGAAACGGTTTGAGGGTCGCCAATACTCAGGATAGCGTCCGGGAGCTATTTAAGGTTGACGGCCGCGGTGCGCGCCGCCATCGGCGAGGTGATCGAGACCGCCCGCGGGCTCACCACCGCTTGAGCGATCCACGGAGAGAAGAATTGCGACCGGAAATTTACGATGGTCACGCCCAGAGTCTCATCGTCGGGCCGATCGGCCGTGGGAGCCTGATGGCGAACCACTACGTTCTCCGGCCGCAGTCCCAGAAACGTCTGTGCGCTCGCGCGAGGCGCCTCAGGTTGGTTGTAGAGCACCAGGTTGACGATGGGATCGCCCCCGGTCTCCTGATTCCACGGATGCACTACGCCCCAGCGCACCGCTGATCGCACTCGTTCCACCAGCGACTGGTGGGCGAACAGAACCTGCCCGCAGTCGATCACGCCCAGCAGCATCGTAAAGAAGACGAGGAGAACCAGAGTTGCCTCGACCATACTTTGTCCACGCTGTCGTTCCTTGAAACTTGCCCGCACAACGGAGCCTGGCGCGGCACCTGCCTGCCAATTTTCCAAACGATTGAAAGGCCGCGCCGGCCCTGTGCGGGCAAACAGTATTCTCAAGGCTCACTCTCCGATGGGGCGAAGCGCCCTACGAATGGATACTCGACCGCCGGCCTCCCAGCGAAGCGAAACATTCCGAATGCGGCGTCCACGGTGTAATCGGCGACGGAGACGTTCACCTCCGCAGGTTTTCCGGATTCGTCCATGACCCACTCCACCTGTATCTGCTCCGGCTTCAGATGTACGACCTGAGGCACGGCGCCAGCCGCGGGACGGGCGTCGCCATACACCACCATGTTGCGGATTGCAGCTTTGCCTTTTTCGATGTCCTCTGGCGAGGCAGCCCGGTAGGTTCGCATGGCTGCGTAGCGCCCACCATTGCCCACTGCTGTCACGAGTTCGTTGTAGATGTAAAACGTGTAGCCGAACTGCACTGTCCCCGCCAGGCACGATACCATCACGGCCGCCGAGACGGCGAGCTCGATCATGGCGTGGCCCTTCTGGTTTTGTCGTTGACCAGTGCGTCTCATTCGATCAGCCTCACAGGTTTTGCCGCGGCGACACTGTGCGCCGGCACGGTGAACACTGCGGGTCCACCAACGGCGCGCAGGAACGTGATCTCGACTTGATTGTCGGGAGCAGCGACGCTGGCCCAGCTCTGTTTGTCCGGACTAAACTCCACCCTCACGCCAGTGAACGCTTTGGTCCCCAGGTTCCAGCGCATGGGCAGCCGCGAAACGGCTTGACGCGCCCGATCCAATCCCGCATCGGTTCCGTCCAGCTTGGACGCGGCGGCCATGGCGGCGGCGTCTGTGAAAACCTGAGCTTCGTTCCGGGCGATATAGATGCGGCCGAAATCGAAAGCCAGGCCCATTACGGCCAGCATCAGCACCATCGCCACGGACATTGCGATGAGGACAAATCCTCGTTCCCCTGGCCGTAAATGACACTGTTGGCGCACACGCATCCCTGCAGGGGGGATCGGCAGAAACGCCTCGTTTATTTAGGCGTGAACAGGTTGGTTGATGCGCGCTGGACGCCGCGCCCGCACTAGCAAAACCGCGCCCGCCGCGGCCAACCCGATCGCGATCCACTGCGTAATCGACAAGGGCAAGCCGAACGGGAGCGCCTGCTCGTGATTGCGCGTGAACTCGATGAAGAATCGCGTCACCGAACTGACCACCAGGTACAATCCAATGATCTGGCCGGGCGCGTGTGGTCGCCCAAATCGCCAGTACAGAAATCCAAAGATCAGCGCTTCCGAGCCCGATTCGTACAGTTGGGCGGGATGCAGCGCAATTTCGAGCGGGACTCCCGTGAGCGCGTAGGCCGCCGGATCGTGGAACTTCACCGCCCACGGCACTTTGGTTTCGATTCCCCAGCAGCAGCCGGCGGCGAAGCACCCGACCTTGCCTATGGCATGTCCCAGCGCGAGTCCGGGAGCGAAAGCGTCCGAGGTGGCCAGCAACGGTAATCCCTGGCTGCGCATATAGAGGACTGCGGTGACCAGCGCCAGAATCAGCCCGCCTTGAAAAACGCCGGCCGCCTGGAGCGTGGCCAGCGAAAATATATCGCCGGGATCCGACGCGTAGTGGCGCCAGTCAAACACGATCATCAGGATCTTGGCCCCCAGCATGCCGGCCAGGGCCACGTAAACCGCCAGATTCGTGATCCCCTCGGCGTTCAGGCCGCTGCGGCGCCCCAGGCGGACCGTGATCGCAAGCCCAGCCAGAAAGGCCAGGGCAACCATCACACCGTAGGTCGGCAGGTAAAAGCTTCCGATGGAGATTAGTTTCGGGAACACTCTGCTTCTAGATTATCACTCGTGCTAAGATCGGCAATGGAAGGACTTCCGTGCGATTCGGGCGAATAATTCTGGTAACGTTGGCTCCGCTGCTTGGCCTGTCGGCCATTTCTGCGGCTATGACCGCGGGACCCGCCGTATCGAACGAGCACAAGTCGAATTCCCTGACTCGCCTGCTGCTGTCGGTGGTGACGCCGATGGCCGAATCGTCGGCGTTAAATGCACAGACGGAGCGCTCTTCGCCGCAAGCGGTTTTACCGATCGCGGCCCTGGCCGAAACTCCTCTCAAGCACTCGCTCTGGATGGTGTCGAGCCAGACCGTCGATCCCTTCTCTCCCCGCTCGCAACATCTCTCCCAACTTCGCTGCTGAACCCGGGTCAACCCGCAACCCGAACGTAATTCAATCGCAGTCTGAAAAAAAGGGAGGTTCGATTATGGCCATTGATGCCATGCTGGCCAAGGTTTTCGGTACCAAGCACGAGCGTGAAATCAAGGCGATGCGCCCGCTGATCGCGGCCATCAATGACATGGAGGGGCGCATCCAGGAGCTGTCCGATGAGGAACTGGCCGCGCAAACGGTCACCTTCAAGGAGCAGATCGCGCAGGGCGCCTCACTTGACGACGTTCTGATCCCCGCGTTTGCCACCGTGCGCGAAGCCGGCCGCCGCATCCTCAACATGCGGCATTTCGATGTCCAGTTGATCGGCGGCATTGTCCTGCATCGCGGCAAGATTTCGGAAATGAAGACCGGCGAGGGCAAGACGCTGGTCGCCACACTCGCGGTCTATCTGAATGCCCTGTCGGGACTCGGAGTGCACGTGGTGACGGTCAACGATTACCTGGCCAAGCGCGACTCGGAGTGGATGGGCCGGATCTATAAGGGTCTGGGGCTGAGCGTCGGCGTGATCGTGCACGATCTGGACGACAGCGAGCGCCGGGCGAGTTACGCCGCCGATATCACCTACGGCACCAATAACGAATTCGGGTTCGACTATCTCCGCGACAACATGAAGTTCCGGATCGCCGAGTGCGTCCAGCGGAGCATCGAACCCATTTCTGTGCCCGCCGTCGACGGTAAGGGCACCCAGTTCAAGATGTTCAACTACGCCATCGTCGATGAAGTGGACTCGATCTTGATTGACGAAGCGCGGACTCCCCTGATTATTTCAGGCCCGAGCGAGGAATCCACCGACAAGTATTACAAGATCAACCGCCTGATCCCCAGCCTGATCCGCGGTGAGGTGATCGAGGGCAAGGAGCCGGGACAGAAGTGGACCACCGGCGACTACACCGTGGACGAACGGCATCGCAGCGTCGCTCTCACCGAAGAAGGATCGCTCAAGATCGAGCGGCTGCTCGGCATGGGAAATCTTTACGAAGCGGCCAACATGGAGGTCAACCACCATGTGCAGCAAGGACTCAAGGCCCACGTTCTCTTCCTGCGCGACAAAGACTACGTGGTCAAAGACGATGAAGTCATCATCGTGGACGAGTTCACTGGCCGCCTGATGCCAGGCCGCCGCTGGTCTGATGGATTACATCAAGCGGTAGAAGCGAAAGAAGGCGTCAAAATCCAGCGCGAGAATCAGACGCTGGCAACCATCACCTTCCAGAACTATTTCCGCATGTATAAGAAGCTGGCCGGAATGACCGGAACGGCCGATACGGAAGCCGCGGAGTTCGAGAAAATCTACGGTCTCGAAGTCACCCAGATCCCCACCAACCGCGTGATGCAGCGCCTGGATTTCCAGGACATGGTGTATCGCACGGAAGAAGAGAAATTTCGCAACGCCGCCAAGGAAATCAAGGAGCTGAACGCGAAGGGTCAGCCCGTGCTCGTCGGCACGGTCTCCGTTGAGAAGTCCGAGAAGCTGTCGAAGATCCTGAGCAAGATGGGCGTCCGCCATGAAGTATTGAACGCCAAGAATCACGAGCGCGAAGCGTTTATCGTCGCGCAGGCGGGCCGCAAGGGGATCGTAACGGTTTCGACCAACATGGCGGGCCGCGGAACGGATATTCTGCTCGGCGGAAATCCGGAATTCATGACCAAGGAGCGGCTGCGCAAGGAGAACAAGGATCCGGATGCCATGCAGACCGCGGCAGTCGGCACCCCCGAACGCCAGGAGTGGGATGCTCTCTTCACGCGATTTAAAGAGGAAACCCAGCAGGAGCACGATGAAGTGGTCGCGCTAGGCGGGCTGCATATTCTGGGAACGGAACGGCACGACTCGCGGCGCATCGACAATCAGCTGCGCGGACGATCGGGACGGCAGGGCGATCCTGGATCGGCTCGCTTTTATCTGTCGCTGCAAGACGACCTGATGCGCATCTTCGGCGGGGAGCGCATGCAGAACCTGATGCTGCGCCTTGGCATGGAAGAGGATGTGCCGATCGAGAGCAAAATGATCACCAAGCGCATCGCGGCGGCGCAGAAGGCCGTCGAAGCGCAGAACTTCGCCGCGCGCAAACATATCCTGGAATACGACGACGTGATGAACAAGCAGCGCCAGGCGGTCTACGGAATGCGCCGCGGCCTGCTCGAAGGAAACGACCAAAAGGAGCGCGTACTCGAAATCATCGAAGGCATCCTGGGTGCATTCGTCGATGCGCGCTTGCCCGAAAAAGCGCATCCCAGCGCCTACGATTGGACCGGGCTTGAAACCGACGTCCTGACGCAATTCGGCGTCAAGATCCGCACCGAAGATCTGATGAATCTGGACCGCCGCCAGGCGGAGGAGGAAATCCTCGAACAGCTCAAGAAGAAGTATCAGGAAAAAGAAGACATGCTCAGCGCGCCGCTGCTGCGCGAAACCGAACGCATGATCATGCTCAACGTCATTGACAACCAGTGGAAGGATCACTTGTTGTCGATGGATCACCTCAAGGAAGGCATAGGGCTGCGCGGCTACGGCCAGAAGGATCCGCTGGTCGAATACAAGAAAGAGTCCTACGTGCTGTTCCAGGACATGATGGATCGCATCGAGGACGAGACCGTCCGGTATCTCTTCTTCCTGCAGCGCAGCGAAGGTCCAGTGGACGTCAATGTCCCCCATCCTGAATTGTGGAGCGAGGAAGATGAAGACGGCGGCGGCCAGCCCGAAGCAGTGGGCGTGGCTTCCGGACCCACGAATGAACAACGCCAGCTGGAATCCCGCGCGGCGCAGAATTCGGTGCTAGACTTCACACGGAAGATCGAGCGCAAGAAGGAAAAGGAAATGGCCGAGCTGCAATTCGTGGGCGGCGAAAGCTCGACCAAGAAACAGCCGGTGCTGGCGAAGAAGACCGTGGGGCGCAATGATCCTTGCCCGTGCGGCAGTGGAAAGAAGTACAAAAAATGCTGCGGAAGTTAGTCCTCTTATGGGCGGCGCTACTGCCCCTGGGCGCGGCGATCTTGCCGGACCAGATCGGCGATTTTGCCAGGGGCGAAACCAAGTCGCTCGCGGCGCAGGATGCCGCGCTTTATCAGGAATTCGGGTACATCTCCGCCGAGCAGGCTCAATACACGGCACCGGGAAAACGTTTTACAGCCTCCGCCTGGCGCCTCCGCGATTCCACTGGCGCTTTGGGACTCTTTGAAACGCGTCGTCCAGCCGACGCCGCCCCGGCGAAGCTGACAGCTCTTTTTGCGAAAACACCGGATGGCGCGGTTTTTGCCTACGGAAACTACGTTTTTCAGGTTTCCGGCGACGTCCCGGAACAAAAGGACCTGGAATTGCTTTTTGCCCAGCTCCCCCAGCTGGACAACGCGCCCCTACCCGCCCTGGCAAGTAATCTTCCACAGGACGGGCTGATCCCCAATTCCGAGCGGTATATCCTCGGTCCGGCTTCCCTGGCCCGCTTTGAGCCCAGGATCTCCCCGTCTCTGGCGGCCTTCCACCTCGGGACGGAAGCCCAATTGGGGCGCTACAGAACGCCCAAAGGCGACCTGAGCCTAGCCATTTTCAGCTACCCGACCCCCAATATCGCCCGCGAGCGGCAGGAGGAGTTCTTGAAACTCCCTGGTACTATCGCCAAACGGAGCGGTCCGCTGGTGGGCGTAATTGTGCAGCCGCCCGACCCGGACGCCGCCGAACGGGTGCTGGCCGGGGTCCAGTATGCGGGAAATCTCACGCTGAATGAGAAGGTTCCGGTTAATGAAGGACTGGTTCTGTACAAGCTGTTTCTCAACGTTTTCGTACTCACGGGGGTACTGGGTGGCCTCAGCATCATCGTCGGAATAGGCTTCGGAGGCTTCCGAGTCATCCGCCGAAAGTTCGCAAAGCCCGGCCACGACGACCCCTTCCAGCTGCTTCGGATCGGGGATAAGTAAGCCTTGACGTTCCGCACCCTTAGAGGGAAAGCAGAGCGCGGATGGATCGGAATAATGACAGCTTTTCCACAAACAGCCCACTTTGGTATTGTGCGGCAAGTCACATAGATTCAGACTGTTAAGGTTAGAATCTCGAGTGAACTTTTTTCCCTTGACTTCATCTGCTCCACGCCCTAATATCCAAGTCACAACCAGGTTTTGGCGGTTGCGAAACCGTCGAATCTGATTCTCCCATGTACATCACCCCGCGAGAGCGGGGAGGCGTAAATGCTCACCCTCGGGTGAGCATTTTCGTTTTCCAGGGGTTTAGGTCCCCGGTGTACCATGAATCCATGCCTTCCTACCTTGCTCTTGCCCAAACTCTGACCGACGCCCTGCACTTGGAGCGTCCGCCGGTGGCCGTCTGCTTCGCCGACGCGGTTCCCACCGGGGTGAAGCATTTTACCGGCTCGGTCCCGGCTGGATGCCGCTTCTGGCAGGAGGCTGAGAACGGGGTGTTCGCCACCGTGCCGCACGACCACGACCTGTGCGGAGTGGGGATCTATACGCACAACCTGGATGCGTCGCCCGCGGCGCAAAAAGACCTGGGCGATGCGCTCAAAGTATTCGCCGATCTGGGCTATGTGCGCGAACAGGATATTCCGCTCATTCCGGTTCTCAAGAACCGTCCCCAGGCGGTCATTTACGGTCCCCTGAGCCAGGTTCCCCTGCCCCCGGATGTAGTGCTGCTGTTCGTGAATGCGGATCAAACGTTGATACTTTCCGAAGCTTCGCAGCAGCTTGAGGGCGGCTTGCCTCCGGCCATGGGACGGCCGGCGTGCGCGGTGGTGCCGCAAGCTCTGAATCACAATCAGACTGCGCTCAGCCTGGGATGCTGCGGCGCGCGCGCGTATCTCGATATTCTGACGCCGGGCGTCGCCGTGTACGCGATTCCAGGAAAGAAACTCGAGGCGTTCACCGAACGGGCAGCGGCGCTGGCCAAGGCGAATTCGATCCTGACGGCGTTTCACACGTTGCGCCGGAAAGACGTGGAGGCAGGCAAGCATCCGAGCGTTCAGGAATCGCTGGCCGCGATGAGCTAGGCGAAGAAACCAGGAGGTTGTTATGGAAGTAAATCTTTCAGCGGAGCTTGAAGCCAAACTGAAGCGCAAGGCTGCCGAGCAAGGCCGCGATAGTCAATCCTTGGTACGTGAGGCGGTTGAGCGTTTGGTCAGCTATGACGAGTGGTTTATCAACGAAGTTGAAAAAGGCTTGGCCGCTGCCGAACGCGGCGAGTTCGTTGATCACGAGGAAGTCGGCAAGCTGATCGACGGCCGTTTTCCCGGCTGATGCGCATTCGCTGGACCCAGCCGGCCACGCAAGACCTTACGAACATTTGCGCCTACATCGAAGAACGCGACACGTCCGCGGCTGCCCGACGCCTTGCCCTTCTTATTTATCGAAGCGTCACGTCGCTCAACAAGTTTCCACACCGGGGGCGGATCGGACCAAGGCGGACACCCGAGAACTCGTGATGACTAACCTGCCCTACGTGGTGATCTATCGCGTCGGCGAAAACGTCGTCGAGGTTATCAGAATCCTACACGGCGCGCAGGACTGGCCGTAGAGACACACTACAGATCGCCGTGGGTTTGGCCGAATGCAGGAGCAGGTTCGCAAGTGTTAACATCGCAAGTGAACCAACCCACTTCGCGGAGAGGTGGCTGAGTGGTCGAAAGCAGCGGTTTGCTAAACCGTCGAACGGACTTAAATCTGTTCCGGGGGTTCGAATCCCCCCCTCTCCGCCAGAACTAAATTCTCAGGCAGCCTGAATTTCTGAAGCCGCTACCGCACCGCGCTGCCCGTGAAGGTGCGCACCGAGCGAAGAATCCGCGCCCATGATTGCAAAGCGGCCAGGGCGCGGGGCGAATTATTGCGGTATCGCGGACTGATCTTGCTTCAACTCCCCGGGTTTGCCATGCACTCGTTGATACGCCGCTTTGAAGAACACCTTGTCCCAGAGTATTTCGGACATCGTGAGCGGACCTTGCCGGGGTACAAGGTCGAGCGTAAGCGTCAGAGGAACCCATCTTGTTCGCGTGCCTCGAATCCGCCGAAAATGGCGGGATGCGGAGCAAGGAAGAGATTCAAGGCCTCGTTGAGGGATTTGCGAAGAGCGGGATGAGGCGGCGCGAGTATTGCGCCAAGCACGGTATCGGGATGTCCACGCTGGACTACTGGAGGCGTGCGCATCGGAGAAAGAAGCCGACGCTGGTACGGGT
>JAIQFI010000097.1 GCA_020073345.1 Terriglobia bacterium
GCAAAGGCGACAAACTCGTCCAGAGTCCCGCCGACTTCTGATTGAACAAGGCCGACGTCGCTTCCGTCGGCCAACTATGGACCGTCGGCTTTCTGGCGCAGGCTCGACCGTCGCCTTTTTACCGAGGTCGGCCTGACGAGGGCGTCAACTCAATGCGGACGTCCACGCTGACTAGCCCACCCCCGCCAGCGTCTCCTTCGGCCGATTGGCCGACCGTGACCCGCTCTCAGGCACCGGCTGCAATGTGATCTGGTGCGGACGCCGAGTCGGGCCAATTTTCCCGAGCCTGAACGGCAGGAAGTGGCCATGGTTCAGATCGAGTTGGGAACTGGGGTGGGCGGCCTCACCTGCGAGGTATCTTTTCAAGAAATCGTACGATCTCCTTTTGCTTGTACTCGGCGGCCAATTCCATGGGGGTCTTTCCTTCCTTGTTCTTTGCGTTGGGGTCTGCGCCCTTTGAGATCAGTAGCTCTAACACTTTAAGATGGCCTTTGGAAGCCGCCAAATGAACTGGCGTATTACCTGCATGATTTGGAATGTTCGGGTCAACACCTGCGCCTAGGAGCGCTTCCACAATTCTTGGATCAGCACGCGAGGCGGCATAGGCTAATGGCGCCTGTCCCCATTTGTCGCGAATCGAGGGGTCGGCACCATGACGAAGAAGAAATGTAACCACGTCTAGGTTTTGCGAATAGCAAGCCAGATGAAGCGGCGTTGCGCCGTTGCAGTTCTGCACATTAGCTGTTGCCCCTTGTCCTAGCAGAAATTCAACGATCTTGAGTTGTCCTCCGCCTGCTGCGAGATGCAATAGGACGCCGCAGTTGATCGGAGCATCGATCGACGCGGTATTCTTGGCCAGGTAGTCCTGGACACTCTGCAAATCTCCTTCAAACGCAGCCTTTTCGATCGCTTTGTTGCCAGCTTCTTCGGGCCTGTCATGCTCGAGCGCTGCAATGGCGGCAGTGTGCCCCTGGGCCGCCGCTCTACGGAACCACGTCAGCGCCTCAGCGGTATCCTGCTTGACCCCCAGGCCGTTCTCGTATATCTGTCCGACATTGAACTGGGCGTCAGCCAGTCCTTGGTCTGCGGCTTTCCGGAACCACTTCAGCGCTTCTGCATAATCCTGCTTGACACTTTCGCCGTTGAAAACTTCGGGAAATCTCCAGTTCGTGTGTGTTGTCTGCACACAAATACCGTGCGTTAGACAGAAATCGCGGGCTTCTTCATCTACGCTGATGATTTTTAAGGGCTTCGGCGAGCCACCTGATTTCAACCACTGAAGAGTAAAGCCGAGCTGCCTAACCTTGGCTTACGGCAGCGGCCTCAAGATCGTTGTAGACATGTGCCACTCGCGACTTCACGAGCCACTACTACGCTGGTCTCGTGTGGCCATCGGCTCGCCCTTTGCTAAACAGGCACGGCGGCGTCCTGGCTATTCTCCAATCGCGCCGCATCCGTGGCGTTAGACTCTGCTTCCGCGATTACGGCGTCTGACTGATCGTCTGTGGGCGGATCACTGGCGATCGCAGCGACCTCCTGCTTTTGGTCCATCGCATTCATCCGCCTGCGCAATCCGCCCGCGAACACCCGAGCACTGTTGGTGACCTGCTTGATCATTTTCTTGAAAAGTGCCTTTTGCAGGTCAAGCTCCCGCTGTGAAATGACGTCATCGATCGCAAGGGTCTCCAGTATCGGCATGAGCTGGTCGACTTTACTGATCATCTCGAGGTAGCGTCGACCCAGGCCGGAGATCACTCTCACCTCGAGGGCCAAAGGCCTGGCGTCGTATACCGCCAGGGTCGTGATGCCGTGGCCCTTGAATAGCGCCTCCGCCCCGTCGATCGCCCGATTGATTTCGTTCGTCATGGCCTCGACCTGGTCTCGTAGATTCGCCTCGATCTGCTCGATCGCCTCGTGCGGTATCCGCGTTCGCGCGATGACGGACACGAAATGCGTGTTGAGTTGCATCGAATCGAAACAGCGCAGGAACAACCGCTTGATTTCTGGACTGTAGAAGGTGGTCGCGATCTTTCGCCTTGCTGACTCGACGCGGGCGAGGTAGTCCTTCTTAGCTTCCTTAGCGAGGATCCGATTGTTGATCCTGCCGTCGTCCACCTTGATCGGTAGCATGTTTGACATGGTCGGTGCGCCTTCGTCCGTGATGCACAACAAGGTCGATCGTGGGTCGGCCGCCGCCGTAAATCCACCCGAAAATCCCCCCTCAAAATCGGCCATTTTCCGATCGGACCTGTATCGTTCGAGCCTATTGGCCGGTGGTCGACAACGCTGAGCGCGACTTGACCGTGTCGCTTGCCGACTGCTCTTTGCTTGCACTACTCGATATCGCCCGTAATAGCCGGGCATTGTCGAGTAGCAAGACGCCAAGTTGTGGTTTTTCGCGTGGAAGTTGTTGACAGCGACCGAATGCACACGCTAATTTTGCGTCCACATGCAGGAGCTGGCCCTGCGAGCGTTCGGCGAGCACTGGAAGGTTTCAACGCGCTTCTTGCCCTTCAGCTAGATCCGATTGCGTCGTTAATGACGCGTCGCGATTCTTTCTTTGTCCGTCGAGAGTCCTTTCGAGGCGAGCCTTCGTCTCGCGCCCAAAGGTTTCTTTGGCGGTAGCTGGCACACCGTCTAAACGGCTCAACCCGTTGCAGTCCCAAGCCAGCACTTAGAGCGCCGGATCGTTCCGGCATTTCAACGACCCCGCGGGGGCAATACGTCCCCCGCCACGGGTTCGCATTGCCCCCGTTTTTCCTTTTCGGGAGGCAATCATGTTGAATGCGAGTCCCACCGAAGGCCGCCCCGGCCTCAGCAAGCGATCCTCGGATACACAACCGATGCCATTCGAGGACCTTGGGCTGGAGGCACAGACCGCCCTCCTGCGCCGCGTCTTTGACGATAGCACCGCAATCGAGTGGTCCGAAGAAGATGTCGTGCTTCTGCACTGGAAGCTGCTCCAACAGCTCGCTGACCTCAGTAAGCCGAAGACGCCCATGTTTGAGAAGATCGACATTCTGCGCTGGGTCTTCACCGATCGCAGCGGAGACGCCAAGCCGTTCTCTTTCGTGAATTGCGTGAAGGTCGTCTCCTCGAGCCCGCTCTCGCCGACGCCGTATTTCGGCGCGACCGACGTGGAGCAGATTCGTGACTGGATCCGGTACCACGCGCACGCCTGGTTCGGCGCCACGCTTGAGCGTTTTCCTGCCTGGATTCGCGACGCCATCGTCCAGAACCCGGACTGGATCGAGCGAAAGTTGGTCAACAACCCGCAGTGGCTCAATGAGCAGATCAAGCAGCACACGGTCAACAGCGATCTCTTCGCCTGAGTGATGCCGAGCGGTTCCCGCTCGCACTTTCCAAGCCATTTCAATGTTGTCGACTACGAGGAGATCGACATGTATGGAGCCATCATTGCCGGACAGCCCATCCGGTACGACAACACCATCGCGGTCCGCTCGGAATCAGATCTGGCGTACCTCGTCAAGGAAAGCGAAATCATCACGGGCCTGCCTGGACGTGAATTCTTCGCCGTCCTCTCAGACGGCATCGTCCGGTACCGCGTAAACATCAGCAGCGTGGGATTCGAAGTAAGCCAGGTTGCAAAGGACAGTACGGGCGAACGTCTTTTCCTCACGTCCGACACGCTTCCCGAGAGCACGGTTAGACACGCGATTTCGGACGGCCGCCTGTTCTGCCACGCCGTTCTTGTGAACTCGCCAAACCGTTCCGCCGGAGTCTGAACGGACAACCCTCAACGGGGCGCTATGCCCCGGCGGGGTGTAGGGCCCCTTTCGAATTTGAAAGGAGCACTGAAGATGGAAACCATTCAGGTCTGCGTCAACGAGGCCAACTTGCTCGCGACACTGGGATACGCCTTCACCAACCAGTTCACGGTGGTGAAGGAACTCATGCAGAACGCCCGGCGTGCCAAGGCCTCGTTCGTCGCGGTCGACTACGATCCGGCCGCAGAGATGCTCATCGTGCGCGATGACGGCCGCGGTGTGGCGGACTTCCAGAAGCTGGTCAC